>NZ_FNVP01000009.1:96018-170432 GCF_900108015.1 Flavobacterium urumqiense | reverse complement strand
ACTAATAATGACGGTTCGGGTTGTAAAGGAAGTCCATACATTGTAACCAGAACGTACACATTAACCGATTGTGGTGGAAATGAAACTAAATTAGTGCAAACCATTACTGTCGAAGATACTACTGGTCCTAATGGAACTGCTCCTGCGAACATAACGGGTTTACAATGCAAAGCTGGAATTCCAACTGCCAACATTCTGGATGTTTCTACAGAAGCCGATAATTGTTTAGGTGAGGTTACCGTTAAAGTTGCCGACACTAATAATGACGGTTCGGGTTGTAAAGGAAGTCCATACATTGTAACCAGAACGTACACTTTAACCGATTGTGGTGGAAATGAAACTAAATTAGTGCAAACCATTACCGTCGAAGATACTACTGGTCCTACTGGAACTGCTCCTGCGAACATAACGGGTTTACAATGCAAAGCTGGAATTCCAACTGCCAACATTCTGGATGTTACTTCAGAAGCCGATAATTGTTTAGGTGAGGTGACCGTTAAAGTTGCCGACATTAATAATGACGGTTCGGGTTGTAAAGGAAGTCCATACATTGTAACCAGAACGTACACATTAATCGATTGTGGTGGAAATGAAACTAAATTAGTGCAAACCATTACCGTCGAAGATACTACTGGTCCTACAACTACAACTGAGTTTAGCGCAACAATCGATGTGAGTTGTGATGCTATCCCTCCATTACCAGCACTTGTTTTTACAGACAATTGTTCTACAGCCACCTTATTAAGAAAAACGGAAGATAAAATTAATGTGACACAAAACTCCTATTCTATTGTGAGAAAATGGTTTGTAACTGATACTTGTAATAATGAATCCGTATTTACCCAGATCATTAATGTATCTGTTTCAAATAGTGTAGTTACAATCCCAAGTTCTGCTTGTAATAATGGAGAAGTGACAACCGTCAATCTTCTTAGTCTACTACCCACAGGTACTCCTTCTAACGGAACCTGGACAGATGTAAGTAATTCTGGAGCCTTACAAGGAGACGTGCTTACCGTTTTTGGTCTTGCTATCACTGCCGCAAATAATCCTCCTTATACTTTCGAATATAAAATTAACGATGCAAATTGTCCTAAAAGCATTATAATAAATATGACTATAAATGATACCTGTGGAGGTATAGTATTGCCTTGCGGTACAGTATTGGTTCATAATGCCTTCTCTCCAAATGGAGATGGAATCAATGAAAATTTCATTATCGACAATATTGATCTTACGGACTGCTTTCCTACTAATACTGTAGAAATTTATAACCGTTGGGGAGTATTGGTTTTTGAAACTACTGGATATAATAATACTACAAGGGTTTTCAATGGTATTTCTCAAGGTAGAACAACAATCAGTCAATCTTCTGGCTTGCCTACTGGAACCTATTTTTATATTTTGAATTATACCTCTAAAGACAATAACGGTAATCTTCAGACGAATAAAAAAGACGGGTATTTATACCTTACGAGATGATTAAATAATCTAAATATCTGAGGGCTCATGAGTCCTCAGATATTTATTAAAACAGAATGAATTGCTCCTATCTTCAAATGATAAACCGTAATAATTTTATGAATTTGATCTGTTGAACTCTTTTGTTAATACGTTCGATAGCTAATTAAAATAATAAATATCTACTATGAAAACAAAACTATTTTCTTTCGTTTTGATGTTTACAGCCATGGTAAGTTTTGCGCAACAAGATGCTCAATTTACGCAGTATATGTACAACACAATCAATATTAATCCTGCTTACGCAGGATCAAGAGGAGTGCTAAGTATTTTTGCTTTGCATCGCACTCAATGGGTAGGACTTGATGGCGCACCAGTCACTAATACTGTGTCTATAAATACACCTTTAAACGCAAATAATTTAGGATTAGGAATCTCTGTCATTAATGATAAAATAGGACCCACTCACGAGAACACGATATCCGCTGATTTGTCCTATACTGTTCCTACATCGGAGACTTTTAAACTTTCTTTTGGTATTAAAGCAACAGCTAATTTATTCGATTTGGATGTCTCCAGATTAAATCCAGCTGATGATGATCCTAGCTTACATGATTATAGCAATAAATTCACTCCCAATATTGGCGCTGGTGTTTATTTACATTCTGATAAAGCCTATGTAGGTTTTTCAGTACCTAACTTTATAGAAACTAATCGTTACGATGATAATGAAATAGCTATTTTTAAAGAAAAAATCAATTATTACTTAATTGCAGGTTATGTATTTGACTTGACTAATGACATCAAATTCAAACCTGCAATACTTATCAAAATGGTGGAGGGAGCTCCCCTTCAAGCGGATGTATCGGCAAACTTTATGTTTAATAATAAATTCGTTGTCGGAGTAGCTTATCGATGGAGCGCGGCTTTAAGTGCTATGGTTGGTTTTCAAGTTTCGGAAGGTTTATACATAGGATACGGTTATGATCATGAAACGACCAATTTAAACCACTATAATTCCGGTTCGCATGAAATATTTCTGCGATATGAATTATTTAAAAATAACAATAAAATTATTACTCCGAGATTTTTTTAAAAATCAATTATTATGAAAAATAATATGATTCGCTACATAACAACAATATTAAGTTTTATTTCATTTGTAATTTATTCCCAAAATGAGCAATTTTATATCGATGTTTTAAAAACCTATGAAAGAATCGCGGAAAAAGGATATAAATCAGTAGATCTGTTTCAAAAATTAGGCAATTCCTACTACTTATTTACTAAACTGGATAAATCGGCGAAATGGTATTGTGAGTTATTTGCCATGACTAGCGATTTAGAACCGGAATATTATAATCATTATGCGCAGTCTTTAATATTTATTGGTGAAAACGGTAAAGCCAATGAAATACTGGAAAAATTAAAACAAAAATTAGAAGCTAAATCTTCTAAAAAAAATTAAAAAAAACGATAAAATCTTTACTCCGCGATTCTTCTAAAAAATAATTATTATGAAAAATATTATACTCCTTTACATAACAATAGTAAGTGTTTTTTCATTTAACATTTACTCCCAAAAAGCAAGGATAACTGCAGCCGACAAAAAATATGACAACTATGCTTACGTTGATGCTATAAAAACCTATGAAAGGGTAGCAGAAAAAGGATATAAATCCATAGACATGTTTAAAAAATTGGGGAATGCCTATTATTTTAATGGCGAACTGGATAAAGCTGTTAAATGGTATGGAGAATTATTTGCCATGGCTGTTGATACTGATCTGGACTCAGAGTATTATTACCGATATGCACAATCTTTACGTTCCATTGGTCAAAACGATAAGGCAGATGAAATGTTACAAAAATTTATTCAAAAATCAGGAAATGATAGCAGAGGAAAGCTTTTTCAAGAAAATCCTAATTATTTAGAAGCTATTAAAGCCAATTCAGGAAGATACCAAGTGGAAAATGCAGGAATCAATTCTAAATACTCTGATTATGGAACTGCTATCTATTCCAACAAAATTGTTTTTGCATCAGCCCGAGATACGGGGAGTTTGGGACACAGAACTAATTCATGGACAGGTCAACCCTTTACAAATTTGTATACTGCTGATTTAGGAGATAATATGGCTCCGGGAGCACCTAATAAATTTGATAAAAATATAAATTCAAAATTTCACGAAGCCTCTCCTGTGTTTACTGCTGATGGTAATACAATGTACTTTACAAGAAACAACTATCTCGATGGCAAAAAAGGGAAAGACGGAAATGACATTACTTTAATAAAAATATACAAAGCCAGCTTGGTCGACGATAAATGGTCTAATGTTACTGAACTGCCTTTTGACAGTGACAATTACAGTACTGCACATCCCGCTTTAAGTCCCGATGGAAAAATTTTATACTTTGCTTCTGATATGCCAGGAACATTAGGTCAGTCTGATTTATTTAAAGTGGTAATTAATGCGGACGGTACTTTTGGCACTCCACAAAATTTAGGAAATACAATAAATACGGAAGGCAAAGAAACCTTTCCGTTTGTAAATGATGAAAATGAGATTTATTTTGCCTCAGATGGGCATCCAGGACTTGGGGGATTAGATGTTTTCGTGTCCAAAATAAATGCGGATGGAGCTTTCAGTAAAGTTAAAAATGTGGGGGCCGATGTAAATTCTCCAAAAGATGATTTTGCTTATTTGATTGATACAAAATCAAGAAGAGGCTTTTTTAGTTCTAATAGAGATGGCGGTCAGGGCTATGATGATATTTATAAATTCCTAGAAACTACAAGACTGTGTGAACAGCTATTGTATGGTGAAATAACTGATTTAGTTACAAAAGAACTGATTCCTGATGCAAAAATCAGCTTGTATGATAGCCAATTTAATCTTATTAAATCGAGTGTTTCAGATAGTAAAGGAAATTATACATTTGAGGTAGAATGTGGGAAAACATATAATATCAGAGCTGAAAAACCAGAATACACTACCAAGGAACAAAAAGTAGTTATTGCTGAAACAAATGGAAAAACATATCTTCCTATCACATTGGAAAAAGTAAAATGTAAAGTGACAATTGGTGATGATTTAGGGAAGTGTTTTGGAATAAAAATGATTTACTTCGATTTTGATAAATCTAATATTAGAGAGGAAGCGGCTTTAGATTTAGAAAAAATATTAGATGTTTTAAATCAAAATCCTACCATGAAATTAGATATACGTTCGCATACTGATAGTCGAGGAACATTCAAATACAATGAAGCTTTGTCTGAAAGAAGAGTTAAATCTACTACAGAATGGTTAATCAAAAACGGCGTCAATTCAGATAGATTGACCGGAAGAGGATATGGTGAAAATCAACTCGTAAATAAATGCTCAGATAATGTGACATGTACCGAAGAGGAACATCAACTTAACAGAAGAAGTGAATTTATCATTACTGCTTTATAATAATTGAAAAGAGGCTGCGACTTGGGGGAAACAGCCTCTATTTCCAAAAAAAAATCAACTTATATTTTTGCAAAGATGTTTGTATAATATTTTCTGCCATTGGCAGGATTCTCTCTTATTGATATACCAAAATGAGTAAAATCACCTTCAATATTCTGTTTATGCCCTGGACTCGCTAACCATGCATTTAAAGCCGCTTGAGGAGTACTATAATTATATGCGATATTCTCACTAACTGTTTTAGCACCTAAAACTTTCATTATATTTTCAGAACGGGCAACGAAGTCATTATGATTAACCACATTATTAGCAATCATATAATTATCATGTTCTTCTGACTTGTAAGACATATGATTAATTTTTTCCAAAGGATTCAGACCAACACTTACTCTATAATTATTTATTAAAGTCATTGTCTGTAATTCTGTTGCATTATATGTATATTCAGCTACCAATAACGATGAAACACTTGCAGTTGATGTTGTAGAATCATCTGAAGAACAGGAATTCAAAGTGTATATCACTGAAACAATCAACAATGTACGAAGTAGATTTCTTTTCATAAAAATAGTAGTTTAAATTTAAAGTAGATTGTGGGGCAAACTTCTTTAATTCGTTGACAAATATTTTGCTTTAATAATATTTAAAATTACATTTTTTATCGCTCAACTACCAAATAAAATCGACTAACTACATTATAAAAATAAAATTTTATATATATTTCTTACATTTATAAACCACTAACCTAATTATTAAGAGTAATTTTGTTAGGCGAAATGCTAAAATATATTATAAATAAAATTAAATTTTAGTGTCAAATATTTAGCATTTAAAGTGTTATGAATAATCTTTGTAAATTTTGATATTGGAAGTCAATAAACTTTATAGTTACAAAATGTAAAAAAAAGAGACTATCTTTTGGGGAAAGGGCAGTCTCTAAATTCCAAAAAAAAACTAACTTATATTTTTACAAAAATATTAGTATAATATTTTATACCGTTTGTGGGATTTATTCTAATTGAAATCCCAAAGTGATTAAAATCTCCTTCGATATTTGCTTTATGTCCTGGGCTCTTTAACCAAGCATCAAAAACGGCTTGCGCTGTGCTGTAATTATAGGCTATATTCTCTGCAACCGTTTTTGCACCTAAAACATTCATAATGTCTTGAGAACGAACTACAAAATCATCATGATTGACGACATTGTTTGCAATCATATAATTATCATGCTCTTCTGATTTTAAGGAAATGTAATTAATTTTTTGAAGCGCATTTAAACCAATACTAACTCTATAGTTATTTATTAAATCCATAGTTTGAATCTCCAGACTATTATAAGAATAAGTAGTTACAACCGCGGGAGAAACACTTGGAGCTGTAGTTGCGGGAGAAACACTTGGGGTTGTAGTTGCGGCAGAAACATCTGAAGAACAAGAATACATAGTACTGAATGCTGAAAAAAGTAAAAATGTGTAAAAAAAATTTAATTTCATAAAAACGTAAGTAGTTTAAATTTAAAGTAGATTTTGGGGCTAACTTTTTAAAAAAATTATAAATATTATCATTCAATAATATTCAAAATTACATTTTTTATCGCCAAAACACCAAATAAAATCGACAAACTACAATATATAAGCAACTTACAATATGTTTTTCTTACACTACGGCGATAAACGCTCTATTTTCCAAGTGAAATTTTCTTGGCTTGTATATCTAATTCTATCATGCAAACGGTTAGGTCTTCCTTGCCAAAATTCAACTTCTACAGGAGTAACTAAAAATCCTCCCCAATGCTCTGGTCTTGGAATTACTATTCCTTCATAATCATTTTCGAGTTGTTTTAAGTTTTCTTCTAAAAAAGCTCTTGAAGGAACCACTTCACTCTGATTTGAAACTATAGCTCCTAATTTACTTCCGTGTGGTCTGGATTCAAAATAATTATTTGAAATGGCTGCAGCAGTTTTCCTTGCAACTCCTTTGATAATAACTTGGCGTTCCATTGTATGCCAAAAAAAAGAAAGACATATTTTAGGGTTTTGCGCAATTGCCTTCCCCTTTTCTGAATTGTAATTGGTGTAAAATATAAATCCTTCTTCAGTGAATTTTTTTAACAGTACAACTCTTGATCGCGGAAAACCATCTAAACCAATTGTGCCCACTGTCATAGCATTGACTTCTTCATTTCCTCCAAAATCTTCTACCTCATGAAACCATCTATTAAAAAGATTAATAGGATCTTCGGGAATATTAGATTCCAATAACTCACTCTTTTCATAAGATTTTCTGTAATGACTTAAATCTTCCATGTTTTTGATTTTTTTGTTATTGTTAGAGTATTGTATTTTAACTTAAATTAATGTGTGCATTTAAAATTCAAAATTTTTTCCATCATCTGCTAAAAGTACTTCTGGGAAAATGGTTTCAGCTTCTTCTTTAAAAAGTTCAATACTTTCATATCGAGTGGAATAATGTCCTAAAATCAATTGTTTAGCTTTAGATTTTAGTGCAATCATTGCCGCTTCTTTTGCGGTCGAATGCAGTGTTTTTTTAGCTAAATTTTCTTCTGATTGCAAAAAAGTAGACTCATGGTACAAAACATCTGTATTTTCAATAATAGGAATTATTGATTCATCATAAGCCGTATCAGAACAAAAAGCATAATTCTTTGCCGGAACTGGATCAAAAGTTAATTTTTCGTTTTCAATAACTCTTCCGTCCTCAAGAATAATATCTTTTCCGTTTTTTATTTTTTGATAGTAACAAGTATCAATTTCATAATTTTGAACAGCGTCTAAATTAAGTTTCCTCTCCCCTATTTTTTCTTGAAACAAAAAACCATTAGTATAAATACGATGTTTTAATGGTATAGTTTTCACTAAAACCTTTTCATCTTCAAAGATTATTTCACTTTCTTGTGATTCCAATTCATGAAAAAACAAGCCGTAATTAGTCCAGGAATTAGATAATCGCAATTGTAACTTGATGATTTCTTTGATTCCTTTTGGACCATAAATATGCAAATCGGTAGTTCTATTCAATAATGTAAAAGTGGACACTAATCCTATTAACCCAAAAAAGTGATCGCCATGCAAATGCGAAATGAAAATATCATTAATCTTCGAAAACCTGATTTTATTTTTACGCAATTGTACTTGAGTACCTTCTCCACAATCAATTAAAAAAAGTCTGTTTTTAATTTCTAAAATCTGTGAAGTAGTATTGGTAAAAGTTCGTGGTGTAGCTGCATAGCAACCAAGTATTGTTAGTTTCAAGTTCTCGTATATTCGGTTACTGCGTATTTAGGCAAATTAATTAAAACGGTAAAATAACTAACTGTAAAAACTAATTTAAAAACCTAAATCTCTTTCAATTTCTTCCATTTCAATAATATCATGTGCTTCTAATAAAGAAGGCACAACGGTTAATTTGCTTGGAACTGCATTATAATCAAAATCGGAAGTAACTATAACGAATGATTTTTTAGCTTTTTTATGCTGTTTTGATAATGGCATAAATAATTTTATATCATCTGTAGAAAAGTCTTTATAAAACAAAAGATCAATAATTAAATTATGTTTTTCGAATGTTTTATATTGATGTGTAACTTTCATCAAAAAAGAGGTAAAATCACCTTGTGTGTCTCTAATCGTTATCGTATGGGCTTTTTGATCTACTTTCATTTTTTTATTAATTTCAGAAAATGCAAAATCGCAAATTTTTGTGAATAGCTAAGTTACTAAGTTTTTCTTTGAAATTACTGAATTTTTGATGCCAAAAGATAAATAACTGCCATCCTTATCGCTACCCCATTTTCTACTTGGTTTAAAATTACTGACTGATGAGAATCGGCGACTTCGCTCGTAATCTCAACCCCTCGATTAATAGGTCCTGGGTGCATGATTACGATTTCTTTATTCAATGAATCCAATAAACTTTTATCAACTCCATATTGTTGCGCATATTCTCTTGTTGATGGAAAATAATTTACATCCATTCTCTCATTTTGCACGCGCAACATGTTTGCTACATCACACCATTCCAATGCTTTTCTCAAATTAGGTTCAACGGTTACACCTAGAGACTCAATATGTCTTGGAATAAGTGTTTTAGGTCCGCAAACTTTGACTTCGGCACCCTGCATTTGTAAAGCATATATATTTGATAACGCCACTCTGGAATGCAAAACATCACCTACAATGACTACTTTTTTCCCAGCCACTTCTCCTAATTTTTCTCTAATTGAATAACTGTCTAATAACCCCTGTGTAGGATGTTCATGCGCTCCGTCTCCTGCGTTTACAATACTCGCTTTTACGTTTTTGGATAAAAAATAAGCTGCACCAGGATTAGCATGCCTCATTACTACCATATCTACTTTCATCGAAAGAATGTTATTTACGGTATCAATTAAGGTTTCTCCTTTTTTGACTGAGGATTGTGCCGCCGAAAAACTAATCACATCGGCAGATAATCGTTTTTGTGCTAATTCAAAAGAGAGTTTAGTTCGGGTACTATTTTCAAAAAAAATATTGGCAATAGTAATATCTCGTAAGGAAGGTACTTTCTTAATTGGTCGGTTGATGACTTCTTTAAAATGATCGGCAGTTTCAAAAATTAAGTCAATATCATTCTTGTTGATGTATTTTATACCTAATAAATGATTTACGCTTAATTCTTTCATTTCTTTTTACGATTATTAATTTTTTTAAATAGTTAGATTTTAAACTTATTACAAATCTAATTTGTTATCAAATAAACGGCATCTTCACCATCATTTTCTTTCCAACTCACCTTTACCTTCTCGTTGTTTATAGCATCTACCTGTCTTCCTCTATAATCTGGTTGTATGGGTAAATTTCTACTGAAACGTCTGTCAATTAGAACAAGTAATTCTATTTCAGAAGGTCTTCCAAAAGATTGAATAGCTGTCAAGGCCGATCTGATACTTCTGCCGGTGAACAAAACATCATCTATGAAAATGACTTTTTTATTTTCGACAATAAAATTTATCTTGGTTTTATTTGCTTCTAATGGTTTATCTGTTCTGCGAAAATCATCTCTAAAAAAGGTAATATCCAGATAACCCAACTGAATTTCAGGAGTTTGGTATTCTTTTTCTAAAATTTCTTTTAAACGTTCTGCTAAAAAAACACCTCTTGGTTGTATTCCGACTAATATCGTATCTGAAAAATTTAAGTGTTTTTCAATTAACTGACAGGCCAAACGATGCAATATGATAGTAACTTCTTTTGCAGTAAGCAATACTTTTTGACTCATAGTAAAGTGTAGTGTTTGGTTTTACAAATATACGAATTTCGATTTATGATTAATTATAAAGGTCAAAAATAGCTATCAAATTATTTATAGATTGAAATTCATGTCGCTTTATACCAAAAATATTATAAAGATCCTTATTTATGGATTTTAATATAACTTACACATAATGAATATTTCATAAAAATTAATTTCAAAAAAACAACTAATAATTATAAAAAAATATTTTAATATCATTTTTAAAATAATAATAAAATTTCACAATAAAATAAAAAAATTATATAACTAATCACACTGATGATTTTGTAATTTTACATTACTATAAATTTAAAAAAATAAAAACTCATGCAAAAAAAAACAACAAGATTATTGATGCTTTTCATAATACTAATATCATTTACAGGTTGTTCCGTAATCGAAGGTATATTTAAAGCCGGTGTTGGTGTTGGTGTTTTTATAGTAATTGCTATAATTGCTATTGTTGTCCTTATAATAAGTAAAGTTTTTGGGAAGAAATAATTAAATACTATTTCCAAGTTGGCAGCGTATTAAGGTGCGAATAGTTACTTACAAAAAACGCCAACTTTTCAGTTGGCGTTTTTTTGTAGAAATAAACTAATGTTTAAATAGTATACATTTTCGTTCTTAATTCCTGAACTTTTTCATCATCTAGGTAATCATCAAATGTCATGTAACGATCAATTGCTCCATTCGGTGTTAATTCAATAACACGATTAGCAACCGTTTGAGAAAATTCATGATCATGAGTAGTGAAAATCACAGATCCTTTGAAGTTTTTCAATGAATTATTAAAAGCTGTAATAGACTCTAAGTCCAAGTGATTCGTCGGTTCATTAAGCATCAAAACATTTGCTCTTTCCATCATCATTCGAGACAACATACAACGCACCTTTTCTCCTCCGGATAATACTCTGCACGTTTTCAAAGCTTCTTCTCCTGAAAAAATCATTTTACCAAGGAAACTACGAATATTAACCTCATCACGCTCTTCCTCCGTTTTTACCCATTGGCGTAACCAATCTACAAGAGAATAGTCGCTCTCAAAAAAAGAATGATTTTCTACTGGCAAATAGGCTTGGTTTGTAGTAACTCCCCAATCAAAAGTACCAGAATCAGCTTTTTGATTACCGTTTAAAATTTCGTAGAAAGCTGTCGTAGCACGTGAATCTTTTGAGAAAAGGACAATTTTATCACCTTTAGCCATATTCAAATCAACTCCTTTAAACAAAACATCTCCGTCAATAGAGGCGCCTAAGTTTTGCACATTCAAAATTTGATCTCCCGCTTCACGCTCCTGATCAAAAATAATCGCTGGATAACGACGGCTTGATGGTTTTATATCCGAAATATTCAACTTACTAATCATTTTTTTACGAGAGGTAGCTTGTTTTGATTTGGCCACATTCGCACTAAAACGACGTATAAATTCTTCTAATTCCTGTTTCTTTTCTTCTGCTTTTTTGTTTTGTTGCGCTCGTTGTTTTGCGGCTAATTGGCTTGATTCATACCAAAAAGTATAATTACCAGAATAATGATTTATTTTACTAAAATCAATATCCGAAATATGCGTACAAACGGAATCTAAAAAGTGTCTATCGTGAGAAACTACAATGACTGTATTTTCATAGTTAGCTAAGAAATTCTCTAACCAAGCAATAGTTTCAAAATCCAAATCATTGGTAGGCTCATCCATAATAAGTAAATCAGGATTTCCAAAAAGTGCTTGAGCCAAAAGGACACGAACTTTTATTTTACCCTCAAGATCTCCCATTAAAGTATAATGATGATCTTCAGAAATCCCAAGATTTGATAACATCGATGCAGCATCAGAATCAGCATTCCAACCGTTCATTTCTTCAAATTGAACTTGCAACTCTCCTATTCTATCTGCATTTTTATCATTGTAGTCTAAGTACAAAGCATCCATTTCTTTTTTGATGGCATACAATGTTTTATTCCCCATCATTACAGTCTCAAGAACGGTGCTTTCGTCAAACATATTATGGTTTTGGTTTAAAACCGACATACGTTTTCCGGGTTCCAAGTGAATATGTCCCGAAGTAGGATCCATTTCACCTGCGATTATTTTAAGAAAAGTAGATTTTCCAGCACCGTTGGCTCCGATAACTCCATATATATTACCATGCGTGAAGGTAGTATTTACTTCATCAAACAAAATTCGTTTGCCAAACTGAACTGATAAATTGTTAACTGTTAACATAAATATTTTTTATAAAAATTTTTGCAAAAGTACGAAAAAAATACTGATTTTTATAAATTGTATGTAGCTTAACGTTAAAATAGTAGTCGCCGAAAAATGAGCTGATAATTCATTCGGTTTACACAATTATTTTTTTTAAAATTAACAACTAACCAACCTTAATTTTAATGCGTAATTATTCAAAATTTTATCATTGGCTTAATTTTTTCAAATTAGCATAAACTGCCACTTCAACATCAGCAGGACTTCTGGAATTAAATTTTTCTAATAAACCATTCAGTAAATCAGGATTCATTGTTTTTTTGTTTTCGATAATCAATAAAAGTTCTTCAGATATATCCTTTAGATTTTTGGATAAAGGTAAGAGCGGTTGAATCAGCGGAGCATTACCACTTAAACTAATTAAATCCGCATTCATAGCAATCCATTTTCTAAAAAAATTAGTTACCAAAGTTTGATTTTCTATATTTTTATTTTCTAAGTAGTTATTTACCGCTGTATCAAAATCATACGCATCAAAAGCATCAGCTGTGCATGCATCAGCAAATAACGTTAACGGGGAAAACATAAAATATTTTTTACCTCCTCCATTACGTTTGTAAACCTTCAGCGGTTCACAAACATTAGAAAAATCTCTCAATGCTTTTGTTTCCTGATTATTACTGATATTTCTTAAAATCACTTCTTTATTTCTTAGGTGCATAATTCCTAATTCCTCTAATCTAAAAGAGATCGTTTTCATTCTTTTATGCAAACTATTCAAATCTGTAACATTTTCGTTAGACCACAATCTTTCCGCAATTGCTGCAGTTCTTGGCCAAATTCTGGAGTCAATATTCAAAGGTGTAACCAATTCGCTCCACATTGTTGCTTCGCCTCCTAATATTCTTGCTTTTTCCTCAGCAGTAAGAACAGCATTTTTTGGAATTGGATCATTTAAATAATGACTTTGAACGCCCAGCATTAAATCAATATAATATCCATTTGACAAAACTGTTTTATATCCATTTTTTGCAGCAGCGACAAGAGATCCTCCTGGAGAAACGCTTTCATTTACTCCTTTCCAAGAATGAATTATAGCCTCTTTGGACATATTTTTTGTCATTATTTCCTCCCAACCCATTAATTCTTTATTATGTTTTTTTAACATTGGAATCAATTTCATTGTGAAATACGTTTGCAATTCATGATTGTTGGCCAATCCATTTTTCTTCTTAAATTCTTGTATTTTAGGATTCGCATCCCATTCTTTTCCTTGATTTTCATCACCCCCAATATGAAAATAGTTCCCAGGAAACAAAGGACAAACGGCATCGAAAATTTCACCTAACAACTGATACGTTTTTGGGTTCGTCGGATCTAACGTTGGTGTATAAATTCCTGATCTTCTTCCCACTGTATAAGTAGCTTCATTGCTTACTTTACTTCCTATTTCAGGAAAAGCAGAAAGTAATGCTGAGGCATGCCCAGGAACATCTATTTCCGGTATTACAAGAATTCCTCTTTCATCCGCATATTTTACGACCGATTTAATTTCTTCCTGTGTGTAATAATATCCATCCGAAGCTAATTGTGTGAGTTTTGGATACTTTTTAATTTCAATTCTCCAACCTTGATCGTCTGCTAAATGCCAATGAAATACATTCATTTTCATCGAAGCCATGGCATCGAGATTTCTTTTAATAACATCAACAGGCTGAAAATGTCTTGCTGCATCTATCATTAATCCTCTCCAAGTAAATCTTGGGTAATCCGTAATAATAGCCGTTGGAAAATAAAATAAAGTACTTGTATTTTGCAACATTTGCAATAGCGTTTCCAGAGCATGAAGTGCACCAATATCTGTAGTAGCATTAATCATTATTTTGTTCGGCTGAATCTCTAATTGATAACTTTCATCTTCATTCAATCCTATTTTCCCATTTCGAACACAATTTATTTGTAATTCTGCCTCGTTAACCTCATTGTTTTTAATGACAAAAGCCTGTTCCAAAAACAGTCCTGTTCTCCCATCTAATCTTCGCAAAAAATTTGTTGCTCCTAAAAAAATTCGAGGATTGGAATTGCCCGTAATATTTACTTTAAAACTTTTGCTTAAAACAAAAGTACCTGCAGTCAAATTTATATTTTGTGGCCAAGGCATAAGATCTAATTGTTCCTGCTTTATTTGTGCATTCGATAAAAAAGGAATAAACAATAGGATTAAGATGTATTTCATGTGTTTCTAATGTTCTTTTTAATAATCAAAACGTTTAAATGCTTCAATGGCTTCGTATTCAGCTAGACCTAAATCATCATACAATTTAGCGGTGTGCTTATTGCGATCTTCTGCTCTTACCCAAAATTCTCTGGAGTCATTTCCTTGAAACATCACTCTGTCTTTTTGCGATTGATGGTACAAAATAGCGTGTCTTTTCAGTAAAACTTCATCTGGACTTAAGGGTACTGCCATGTCTATTTCGTGAATCTCCCATTCATGCCAAGCGCCCCGATACAACCACAACCAACAATCATTCATATAGAATTCTGGCTTGAGTTTTTTCATTGCGGCAAAAATAGCATTCAAGCAAACTTCATGGGTACCGTGCGGATCAGCAAGATCACCTGCAGCAAAAACTTGATGTGGTTTAATTTTAGTAATTATAGCTTGAACTATGGTAATATCTTCTGGATTTAAGGGGTTTTTCTTTATTTGACCTGTTTCATAGAAAGGCAGATCCAGAAAATGAATATTTTCCTCTTTTAATCCAATATATCTTGTCGCTGCGTAAGACTCCCTTCGTCTAATCAATCCTTTCAATTTTCGCACTTCTAATGAATCAATTTCATTCTCCGCTTTATTATTTAAAAAATTAATAACCACTTGGAAATTCATTTTAGTTTCATCATCTCCAACGAAATCATTGCAAACTTCAGCAAATTTGAGTGCTTCATCATCTGTTACTGCAATATTTCCAGAGGTTTGATAAACCACATGAACATCATGCCCTTGTTTTATTAATTTTGAAAAGGTTCCTCCCATCGAAATCACATCATCGTCTGGATGCGGACTAAAAAGTAGCACTCTTTTCTGCGCTGGATGAGCTCTTTCAGGTCTATTGGTATCATCTGTATTGGGTTTACCTCCTGGCCATCCCGTTATGGTATGTTGTAGAACATTGAACATATTAATATTCAAATCATAAGCTGAACCTTCAATGGCAAGAAGATCTGACATACCATTATTATTGTAATCCCGGTCTGTCAATTTTAGTATCGATTGTTCTGTTTCTTGGCAGAGCCAAATTATAGCTTTACGTTTTAATTCCTCTGTCCAATTGCATTCTCCAACTAACCATGGAGTTTTAAACCTTGTTAATTCAGAAGCCGCAAATTGGTCTAAAACAAAGGTACTATTATTGTGATTTTGCAAAAATGTAGCAGGAACTTCAGAGCTAATTTCACCTTGAATAGTTCTTTTTACGATTTCTGATTTATTTTGGCCCCAAGCCATTAATACAATTCTTTTGGATCTCATAATTGTAGAAACTCCCATGGTAATCGCTCTTTTGGGAACATTTTCAATACCGTTAAAATCTGAAGAAGCATCAACTCTGGTAATATGGTCCAAGGTAATTATTCGAGTTCCTGAATTAATGTGCGAACCTGGCTCATTAAATCCTACGTGACCTGTACGTCCAATTCCTAATAATTGAAAATCAATGCCACCAGAATTTTTTATTTTCATTTCATAATCAATACAATATTGATTTAGGTTCTCAATTGAAACGGTTCCATCAGGTATATTTATGTTTTCAGACTTAATATCAATATGATCAAAAAGATGCTGATGCATGAAACAATGATAGCTTTGCTTGTTCTCTTTTGTCATCGGATAGTATTCATCCAAATTAAAAGTAATTACGTTCTTAAAACTTAAACCCTCTTCTTTATGCATGCGCACTAGTTCTTCATAGACCTTTACAGGAGAAGAGCCGGTTGCCAAACCTAAAATGCAAGGTTCGTTTTTCTGTTGTTTATATTTTATTAATTGCGCAATTTCTTGGGCAACCACTCTTGAAGCTTCTGTTGAATTTTTGAAAATTTCGTTATGAATTTTTTCAAATCTTGTTTCTTCAAATTTACCGGCACTTTTATAGCTAATGTCTTGTTTAATTTCTAAATCAGTTTTCATTTTTTGCTCTTTTTAAAACTAATTTATAAAGATATGCTTTTTTTAAAATGTTACAAGGGATACAAATCACTTATAATAGTACGTACATATTTTTTAATTTCAGAGGTAAACTACTTCTATTGAAGTACATATCATCAGAATAGACAATAGTGGCAATTATTGGTAAAAACATTATAAAAAAACAATTAACTTCTTTATCGAATGTATTGCAGGATACAATTTTCTAATGCATAAATATTTTACTATTACTAGTCCTATAGCAAAATTTCAAAATAAATCCTTTACAAATAATTTACTTAAAATTAGAAAAAGTTCAAAAAAAAGTCTTTTTCTTAATAAATAATGGGGATTTTATAATTCTCACAAAAATTAGTCAATTTTATTTTTTTTTAATTTACTTAACAAATATATTTACGCCGTTGTATTAAAATTAGCCAAAATAAATTTAAACATTTTAAAATTATGAATACAGAACAAACGAAGTCGAATAATTCGGCTCTTTATACACTGATAACGGTATTTTTCTTTTGGGGATTTATAGGAGCATCAAATGGTGTTTTTATCCCTTTTTGTAAAGCCAAATTTGGTTTAGATCAATTCCAAAGTCAACTAATTGATTTTGCTTTTTATGGTGCTTATTACATCGGAGCGTTACTCCTTTTTATATTTAGCAGTTTAGCAAAAAAAGATATTTTAAATGCTTGGGGATTTAAAAAAGGAATTGTAAACGGATTATTAGTGAGTACTTTTGGAGCTTTATTAATGATTTTAGCTGTTTCTCAAGGGAGTTACTTATTCATTCTGGGTGCTTTATTTATAGTAGCTTTAGGTTTTTCTTTACAACAAACTTCTGCACAACCATTTGCCGCTTCATTAGGAGAACCGCATACTGCATCAAATAGATTGAACTTAGCTGGAGGAATCAATTCACTTGGAACTACAATTGGGCCAATAGTTGTTTCTTTTGCTTTATTTGGTGTTATTTCTGGTGTAAGTATTGAAGAATTTGCTCAAAAAGAAAACTCATTAGATTCCATGCGAATACTTTATGTATTTGTTGGAGGTTTATTCTTGTTGGCTGCCGCTTTATTTTATTTTTCAAAAAAACTACCTTCTGGCAAAAGTGATTCTACTTTTGAACCTGCAAGCAAAGCAATGAAAACGCTTATAGCAATTACAGTAATTTTAGTAGCGATATTTGCTTATATTTTCTCTCGTTACGAAGATTCTGAATTTATTACTCGTTTTATCGAAAATAAAGAAAAGGATTATTTAGGTTTAGGATTGACAGTTGCAACTTTATTAGTTGTAATTATCGGGTTATTATTCGCTAATACTACCGCACAAAAAAATTCTGAGGGATGGGGAGCAATGAAATACCCGCAATTAGTTTTGGGGATGTTAGCACTGTTTACTTATGTAGGAGTTGAAGTAACCATTGGTAGTAATCTTGGATCATTATTAGAATCTGATGCTTTTGGTAAAATTGCAGGTCCTGCTTTAGCACCATACATGTCAATGTATTGGGGAAGTTTAATGATTGGTCGTTGGGCCGGAGCAATTTCTGTATTCAATCCATCTTCACAATTAAAGAAAATTTTACTTATCGTCATCCCTTACGTAGCTTTTGGAGTTGTTTTGAGCGCTAACGCTATATCAGGACAAGATATTACACCTTTGTACGGGTACGCATTCGTAATCTTGTTCCAAATCGCTGGTTTCTTTTTAGGAAAAGATCACCCATCAAGAACATTAATGATTTTTGGTTTAATGGGAATGACAGCCATGCTGATTGGTTTATTCACTACCGGAACAATAGCAATCTATGCTTTTATGAGTGGTGGTTTATTTTTAAGTATCATGTGGCCATCTATTTTCTCCTTGGCAATTGCAGGTTTAGGAAAATACACCTCACAAGGTTCTGCGTTTTTAGTAATGATGATTTTAGGAGGTGGAATTATCCCACCATTACAAGGAAAAATATCTGATATTATTGGGATTCACGATTCTTATTTCATTCCTGTTTTATGTTTCGCTTTTATAGCATTCTATGGTTGGAAAGTGATTGGAATACTAGAAAAACAAGGAATTGGACACGAAATAGAAGTTGGTGGAGGACACTAATTTTCAAATAGAATAACAAACCAAAAAACCAAACCAAATAAAAAATCCCATTTCAATTGAAATGGGATTTTTTTATACATTTTATTCACGGAAAACTGAAAACTTTTTTATTTATTTCCTTTTTCGAAATCAGCAACAAATTGAGCCAATCCAATATCAGTTAATGGATGTTTCAATAATCCGTAAATTGCAGAAAGAGGTCCGGTCATAACATCAGCACCAATTTTAGCACAATTTACAATATGCATGGTGTGACGAACTGAAGCAGCAAGAATTTGAGTTTCGTAACCGTAGTTATCATAAATCAATCTGATTTCTTCAATCAAAGCCAAACCATCAGTAGATACATCATCTAAACGACCAATAAACGGAGAAACATAAGTGGCGCCCGCTTTAGCAGCTAATAAAGCCTGGCCTGCCGAGAATACTAAAGTTACATTCGTTTTTATTCCTTTATCCGAAAAATATTTAGCAGCCATAACTCCTTCTTTAGTCATAGGTAATTTTACTACGATTTGATCGTGCAAATCAGCTAATTCTTCTCCCTCTTTAATCATTCCGTCGTAATCCAAAGCATTCACTTCAGCACTTACATCACCATCAACTACATTACAAATATCTACATAATGCTTCAAAATACTGTTTTTTCCAGTAATCCCTTCTTTTGCCATCAATGATGGATTTGTAGTAACTCCATCCAAAACGCCTAATGCTTGTGCTTCCTTAATTTGAGCTAAATTAGCCGTGTCAATAAAAAATTTCATAGTATTTATAATTTAATTGTGTGTTTCTAATTCTTTGGGCGTGACCCTTCGTAAAAACTTCGGGTCAGGCTTTCCGCTGTATCCTCGCTAAAAAGCGAGGGATGCCGCTTCAATCCTTCACGCAAATCCCGTGCAAAATTACAACTTATAATGGTTCATCAGCATTTTTTCATATACTTTATCGGGTAAAATTCTCTTCAAAACAATTGATATTTTTTGCATAAATACACCCACTTTGTAATGAATTTTAGGTTCCGGAGTTTGGATTATTTTATACACCGCTTCTGCCATTTCATTCGGATTACTTCCACTATCCACATGTTCATCCATTGTTTTTAATGTATTTCCATAAGGACCTTCGTAAGCAGAGCCTTTTATAACTGGAGCATGAAAACGTCCTGAAGCAATATTTGTGGCAAAATCACCTGGGGCTACATTCGTAATATGAACGCCAAAACACTTCACTTCCATTCGCAAAGCTTCTGTAATTATTTCAAGAGCCCCTTTTGAAGCTGAATAAATACTTCTGTAAGGCAAACCCATATATCCCGCAATAGAAGTTACATTAATGATTAAACCCGATTTTTGTGCACGCATTTGTGGCAGAACAGCTTTCATCACTTCAATTGGCCCAAAGAAATTGGTCTCAAAATTATTCTTGATTTCGTGCATTGGAATTTCTTCCAATGGTCCGGTAATTCCAACACCGGCATTATTTATTACAACATCCAGTCTTCCTGAAATCGCAATTACTTTGGCTACAGCCGCATGAATCGAATTCGTATCCCTAACATCTAAAGCGACCAAAGGAAAAACCGGATTTAAGATTCGTTCCGGATTTCTGCTGGTGCCATAAACAATAAAACCTTTATGATGCAAAAATTCACCAATAGATTTCCCTATTCCCGATGAACCTCCTGTAATTAGAACTACTTTACTCATTGTTTTTTGTATAAGGTTAAAAGTATATCCCAAAAAAATGTGTAATATCAAATATTTAACTTTTTTGGGAATGGTTCAAAAATAAAAAAATCCTCCCGAAGGAAGACTACTTTTTTACAAAATAATTCAAAAAAAAATCTTCCGAAATGGAAGATTATAAAAAATGGCAAGCGACCTACATCGCACCGCTCAACCACGTACCCTTGCTATGTTCCCATCCTGGGGGAGTCTGCAGGAGCTGGTCGTGTAGGACTTGCCGGTGCAAATATACAATACTTTTTATATTTTTGCAATACCTTTGCACCTATTAAATAACGTCGTATATTGGCTTATTAAAATTTTAAACTATGAAAAATTATAACTTCCTATCTATCATTTTATTAGGAATTTCGTTAGCAAGTTGCGGCGATACAAAAAAAGGCGAAAATTCTATATTTACCATCGATAATACTAATTTTAATGCACAATATCAGCCTCAAGAGTCGTTACAAATTGGAATTTTAAACCCAAATGACAAGGCTGTAGATAGTATTATTTATTATGTCAATGATAAAAAAATTTCTTCAAAAAAAGGTCTTGATAAAGTAGCTTTTGAATTGAAAGATCAAAAACTAGGCTATCAAAACCTAAAAGCTTTAGTTTATTTTGGAGGCGAAAACTCAGAAGCTACCGCCAGAATCGAATTAGTTTCCAATGTCGCACCAAAATTATTGAAGTACCAAATTGTAAATACTTTTCCGCACGATACAACCTCTTTCACAGAAGGATTAGAATTTTACAAAGATACTTTATACGAAAGCACCGGATTAAAAGGCAATTCATACTTTAGAAAATACGATTATAGAACAGGAAAAGTTTATAAACAAATTAATCTTGATGCAAAATATTTTGGAGAAGGAATTACTTTTATAAATGATAAAATGTACCAACTGACTTGGCAAGAAAAAACAGGTTTTATTTACAATGCAAAAACATTAAAACTAGAAAAAACCTTTACTTATGATAAAGATATTGAAGGTTGGGGAATGACAAATGACGGGAAATACATTTATCAAACAGACAAAACGGAGAAAATTTGGAAAATGGATCCAAACACTCAAAAAATGATTGATTACATCAACGTGTATTCTGGAGATTCTAAAATAAAATCTATCAATGAATTAGAGTGGATTAACGGAAAAATTTATACGAATGTTTGGCAAAAAGATGCAATTGCGGTTGTAAATCCTAACAATGGTGCAGTAGAAGGAATTTTAAACCTCTCAGGTTTGAGAAAATCAATCAATGCAACTGCAGATGATTATTTAAACGGTATCGCTTACAACCCAAAAACTAAAACCATTTTTGTTACTGGAAAAAACTGGGACAAAATGTTTGAAATAACTGTTTCCGAATAATTCTTTAGAAATGACAACACTAATCATCAATATCAAGGAATTACTTCAGGTTAGAGACTCTTCAATTTTGAAAGTTTCCGGTGCCGAAATGGCAATTCTTCCAACAATCAAAAATGCCTATTTAGTAATTGAAAATGGGCTTATTTCTGATTTTGGTTTAATGGATGTTTTACCTAATATAAATCCAGAAAAGTGTATCGATGCAAACGGAAAAATGGTTTTACCCTCGTGGTGCGACAGTCATACGCATATTGTATACGCAGGGAACAGGGAGCAGGAATTTGTTGATCGAATAAATGGTCTGACTTATGAAGAGGTTGCCAACCGTGGAGGTGGAATTTTAAATTCGGCAAAAAAACTGAATGAAGCCAGTGAAGACGAGATTTATGACCAATCTAAAAATCGACTGCAAGAAGTCATGCTTTTAGGAACTGGTGCTGTCGAAATAAAGTCAGGATATGGATTATCAGTTGATGGAGAGTTGAAAATGCTTCGCGTTATTCAACGTCTAGCACAAAACTATCCAATCACTATAAAAGCAACATTTTTGGGTGCTCATGCTTTCCCAGTAGAATACAAAGAAAACCATGACGGTTATATTGATCTAATTATCAATGAAATGCTACCTGAAATTGCCAAAAATAAATTGGCTCATTATATCGATGCTTTTTGCGAAACTGGTTATTTTACCGTTGCAGAAACGGAACAGATAATGGAAGCAGGGATTCTCTTTGGCTTAAAGCCAAAAATTCATGTCAATCAATTCAACTCTATTGGAGGAATTCAGGCTGCAGTAAAATACAATGCTCTTTCTGTAGATCATCTAGAAATCATGAAACCCGAAGATATTGAAGCTTTAAAAAACACAGAGATAATGCCGGTTGCGTTGCCTTCCTGTTCCTATTTTTTAAGTATTCCTTATACTCCAGCTCGGGAGATGATTGCTGCAGGACTTCCATTAGCGCTAGCAACAGATTATAATCCGGGTTCTACTCCATCAGGAAATATGAATTTTGTAGTGGCAACTGCTTGTATAAAAATGAAAATGACTCCGGAGGAAGCCATCAATGCGGCCACACTTAATGGTGCCTATGCAATGGGTATTTCTGAAACCAATGGTAGCATCACGGTTGGTAAAAAAGCCAATTTGATTATTACAAAACCTATTCCCTCCTATTATCAGTTACCTTACGCTTTTGGTAGTAATCTCATTGACACCGTAGTTCTAGAAGGAGAAGTATTCGCATAAAAAAAGAGGAATCGAAGTTCCTCTTTTTTTATGCGAATACTTTAGAATATTATTTTAAAGTAAAACTTGTTTTAGAAACCGATTGATCTTTATCAAAAATATTTACAAAATAAGTTCCTTTTGGAAAATCTTTTCCACGTAAATTTTCTGTAACATCAACTGTTTTATTTTCATAATTAACATTAGATACAAAACTATATGTCAAAGTATTATCGCCAAAAGTTTCTGTTTTCTTGTCTCCCAAAACATTATTTTTGCTGTCAATTACTTGAACATAATACGATTTAGAGCCTGATTGCGCTACTTGATTTTCAGCAATAGTAAAACTAATCTTAAGAACATCCGCTCTACTTGCTTTGTCTGTGGCAACTTCTTTTCCAGAACTTTTTAATTTATAAGCTGAACCTCTAGTGTTCAAAACTGTTAATTTTGCAGCTTTTTCAACTACTTTCGATAATTCTTCATTTTGTCCAGCTAATGCCTCATTGGATTTTTTAGCTTCACCTAATACCACCACTGTACTATCACGTTGCGTGGTTAAGGTTGTATTTTGTTTTTTCAACCCTTCATTTTCAGCCATCAAAACTTTCATTTTTGACTGTAAAGCAAGTGATTGTGTTTTGTATTTTGCTAATGAAGCTACATCACCTTTTGATTTACTCAGATCACTCATTAAGTTCACCACTTTATCTCTTTCTTGAGTCAACTCGTCAGACATTGAAGTGTTTTCTGAAATTGCAGCATCATAAGTAGATTTCAACTCCTGCAAATCTTTCATAACAGACTCTTTTTCAGTTAATGTTGTTTTTAATTCTGTCTTAACAACATCAGTATCAGAAGTCATTTTAAATATATATACTAAACTTCCCACTAATAAAACTGCTAAAACAATTATAACCGCTTTTAGACTTGAACTGCTTTTTTGATTTTCCATATTCTATTTAATTTATTTTTTACAAATTTAACAATATCTAAGTATGTTATAACGTAAGTTAACACAATTATAGTATTTTTGAAAAAAATATTTTCTTTAATGGAAAAGATTACCCCTTTTACAATCAATGATCTTGCTAAAATTACAAACCACAGAAGTGGTGAAATAAAATTTGGCGAGAAAATGATAACAGTACCAAAAGACATTGATACACTAGCATTTATTAAAACGTGCGAAGCCAAATATGTATTATTTGGAATTCCTGAAGATATTGGTATTCGAGCTAATTTTGGAAGGCCCGGAGCAGCATCTGCATGGGAAAGTGCCATTAAAAGTATAGCCAACATTCAGCACAACCGTTTTTGTAAAGGCAATCAACTAATTGTTTTGGGTCAATTAGAGGTTCATAAAGAAATGAAGGAAGTTGAAGATTTAGATTTCAATGACATCGACGATCGAGCTAAACTTAGTCAATTAGTAGAACAAATAGATAAAGATGTTTCTCATATTATTTTTAATATCGTGAAATTAGGGAAAATACCAATAATCATTGGTGGTGGACACAATAATTCTTATGGTAATATTAAAGGATCGGCTCTTGCCAAAGGAAAACCTGTAAATGCTATCAATTTTGATGCCCACTCCGATTTTAGAATTTTAGAAGGACGACACAGCGGTAATGGTTTTTCCTATGCCTTTGAAGAAGGCTTTCTTAAAAAATATTTCATTTTTGGTTTACACGAAAATTACACCTCTAAAAGTGTTTTGGACATAATTAAAAAAATTGAAGATCGTGTTCGTTACAATACTTATGACAGTATTAATATCAGAAAAGAAAAAGAGTTTAATCAAGAGATGGAACAAGCTTTAGAATTCATAAATGACGACTTCTATGGCATCGAAATTGACTTGGATGCTATTCCCAATATACCTTGCAGCGCAATGACGTTAAGTGGTTTTTCTGTGGAACAACTTCGCCAATTTATTTCCTTTTTTGCCAAATTTAGAAATGCTACTTATTTACATATTTGTGAAGGTGCACCAGATTTAGGAGAAGATAAAAACGATCATTTAATTGGTAAACTTATTGGTTATCTCGTTACTGATTTTATGAAATCTAATAATCAATAATCTTATTACTGATTAAATAGTATTAACCTTTCCAAAAAATTCATATCCAAAATAACCTGCAAAATTTGATCAAAAATATTAATACTATCTTTGCAGCACTATCTATGTACTTAATACAAGATATTTAATATTAAAAATATGTTATTCGAAGATTTTTCACTTTCAAAAAGTATACAAAGAGCCGTATTTGAACAAGGCTATTTAGAAGCAACTCCAATACAAGAACAAGCTATTCCAATCGTTTTATCAGGTAGAGATATGATTGGTTGTGCGCAAACCGGTACTGGAAAAACTGCTGCCTTTGCCATTCCTATAATTCATCAATTACATAGAATAGTAGGATCCTCTAAAAAAGCAAGCCCAATTCGTGCCTTAATTATTACGCCTACAAGAGAATTAGCCGTTCAAATTGGACAAAACTTTGACCAATATGGAAAATATACAAACTTAGTACAACTTACCATTTTTGGAGGAGTTTCTCAAGTGCCTCAAGTGGATACACTAAGAAAAGGTGTTGACGTCTTGATTGCTACTCCGGGACGTTTACTGGATTTAGTAAAACAAGGTTTTATTGATTTAGATCATTTGCATACTTTGGTCCTTGATGAAGCTGATCAAATGCTTGATATGGGATTTGTAAATGATGTCAAAAAAATTGTAAAATTGACACCTAATAATAGACAAACACTTTTTTTCTCTGCAACAATGCCGATTGCCATCCGAGAATTAGCCGAAATGTTTCTAAAAGACCCCGCTACTGTTACCGTTTCTCCAGTTTCTTCTACTGCTGAAAATGTAGAGCAAAGAGTTTATTTTGTAGAAAAAACAGAAAAAAGAAACTTATTATACCATTTAATTAAAAACGAAAATTTATCTGATGTATTGGTTTTTTCAAGAACCAAACACGGGGCAGATAATGTTGTTAAGGCACTTCGAAAAAATAATATTGCTGCCGAAGCCATTCATGGTGATAAATCTCAAAATGCAAGACAACGTGTTTTAGATGCTTTCAAAAATAAAGAAATTGGCGTTTTAGTAGCAACCGATATTGCTGCCAGAGGAATTGATATTGACCAATTACCATTTGTTATCAATTTCGATTTACCAAATATTCCTGAAACTTATGTTCATAGAATTGGTAGGACTGGCCGCGCTGGGAATGGCGGAGTTGCGATTTCTTTTTGTAGTAAAGACGAGCATACCTACTGGAAAGACATTCAAAAACTGACAAAGGTAGATGTAAAAATAGTAAGTGACCATCCTTATTCTTGGCATTCAGGAAATCCAGAAACTGCTCCTGGAGCAAAACAAAACAACTCTAATCGAAGTGGCGGTGCTCATAAGTCAAGAAAATCCGACGTTTCAAAACAAAATAAAAAACGTTGGTATTAATCAGTTTTTAAGATTAATAAATCGAATATTTATTTTATTCGTACAATTAAAAATCGTTAAATCTATGGAACTTTTCTATTTTGATTTAACGTTTTTTTATATTTTATTGGAATTTAAAAATTAACAGTGAGATAATTAGCTGAAAATAAAATCTAAAATAGTACCTTTTTTAAGTTTTTAGAACCCAGATTATCAATACATTTAAACAATGTATTTGAATCAAAAGGTTTTACTATAATATCATTTATTCCTGCCGAAATAGCTTCTTCAATTATTTCTTCTTTATCAAAAGCGGTAAGGGCTACAATGGGGGTTTTTATCCCTAAATTTCGAATTCTTTTTGAAGTTTCAAATCCGTTCATTAATGGCATATTAATGTCCATGAATATAATATCAAAATCTTCTTCTTCCAATACTTTTAAAGCTTGAAATCCATCATCAACAATGGTGCAGGTGTAATTGTTTTTCTTGAGGATTTTTTCAGTTACAATTTGGTTAATCTTATTGTCTTCAACAACTAAAACCTTCAATAATTTATTTAAGGATAAATCTACTTGTATATTTTTAATTATTTCGTTAATCTTATTAGTATCCGATTCAAAGGCTATAGTGAAGTTAAACTCTGTTCCTACACCTACTGTACTTTCAATAGAAATAGCACTGCCAAACAATTTTAAGAGACTCTTTACAATAGTAAGCCCTAAACCAGTTCCTTGATAATCATCTGCTTTTCTTCCTACTTGCACAAATTTTTCAAATATTTTACTCTGATCCTCAATGGCTATGCCCACTCCATTATCCTTAATCTTGAATTCAATAAAATGGAATTTATTAGTTATTTTTAATAAATTTACTTCAATTAATACTTCACCATTCGTAGTAAATTTCAAAGCATTACCGATAAGATTTATAAGAATTTGAGAAAGTCTTAATTTATCACCAATCAAATTTTCAGGAATTTTAGATCCTATTTTCAAAATCATCGTATTATGATTATTTTTTGCTAAAAACAAAAGGGAGTTTTTAATCATATTTAATTCATCCGAAATATTGAATGTTAAATTTTCAAGAATAACTCTATTCTCCTCAATTTTATTGATTTGCAGAACATCATTAACCAGAGATAATAAATATCTCGCTGAAAATTTTAAAGATTTCAAATGTGGACTCTCCGCTAATTCTTTATGTTCATCCAAAAGCATATTGGTAATCCCAATCACACCATACAACGGGGTTCTCAATTCATGAGTTATTGTTGAGACAAATTGTGATTTTAATATTGATGCTTCTTCCGCTTTATTTTTTGCTAGAATTAATTTGTCATTAGCATATGAAAGTTCCGTATTTATTTTTTTCTTAAAATTATTATTTTTAATTAAGGTGTAAATGAGGAGCAATAAAACACTCACAACACTAATAAACAAAAGGACAATAATTTTGGACTTCTTTATACTTTGCGATTGCAATTCTTTTTCTATTCCAATTTTTTTTATTTCTCTTTTATATTCGTCGAACTCCAAATTAGTCCCTGATATTTCAACCTTGTCATCTATCTTTTTGTTCAAAAGATCAATCGTTATTTTATTGTAATTAGCTAAGTTTTTATAAGCATTTTTATCATTCCCATTTTTAAATAAATACTTTGAATATTCATGATGTGTACTGGATAAATCGAATTTTTCTTTTCCTTCTTTTCCTAACTTAATTCCTTTTAAAAAAGAAGAGGTATCTTTTTTATATTCCTTTTTTTCAAAACAACATATGTTTCCTAAATTGTTATTTATTTCATATTTGATGCTGCCATTATCAATGATATTACCGTACGAAAGTCCTTTATTATAAAAAAAAATAGCTTTATCGAATTTTGATAATTCCTCGAAATTTGTAATAATAACTTGATAACACTTTACTATAAGATTATCATTTTTAATTTTAATTGCTTGATGCATAACAAGTCTTGCTGTCAAAAATGATTTTTCAAAATTAGAACTGGAATAATAGATTGATGCTTGGGTTAATCTGTTAATTTCTTTATTGGAAGATGGTACGCTTAATGAACAACTGTTAACACTATTGAAGTTTAGTGTCATTATCAATAAAAAAATTCTAATTTGGAACATAAATAGTTTTTTATTGATTCAAATATACAATATAATAATAAAAAAGTAATATTATTTGTAAACATATTCTTAAAAATATTTCATAACACTCAACAAATAAGCGTAATATTAAATCATAACTTTTGTTTAAGCTAAAAAGATTAGCGGAACGAATTTAAATTTAATAAAAAGACACAAAAAAAAACCCATTTGAAAAACAAATGGGTTAAAAAGCACTTCTAATGAGAAAATATTTTTAAATTATTTCGGTAGTTTCAATTTCATTTTCATCACCAGCTTCCCATTGACCTACAACTGAAGTAGCTAATGCATTTCCTAAAACATTAGTTGCACTTCGAAACATGTCACAAAAATGGTCTATCGGTAAAATTAGCGCAATTCCTTCTATAGGTATTTTAAACATCCCACAGGTAGCGGCAACAACAACTAAACTAGCTCTTGGTACTCCGGCTATACCTTTACTAGTAAGCATTAAGACTAATAACATAGTCATTTGCGTTCCTAAATCTAAATGAACACCGTACGCTTGTGCAATAAAAATACTGGCAAATGTCATATACATCATACTACCATCTAAATTAAAAGAATAGCCCAATGGTAACATAAAAGAAACAATACGATCTTTAACCCCAAAACGCTCTAATTCTTCGGTAAGCTTTGGAAAAACAGCTTCGCTACTTGTTGTTCCAAAAGCAATAATTAAAGGACCCACAATACGTTTAAGTAGTACAGTCATTCTGCTTTTAAGGAAAATATACCCAACAAGTATTAAAACAACCCATAAAGACGATATTCCAATTAAGAAAGATCCAAAGAATTTAAAATAAGTAATTGCTAATTCCTGAAAATCTCTTACTGCAAATACTCCGGCAATAGCACCAAAAACACCTATTGGAGCAAACTTCATAACATAGTTTACCATCTTTAAAACGATGTGAGAGGTTTTATCTAAAGCATTTATAACGGGCTTTACATAAGTGCCTAATGAAGCTGCTGCTAAACCAAAGAAAATAGAAAAAATAACAATTTGCAATATTTCATTGGTTGCCATTGCCTCAAAAATACTTTTAGGTACAATATGTTCTATAAAATTTTCGAAAGTTAAACTCTGCGTTTTAGCTGTAACTTCAGTAGCTGATGCTAAATCAATATTAGATAAATTAAGTCCAACTCCCGGTTCCAATATATTTACAAAAAACATCCCTAATAATAAAGATATAAAGGAAGCTGTAAAAAACCAGCCCAATGCTTTACCGCCAATTCTTCCGACTGCTTTGATATCTCCTAATTTAGCAATTCCCACAACAAGTGTGGTAAACACTAAAGGAGATATGATCATTTGGACCAACCTAATAAAAACGGTTGCCAACATTTTTATTTTACCACTAAAAGATTGGGCTGCTTCCGCATCAGTTGAATTGTGAATGATTATTCCTAAAACAGCACCTAAAAGCATTGCAATTAGGATTTGACCTGTCAGGCCTTTAAAAAAAGATGGTTTCTTAGTTGTAATTGTATTCATTAATGTAACAAATTGATTTCAAGGTTATGGTTCAGGATTTAGCTCGTCAAAATACTGAGTATGCAATGCTATTTTAAATACGTTTTGTTTATCAAATAAAAATCTGCCAGAACAATTGCTGCCATGGCTTCAACAATAGGAACTGCACGCGGAACAACACAAGGATCGTGACGTCCTTTACCAGTCATTTCAGTAATATTTCCTTTATTATCCAATAATTCCTGTTTTTGCATAATAGTAGCAACAGGTTTGAAAGCGACACGAAAATAAATATCCATTCCATTACTTATGCCACCTTGGATTCCACCTGAAAGATTGGTTTTAGTTGTTCCGTCTGCATTGTATAAATCGTTGTGTTCGCTACCTTTCATTTTAACACCTTCAAATCCGCTTCCAAATTCAAATCCTTTTACAGCATTTATCGAAAGCATGGCTTTACCCAACTCAGCATGAAGTTTGTCAAAAACAGGTTCTCCTAAACCAATAGGCACATTTTGAATTACACATGATACGGTCCCTCCAACAGTATCACCTTGTTTTCGGATGTCCCGAATGTAATCTTCCATTACTATCGCCATTGCTTCATCTGGACAGCGCACCGGATTATTCTCCGTTTTAGAAAAATCCAGTTCTTGGTATGGTTTTTCTAAAAAAATTGGCCCCACAGATGATACGTATGCATTTATTTTAATTTCAGGTAATATTTGCTTTGCTATTGCACCCGCGACAACTCTACTGGCTGTTTCACGAGCAGAGCTCCGTCCTCCGCCACGATAATCACGAACTCCATATTTTTTTTCATACACATAATCGGCATGACTTGGTCTGTAATTATCTTTTATATGAGAATAATCGTCTGATTTTTGATTGGTGTTAGGAATAATGAAACCGATAGGAGTACCTGTGGTTTTCCCTTCAAAAATTCCCGATAAAAATTGTACATCATCTGGTTCTTTTCTTTGAGTAACAATTGCTGATTGACCAGGCTTACGTCTAGACATTTCAAGTTGTATTGCTTCAAGATCAATTGTTATTCCCGAAGGACAACCATCTATAATTCCGCCTAAAGCTTCTCCATGTGATTCTCCAAAAGTTGTAATTCTAAATAGGGTTCCATAGCTATTTCCTGCCATTGTAGTTAGTTTTGAACAAATGTATGATTTTAGTTTAAAGTTCAAAAGTTTATGCCGGGATTTCGGGATAAACTTTTAAGAAACTTTTAAGAATTATTACATGTAAATTAATCCTTGGCTAAATTTCTTAACCTTTAATTAAATTTCAAGTAATAATAACACCATTAATTTGTTAGAATTCAAAAAAGAATCAATTGAAAAAAAGAAAAGTTGAAGTGGTTGTGATTTCTGATGTGCATCTTGGGACTTATGGAAGCCATGCCAGAGAGCTTTATAATTATCTATCCTCCATAAAGCCAAAAATTTTAGTATTAAACGGCGATATTATAGACATCTGGCAATTTAGGAAATCTTATTTTCCAAAAGCGCATTTAAAAGTTATTCAAAAGATTATAAGTTTAGCAACAAAGGGAACTAAGGTCTACTACATCACAGGAAATCATGATGAAATGCTGCGGAAATTTAGCGATATGAATATGGGCAATCTTACATTAGTAGATAAATTAATACTTGATTTAGATGACAAAAAAGCTTGGATTTTTCATGGAGATGTTTTTGACACTTCCGTTCAAACATGCTAAATGGATTGCAAAACTAGGTGGTTTGGGATACGACTATTTAATTCTCTTGAACAGATTTGTAAATTGGTGTTTATTAAAAATAGGAAAAGAACCTTACTCTTTTTCCAAAAAAATTAAGGCAAGTGTAAAAAAAGCAGTAAAACATATTTCTGATTTTGAAAAAACGGCAACCGATTTGTCCATTGAAAAGAAATACGATTATGTTATTTGTGGTCACATTCACGAGCCCAAAATGGTGCTGAAAGAAAATAAAAATGGCGCTACTATGTATTTAAATTCAGGTGATTGGGTAGAAAATTTAACATCCTTAGAATACAACAAAAAACGATGGAAATTATATCGTTACGCTGAAGCTAATTATCCTGTAGAAGAAAACCTGCTTGAAATGGAGGATATTTTGAGCAACCAATTAATTTCTTCAATACTATTTTCCAAGTAAAATGTATTATTTAGGTTTAGTTATTAAAATCTTAAAGATCGTAAAAAGTGGGAATTATATAACAATTAACAAAAATTTTGTAAATACATTCTTCAGCTTTAATACTATCTTTGTACAACAAAAAATCACTTATGAAAAAAATTATTTTATCAGTAATAATGTTAGTTGGATTAGCATTTACTGCACAGGCTCAAGATATTTCGAAAAACGCTTTAGGTTTGCGTTTAGGAGGTAATAATGGTTTTGGTGGAGAACTTTCTTACCAAAGAGGATTATCTAAAAACAACAGACTTGAATTAGATTTAGGTTGGAGAAACAGAAATAACTATAACAACAGTGGTTACGATGATAATGCTATCAAATTAGCAGCATTGTACCAATGGGTTTGGAACATTGATGGTGGATTCAACTGGTATGCAGGTGTTGGTGGTGGTTTAGGAAGCTACAGTTATGATAATAACAACACACATTATAACGATACTTTTGCTTTTGCAGCTGGAGATATAGGTATTGAATATAACTTCGACATTCCATTATTGATCTCTTTGGATTTCAGACCTGAATTTGGTGGAAACGGTTACTATGAAAATAATTATGGATCTGATGTAGCTTTGGGTTTAAGATACCAATTCTAATATTTAGAAAATATGTTATAAAAGAGAGCTTCATTTTGGAGCTCTCTTTTTTTATAATTAGAATTCGCCTAATTAAAATAGATTGGCATAGTTCTTGGATTTACAGAAAAAGTATTGCCATAAAAAGTTAATATAAAATAATTACAAATATAATATTTGAAAAGATGAAAACATTAAAACTACTCGCCTTAGGAATAATCCTTTTTGCCTCAAGTGCAATACATGCACAAGTCTCTGTAAGTGTAAATATCGGAACAGCTCCATCATGGGGACCTGTAGGATATTCTGACGTAGACTATTATTATTTACCTGATGTTGAAGCCTACTACGACATTAGAGCTACACAATTTATTTATTTCAATGGAGGAAGATGGACAAGATCTAGATATCTGCCAGGCCAATATAGAAACTATGATTTATACAATGGATATAAAGTTGTATTGAATGATTACCATGGTTCAAGACCCTATATGAACTACCGAAATGATAGAGTTAAATATTACAGAGGGTATCAAGGTAAACCACAAAGAAATATAGGCAACAATGACCGCAGAGAATATGAAAATCGTGGCAGATATGTAAATCAAGAACGTGATAATCATGGAAACGAAGGTCGTGGGAACGAAGGTCGTGGAAATGAAGGTCGTGGAAACAAACATGGTAATGGACACGGAGGAGGTCATGGTAAAGACTAATTAATTTAATCGTCCAAAATTAAAACACTATAAAAAGAGAGAACTTTAATTGGTTCTCTCTTTTTTTGTTAAAGACTCTTTTTATTTTTATTAAAGAAAAACAAAAACGTTTCAAAAAAAATTAATTAATTCCTACATTTGAAGTTATTGCAAATTAAATTCTAGAAAATGCAAAATAAATATATACAGACCTTTATACTTTTTCTTTTTTGTTTTCAAATAACAATCGCGCAACAGCCACAAAAATTAAATTCAGTTGAAATTTATAACCAAATTCAAAAACTTAATTTTTTAGGATCAGTACTTTATATAGCAGCTCATCCTGATGATGAAAATACCCGATTGATTTCTTATTTGTCAAACGAAAAAAAAGCAAGGACCGGATACTTGTCTTTAACACGAGGCGACGGTGGACAAAATTTAATAGGTCCGCAGTTGCGGGAATTATTAGGAGTAATCCGTACGCAAGAACTTATCCAAGCCAGAAAAATTGATGGCGGAGAACAGTTTTTTTCACGTGCCAATGATTTTGGTTATTCTAAAAATCCACAGGAAACATTAGATATTTGGGATAAACAAAAAGTTCTTTCTGATATTATTTGGGCCATTAGAAAATTTCAGCCTGATGTAATTATCAATCGATTTGACCATCGCTCATCCGGAACAACACATGGGCATCACACAGCATCAGCAATGCTAAGTGTAGAAAGCTTCAATCTGACCAATAATCCAACCGTTTTTCCTGAACAATTAAAATTAGTGGAGCCGTGGCAACCCAAACGCCTTTTTTTCAACACTTCCTGGTGGTTTTACGGAAGTAAAGAAAAATTCGATGCTGCAGATAAATCTAATTTAATGGAGATGCAAACCGGTGTTTATTATCCCGCAATAGGTAAATCAAATCAAGAAATTGCAGCGCTAAGCCGAAGCCGACATCAATCACAAGGTTTTGGAAGCACTGGAAGTCGCGGGGAAGACATAGAATATTTAGAGTTTATAAATGGAGAAGCACTTCAAAAAAAAGCTTCAATTTTTGAAGGTATTGACACGAGTTGGAATCGGGTAAAAGGTGGTAAACCAATTGGTGAATTATTGACAACTATTGTTTCCCAATTCGATCACAATAATCCTGCGGCCAGTATTCCAAATTTGGCGAAAGCCTATACCATGATGCAATCTTTACAAGATAAACATTGGACAATTATAAAATCTTTTGCGATAAAAGAAATTATTGCTGCTTGTTCCGGATTGTATCTTGAAGCAGTATCCCAAAATCAGGAAGCAACTCCTGGAAGCAGCGTCAAATTAAAACTTGAAGCTATAAATAGAAGTACTATTCCCATGCAACTAATAAGTGTAACCACTTTGCCTGAACAAAAAACTATGCTTCAAAATAAAGTATTAAATACTAATATTTTAAAATCGGTAAACCTTGATTTACAACTACCTTCAACTTTAGAATATACACAGCCGTATTGGTTAAAAGAAAAAGGAACAATTGGAATGTACACCGTTACCGAACAAAAAAACATAGGAATTCCAGATATAATTCGAGAAGTAAAAGTGGTATTTAACCTGCTAATTAATGATATAGAAATTCCATTTGAACGCACAGTTGTCTATAAATACAACGATGATGTAAAAGGCGAAATGTATAATTATTTAGATATTGTTCCTGAAGTAACTACAAGTATTCTTGATAAAGTATCTCTTTTTAAAAATGGAAAAAATAAAGAAATAGCTGTAAAAATAAAATCTGGAAAAGATGCTGTAAAAGGAGATTTAATGCTGGAATTACCAAGTAACTGGTTTGTTTCACCAAAGTCAATTCCTTTTAATTTAGAAAAAAAAGGAACAGAACAAATCCTTTATTTTCAAGTAACACCGCCTAGTCAAATAGAAGATGCAATCGCAAAAAGCATTGCCATTGTTGACAACAAACGATACGATAAAGACCAAATCAGTATTGATTACAGTCACATTACAAAACAACAAGTGCTGAAACCTACTGAAGCAAAATTTATCAAATTAGATTTAAAAACTGATGAAGAAAGAATTGGTTACATAATGGGCGCTGGAGATGAAGTTCCCAAGAGTTTATCACAAATGGGTTATAAAGTTACACTTCTTAAACCCGAAGAAATAACTCATGAAAAGCTTGCGAATCTTGATGTTGTAATGACTGGAGTTAGAGCTTATAATACGGTACAAGAATTAGCAAATAAACAATCGATACTTTTTGATTTTATCAAAGAAGGTAAAACAATGATAGTTCAATACAATAATCCTAATGACTTAGTAACTAAAAATTTAGCACCTATCACTTTGAAAATTTCAGGAGAAAGAGTAACTGAGGAAAATGCCGAAGTTCGCTTTCTAGCACCTAATCACCCTATACTGAATTTCCCAAATAAGATCACAACTAAGGATTTTGAAGGATGGAAACAGGAACAAGGACTGTATTATCCTAATGAATTTGATAAAGACTTCACTCCTATTCTATCATCAAATGACAAAGGAGAAACGCCTAAAAATGGTGCGTTATTAGTAGCTCCTTACGGAAAAGGATACTATATTTATACCGGTTTAAGTTTATTCAGGGAATTGCCTGAAGGAGTGCCAGGCGCTTTTAGATTATTGTCAAATATGATTTCGCTAAAATCACCGATAAACATTCCTGCACAAAAAATCAAGAATTAAAACAATCCAAAATGGAAACAAAAAAAATAAAAACTTGGAAAAAAAACTATACTTGGGTTCTGGTAGTCAATGCCATCTATATTTTGGTTTTTTATCTGATAATGCACTTATACTCTTAACTTATGCAACTATTTGATTGGATTGTACTTATAGTCACACTATTATTTATTGTTATTTATGGCGCTTGGAAAACTAAAGGAAGTAAAAATGTAGAAGATTTTATTCTTGGCAACAACGAAACCCCTTGGCATGTTGTTGGACTTTCGGTTATGGCTACTCAGGCCAGTGCGATCACTTTTCTATCGACACCGGGACAGGCCTATCACGACGGAATGGGATTTGTACAATTCTATTTTGGACTGCCTATTGCCATGGTCGTTATCTGTGTTACTTTCATTCCAATCTATCATAAATACAAAGTTTATACAGCTTATGAATACCTTGAAAAAAGGTTTGATCTTAAAACCCGTTCTCTTGCTGCCCTCCTTTTTCTTTTTCAACGAGGATTAGGAACCGGACTTACCATTTATGCACCCGCCATCATTTTATCTGCATTATTAGGTTGGAATCTTACCATTATGAATATTATTATTGGTGTGTTAGTAATCATCTATACCTTCTCTGGTGGAACAAAAGCAGTAAACGTGACTCAGAAACAGCAAATGTTTGTAATCATGTCAGGAATGTTAATCACGTTTTTTCTGATTTTACATTATTTACCAAATGATATGACTTTTACTAACGCTTTGCATATTGCTGGTGCAAATGATAAAATGAATATTGTTAGTTTTTCAACAGATCCGGAAGAAAAATATACTTTTTGGAGTGGTATTACGGGAGGTTTTTTCCTCGCCTTAGCTTATTTTGGTACTGATCAATCTCAGGTTGGACGCTATTTATCTGGAAGATCCGTTCGGGAAAGCCAAATGGGATTGATCATGAACGGTCTTTTAAAAGTTCCTATGCAGTTCTTTATTTTACTTACCGGAGTCATGGTTTTTGTTTTTTTTCAATTCAATCCAGTTCCATTAAATTTTAATCCAAACAATAAAATAATAGTAGAGAAATCCGCCTTTAAGGGAGAATATCATGCTCTGGAAAAAAAATTGGATGATTTATCCGAAGATAAAAAAGTAATTAATCTTTTGTACATCGACCAATTGAATCAAGATTATGACAATCCAATTCTTCGAAAAGAATTAATTACTTTATCTAATAAGGAAAAAGATTTAAGAGATCGAGCTAAAGAAATTATTCTAAAAGCGGACAGTGGCAGTGAAACTAACGATAAGGATTACGTTTTTTTCCACTTTATCTTGCATTATTTACCTAAAGGACTCATTGGATTATTACTTGCGGTAATCATTTCCGCTGCTATGTCGTCTACGGCGTCCGGACTGAATGCATTGGCATCAACCACTGCAATTGACATCTACAAACGCAACTTAAAAGAAGAAAAATCAGAAAAGCATTACTTATATGCTACTAAGTTTTTTACGCTGCTTTGGGGTATTATCGCGATTCTTTTTGCTTGTATTGGTACTTTATTCGAAAATCTGATTCAGTTAGTAAATATCATTGGATCAATATTTTATGGAACAGTTCTCGGAATTTTTCTTGTCGGATTTTATATAAAACAGGTTCAGTCTAAAGCTATATTTTGTAGCGCCGTACTCAGCCAAATTACAATTTTTATTATTTACTATTATGCCATTTATATTTTCCCAAGCGGAGAAGAAAAACTGGGTTATCTATGGCTGAATTTCATTGGAGCAATATTAACAATTATAATCTCGTTACTGTTACAATGCTCTATTTTTAGAAAAGAAAAACAATTAGTCTAATATTTTTAAATTTAATCTAACCGTAATCAGTTTTAAAAGCGGATTATATATTTCAACAAAAAAATCCCGTCTCGAAATTAACGAGACGGGATTTTTTGATTTAAAAAAACAAAGTTTTAATTCTTACTCCATTCTGTTATGCTTTCCTTATTCATTTGTACATAATCTTGATTTTTAGCTTTTTCAGCTGCTGCTAATGATATTTTTGCCGTTTCAATAGCTCCTTTTTTATCACCAATTTTTGCTTGTATCAATGATTTTAAACGGTAGTAAAAAAATGGTTTATCCTTATTCATTTCTAAAGCTTTATTTACATAAACTAATGCCTTAGCGGTATCTCCATTAGATTGTAATAAAAATTGTGCCGCAGAAAAATAATCGCCGGCAGTTGGTCCAGCCAAAGCTTTTTCAATACTGGCCATTGCCGTTTTTTGTGTAGGCACTTCAAATTTTAAAGCAACATAAGAACTCTCCCAATACATTTCTAAATAGGCAAAATTATTATCTAACCCGCTTATTCCGATAGTAAAAGTTTCAACTGGTTTTGGCAAAGTCTCTTCCTTCGAAGTAGCTCTTAATACTACATTAGCTTCGTTCCAAACTTCTGGATTTCCCCAATTATCAGTCGTGGAATAAAATATTATGTCCCAACTTTCTATTTTAGGAACAGTATACAAAGCGTATTTTCCTTTTTTTAAAGTTTTTCCATCAATAACTACATCATCACTAAATGATATTGTTGTGTTTTCATTAGCTCCCGTTCTCCATACTTTTCCAAAAGGGATTAAATTACCAAAAACAGCTCTTCCTTTAGCACTTGGTCTGGAATAATTAATTTCAACTTGGGTTAAACCAACGGTTTGATTGATTATAGCTTTAGGACTGGCTTGTGGTGTTTTCACTTGGGCCTCAATGGTAAAATTTGCAATAATAATAGCAAATGCAATTAGAATGTTTTTCATAGTATCTATTTTTATGTTGTCCAAATTTACAAATTCGGGTATTCTTAAATGTTAATTATTCCTTAATTTGGAATCTAAATTCTTTACGACATCAAAATTTAACTCATTAAAATGATTAACAACGATATCAGCTTCCGATAAATCTTGGTCTTTTGAATGAATACTATTGTAACCCAAACAGAAAATCCCAGCAGCTTTTGAAGCTTTTACACCATTAGTACTGTCTTCAATTACGATGCAATTTTCTTTTGGGACAATCGATAAACTCGCTGCGTGTTCAAAAATGGCCGGGTGTGGTTTCGATTTAGGAAAATCTTCTCCACTTACCACGTGCGTAAAATATTGATGCAACTTAAAGCGACTAAAAACACGTTCAATCGTTACTTTTGAAGCGGAGGAAGCTAAAATTAATTGTATTCCGTTTTGGTGTAATTCTTTTATTAAATTTTCAACACCTTCTAATAATTCCAAATCTTCTTTGCTATCAAAAGCATCATTGAAAATAGCTCTTTTTCTTTGAATTAAATCCTCAACATCATGATTTAACTGAAAGACTTCCTTCAATGTCTGAAATGTATTTCTAGTTGAAAACCCTGTAAATGAGGTGTACATTTCTTCCGTAACACCAATATTTAATTCTTCAAATTGCTTAAAATAAGCATAACGGTGCACTGGCTCTGTGTCGACAATTACACCATCCATGTCGAAAATTACGGTTTGTATCATTTTTTATATTATTAGACATTTAGACTTTTTAGAGTCGATAATTCAGGAGTATTCCTTTTTAGAACAACAATTGAGAACCGTGAGTGAAAACTAAAAAAAATTACTCTTTCTTAAGTAAATACCGAATTACAGTTTCCGCAGTATACAAACCAAATAATCCTGGCATATAGCTATTCGTTCCGTAAAATGATTTTTTAAAATTAGAACCATCGGTCATTTTTAAACTCATTTCATCTTGAATTTCAGAAGAAAAAACAACTTTCAATTTATCAATTTTAAATTCTTTTAATCGTCTTCTGATTGTTTTTGCAAAAAAGCAATTGACAGTGTTTGTAATATCAGTCACTTTTACTTTCGAAGCTTCCATCTTTCCGCCAGCACCCATACTGCTTATGATTTTTACTCTTTTTCGTTTTGCGGCTATAATCAAATTCAGTTTTGGAGTCACACTGTCAATACAATCCAAAACATAATCATATTCCTCCGAAACAATCTCAAAAGCGCGCTCCGGTGAAAGAAATTCCTGTATGCGAGTCAATTTCAACTCTGGATTGATGTCCATTAATCGATCTCCAACAACAGTTATTTTCGGTTGTCCCACAGTAGAATGTAAAGCAGGCAATTGTCGGTTTATATTAGTAATATCAACTACGTCACCATCAACAATAGTAATATTTCCTACTCCTGCTCTTGCCAAAAATTCAGCCGCAAAAGAACCAACGCCGCCCAATCCTACAACCAATACATTTGCATTTTTCAAATTATCTAAACCTTCTTTTTTAAATAAAAGTTCGGATCTTTCAGTCCACTCTGCCATTTTTCTTTAATTTATTGTTTATAGTTTGTTGCTCACAAAAATCTTAAATCAACAATCGTTACCGAAAGCTCTGCTCAAACTGGCGAAGCAATCTTAATTCTTAAATCAATTATAGTTCAATTTTGAATACCTCTAAAAAATTCTTGTTTACCTGTTTTTGCATCTCTTCAATCGTCATCTTCTTATAATTTGCTGCCAACCCGTAAACAGCCTCAATCCCTTCTTCAACCGTATCGGTTTCTAAGAAAAATCGATCATTCGGCATGTTTTTAAAAACCAATTCCAGTTCAGGATTTAATAATAAATATTTCCCAAACGAAATGTAAAATCCATTATCCAATAACTGTTTCGCTAGCTGTTCGCTTTTGGAAAATCCATGAATTAGTATTGGAACCGTAATATATAATTTTTTTATAATTTCAATCAATTCCTGAAAAGCGGCAACACAATGAATCACAACTGGTTTTTGATATTTCTGTGCCAAAAGCAATTGTTTTTCGAAAACCAACTGTTGCAATTCCAGTGGAACTTCTATTCGTTTGTCCAGTCCGCATTCACCTATAGCTCGGCAACTTGGTTCTTGCAATTTACTTTCTAATATTTCAAAATCAGATTCTAATCGTTCTTCCACAATAAACCAAGGATGAATTCCAATAGAATAAAATGGAATTGTACCATCAAATTCCCATGGATATTGATTGACGAGTTCCAAAACATCAGGCTGATTCGTGAATTTATGGGTATGTAAATTGAAGAACTGCATCAATCGTGAAATTTTTTAACTCCTGCTTTTATTTCGATATTTAAATCGTTTTCTAAAGGTACTTTTGGACAAGAATATTTATGGCTATAAGCACAATACGGATTGTACGATGTATTAAAATCGATGGCAATTGTTTCGCAGTGAGGCACTTTGATATCAATGTATTTTCCGCCAATATAACTTTCATTACCACAAGTCAAATCTGAAAACGGTAAAAACAAATAGTCTTTGTATTCTTCTTTTTTTGAAAGTTCAATATTCTTATAGATATTCAGTTTAAAATCTTTTCCTTCTAAAATAAAATAAGCTTCACCGTATTTCACATACATTGGTTTTCTTTCCCCTGTAGTCTTCATTTCAAACGGCTTTTCATTTTTTGTTCTGACAAATTTGGCTGTCACAAAGAACTTTTCATTTATGGGATAAAAATCCAACGTTTTGAAAACCGCTAAATCTTCCGCAGACAAAGGACTTGTCATAACATCAGCATATTCAGAGTTGATCACTTTTTGAAATTTGGCAACAGCCGATGCATCAAATTTTTGTTGGCCAAAGCCAAAATTCAATTGCACTAAAAAAACGAATAAAAGAATTGTTCTCATTTATATAATTTTAAGCAAAAATAGTTTAAAAGTTACAATGCTACAAAGACACATCGGTACAAAGTTTTCTACCTTTGCAAAATTAGAACTTTATATATGATCCAAACCGCTTTCCAACGTTACATTAATAATTTTAGAGGATTCACAAGAGAAGTATGGATTCTTACCGTGATTACGTTTATCAATCGCGCCGGGACGATGGTTTTGCCTTTTCTATCCAAATATTTGAAAGAAGATTTACAATTTTCCTATGCTCAAGTAGGATGGATCATGGTTGCTTTTGGTTTTGGATCCATGTTAGGTTCTTGGCTTGGAGGGAAATTATCTGATAAAATTGGATTTTATAAAATCATGGTTTTCAGTTTATTTACCAGTGGAATTCTATTATTCTTCGTCCAATACATTCGTACTTTTTGGGGATTGTGTATTGGGATGTTTGTCATCATGACCGTGGCCGATATGTTTCGTCCCGCCATGTTTGTTTCCCTTGGCACGTATGCAAAACCTGAAAATCGCACCAGAGCATTGACTTTAGTTCGACTTGCGGTAAATTTAGGTTTTACCGCTGGACCTGCTTTGGGAGGTTTAATCATCATGAATTTAGGATACAGTGGCCTTTTTTGGGTGGATGGAAGTTCTTGTATCGTTTCCATTTTGATTTTTGCATTATTGGTAAAAGAACGCAAAAAACCTGCTGATTTGAACACAATTAATAGTGAAACTGAAATCCCTGCTTCGGTTTTCAAAGACAAAATATTCTGGATCTTCCTGTTTGTATGTTTTGCAACAGCGATGTTATTCTTCCAACTTTTCACCACTTTACCATTGTATCACAATGAGAAATTTGGCTTGACCGAATTTCAAAGCGGCCTTTTATTATCCCTGAACGGATTATTAATTTTCTTTTTGGAAATGCCTATCGTCAGTTTCAGCCAAAGAAAAGGTATTGATAAACTCAAAATTATTCTTTGGGGCTGCGTACTTATGTCCATTAGTTTTTACCTGCTTTTGATCAATACTTGGGCGGGAATATTGGTAATCAGCATCATTATAATCACTTTTGGGGAAATGTTCATCTTTCCTTTCTCTAATTCTTTTGCTTTAAGCAGAGCTCCAAAAGGACATGAAGGACGCTACATGGCTTTGTTTACCATGAGTTTCAGCCTAGCACATATTGCGAGTTCCAAGACTGGACTGGAACTCATTGGACATTTTGGTTACCAAACCAACTGGTTTTTCATGGGTACCTTAGGACTTCTTTCTGTGTTAGGTTGTATTTGGCTGCAAAAACTCGTTCAAATAGAACAAAAATAATCCTACTTTAATGCTGTGGGCGTGACCGCCTTGATAAAAGGGGCAAACTATCTAGTTGCTTATACTGCCCCTTTTATCAAGGCGGTCGGGCTCTACGCGCTACTTTGGTAGCTAGCTCCTATCCCTCACGCAGCCTCGTTTTCAAAACAACACATCTGAAACAAAGAGCTTCTATCTTTCCAAATTAAATTCATAAACAATAAAAAACGAGCAACATAAATCCTTAATTTAAAAGTCAAAATATATTAAAACTAAAAAATTAGTTAAATAACTATAAAAACAGTTTGTAAACTAGAAATATAGTTGTACGTTTGATTCAAATAAAAAAATCATGCAAAAGTTAACCAATAAAGAAGAAGAAATCATGCACATTTTATGGAAGCTAAAAAAAGCATTCGTAAAAGAAGTCATGGCAGAAATCACTAAAGACCAACCTCATTACAACACACTTTCTACCATAGTACGCAACTTAGAAGAAAAAGGATTTGTGTCACACAATGCCTATGGAAACACGCATCAGTACTTCCCAATAGTAAGTATTGAAGACTACAGAAAACGCTTCATGAACACAGCAATTGATAATTATTTCAATAGTTCCTATAAAAATATGGTGTCTTTTTTTGCCAAAGAAGAAAAAATTTCTGCAACAGAATTGCGTGAGATTTTGGCAATGATTGAAAGTCAAAAAGAGGAAATATAAACTTTACAGTAACAATATTAATTATGGAAGCATTCTCTATTTATCTTATCAAATCCAGTGGATTAATTGCTCTGTTTTATTTAGCTTATCATTTTATGTTGCGAAAAGAAACCTTTTTTACGAGCAATCGTTGGTTTCTATTATTGGGTTTATTTACTTCAATTGTTTTGCCAATAGTAGTTTATACGAAAATAATCTGGGTAGAACCTACTCCTGTAAATTATGATTGGTCATCATTGCCCATAAACACAATTGTTGATGAAGATCATACGGAAGAGTATTTTTATCTGGGATTAGCAATAATGTACTGTATTGGCACTTTGTATCTATTAACTAAATTTGGTTTTGATTTTTACAGTTTGAATACAGTTCTAAAAGGAAAATCCATTCAACAACAAGCCGATTTTAAATTTATAGATACCAAAGAAAATGTAGCACCATTCTCCTATTTTAATACCATCGTTTACAATTCGGCTTTATACACCACTTCCGAATTAGAAAATATTATAGAACACGAGAAAGTACACAGCGAACAAAATCATACCGTTGATGTATTGATTTCGAGATTGTTTTGTATAGTATTTTGGTTTAATCCCTTCATTTGGTGGTATAAAAAAGCAATTCTACAGAATCTTGAATTCATTGCAGATAATGAAGCCACGAAAAAAATATCCGACAAAAAAGCGTATCAGTTCACGCTTTTAAAAATAACAACACATGAGAATTGTGTTGCCATTACTAATCATTTTTATCAATCATTAATCAAAAAACGAATCGTTATGTTAAACAAAAATCAGTCAAAAAAGTGGAATTCATGGAAGTATGCTTTAGTTCTTCCCGCCTTAATCGCTTTTGTTCTATTATTTCAAATTAAAACAATTGCCCAGGAAAAAGTATCTGATAAAAGTGCAAAAGAGCTTATAAAATCGGATGAAAAATCGGTACAGATTTACAAAGTAAATAAAAACACAACTGATGAAGAACTAAAAGAAAAATCCAGCAATTTAAAAGAAAATTATGCCATAATCGCTACTTTTTCCGGAATTAAAAGAAATTCCAAAAATGAATTAACAGCGATAAAAGTTGATTTGAAAAAGGGAAAAGAAATGGCCGAAAAAATAGAAATCAAGGGCAATCAGGCAATAAAAGAATTTGGAATTATTATTTCTAAAAATGAAAATGGAATGCTGACCGCTAATTTTGGTACGGACGAAACAATTCATGATCAAAAAAGCGCTATCGTTTCGCCTAATGCACCTCTAACTGAAAAAGAAACCTTTATAAATGGCAAGAAAGCAAGTCAAAAAGATTTAGATACATTAAATTCCGACAAAATTAAAACTATAGATGTAAAAAAAAAGGATAATACAATTTCAGTTTGGGATAAAAACAAAGTGACTGATATTCCTGATGACTCCAAATTGATGATATCCGGAGTAAATATGACCGAATTAAACTTAGAAAAAATTGATCCGAAAAACATCAACAATTTACAAACTAGTAAAACAACTAGAACTATTAAAATAATTGCAAAAAAAACAGACGGAATTCCCGATGAAACTGAAATTTATATTGATGGTATAAAATCAAACAAAACGGAATTGGATAAAATAAATCCCGGCATGATAGAACAAATGATTGTAAATAAATCTACTACAGATAAGAACATTATCAAAGTAATTACTAAAAAAGAAAAACAGTAAGTCAATAAATGTCAAAAAGACGTTCTCCTCTAAGTAGGGCACTGAAAAACTAACTATAAATAAAAAGGCTTAAACTTTAAATTAGTTTAAGCCTTTCTCTTTTTTATATTTTTGAATCAAACGTTTTGAATCTCAATAAAGTGATTCTCAGAGCGTTTATTTCATTTTTTCATCATGATTTTATCTCTATTTTTTATATGAGGACTTTTTCAGTGGCCTCCCTCTAAGACCGTCTTTTTTTATATCTTTGAAAAAAAATAACATGTATAAAATCCTTGCAAAAATCAATAAAATACTGTTGCCTAGTTTCACTAAACAACGATTGGATTTGGCTAAAGCCAAGAAATGGCAAATGGCAATTATTGGGTATAAATATTATGTGACCACCCGTGCTTTAACTAATAAGTAATCGCAGCAAAAATCTCGTTTCCTTTAATTTTTGCTCTTCCATTAAGGAAAGCCAGTTCCATCAAGAAATTGCATTGCACGATTTCGGCACCCAATCGTTCCACTAATTCGCAAACTGCTTTCGCCGTTGCTCCGATTGCCAAAACATCACCGTGAATCAGAATTCGGTCTCCTTTTTGAATCGCATCAATTTGAATTTTTAAAGAATCCCTTTCTTATTCCAAATCATACGTTGCAGAAATAGTTTTATAAGGCAGTTTATTAAGCTTTCAAACCGGAATAAAACCAACATCTAATTCCTGTGCGATAAGCATCTCAAAGAAAAACCCCCGACTCTCCACTCCCATTACCTTGTCTATTTTTTTATATTTAAGTGTTGAAACCAATATTTCAAGTCATTTATTCCTCGCTTCGGGATCAATTATCAAAGGAGTGATGTCTTTAAACAAAATTTCTTATTTATGAAGTTACTGAAGATCAAGTATGTAATTCTTAAGGGGCATATTTTTTTATTTTTTTATAAATTTAGACTTGCAAATCACACAACTATCCCTATATTTGCACCCGCTAAGACGCTCAATGAGCACATGTCTTACTAAAAATGGCCTTGTGGCGCAACTGAATAGCGCACTTGATTACGGCTCAAGAGGTTACTGGTTTGAATCCAGTCAAGGTCACAAAATATGAAAACGCTTAGGCGAGATACTTCCAGTAAAATGGTTAAGTATCTCGCCTTTCGCTATTTACGGCTAATCGAAAAAACATTAATGTATGTTACAAATTCAAAAAAACTTCCAAAACTTCCCAACAAACTACCCAATGAATTTTAATGGGAAGTTAACAGCGAAAATAGTGATCAAAGATGATTACGTTCGTGCAGATGGCACCAGTGCTTTATACTTACAGATTTTCCTGAATAAGGAAAAGAAAAAAATTCCTTGTAACATTTCTGTAAAAACTGTTGAGTTTGATAAAATAAAGCAACGTGTGAAAGCTAAAAATCCAATGTATAGGGATTTCAATCTCATAATTGAAAAGATGCTTGGTGATCTCAATAAAATTGAGGTGAATTATCGTCTTTCGAATCTGACTCTTAATTTAAGCAGTCTATTAAATGAATTTGATAATCCTACCTCCAGAATTGACTTCATTAAATTTTGGGAAGATGAAATGATTCGACAAAAGGAAATCTTAAAAACGGATACGTATCGCCAACAAATGACAATGCTTAATAAAACAAAGGCTTTTAAAAGCCCTCTGTTTTTTTATGAGATTAATGAAAATTACATTCAAGATTTAAAAGTGCATTGTAAAAAAATTCTAAAGAATAATGACAATACTATTTCATCCTTACTAAAATCCTTCAAAAAGTACCTACACATTGCTAATAAAAAAGGCATTGTAACTCCTGTTTCATTTGATGATATAAAAAACAAAAGCTTCAAAGGAAACAGAACTTTTTTATCTCCTGATGAGATTCGAAGCTTAAATAAATATTGGGAATCAGAATTTGTAAATGATACTCATAAGAATATTTTATCGATGTTCTTATTTTCTTGTTTTACCGGACTGCGAATTTCTGATGTAACGAACTTGACAAATGATAATATTATAGAAAATACACTGGCTTTTACAGCCGTGAAAACAAGTAAATTCCAAAGAATAAGTTTAAATGATTCAGCCAAAAAATACCTAGATCCTAAATTAATTTTCAAATCAGCTTATACAGGAGAATATATTAACCGGGAATTAAAAAACATTGCTAAAATATGTGGAATTAGGAAAGTAATCACTTATCACGTTGCCCGCCATACATTTGCAACTAATTTTCTTATTTGTGGTGGTCGTGTAGAAAATTTACAAAAAATACTAGGCCATAGTAAAATAACAGATACGATGATTTATGTACACATCGTTGAAAGTATTACTGATATCCAAATTCACAACATGGATGAAATTTTAACAAAAAAGCCTCTTAATTAGAGGCTTTTTTGTTAAAATGTAACACTGACTAAATTAAATTTAACTTCATAATTATTCTGGTCTGTTTCCCTAGATTCTGTGCTGGCAATAAGATATTCCTGATTATCAATAAAAATCCGTTTTAGTAATATAATTTCGTTTAATTCTTTTTCAGTAAATGGCCCTGACATTTCTACTGCAGAACCGTTCAATAAAAACTTGATACATTTTCGCCAAAAAACTTCATAAATACCTTTTGAACCTTCAATTTTCAAAGTTTGCCCTAGATAATTATCGGAGGTATAAGGACTAGAAAAAGTATCGTAAATCATTAACCCAACTCCGTTTTTAGAGTCTAATTTTTCGGATAATTCAGCCGTTCCAAGAGAAGGTACAAACTTAAATTTATTATCTAATCGCTCCACGAAATTTGAGGTCTGAATGTCGTAATTTTCTACACGGTCTTTTGTAATCCATAATGCTACATCGTCGCTGTTTTCATATTTCAATAAAAAAGCGTCAGAAGCAGATTGCTCGTAGGAGTTTGAATCTAACGATTTTGTTAATACTGACTTATCGCCAATAGATATTGTTTCTTCATTAAAATCAATTGTCATTTGTTTTTTTAAATCATCAAAATTAATTTCAAGATTAAACATGTTTTGCAATGCGTTTAAATAAGTGCCAAAAGTCCAGTCTGGGACATATCTTGCTAATTGAATTGTTGGGTGCATTTGATAATACACTACAGGGTAAGTTACTTTTTTAACAATAGAATAAGAAGAAATTGAATTTACTGGTGTGTAGTATCTTACAAAAATATTCATTCCCACTTGCGCTGCTGAAACATCAACCTTTACTGTTCCTTTGTAAGTTTGCGCTCCAGAAGTAGGGTAATGGGTAAAAACAGTGTAAATTGGTTCGTTAAATAAAAATATCTGAAACATTTTTCTATCTATCATCCCATCTACTGCAGTGTAAGCAGGTTCTGTAAATTCGTAGTCAAAATAATACATCCCAGCAACAGTTGTTGCAATTGCTGTAATTGCAAAATTAAAAATATATGATAAGTCATTATTATTATTTTCGTAAACAGATCCTTGCTGTAGCGTACCAAAAGTAAAATTTCCAGATTCTTTTAAAGGGAAACTTTCCGAAATGTTGTTTTTACTGCTATACATGAGCAATCTCTTTATAAAGGCAGAATTAATAAAACTCCCCTTAACAGACCATCCGATATTTTCCAGAGCAAATGATAAAGGACTCACTAAAAATACCTGTGGAGAAGGAACATTTCTATTTTCTACCGTACAGACATTTGAAGCAATAACATAGCTATTATTGATTAATCCTATGTCATCAAACTTATTTATACTATTTTCAAACTTGCGCCATGGATCGTCAATAGCTAAGTCTGCTCCGTATTTATTAGCATATTTCATTGTTGGAAACTGCCATTTTACTTCTGGAAAAATCTTTCCGACAAATGATTTTGCATAGGCAACCCAATTGTCTGAACCAGCTACAGGAAGTTTTGAGTTTTCCGTGAAAGCAACTGGATTTGTTTCACCAGGAATCACCGAAACAATTGGCATAAATTCGCTGATTTTTTTATTCATTATCGAAAGCAACGATGACGCATATTTCAAATTGCATTTTCTGAAACCGTTCAGATAAGACAAAATTTGTAATTCACCGCTGTATTTCTTACCCCCTTCAAAAACAACAACATCAATTGTTTTTATCTTTTTTACAGAAGATAAATCACGGGTCCCAAGGGCTTTTTTAGTATTTGCATTTTCGATGATCAAAAACGGAATGCTCGAATAGGAAACTTTGAAGTCTCTATTTAAGGCGTTGTTTTCTTTTTTTATCGAAAGTGTTTCTTTGACAAAATCTAACTCGATATTATTGGCGATTATTTTTATAAGGCTCATACGTTTGCTATTTTGCTGTTTTTCACAAATGAGAATTGTAAATCTGTGGCGTAACTGTGTTTTTTATCACGGAACTCCAATTCCTTTTTAGTTTTAGTATTAATCTTGGTCCATACGTTGTTGACTTTAAAGTAAACTTCGTATGAATTAATGATTTGGTTCACTATTCCGCGTTCATCCGCCAGTAAAGAACCTGTATTTATAGTGTAAGTTGCTTCCTCATTTATTTCAAAAATTACGGAGGTTCCATCGGCCTGATTGTAATCATCAATTTTTAAACTATTTTCTATTTCTAGTTCGCCATCAAAATAAGCGGGAAGGAAATAGCCAAAATTATTTTTATAATAAATTTCTTTGACCGGGAAGTCTGGTAAGCGTAGCAATCTGTATCGCAAAGTAATCGTGGTCGTGCCACAAGTGATAGTTGTCTCAAAATAGATTGTATTGCTTGCCAAAGTAATACCCGATAAGTCAAAGGAATAGATATAGTTTTTTTTGCCAGTGAATGCAGCAATTGTTTGTGTATTCAGCGTTGCTCCAAAATTGTTTTTTGTAATCACAGTAACCGTTTCATTATTGGCGTTTACAAAAATAGGAATGATCATCTTTCCGGTTGCAGGAATCAATACGGCATCCGGTCGCTTGCTTAGTACCTGAATTTTCGCGGCATCAGTAAACGAAATCGGAGTGCGGTTGTATATAATATAGAACACTGGTAAATTAACCATTTCAACGACTGCATCAGTTGTTAATAAACGCTCTTCAATGGTGATGCTGACTTTCTTTTTTAGGTTAGTTTTCTCTACCAAACCATTTGAAGTGAAAGCAGCGAAAGAAGTTTCGAAATAAGCGTTGTATAATTTTACTAAGTCTTTAACAGCCAAAAATTCTGTTTTGCGGGACCAACCCTGTTCATCAAACAAGCTATCATCAATGTAAATTAAGGCTCTGAAATAGTACCCGTTCCCGTTCGTGGACGATATGGAGATCTCTGTGTTATTAGCGTCAAGTAAAGCTCGATTGAGTGCCGGAGATTTTATTATTGTTATCATTCGCTTATTATTCCGTTAGATATTGATTGATTGCGTTCGTCGTTCAAGTTTTGAACTTCCTTTGCGTCTTGATATCCAAAATTAATTTTTGGAGGAATTGGGTTTTCTAATCTAAATAGCACTGCACGCAATAATGATTTCATTTCACTATCGTTTTCAGTCATTACTGGATCAGGAATAGTATTTGTAGAAACGTCACCCCCTTGCGCAAACTTTCTTGTTCTTTTACCGGTTCTTTCACTTTCTAACCAAGCAATAGTGTTGGCATACCGCGGGTTTTGCCTCATCGCTTTTGGCACTACATATTCACCATCGTGAACTATTCCTGTCATAGGTCCGTATTCGTCATAACCAAGCGCGGCATAATTCCCCGTATCACCACCATGAAAGAATTTAGGTTTTGCGGGGGCTTTTGCGCTTGTTATTTTGGCAATAGCGGCAACTGTACTAATTGCAGATGCGGCAATCAATGCATAAGTAGAGAAACCAAAGTCAACTTTTGGAGTGGTTGCGAAAATGTTAGTAATTGCCAACGCTCCGTTGATTCCAGCCTGAACAATTGCCAAAGCTTTCGACTGTCCAAACATTTCACCAAGCGCACCGGCAACAGAGCCTAAAGCTTGTAAATTTTGGCTTAAATGTGCGGCTCTACTCATTCGGTCAACATCATCCTGTTTTACTTTGGCGGCTGCAATAAAACGGTCATACTGATCTTGAGTAATTGCCTTGTCAGTTAATAGCTTTTTATACCCGTCCAATTCTTTTTGATTCGCAAATTGTCTTTTTAATGCATCAGCTTCTTCCTTAGTATCTGCTTCCGCAAGAGCCAAATCATTTGCCGCAAGGAGCTGTTCTGCAGCTAATACTTTTTGCTCTTCTGTATATTGTTTTTTTAGGGCATCGGTTGCTGACAGAAATCCAAGTTCTAAATTTTGGCGGTTGGTTTCATAATCATAATCAATTGTTTGTTTCAACGCAACTAATTCTTGAGCCGATTTTGCATCCGCTTGTGCTTTTTCGACTTTAGATAAACGTTCCTCAGCCAGTGCCATAAGTTGCTTGTCTTTTATTGTATCCAGACGGGAAGTTTCCTCTGCAATAAGTTCTGGAGTAAGTTTCTTGGTTAAATCAAGTTTACTTGCATTATTTGAAATAAAATAAGCTAGTTCCGCTTTGGCTAAATCTCCCTTTGCTTTTGCTAATGCTAAAAATTTGTCAAGTTCCAGTTTATCTGCTTTATCTTGTTCCGCTTTCTTTTTATCAGCAGCAGTTTTACGGGCGTCCGCTTCTTTTTGTCGTGCTGCATCGCGTAACGCTTTTTGCTTTGCGAGTTCTTCCGCGAGAATTTTTGTGTTACCAGGTTCCGGATTATTCCCATCAGATCCTGATTGTGTCTTTGTTTTTACTATAATTTCTTTAGACTTGAATGACTCTAATCTCTTTTGTAATTTTTCGACATCAATACCAAGAGCGGATAATACAGGCGAAATATTTGAAACAATTCCCTGAATGGCATTGATGATGTTATTCTTGATTTTAGCGAAGATATTCCCAACAGAATCACCAAGGCTAATGAAATAGTTTTTTAATAAATTGATTGCTCCTTTGAAATCACCTGTAATGATTGCTTTTATAAAATTGAAACTGAACTTTAGATAATCAAAGAATCCCTTTACAACGGCTCCAATAACATCAAAAGAACTTACAACGATGAATTTTAAATTAATCCAAGCGCCAACTAAAACAACTCCAATAATATCAATAAGGGGTTGAATATCCGCTTTTAAATCAGCTATATAAGTTATGACAGATGCCAGTGCATCAATTGCATTCGCTTTTATTTTAGTCCATAATTCACCAAAATCCCTAACTCTCAATAATTCTGATTGTGCTTTCTGAAGCTTTTCATTTGCATTTGAAAGTTCTAATAATGCCTTTTGATTCCCGTTTAGTTCTTCCTTTTGCTTTTTCAGTCCACCCGTAACCGTATCTACAATAACGGCAAAACCTCCAGCAGCTAGACCTGCTTTCCCAAAAAGTTCCGTGCTAAGTTTAGCCTGTTCAGTCTGGTTTAATCCTACTTCTTTGGATTTTTTACCAATTAAATCGAGTGCCTGAACTGTTGTTAATTGACCCGTTTTTATTTTGGCTAAAACATCATCTGTGAAGCTTGCACCAAATGCATTCGTTAAGCTAGTACGTAAAGAATCAGATTGTAACGCTAGTTTTTGACTCGCTTTTTGTAATGCTCCAAAAGTAGCTTCTGGATCTACTCCCTTTTCTTCAATTTGTTTTTTGAGTGCAATTACTTCTTCCAGTGATAAACCAACTTGTTTCGCCGTAAGCGCTGAGGATTCAAGACTAGCAATAAATTCATTTTTATCTGGAGCCGTGAGTAATCCGTTTTTAATTCGTTCTAAAGCTTCGAGTTCATCTTTAGCAACGCCTGTATCAACAAGATTGTCAACCGCACCGGCCAACTGATCAAAGCCAATCTCGAAGGTGTCCGTCATGGCTTGCATTTTTATACGGATATCCTCGACAACTTGACCTGTTTTCCCTGATAAATTCTCTATTAAAACTGCTGATTTCTCGGCTTGCTGATTAAAATCGAATATAGCTTTTGCGCCTGCAGCGAATCCAGCCAAAACAGCAATGGCTGCACCAATAGGAGTGGCAATAAAGGCCAATGATGTTTTAACCAGTCCTGTTAGTTCCGCTTTGATTCCAGAAAGCCCTTCCTTAGCGCTTTCTAAATCCCCAGAAAGTAATCCGTCACGGAATTTTGCGAAGCTTCCAGACGAATCGTCCATGGCTTCTGAAGTATTTCTGATTTCGTTTCTAAATTCAGATTGTCGTTCCGTAAGATTAGCTAAATTTCCACGCAATTGTGCCATGTCTTCAGTGTAAGTCGCTGAATTACGGTTTAAATTTCGCATTTCATTATTAGTACGGCTAATTTCACCAGTAATACCCCGTAATGAATTGACAACTGCTTTGTCATTAATGTAAATCGATAATTCTCTAGGGATTTCTTTTCTAGCCATTATTTTTTAAATTTAATTAATGCAGTTACTTGGTCTAACCTTATTTCTGAAATTTCATCTGCCAAATTTTCAAGAATATTTGATGAATCAATTGCTTTTGCAAATACATCGGTTGCTTTTAATCGCTGATTGACTCCATTTGATTTTTTACCCTCAAAACCATAATTCTGCATAAACGTGTAGTAAGGGGCTTTCAATGTAATTCTTTGCAAACGCCCAAACTTAAAACGGCTTCCTGCATTTGCTATTTTTAAAGCTTCGCCAGTTCTTGATTGGGAAGTTGTAGCAACTGCCTGACGAACGGCAGCACGAAGTTTTTTTACTGCTTGTGAAGTGATTTCTTTTTCTCTTTGAGCAATATCAATGGCACCAGTCATATGTTTGATTTTTAGCTAAATTATAGGGATTTGAACCGACTAAATAGGACATAAAAAAACCACCCGTTATGAGTGGTTTTGTTTGTCTTACTTTTATTTTACTTAATTTTTTTTATCTGGCAAATTATCTAGTAAAAAATTGTTTGGTAATTTATTTTTTAAGAATTGAAAATCATTCAGTACATAATTTACTTTTTTCCTAAATTTAAAATTACTGTCTTTATCAGTTTCAGAAAAAGGGAAGATCGGGATTATTGCCCTCGAACGAATGCAAATATCCTGTTTTTGAATGTTTCCAATACAAACAACTGAACTCACTTCGGGTTGCTTATTGAAAATGGATTCTGTTTTATGGACAGAATAACAAGGCATTGCCTTGACGGGAATCATGAAGACAAATAAAAATAGTGTCAACAGCAAAAATTTTAAATTTTTCATAAATTTAATTTTGATTAATATTAAAGAGATTCAAATCTACAAATTGACACTTTCCATAAATAGGACAGTTTTAAAACGCCCATTTTTCAGGGCTAAAGGTTAAATCTTCGTGATTTTTCAAGGTGTACAAAACATTCCAACCGTACATGTTGTCAAAAATAGGCCCTACTTTTTCATAACTGAAACTGCTTGTATCAAATTTTCCAAAAAGCCATGAATTGCGATCTCCATTTAGTTTTTTTAGATAGGATGCAATATCAATTGTAACATTTTCCAATGCATCCAGAACCTGGTCCTGTTTGTCATAGGAATCGGCTTTTCCTGTAAAATCCAACAACAAAAAAGAAATACTGCGACCGTTGAATGTTGCTGTATTATTTGAATTTGTATTTAAGGCTGCCGAATGACTTTCCAGTAATAAAGCGGGTGTCGCGATACCGGAGCGAAATTTACCGTTGATTTCATTCCAATTGAATCGGTAAAATCCGTTCAGCTGCTTGTGAGCCACTTGAATTCCTTTGTGAAAATCAACTATAGGTTTGTGAGTTATTTGTCTCATTTTTTGTCTGGAGTTAAATCTTCCTCGAATTGCTCAAGGAAGGTATAAATATTTACTTTTTTTATCAGGTCTAGTTTGGATAGGTCACCTTTGGCCATGCTTAAAATGACTTTAGAAAATCCGTATTTCTTTTTGGGTTTGGATTCACCTGGCTTCTGTTTTGGAAAGGCTTTCGGGAATCGTTTCACCAAATTATTTTTGCAACCAAAATAAGCGAGTTCGATGGCCAGTAATTTCTTGATTGACAATTTAGAAAATGGCTTTGCTTTGTCATGCAATTCATTTTTATCAAATAATCCTCTTTTATCTGAAGCATAATACAAAACGGCTGCCATGTATTGCAGATATTCTACATTTTTAGTTTCGCGCCATTTTATATGCAAATCATCGACAATTGCGAATTCATCGGCCGTGAAATTTGAGATTCTATTTTGTGGAGGAAAGTATTTTGTTTTCCCAATTTTGATATTATCTGGAAATATGGTCCTGTTATTATCCTTGAAAATAAAGTCATAGGTTTTGTGAAGATCAGATAACGGCAATGTTCTTAAAACAATTCTCATTTTAGCTTTCTTGGAAAACTGCCACCATTTTACATTGGTTAACAGGAAAAACAGCTTGATATAAAACTTGACATTAGTCTCTGAGGTATTGAAATGAAATGCAATCTTTTCAAATTGCTTTTCACTCATTTCGTCCCATGATTTAGGAATATTGAATTTAATTGTTTTCATCTAATGGGTTTTCAGATTGACGAACGATTTCTTTCTCCAACTTCATGATTTCGGCTTGGGTTTTTCCAAATTGTAAATAAGTCGAATCATTGACTTCTGCAAGTGATTCGATATCTGACCAAAGACGTGCTTTTTTTAGTTTGAGTATTCTTAATTTTTCTTGCATTAGATCCACCATATCTTCCCTCTGTATTTAAAAAAAATAGCAAACAGAGAAACGGGAATCAATAACCAAAGCAAATTCCATAAACTCCATGCTTGGCGATCTACTAATATTTTTTTAGCATCTTTAGAATTATATTGTTTGTCAAGTTCTTTTAAATCTTTTAATATCTCGGATTTATCCGTGACCTCGTTATTTGCTTTTTCAGTAATAACAGTGTTGTTTTTCTTAGTGATACGCTCTTTTTTGTAGCTAGAATTATTTAACGAGTGCGTTTTACCGTTTTCGTCTGTAATTATAGCGGGTTTCGTAGCGTCTATTGGCGTGTAAATGATTGTCTCAGTTACTGTCTCGTCTTTATTGTCCATTGTTTTGACAACTTCTTGTTTTACGTTAAGCTCTGCCGTTTTTTTCGTTTTATCCGTTGTAGATAATTCTATTTTTGCGGTCGTTTTATCTCTGTTTTTTTGTGTTTTGCGAGTTCCGCAAGAACAAAAAATGAGTAATAGAACTATTGTTAAGATTGATTTTTTCATAAGTATAATTTTTCGGCATTAGCCAGTTTAATATCGTATAATAATTTCCAATATTCTTCTCCATTGTAGTAATATGCCACCACTTTCCAGTTTCCGGCAACCAAAGCCTTGAACATTTTCTTGTTTGATTTAATGAAAAGCAAACTGATGCGCAATTGATTATATTCTGATTCTTTAGCGTAATCCCACATCGAGCCAACAGACTTGAATCCTAATAATTTCCAATGAAAACCCATTACTTGCATTATTCCAATCGAAGTGGATTCCATTGCTGCATTAGGATCTTTAGAGAAAGCATCATTGAAAGCCAGCCATTCTTCAGCTTGACGTTCTACTTTATTCAATGACCATTTTCCAGAAGGCGTATACGGTGATTTTCTTTTAAACCATAAAGGCTCAAACTGGATGATAATTTTACCAGTTTTTTTATCAAAGCCAATTCCTCCACTCTCCACATGTTTAATAGCCTGTATTCTTGAAACCGGGACGCCAAATTCTAAGGCAAGAGATTGAACTTCTTGAAGTGTTATTGATTTCATTTTATTTTTCGATTAGATCCGTTACGCTGTCTTTTACTTCTTTGGCTCTGCCTAATGCTTTTTTGATTAAAGCCCATACGTCATATCCTGTGGCTTTTTCAAAATTTTCCTTAATGGAAACGCCTTCTATAAAAATTAAGATAATTGCACACATTTTGGTTGACATGAATTCGATTGAAAACAACTTAAAGGTTAGATCACTCAAAAAATAGAAATCCATTACGTAAAGGCAAATAATACACAATTCATAAAGAAGCATTTTTGATATGATCTCGCTTAATCTTCGGCTGGTGATAAATACCCAGCCCTTGACTTTTACTGATCTGTATATTCCGAAAAATGTATCTAAAATTATAGCCATCCCCACCGCAATCATAAGTCCCTGCATGGGCGCAAGAAAAAGAAAGATGGTGGTTAGGAAGTAAATAAGGTGTTGTTTCATGACGATGGCTATTATAGTTGAGATTTTCATTTATTCAAATAAATAAGGAGCGTCTAACTTTACCCTTTTATACATTTCTAAATGCCCTGATTGATTTGGATGAACTGTGTCTGCAAAAAGAGAAGTATTACATCCGTTAACAGGATCATTAGATATTGCCGTAGCTATATCAAATCTAACACAACCGATGTTTTCATTAGCTACTACTTGTAGAATAGTAGTATTTATTGAGGATTGTGATGTATCTGTCGTTTTTAGCGGGATAGTATTTAAAATAGGCGTTATCCCTTTTGCTTTTAGATTTCTAACTAAATTAGTTAAATTTGTTAATGTATTACTTCCATTAGTTCCTATTGTAATCATTTGGTATTGAGGTAATAATATATTTGACTCCGTGTTAACTTTTTCAGTTACTCCATTTATATTTCCACCGTGTCTGCCGCTTATCAAGACTTTTCCAACTAAATCATCTTTTATAAAATCCACAAATCTTTTACTAATTCCATTTGAAAATGTAAGCACATCGCCCTCTGTGATAGAATCGCCAACTATTAATAATGGCTGTACTGTTGAGCTTACAATTATATCACTGACTGATAGTGAAGTACCGCTATTCATATAAAGTCCAAAGGTATCTTTATCGGTAAAATCTGTATCTGTTAAAGAAGCTAATGTGATAGAATACTCCGTTGCATTAGATAAGTTTTTTAACATCACATAAAATATTTCTCTAACTCTTTTTATTTCTATTTGATAATAATGTGATGAATTATAGATAAATGATTGCTTTGAAGCTCCAGTTTTTAAAGTGCCATTCCCTCCTTTATTACCTAAATAAAATTGAGAATTTAAATTGTCTACAACAATTTCACTAAAAAATGTGCCTACACTTGATTCTTTTCCGTTGTATCGAAACGTAATAATTGCGTCTGATGAACCTTTAAATTTTACAATGGTCTTTCTTCCCTCTACATTTATTTGTTTATTCAAAATCAAATAATTTGCCATACCTAATGATCCTGTAGTATAAATACCTGAAGATAAAGACCAATTTACAGCCGAAATACTATCTAACAATCCTCTATGCAATATAGAGCTAGATATTTTATTTAATGGCTGTTTTATTAACGGTATATAAGTTGACTTACTTAACCCAGCTAAAGCAAAAGTTTGAGAAGTAATAGATGTTCCATCTGCTATCTTACTCCAATCTACTGTTATATACCCATAAATACCTTGAAGTATATTAGATAGCGTTAAAGTCTCAATATCTTTAGTTTTTATGTAATTAGGCTGGTTAAATGAGCATACTTCATCCCCAAAAGAATTGTTAATAATTTCATATATTTTAATTTCGTAAGCCCCTGAAACATTTTTTCTAAATACACCTATGGAAAATTTTTGAGAATCTAAACAATTTATTAAGGTTAAATCAAGAACAGTAGCCTTCATTATTATATTGACATTTGCTGAATTATCAAAAATATTAGGTGAAATTATCGATGGAGGCAAAGGATAAGTAGTATAAATAGATTTATTTAATCCTGCTAAAGCAAAAGTCTGAGAAGCAATAGATGTTCCGTCTGGTATTTTAGACCAATCTAAAGTGATGTACCCATAAATACCTTGCGTAATAGTGGAAAGTTTTAAAGTCTCAATATCTTTTATTTTTACATAATTTGGTTGAATAAAAGAACAAACCTCGTCTGTGAAAGTACCGCCTTTCCATTCATATATTTTTATTTCATAAGCAGTAGAGGCATTTTTTCTAAAAACCCCTATTGTGAACTGTTGAGAGTCTAAGCAGTTAATTAAAGACAAATCAAGTACTCCGTTGTTTATAATGGCATTTACATTCGCTGAATTATCAAAAATATTACTTTTACCGATTGCATAACCACTCAATCGCTCCACCCATTTACTTGATGTTCCTGGAACATCACCTGCAACAGCAGCAGCATTAGAAACCCAATCTTTGCCTAAATAATTGACTTGATCTCCTAATGGATAAGCTTTAGCTATCCAAGTGTTTATTTTATTAGTATCAACTGTTTTCGCATAAGCTGTTAAATCTAAAGCAGTCTGAGAAATACTAAAAACCCCCGCATCATTTCTTGAAAACACCGCAAAGGAATTGGCATTTACAACCAAACCTCCAAAATTCGTGTATGTCCCGTTTTGAGTTGCGCGCCAAAAAGCTGGGCCCGTTCCTGTAGGTGTAGAAGTAGGTGTAATTGACCCTAAATCAGTTGAACCCTTAAATGACTCTATCAATGCTTTCGCTTCGGATAAATTAGTGTTTATTTTTTCGTCAAGATTTTGTGCTGTTCCTATGTAGCCGCCACGGTCTAATTTCGTTGGTGCTGCGTCTGGATCTGTAGGATATGGATTATTCGTTGCTGTTATACTCATTATGCTAAATTATAGTGATTGTAGTTTTTTAAATAGGACACTTCTGCCGTGCTAAGTGCAGGCTTTTTATATTGACAATACTCCTGGTGTATCATAAGGTGTATATCCGGAACCTAAAGATGTGGATTTTTTTAGCGGTGATTCACACTGATTGAATGTGATTAAATTAGCTTGGATTAATTCTCTGGCCACAGTTAAATATTGCGAACCGTTATTGGATTGTTCTTCCACTAACTTTGATGTTTGATCAGCGGTTTTTCCATAACTCACACTTTCTTTTCGACCATCGATTAAGGTTTCAAAATTGACACGCAAACCATTTTCATCTAAAATAAACAACCCTACGTTTGCGACTTTTGCCACTGTAAAAGCTACAATTGCTTTTTGAAGTTCGGTTTTTACTTCCAGCGAAACTCCTGTAACATCTGTTTTTAGATGCTCAATGAGTTCTGGGCAAAGCATCGTTCGGATATATTGATCTTCAACTTGACGAATTGACGGCTGTAAGGCTAGGAATGTTTGGCGGGAATTGAAAATATGATACCATTCATTGAATGTGGTGGTGTTATGGACCAGTAAATTTTTGTTTATGGTACCAAATTCTGTGGTCCAATCAACAAAAACAGTTGGGTTTTTCTCTAAAATTTCCAATAGGTAATCCATTGCTTCATGACCGGAGCGCAAAAGTTCTCGACGAATGTCTTTTATTTGCCACCATTCTGCTGATTTTCTTTGATCGCTTTGTACTACAGTTATTCCGGAACTATCAGCCATTACCGCTGAAAAAGGTAAATAAATGAAATAACCAAAATTGGCAATTACATTGCGTAAATGTTCGCGCGCTTCGTTTTTGATTTCGAAATTAATGTCTGGAGTCGCAAATTCATCTTTAAGATAAACATGAAGGTTTCCAAGATACTTTTTGGTAAAAGCATTCACGGCTTTGGTGATGTATGGTTCGAAATCAGTAAACACAAATGATTGTGCCAACGATACGTATTTTTTTAAGTCATCGGTTGTGTTTAGTATCATGCTGTAGCTTTTTGCATTCCTGTTGGGTTCTTATCTAGTGTGGTCAATATGGTATCTTCTAATCCTGGAATAATTGTTTCATCCCATGAATTATAATCCTGAATGAATTCGAAAACTTCTAAGGTTGTTTCTCTATTGGTTTTGTAAAGTGCCTGAAGAATTAGAAATGCTTCGCGCTTGTCAGAACCGGAACCGGCACCTAACGCCCCGCCCGGTATTCCTGCACCACCAACTAGAGTGGCATCGACCCCAATTGCAACAAGTATTTCAGAATTGGCCGCTGAAGCTTCTGGCAAATAGATTCCATCTTTCAATTTATCATCAATAGCAGTAATTTTAAGTGCAGAAACTTGTTTTCCAGTTGAATCCGTATACATCATTGACTGGATGGATTTACCTGCGTTTTCATTCCCAACCAATCCAGTATTAATGGAATCAATAAGATCCTGACGTATCTTTTTGCGCTCTTCCACTTTCATTTTTGCCCATTCTTCAGCATAAATCTTTTGATAGTATTGTTCGTCAATTTCAATCAAAAATTTAATTGTCATTTGTTTTTCAAACATGGCTTTTTTAAGTGCCGGAACTGAATTGGCAACGTCTAACCACCCCGATTTTAATATAGCATGCCATTCTGATTCAGGATAATAAGCTTCGTCAAGTAAAGGATAGAATATAGGACGGATGAACTTAGTTATTTTATTGATTTTGCAGTATTCACGAACTTCATCCGCGGACCAGTAACTGTCAATCAAAGGTATTTTTTCGACAAATTTGCTGGTAATATCTACAGCACTTCCTTTTCCGAATTTTTCAGAAATGTAAACGTGCTCAACCAATCCGTTTTCTTCATTCATCATTTCGAAACGACACCAAGCCGCCTTTTGACGTTTTACACGGTTGATTTTGGTAAAGTTTTCAGAAAGGATGTATTCAGGGAATGCGATAGAGAACCATTCTAAATCAGCAATAGTTTCTTTCCAAAAACGTTTCATTTGTGATTTTCGGAAAAAGGCATTGATTTCTGGAAGTGCAGTAAGTGGAACAACTTTAGTGTCTTTTTTTCCAGCATCAGAAACTTCATTTCTCAATAACACCAATCCGTTGCCGTAATGTGCCTTTCTTAAAAATCTGATACCAGATGAAACTGATCCGTTCTTTTTGGATTCTTTTATGACTTGCTGTGGATAATCATTGTTTTTGCCCCATGAAGCTATTTCGCCCTGCTTATCTTTCACATCTACTTTTACAGCGGTTACAGTGCTATCCATTTTATCGATGGAGTTCTTAAACGAAACCATTGCAGGAGAACCTTTGTATTGGGTGATGGCTATAGTAGGACTTAAAAATTCGCTATTTAACATTAGTAGATGATTTCTTTATTGTTAATACTGATGATAAAATCTATGCAAATTGTGACAACAGTCTCATCGGATAATTCAATATTTCTGGTCCTGTTCTCAAAATGCTTTGCGTTTTTGGTTTTTTTGATAGGAACTAAAATGTTTTCGATAGTATCGCGATGAATTGCGTTTGGGTTTTTTTCCAAAAGAAGTCTGGCACCGGAGTAGGTTTTTAGTTTACCGCCTCTTTTTGATGTAGCATTAAAAGTTCTATAAGTCAAATCAAAAGGGATAAGAGTCCCTTTTATGTCTTTTTGATTTAGAATGGTTAAACCTTCTTTTAATGAAATTATTTCCTTTTGCATAGTCCAAATTTCATTATTTGACTGGTTTTAAAATAGGACAGACTTTTTAATTGCTTTTCTGATATTATTTGATGGGTGTATTCTACTATTTTAAAGTTTACTATATTGAAAATCAATTTTTTGACCTCTAAAAAAATATTATTTTTTATATTATCAAACAGAAAAGCACGCCTGTCCCTATAAATTTTTACACTTTCCATCTCCAAAATATATGGATATATGAAAATGCATGGATTATGTAGTTTGAATACGGCTTTCGGAGAGTAGTAGGCTCGAACCTTTGAAGATGTCATTGAACATTGTCATGATCGGGATATCGAACGCATCCGTTAAGTGGGGTGCGTGTTGTTGTGGGAATAGCTTATTGCGCTCATCTTTCTTTTCCTTTTCAATACCACCTTTCAAAGCTTCCTTTGCCTCGGTGCGTTCCAGTGCAATGATTAGATCCGGATTGTTATGCTCATTGATACGCATCTTAGGTAATCGCATCTGATGTTCTTTGAGCATAGCATTGATAAGTAAATACTTATCAGTGTGTGTTGGTGCTGCACCATGAGTCATCAGGTAGACGGTCCAGCCATGCTTAGTAAGTACCTCAATGATCTGTTGAAAGTACGTGCGCTCATCGTTTGGCAATCTGTTGTTACCATCATGACCACCATATAAGTACACAAATTTTTCCTGATGTGGCCTGTAGTATGGTATCACTTGTTCAATGAATAGATCATCCAATAGCTTAGGAGATTTTACAAAAAAAGACTTTAACACCTTGTAGGTATCATCCTGTACCTGAGACACAACACAACAGTTGAACACACCAAAGTCAACCGACATAATAAGCGGTTCATTGACCCGGACATCATTGTCCTGGTTAGAATTAAAATGTTCTGATCTGGCCACAACACCTATTGTTTCCAGATAACTATTGTTGTAATCCGTATAGTAATGTTTGGCAGGTATAAGATTGCCATAAAACCCGTCAACAATTTCCTTTGGTCTTATGTTTAGTATTTCAGCATTATATAGTATCTCGGATACTGCCTGATCCCGCATCTTTTTAAACCATGCAGGATTCAAGTAAGGATTCGATAATGCTGAAGCTTTAATGAATGCATACTCCTTTGGGTTCTTTTTAGCCACTTCTTCCATTTCCGTGAACCATTTCCCTTTTTTATTGATAGGGGTTGACGAAACATAGAATTCAGAACCCAAAAGGCTACAGTCCTTAAATACTTCCTTTTTGGCTCTATTAGTAGTTTTTACATTGGTAAATAGTTTCTCTGGATCTAGTAATGCAGCTTCATCGCCTAATTCAGCATAGGAATTCAAACCACGCCCTGAATTAGCATTATCAAGCGAAACCAACTGAAAAATGGCACCATTTGGAAAATGTATAATATTGTTCCATTGATTTGGTGGCTGATATGGCATTTCGTAACCGTGTTTTTTTCCACATCTACCAACAACAAAATCAATATCCTGATGTAAATTAAACATTTCTAATCCCTCAATGGCTGAAGGCAATGTTCTTGCCAAAATCTGCGAATAAGTCGAACCCACCAACGCAAAAGAGGCCTTTGGCATTTGCCGTACTAATTCACGCATTTGATAGCCAAAAATGGTGGTTTTTCCACCACCACGACCCATCTCAATATATTTATGCCTTTGTTGTGCCATGACACAACACAATTGCGGAATAGTAAGTTCTACAAACTTTTTTTTACTGATCATCATCTTCGTATTCGTCAGTTTTCAGTTCTTCAAAATCAATATCAGTAACATTCAAATTATTCAAATCCACGGAACCACCTGAAAGCATTTCAAGAAGTTTAGCCTGGACTTGTTTATCCACATTCACATGAATTTCCATATTTTCGAATTTCTCAGCATTAAACTCTGGATTATCTTCATTAGCAAAACCTCCATAATCAGCCATCATTTTCAATGCTTTAGCCTCATTATTTTTATCTCCTTTTTGCTTACAGCGCTTCAAAAAGTCTCTAGTGTATTCTAACCAAACAACCCGAGAACCTTCGACATCTGCTTTTAAAACATTACCAAAAAGTTTCTCCGAATTTCTAATATCAATATAAGCCTGAGCCTGCGAAATTCCTTTTTCGTTTACCCATTTATTTACAATTTGTTGGGACGAAAAATGGTTTAACCGCAATGCAAAAACCTCATTCAATCGATTCAGAATGTCGGTATTGGTTTCAGTCAAAGGAAAATGTTCCGGATTGATGTAATGCGCCAAAATCTTATCAAACGTGCTATCACCACGCTTTATAAGCATATTTCTTTTTTTAGTTCCCATCAATCAAATTGCTTATAATGATTAATTTTTCGTTTTGCTGGATCAGGTTTTCTTCCTGTTTTGAAATCTGACGTTCAATTTTGGAACGAATCGCTAAAACAGTCACTTTTTCAATCTGTTCACGATTGCCTTTTAACCTGGTGTTTAATTTAGAAATCGAAGCATACAACAATTGTTGCTGTCTCAATAATCCAGCTGGTGTCAACTCTTCAAAACCATGTTTAGGCGATTCCGGAACAATTCGTTTCTCTATAAACAAATCAATCTTTTGCCAGCACAATTGGTTTTTCCTGATATTACTATGAATCTTAATTTGGATGGCAATAGCGGCTTTTTCAGCATGTGCCGGCAATTCATTCAAATTGACTTTTAGCAAACAATTTTCTTTAAATAATTGGTTTGCTTCAAGTAATATAGGTCGCATGGATTCAGGAAGTTGATGAAATAAAACTGCCTGTTTTTTTTCGCTTTCAGTTACTTTGTTAATAGCAGGAATAACAACTGCAGCAACTTCTTTTTGAATTTCAGCAATAAATACGTTTTGGTCGTATTTATCAATGTATTTCTTCAATTCATTTTTCAATTTTTCAGTATTGAATGAATTGTTTTTCCTTTTTAAGTTATTCAGCAAAGTGGGATTATGCTTTGGTAAATTGCCATAAATAACAATTCCAACAGCATAATCGCATCCTTGATCAAACCAGTTTTTTATCATTTCCATAGTACAAATATGGAAAGTGTGAAAGTGTTAGAATAGGACATAAAAAAACCACTCTATTGAGTGGTTTTGCTTTTGATATAAAATATTTATTAAAAATTCTTATTATAAAATTCCCAACTTTTATTTTTGAAATTTTTTATAAAAGTAATTATATTTAATTTTTCTATTTCTGATGGATAAACAGACCTATTAATGATTAAACTGGGTTTCTCAATAATAGGAATTTGCACCATATCATTCTCATAAGTATCAAAATCTGGACACAAAGTAAATGCAAAATTTATTTTTTCTTCTGAAGTCATTTTCATAAATCAAATATACAAAAAACATTTACTTTTTCTCCAATTCTTCAGTATGCAAATCAAACGGACTTTTCAAGCACCAACCCACCTCTAAACTTTTCTTGACTTCAATCCTGGCATCTTTCTTTTTGCCCACTTCAGTAAAATACTCTACAACATAATTGTGCCTCATATATCCTAATGAACTAAGGATTTCATTCAAGTCATAATCAGATACACAATCTACAGGAAAGGTCCTGAAAAGAAAAGAAAGCAGCTGTTCCGTGTTAAGCTTCACATTCGCATTCTCAGGAGTACTGGGAATAAAGTTTTCTTTTATGAAAGTAAAAATTTGTTCGTAATAGTCATGCATAATAAATTATTTAATATTACCAATCACTTTTTTTGCTAGGAATAGAATCACTCATGAAAAAATCTTTCATTTGCTTATTTAAATTATTAAAATAGTTAGTAAGCGCTTCTGGCATTTGCTTGTAACTGCCTCTTATAAGACCTTTTTTATTATAATATTCGGTAGTTTCTTTTATCCCAAAATCATACCATCCACCCGCTCCATATTTACTTGGTGCTATGTAATATTTTATTTCAGTAACGTCAAATTTATATTTACCCTCTTTAAAGGAAACTTCTATCTGATAAGTAGTAGGATAATTAAATGTCATCAAATTAGTGATCGTGACTAACCCTGGAGCTGAACCTTCAAACCTGATATAATCATTTTCAATTTGCGCTTTCAAAACTTCTTTAGGGTTTTTATAAGTAACTGCCAACCAGTCAATCGATTTTTTATACAATTCATTTTGAGTTTTACCAGGACATTCCGTGACTACAAAATCCGTAAAACCATCCTTAGAAAATGTAAAATCAGTTTCCTGACCAAAACTCACTCCACAAACAAAAATCAATAACCAAAATAATTTCTTCATAACTCAATTTTTTAAAATTAGTCTTACAAACCTACAAAAAAAAGCGTTCTAATTAAAGAACGCTTTTCTACCAAACCAAAAACTATTTAAAAATAAAAAAAAGCCTAAACCATAGGAGTTAATAAAATCGCTCCTTTATAAATTGGAGCGGGTCCAAAGTTTTTATCGGTAAACGTGATTGTGGCGGCGTTTTTACCTTCCAAAGTTGGTTCGATTGCATGCTCCACTTTTACAGTAGCCTGCAATCTTGCAGAACCTAATTGTCTCACATTTCCTGTTCCGAATTCTTCTGACAAAACTACTAATTTCTGATTCTTTACCCAACGGCAAAAACCAAGTACTGCGGCTTCGGATCCAGCAATCTCAATTACTAATTCGTTTTGAAACAAACTTCTGCCATTCTCCCCAATTTGGGTTGATTTTATGGTCCCTGTTTCTGTCACGAAATCTACCTTAAAGAATTTCTTTCCGGTTTTAAAAACATGTGCCGTGGCAATAGTCGCCAATTCCGCAAAAGTAGAAGCTACATTTGCTGGCGTATTTGCATCACATATTTTCTTTGGGTCAATAATCGTCAAAAAATCAGAATGCAGTGCATAATATATTTTGTTGACTAATCCTGAAACTGGTTCACAGCTTTCGCCACCGATATCTTCTAATGCTACTGCCATACTATACTTTTTTTAAGATGAATGATTGTACAGAAATCAGATGCTCTAAAACATCCGCATGATCGCTCAAAGCTTCTTCTTTCGTGTAGACTTTCCCTTTGAAGGTAAACTGACTAACAGCAAACTCAAATGAATTACCATTTTCAGCAACAAATATTCCCGAAGGAATTAATTGCGCTTCATGCGATTGTTCAGTTGCTGCTAAATCTGCTGCTGCCTTATCCGCTGCTGCTTTTTCCGCTTCCGCTTTATTTGCTGCAACTTTGTCCGCTTCCGCTTTATCCGCTGCTGCTTTTTCCGCTTCCGCTTTTTCATTTTGTTCAGATGATAAATTCTGAACTGTATTAACACCAGCAGCCGCTTCGACTACTGGTGTTGTTGTTTTATCTTTTGACATATCCTAAGGATTAAACTGGTTTAAATGCATAAACCAATTGGTTATAATCAAACCCGATACCTTCATACCAGTCAAGCATCAAAGCAACCTCACGTTTTGCTTCTTCTACTTTAGGATCTTTCATTCCGTTTTGCTTGCGCAAATGAACATAATTCTCTACCGGAGTAGCCCAGATGTATCCAGAACCCGCCATTGATGGTAATGCAACCAATTCAATATTTGGGGAGAAATCAACCGTATTTTGACCAGCAACATAATTCACATCGTTTCCGTGTGTATTACGTTTGTCTCTAAAATAGTTTTTCAAAAACTTTGGTTCCACATAAACTCTCATTTTCACACTTTCCAATACTGGATTGTGTGCAAAAATATCATCCGTAAACTCTTCAATGCTTTCAAACATTGTTGTCGGTGTAGGCAATGCAGCCAATGCAATTGCATTCATGCTACCAGCTAGCAAACCTGCATCAATCTGTTTTTTTAAACCGTCAAGCGTTCCCGCTGTTGTTCCTGGAGTACCTGCAGTAGGTGCAACATAAGAACCGCCCCAATACGCTTTGGTTTCCATGTCATGCGGAATTTGTGGCACAACGTGTTTTTCCAGCATATAACGAACAATAGGCCATTCGGCTCTAGCTGTTTTGTCTAATGAGGCTAAAAATCCAAGCCATTTCCCTTTTACATCATCCGGATACAATGAAATATCAATTTTTGCATTACGCAAAACAATTTCATTTGGTGTAAAAGTCAAATCTCCTTTGGCAGTAAATGCTTTTTGGAAACCTTGAACAATCTCACCTAACGAAGCATTAGACGAACGGTACACATCATTTTCAGTAATGATGGGTACGGCATAAGATGGCGTTACAGATGGCTGACGGATTTGTTCCTTCAAGCTATCCATATTTTGCCCTTCATTGATGTAGCGCGCGCCAAAGGCCGTAACTATATCTGTAGAAATTATTGACATATATAAAAAATTTAGTTAATTAATTATTCATTGCTCCAGAGATGTCAACACCACCAACCACATTAGCTGCAGCTGCTTCATTGTTTACATCAACTTTAGGATTAGTATGGTTTGAACCATCCTTACCACCCATTTCGGCAACTTTTGCACTTAATGCAGTTGCTTTCTCGGTTAGCGTTCCTGTAACATCCAAGCCCGCAGATGTTAGCATACCATCAATAGAAGCTTCAATTCCAGTAACAACACCTTGTGAAGCTGTTAACTGTTCCTGTGCTTCAGTATTTGCTAAAGCAGCATCTAATTCTGTTTGTAATGCTGAATTGGAAGCATCCAATTCAACCAAACGATTTTCTACCGTTTCCAGTTGTTCCGCATTCAAATAGCTGCCATTATCTTCTGTTGAAGCCAACGGTGCATCTAAACCCAAAACAGCCTGTACGTTTACAAGTTGTTTAGACATATCTGTATTTAAATTTTGATTACTTGATTTTTTTGACAATTCGAAAACCTTATCGATTGCCGTTTGCAGTGTTCCAATTTCATCCACCAATCCCATTGTAATGGAGTCAGCAGCTGAATAGGTTTTACCAGTAAAAACTTCTTCGTTTACTGTTGATCTTACTTTTTTGATGTCATTAATGAAATCTTCGGTAATTGGATCTAATTGATTTTTGATATAAGGCTCAGGATTGCCTTTAATAAGTTCCTCATAATCCCTGTTTTTCTCAGTAGATTTTGTGGCATATTCAGTAATAACTTTTGCACCTTCTTTTTCGTACCAACCAGTAAAATCAATGAAATAAATCATTGTACCGATGCTACCAATGTGATCAGCACGTTTATTTGCTACAATATAAGCGGATGCCGAACCAATATAATAAGCAGCAGAACACATCAAACCATCAGTATAAGCTACAACTGGTTTAGTATATTCTCTGATATAATCGTAAAATTCAGGAGTTCCGGCAACTTGACCACCACCGCTATCAATATCTAAAACAATCCCTTTACAGTAAGGATCAGTTTTGTATCGCTCTAAAATATTGATTTTAGATTTAGTCCCTTGTGGACCACATTCTTGGGAGTATTTGTAAATAGGATTTTTTAAATCCATTACCAAAACATAATCATTGTTATTGTCACTGTTACTAAAAGTAGACGCAACAACAGGAGATTTGCCCAGTTGAACAACAAATGATTCAGGTTTCTTATCTTCTTTTTCTATCTTAAGTGAATTTCCCTTTAAGATGTTGTTCAGCGAAGGCAAAAGAGAATGCCCGTATGATTCATGAATGAACCATCGGCCATTAAGTAGAGAATGTAAATTATTTATACTCATTTGTAAAATGCTTTTTGCACTTTACAAATTTTCATTTATTCAACCTCTTAAAATAGGACAGCGATTTTAAGGCGTATAATACAAAGGCCTTTTGCGGTTAGACTATGGATGTGCCTATGTCATTGATAAGTTTTTTCACGTAATCTTCAACTTCCTTATGAAGTTCTTCTAAAGTTGGATAATCAAATTTCTTTTCTTTTATCTTTTTATCCATAAAATAAACGCTCACGGTTCCGTCCCATGTTTCACCATAATGAGTTTTTGGAGGATAAAAGCGACTGCTAATTTTTATAATAGAACTATCATAATCAAGCTTAAAACCACAATCAAATTTCCATTGCGGTTCTTCTTCTTCTTTATTTTCATTTAGTTTTTCTTCAATTAACTTTGCTTCATCCCAATCTTTTGGACAACCCTGAAGCGGATTCCCTCCATTTATAACAATTGTGCCATATGAATGTTCAATCAGATTATTACTTTCCATTTTTTGCTCTTTTTTAGGTTTATAAAGTTAATATTAATTAAAACAAAATAATAATTTTAAGGCGTATAATACACGGGGCGTTTGCGGGTTTCGCCTTTTATTCGAACTTCAGTAAAAGCCGTACCGTCTACCTTTGTACCTTCGTTTAGCTCATAATTCATATAGAGTGGTTCACGATCAGTACCGTATAATTTTTTAAATTCATTATTCAATTTTCCAATTCCCACTCCGGGCTTATTCGCATATTGTTCCAGTAATTGTTCCAGGGCTTCACTTCGAGTAATTAACCTAAAAACAATCGAAATTTGCTGCACGGTCCCTTCAGCGGATTGTTTTGGATTTACATTTACATCAATACTATCCGGTTCAATCAATGCTTCTACATCATTTACGTAAGGAGTGAATGTAATTTGTGCCGAATTTACATCGGTAACTACAAAGGGCCAATTACCCGTTTCTTCCAGCAAATAAAAATCAAATTCAGCAAAACCGGGTAATTTTTCATCAGAAGTAAAAGTCATAATTTCTTTATATTTATTATTATAAAACTGTCGTATTTTCCCACCATATCAGCAGTGGTTTAAGGCGGTTTTCACACTACGAACGTACTATGGTATTTAATTTTTTTTCAGTTATTTTTTCTCCGCAGTGCCTTTGATAGTTGCGATACATGCTTTCTAGCTTCATGTCATTTTCATCAATTTTGTATAAAAACAAAAACAATTTTACACTTTGCCAGGCGTTTGCTTTTCCTTTGGCCAATTCCACATCTACAAAACTGTAAAAATCTTCAAAAAAGAGCCTTTCAAGGCAAAGACCTAGGAATTTTAGCTTTTTCCTGTTCACAGAAAACCCTTTGGTATTAAAATACAGTTCTGGGATCTCCATTTTGTACTTATCATGGTCCCTAAAATCAATATCCGAAGTGTCTGCTTCATTACTGATCAACTCCAGCAGCAACAAACCTAAAAATGTTTTTTTACTAATGGTATGAATTTCACCATATTTCTTGATTAAGTATTTTTTGACGTGTTTTTTTACAGGAATAGAAATTTGAATCATCTAAATTTTTTTTAAGGCTTGACTAATTTACAACAAAACAGTGAAAAAAAAGTGTTTTTAATTACAAAACCATGCAAAAACAGAAAAAAAAGTTCCACAATTCCACAAAACTGACTTTCAGCACTTTAAGTGTAAAACAGTATACAGAACCTGTGGAACTATAGGTTGATTTGTGGGAACCCTAAAAAATAGTTCCACAAGTTCCACAAGAATTCCACATAGTTCCACAAATAAAAACAATACTTATTTAGACTTAATATACTATAAATCAAATAGATAATATCTATTATAAAAAGTATATTTTTATTTGTGGAACTGTGGAACTTTTTTACTCTCTTTTTTACAGCAAATGAAAAATTTGTAAAATTTTTTAAAATTAGGGGGTTCGGGGGGGTTCCAAAATTTGGAATTTTTGAGGTGTATCGATATTCATAGTATAGTTAGGTGTATTTAATTACCGTCCCAGGGCGGCATATAGTACTATTTTAGCATCTATAATTTAATTACCGGCCCATTGTGGCATGTAGGAAGGAAGCGTAACCAAAAAACCCACCAGTTACTGTTGTTCACTGGTGGGTTTATAGCGATTTCGTCTACAGAAAGCATAAAATTATTTATACCATCGCTTGAGGGGTTTTTTGTTATTTCATGGGGTTTGGTTTTAAATAGGTAATGCCATTTTTGACAAAACATTTGTACTTACGTGGGTGTATATTTCAGTCGTTTTGCTACTTGCATGTCCAAGATGCTTCTGAATGATTCTCAAGTCAGTTCCTGCTTCTAATAATGCTGTAGCGTTTGAATGTCGCAATAAATGAAAGTGATATTCTTTGCCTAGATATTTCTTTACAATCTGGTTGCAGCTTGTGTGCGAATATTGCAAATCGAATTGTCCGTTAAACAGAAATTCTTTTGGTTGATATTCTGTAAAATAAATTCTTAAAATTTCTAAAATTTTATCCGACAGTCCTACAATTCTATCTTTCCTACCTTTGCTTTGGCGAATGATAATAATCATTCTTTTACTGTCAATATCGGATATTTTAAGGTTGCAAACTTCCGAAACTCGCATTCCTGTTGAATAAGCCAGTGCTATAATTGCTTTATGTTTTGCATTTGTAATTTTAGAGATCGCATCCAGCAAAAATTCCTTTTCGATAATTTGAGGAAGTTTTCTCTCGGATCTTGGGTATTCGATATGCTTGAATTTTAATGGCTGTTTACCTGTGAGCTTATAAAACAACTTCACGGCAGAAATTCGATGTTTCCTACCGTTGATTGAGTTGGCCAACAGTAACCATTGCTTGATCTGTTTCTCTGAAATTTCAGAAGGCTTGCTAGCTACTTTGTTAAAATATTCCAAAAACAATTTTACCTGATTACTATAATTAGAGATAGTATTGTCAGAATAGTTTTTCAGCTTTAAATCTTCGGAATACAATTCCACATACTTTCCGATGTTCATAGTCTTAGGTGTTATTTTTATTAGTACTTACAGATGGTATTTATATATAGTAGTTACCGTATATACTACGGGCTACAACGAATGAAGTCCATATAATTATTGAAATCTTCCATAAATAATTTAAGAGCGTCTTCAAATTCTTCTTTACTAATTTCATCAAATAAATCCTGATAATAAGTGTATTTATTTGTATCAACTGAACCTGCGAAAGGCGTTGCTAATCCTGCAACAAATTCATTTTCTCTTGAAGTTCTTTGAAACTCAAAAACTTGACAAGTATCTTCATCATTGTGTTTTATGATTTTTGCATAAAGCCACCAAACTCCATTTTCTGGCTGATAAGAATTTTTACATTTGAAATACATAATTTAATATTTTGAATTAATAATTGCCGTACATCCGGTAACACGTGCTTGTGGTAATGGCTACATCATTTTTTCCTTCGGAAAAAACTCTGACGGGTTTAATTAGGATTTATCGGTTGGTACTTGTCTTGAATTTTAGCCACTGCCACAAGCACAATTCGTTAGAAGAGAATTCCTCACGTCATTCTCTTCTAACGACCGTGGATAAAATCCGAAGAGACTGCCAAAAGGCACTCTCTCTAACAATGGCTAAA
>NZ_FNVP01000009.1:0-94528 GCF_900108015.1 Flavobacterium urumqiense | reverse complement strand
ACGACCGTGGATAAAATCCGAAGAGACTGCCAAAAGGCACTCTCTCTAACAATGGCTAAACGCCATTGAAACGGATTTTAGCCACGGTCGTTATATTTCAGCTTGGTTGAAACCGCTACTTATGATACTTTGATTTTGGTAATTCAAATAATTTTCCATTTCTATCGTATAAATTAGAAAAGTTTTCGTCTCTTGGTTGTATTTTAAAATGTATTGGTTCAGGTAAAAAAGCTCTCATTCTACGTTGTCTAATTTCTTCAATCCTTTCTATTCCCAATTCACGAAACCTCATTGAAATGGCATACATCCTTAATTGACTATATAGCATCTTTTTCCTATTTAAAAGTTAATAATGCTCAGCACCGGTTAATTCATCAAATTCTTTGGAAAGAAAATCCAAACACCCAAAATTGAATGCCGTTGTTTCAGTCAAAAGTTTCAACATGTTAGCAGTATCAGCTTGTTTCTCCAGTTGTTCCGTTGGGGTTTTATAATCCGCTGCTTTACTGTAAAATCGAACCTCATTATCCTGGTACATGTAGGCACAGGAATAGGTAGGATTCAGGTGTACAAAATATTCACCATGTCCAGGCGAATGCAAAGCAACTGCAGCTGCTAAGTTGTGTTTGCGTAAAACTTCTTTTATTTCTTCAGCTGCTATTTTTAATGTGGTTTCTGCTTGATTCATTTTTTTTGTGTTTTTTACTAATTAATTCAAATGCTTCCTTCCAGAACTTAGACTTAGGTTGCTTTTTAAAGGCGGAATCCGTTAAGTTATAAAGATGGTCCGCGTTCTTTGTATTATTGATCGTAGTCTCTAAATTTGACCCTTTAAATGGTGATTCTTCCATCAGATAAAATCTAAAGGTTTATCAATTTTTTCAAACTCATACACCCAAACAAAAGGGTTTTGCTCTAAGGATTCCTTTCCATTTATTGATTCCCAAAGTGAGAAAAAGGATCTTTCTTCTGGTGTATTTTTCCCATCACCTGAAGTAAAATAGTCACCTCCTAAATAATTAGTCCATCCCTGAATAGGAATATCAACACCGTCTTCAATTACAATTTTCATTTCAATTCCTTCTTTAATGGCTTCTTTGTAATCAATGCTTTGCAATCGCTCCACTCGAATTGATTTTATTTTAAGGAAAATGCGAGCGTATGCTGCAGGTAAAAAAATATTTGGTCTCGTTTTCCCTCTATGTAATGGCTTAGATATATAATCATCTTGTAAGTCAGCAGTATAAAAAACCTCTACATTCACACTTTTAAGCATTCTGGGTTTCCAATGGTCCCAATTTGAAAAGGTGTAAAACGTTTCTCTAACCCAAAGCACATCACCCATTTCATAAGGACATTTTATATCATGATTCTTGCTTCCATTCATAAATTGCACATACAGATTACCATTATTCCTAGTGTAAAATGCTGTTGATAAATTCTCAGGTTCGTCAAAAGAAGTTAGTAATTTAAAATTATCCGGATTCTCATTAATGGATTCCAGTCTCTTTGTTCTGCGGGTTTGGGTTTTTCTTCCTTCGATTATTGCCTGAACCATTGGTGTAGAAAACAGTATTGGGTGAAATTTAGTTTTGCTCATAATTCTTAAATTAAAATGGTTTTGGTTTGTTTTTTAGTGCTGCCTTATAACATTCGTCCCAAAAGTTCATGATCTCGACTTCATCCATTGCGATTGCTATCAGTTCCGTTTGTATTTCAATTCCTAAAGCGATCAGTTCTGGATTTATTTGTTCTTCTTCCATGTGATTACCATTTAGTATCTCGTGGGCAGTTTTTAGATTGTGCTTTTAACGCACTGTATATTTCTTTCAGAAACTTTTTAAGTGCTTTCATATTGGGAAAATTTCAATTAACAAGGCAGTTTTTTCTTCACGTAGTTGCATACAATGCAAGCAGGCTTTTTCGTTAAGTCCATAAATGGGATAGTTTTTCTTACTCATAAATTTTATTTTTTTAAATTTTCTAATTCCCGGGAGCGAAGCCTTGACTGTTTCCGAATGAAAAATAAATGCTGATTCGAAATACTTTTGTCTTCAAAAATAATAGCGAAGGCTTCCCGGATTTGTTTTATTTCTTTTGCTGAATAACAGCGACTGAAAATGATTTTAATTTCATTAAATGAATACATCTTTAGAAAGGTAAATCATCAGCTTCTTCATTTGTGATTGCTCTTGTAGTGTTAGTGTCTGGCCATATTTTGCCATTTCCTAAATACACTCTTTTTACTTCTTCACCTGCTTTTTTCTTTTCAATCTCTTCTTTATTAAAAGAAATCGCCACACTAAAATCATTGTCGTACTTATCAGGGGTTTCATTGTCCCATGTTTCAATAGCGAGGTACTTTTTACCATTTTCATGTGCTACAATCTTGCTTTTGTCAATGTCTGATACACAAATGCTCATTGTTCTTTTTTTTCCTTGTTTCATGATTTAATTATTTGAAGTTGCTTTGAATGATTGTGGTTTTGCTATGGTAGGGTCCTGAATTAATAAATAGGTTTTTACAGGATAAGGACTGCGGTCTTTATGGTTTATTAGATCATAACCAGTGATTGCAAATCCGTTTTTGTCTTGGTGCAATAACTTGGAGTTAAATCCATGTTTATTCGCGCATTCCTGTACATTTTTTATCCAGGAATCAAAGTTTTGATACTCTCCTATAATTATTCCTTTTACGGGTATTTCAATAATATTATTTTCCATTTGTTTATTCTTTTATAGGTTAAAAATTAAGCTTCGGTTTGTGGAACTTCAGTCACTGGAGGTAAGGCCGTGTCTTTTTCGTAGTCTCCAGCTTCAATGCGATAGTTTTTCTGGTGGATGGTTTTGCTGTAATGCATTGATGTTTTTTCTTTGTGATCAACTAAAATTATCAATGGTTTAAATGCTTCCTGAAGCAATTGCACTCTCGCATCAGCTAATTCTTTTTTTGAAGCTTTTAGCACTTCTACACCGTTTTCTAATACAATGAATCTTGGTTTTGTTACAGATTCTACTTTTTTAATGTTGTTGTTCATGTTCTGTTTTTATTAAAGGGATTAGTAATTTCATTTTCTGATTTGCCAATTCTTGAATAGCTTCACTTCCGGTGAAACCTTTATTTGCTGCACAAGCAAGGGCGAGGGCTTTTATGGCTCTTATGATATTTTTTTGTTTCATTGGTGATTATCGGTTTACGTTTTTCTATTATCTCTACATCGTCAAATATGCCAGCCAAAACCCAAATCTGTTCTGTTTGGTACAATTCCTTGAAAACTTCCAAATTTGTGTTTTCATGAAAGAAATACGGCTGATTACAAAAAGTTCCTTTGATGGACTGCTGAAAGTACATGCAGCCATACTTCTTTTGTCCCAGTTCGTCTGAAAAGTCCGTGGCTCTGGCCACTCTTAAATTTAAAATAACAGCTTTCGTTTTCATATTTGTAAAATTTATTTTTTAGCGGTCAAACATGTTATTCGTGGCGAGTTCATACTATTTTGCTTTTAACCAGTCAGGATCATCTTCAGCGCTTCCATTGTTATATACAGGATCTTCAGCATGCTCTTTCTTTTGCGTTCTGATCAGGTTCAAGATTCCTGTTTCGTGCATTATTGTGTAATTAAAAATATATCCTGATGTTGATGTATCATCAAATCGATATGATTTAATTGTACCTAAAAAGTATTTTTTGGACTTAAAATAATTTCTCAATGTATTTTCTGTAATAACATCTACACCTTCACGGGTTGAAACTTCTTTATGGTACAATTGATGAACTGGGTTCAATTTTATAATTATAACCTGATCTCTTTTTTCATTTTTCCACTCTTTGTCCGGCTCGCCTTTTTTAGTTTGCAGTTTCAATGTCAATGGAGTGTCAATTACATAATGAATTCCTTCTTTTATCAATGGGAACGGTGATCTGTCACGTAAATACTCCATGGTTCTCCAGAATTCAGCTAGTCCTTCACTTTCTACAATTAAATCAGAACTATCAACGATTGCCTCTTTAAACTGATCCTGCATTTCTTTATAGGTAAAAGGAAATTGAAATTTGTCAAACAAAATTTTTATTGGAGTCAGCAACACCGTGTAATTCTGAAGCATTCGTTCTTGGTAATCGGTATCTTTTAATTGTTTTTTAAAATCCTTGATAATTTCACCGTAAACACGCCTGTAATTTTCTTCAATTTCTGGGCGGTATTTCACGATATCCAGTATAAAACTGGTCAAACCTTGTTCTTCCCAGGACTGGATTAAATTAAAGTCGGCCACTTCTTCATTAGTGAAATTTTCAATTGGCTTAATTACGTGTTCAATCACACTTCTGGAAGTAATGGAGTTGTCATCCCAACTGGATAAATACTGGCTAAGGATTACCAAAAAGCAGTTTACTTTTGTCATTTTGGTTTTGTTATCGCCTGTATTTTGCCCTATTTCACGCCCGCGGTTGTCATAGGATCCTTTGATAGATTGTTTCATTTTCAAATCAATCAAATCATTGAATTCCTCCAGAATGGTCATGGTATTAGTGGTCCGCCCTAATCTTCTTGAAAATGCGGATATCGTTCCAGCATTCAAATCAAAAGCGGGTTGTTTATAGGAGAAAACAGCAGCGATACTTTCGGCAAATTTGGATTTTCCAGAGCCTTTTTCACCAGTTAAAAACAGTATTGGCGATATCTGATAGGTTTTTACAAATAAGTCCCTGAAAATCGAAAAGAAGATACACGCAATGCCTGTTGTGGCTTTTTTTCCGTACACCTTTTTCAATTGGTTCATCCATGTATGAAAAGCAATAGGTGCAGGTTTAAAAACTAAATACCTGTCATTCTCATAGGGATCATCACCATCACGGGAATGCTTGTACATTACTGATGCAGCTGGAGAATAAAAGTGTTTTACATCCTCGATATAATCACTTTCCATTTTTACGCCCGAATCCAGTTGGATGATTCCGTAATCGTTTGGTTCTTTTGAAACACCGAGATAAGAAACTAAATTAGAATAAGCAAAAAACCCTTCGTGTTGCCATCCCAAAGTTTTTAATTCAAAAGCCGTTATAAAATTGCCAAGTACATCATTCTTTAATAACTTAAATTGAGGCACAGTTACCTCTGAAGAAAAAGTAAAATTACCTTCATCGGTTAATTTATTTTCAAACCTTGACATTTGGTTAAAATCACAAGAATCAAAATCAATTAGTCTTTTAATGCCGCGGTCATTTATAACTTCACACAAACGCTTATTATCTGATTTTCCATAAACGTGAAAAAGAGGTGTGATTCTAAAATTAGAACCTTTTATGAAACTGTTTTTTCCTCTAAAAAACACATTGTTTTCGTGCGTAACATAGCCTTTTTCAAGAAATTGCTTGTAATCAGAACCTTTTGGCAAACCCAAATATTCTGATGATTCTGTCTGAACTTTTTCTGATTGTGCCGCTTTGATTTCAGCTATTTTAAAAAAGCTTTCAATTTTTTCTTTGATTACTTTTTCAGGTTGCTTGATTATTTTAGCACAATTTTTTTGATACGCATTTCGCTTGATATCATCTTTTATTTGGGATAACATCAATGAAATTTCAGTAACGGCATTTGATAACTCATTTGGATCATTGGCCGCCTTGTTTTTCAGTTTTATGGTTTTCCAGTTCACTGCATCTTCAGCGTTACCAAAAAGCATTTTTTCTACATGTTCCGTTTTTTTGGCATAACTATCCGGATCTTCTTTTTCCGGCAAAATCACAATAGAAACTTTCAATCCTTCAGCCAAAAGAATATTGATATCTCTAAGTGCTGCCAAAGTTCCTTTTTGCTCATTTCCTTTTTCATCAAGCCCATCATTGTCACGCAAAATGATAACATGATCCGCAATACGGTGAACTAACTTTGCCTGTTCCGGAGTCAATGCAGTTCCACCACTGGCAACTGCTAATTCACAACCGTGTTGAGAAAGCCCGGTAACATCTGTATACCCTTCCACCAAAAAAGCGGTTTTTGCTTTAGCTATAAATTCTTTATTTTCAAATAAACCATAAAGTACCTGGCTTTTATTGTAAATATCCGTTTGACCCGTGTTGATGTATTTAGGACCATCAGCCTCATTAGATCTACGACCGCCAAAACCCAACACATTCCCGCGAACATCCCGAATAGGAAAAAGCAGTTTGTCTCTGAAGAAATCAAAACTATTTCCCTCTTTAGTAAGTGACAAACCCACAGAAATAGCCTGTTCCAGCTTTCCTTTTTCAATAAGTGGATTGGTAATCAATTTATATTCTTTGGGTGCAAACCCAATTCTAAATTTTTCGACAGTGGCATCGTTGATATCGCGATCAACCAGCATTTTTGCAACCCAGTGATCAGCAGCTGCATTTTTTAGCTGAATTTCATATTTTAAACAAGCAACTGCGTTTATATCAAACAATTCCTGTTTGTAGCTTCGTTTGCGTTCCGCTTCTTCAGACAGTTGTTCCTCTTCCAGAACAATCCCGCAGATGTCGCCAATTAACTTTACGGCTTCACCAAAAGAAACGCCTTTATACGTTTGAACAAAACTTATCCCGTCACCGCCTTTGCCTGTAGAAAAGCATTTGTACATGTTAAGACTTGGAGTGACAAAAAAGGAATCTTTACTGTGATTAAATGGTGACTCGGATGTCCATTTAGAACCCGATCTTTTAAGTTCGCAATAATGACCAATGATTTTAACTATATCAGCATTTCTAACTTCGTCAATTGATTTTTCGGTATACATTTATTTTTTTATATAGAGATTATAATATTGTGAAACGGTCAAACCTGTAGTGTCAATTCTTGAATAAGTTTGTTTGCACAATAACTCTCTTCGCACCGATAACGGGATAGTCGAAAATGATGTTTTCAATACGTTGTTGTAATTCATTTTGCTTGGATATATAGTAGGAGCGTAATGTTTTTTTATCTTCAAATGAGGTGTTTTTCGAAGATTCAAGTGCAATAAGTTGGTTGCCATACGCTAATTGATTTTCTTGGATTCCTTTGATCTCTTCAGCAATTTTACTTTGGCAATTCATTACATGTAATGCTGCAAGGGTTGATATTGATTTCTCTACAGAACCCGTTTGATTTAAAAATTTTTGATAGGCTTCAACGGCCGTTAGTTGATACATTCTCATTAAAGAGCGTATAAATATCTGACCATCCGTAATCTCTTGTTCCCATGATTTAGGAAATGTAGTTTTAAGCATTTCTAACGCTTCTGAACCTGTATATGTGAATTTTAATGTCATAATTATTGGATTATTTTTTGGTTAATAGCTTTAGTAATAAGACCAGATTTTGAGTGCACACTTGCTTTTTCAAAAAGGTTATGTTTATGGGTGTTCAATGTGCTTTCTGAAATGTTCAGTTCAGATGCAATTTGCTTATCGGCCAGATCCGAAGCCATAAGCGTGACAATTTGTATTTCTCGAGCTGTAAGAGGGATACCATCAACTGTAATGGATTTAGATTTCCATTTAAGACATTGGCAATTATTGGAACAAATGAAGTTATCCGCTTTATGAAGTTCGCCTTCTTCGCAAAAGTCCGCTTCATGATCAGCAGCGCCGTAAATGCAAAAAGCGAATTTCTCAATGGCTTCTTCTTGAGATAAATGTTTTAAATCTTCAATAGCTGCATCATCATTAAGCATCTGCTCAAAAATTTGTGCTTTCTTTTTACCGCATATTTCATTAAAATGTGCTGTTTGCCCATTGGTAACAAAAAATGTTTTTTTAGTAGTACGACACCCAAAGATTTCGGTTCTTTTGTCACCCAGAAGTAATCCGGCTGGGATTTGGTGAATTTGGTTTTCTTTTGTAGATTTGCTTTCCATTAGTTTAATCTTTTATAGGTTATTATTAAGTAAGACCCGGAGTTACAGCTTCGGGTTTTTTTACGCTTTAAAAATTGACTTTTTTTCTTCCTTCAGCTTTTTTGTAGCTTCTACTTTTTCAGTATACAATTCAAGAATTGTTGCTTCAATTGCGATGTTTTCGTTTCGTCCGTTAAAAACATGGTTTATAAATGAGAATCCGTAAGGGGTTCCTTTTTGTGTCACCACATTTTTCTCATTTAGTTTTTGCTGAACTTCTTTTGAATAGCCTTTTTTAAAGACCTTTTTCATTTTCTTTCTTTCGGCTGTTTTAATCATAGATAAGTGCTATTTTGAATTAAATTTATATTGTTGTAATTTGCTACGGTAGAAATACGTTATTACTATTGCAAATATATACAGTTTTCTGTATAAATAACAATCATTTTACAATTTTCTGTAAAAATATTAATATGAATGACATAACAATCCGATTTTTAGATGTTTATAACTACTTGTTAAAAGATAAACAAGTGTCTAATCCTAGTCATTTTGCAAAAATGATAGAGATTAGTACATCTACAATGAATGAAATATTAAAAGGAAGAAGTAATGCAGGAATAAACCCAATACAGAATACTGTAAAAAATTTTACTGAAATAAATGCTGAATGGTTGCTAACTGGAGCGGGAAATACAATAAAAAAAGGCAATAGCGTTATTGAAAACACTATTGAAGAACAAAATATAACTGATGAACTTAAAGATAAAACTGACTTAATAAAGTTCCAAAGAAAAAAAATAGAAGATCTTGAAAAAGAAATTTTGAAGTTAAAAAAAGACAAAGAGGCTTCGGAAAGTCATCTTTATGTTGCCGAACCAAAACCAGAAATGAAAAAGGAATCTAAAAAATAAAATAGTATGGAAACTGAATTTAAAGATTGGGAGAAAATAAAAAGCATTGTTAAAGATCACGGATTAAGTATTAAGCAGCCAGATATCGCAAAAGGTTTTTTAGAAGATTATGACCAAGAGCATTCACAACTTTCTAAAGTATTTGGAAGTTGGGTGGAATTATACACGGAAATTATAAATAAACTATTGCGTGTTTATCCAGATATGCCATTAAAAGATTTACTTAATGATCAAGGTGATTATATGCTTGTCCAGAATATAAAAGAGTAAACCTAAAAAAGATGATTTAAAATAACTAATTACACTTTAAACTATGGAATTTTTAACATTTGGATTAATCATATTTTCAATTTATTTATTTATTTCAAATAATAAGATTAAAAAACACTCCCAAATTATGGAAACTAATTATCATGAGATATATAAAAAATACAGTTACCTCAAATCACAACAAGAAAGTTATAATCTTCAAACTGAAAGAGTAACTACCTCAAGAAAAAAATCAGAAAATACAATTAACTACACTCAAGAAGAAATAATTTCCTTTTCTGAAAAAAAATTAGAAAAACAATATTTATATCCAAAAAAAGATGTCGAAGATAAATCACATTTCTTTTATGGTAAAAAAGTCGTGATTACAGGCGATTTTAAATATTTCGCAGACCGTAACGAAATATCTAAACTACTTTGGGAGGTTGGAGCCGATGTAGATACGGGCGTCGGTAAAAAGACTCAAGTATTAATTGTTGGAAATAACCCAGGGCCGTCTAAAATAATGACTGCTGAAGATATGGGGCTTGATTTGGTAACAGAAAATGAATTTTTGAAATTATTTAAATTAGTGTAAACTTCTTTTTAAACATAAATATGAAAAATAACGATAATGAAGAAGATCATTTGAATGTAATCATTGGCGACAATGACAGCGAACTGATCGAGCGATTAAAAGAGTTAATTGATAAAACTTCCCACAAACTTCCCACTAAGCAAATATGAATACTGATATTCAAATAGATATGGTTAATGTTGATTTACAGTCAAGGTCACAAATTAAAACCCTAAACAGTACTAAAATGTTTAGGGTTTTTGCTTTTTATAATTGCTTTACAATGTAGCCATATCAATAACAAAGCGATAACGAACGTCTCCTTTTGTCATTCTGTCATAAGCTTCGTGCACATTTTTTATATCAATCATTTCAATTTCAGAAACAATTCCTTTCTCCGCGCAATAATCCAACATTTCCTGAGTTTCCGGCAATCCTCCTATCAAAGAACCAACAAGACTTTTTCTGCCTCCAATTAAGCTAAAAGCATGAACTTCATATGGCGTAGGAGGAACACCTACACAAATATGAACACCATCTCTTCTTAATAATGAAAGATACAAATTTAAATCGTGTGGTGCAGAAACCGTATCCAGAATAAAATCAAATTTCCCTGTTACACTTTTTAATTGTTCCGCATCTTTAGTTACTACAAAATGATGTGCTCCCAACTTTTTTGCATCAGCTTCTTTATTTGGAGATGTACTTAACACTGTTACTTCGGCACCAAAAGCAACGCCAAATTTAACTGCCATGTGACCTAAACCACCCAATCCTAACACTGCCAGTTTGTGTCCTTTCCCTACTTTCCAATGTTTTAATGGCGAATATGTTGTAATTCCTGCACACAATAAAGGGGCTACAGCAGCTAAGTCTAATTTATCAGAAACATGCAATACAAAATCTTCATGCACCACAATAGTATTAGAATAGCCTCCGTAAGTAGGAGTTTTTCCATCCTGTTCTAAACTGTTATAGGTTGCTGTACTCCCGTTTATGCAAAACTGCTCCAAACCTTCTTGACAGTTTTCACAAGTTCTACAAGAATCTACCAAACAACCAGTCCCGGCTAAATCACCTACCTTAAACTTTTTTACATGAGTTCCAACTTTTATAACCTTACCTACGATTTCATGTCCTGGAACCATTGGATAAATACCGCCACCCCAATCGTCTTTAATTTGGTGAAGATCACTATGACAAACACCACAAAATTGAATATCAAATTGTACATCATGCGGCCCTATTTCACGTCTTTCAAAATTCCAAGGAGCTAAATCTGTCTTAGCATCCTGTACTGCATACCCTTTCGTTGCTATCATAATTTTAATTTTTAATAAATTTATGGAATTTATTTTAGTTAGAAGTTATATAATTAATAAAGGATTTATAAAATTCTAAACTTATATAATTTTTGTTTTTTTCACAATTAAAAATCCTGTTTGCTTTCAAATAAGTTGTTTTGACTATCTTTAAAAAACTTTAAATAAAATCATGGAAACACAATCCTATAAAAATCATATTCGGTATTACCCTCCTCATCATTTTGTTTATTATCCTATTATAATGATTTTTTTGGCCTTCAGCGTGTATTTTAGTTGTACCACCGAAGACCAATTGATTTGGACTTTCATCAGTGCTATTTTCGTTGTTCTGTTTTGTCTGGCGTTCATGTTGCGCCAACATTATGCATTGACTTTGCAAAACCGTATTGTACGACTGGAACTTCGGTACCGCTATTTTTCTATTACAGGTAAAAGATTGGAGGATTTTGAATACCAATTAAATGACGACCAATTGTTTGCGCTACGATTTGCACCAGATGAAGAACTTCCTTCACTTACGGAAAGAACGTTGAATGAAAATCTTTCGGGAAAAGCAATTAAAAAAGCCATTATTAATTGGAAAGGAGATTTTGACAGAGTTTAATATATTAAAAATAATTATTTCAAATTCTGAATAGTATAGGTTTAGAATTTTGTTTCTTTGTTGCGCAAAATAATCGACCTAAACTTGAATTTAAAACCCATAAATGCCAGAATATTTTCTAGATATTGAATATAATAACATCATTTATCGCGAGGAAGAAGTAAATTTTAAGGAATTTGAGTGTTGTACTTTTACGAATTGTAATTTCTCTCAATGTATATTTCTCGCAGTAACTTTTATTGACTGTACCTTCAATGATTGTACTTTTAGCAATGCAAAGATTAACTATGTAGCCTTTAGAACCGCGATTTTCAATCGTTGCGAAATCAAAGAAGTAAATTTTGCAATGTGCGACAAATTAATTTTCGAAATTACCTTTAATGATTGTATTTTGGATTTTTCCAAATTTTATACTTTAAAAATCAAAGGAACATCCTTTACTAATTGTAGTTTAATTGCAGTCGATTTTATGTCTACCGATTTGACTGAAGTACTATTTGAAAATTGCGATTTATACCGAGCTGAATTTGCAAAAGCAATTGCTAATAAAGCTAATTTTAAAACAAGCTACAATTACACTATTGATCCAACCAAGACGAAAGTTAAGAAAGCTGTTTTTTCTGTAGAAGGCATAAAAGGATTGCTTTACAAACACGAAATTATAGTTAAATAAGCAGTTACAAAATTACTTTCCCATCTTCCATGGTAATGATTCTATTAGTCCGTTCAGCAAAATCAGTATCGTGGGTAACAACTAATAACGTCTGATTTTGTTCTTGCGTCAATTTATTAAAAATATCAAAAACCAAGTCGCTATTTTTCTTGTCTAAATTTCCTGTAGGCTCATCACCCATAATAATTTGCGGATCATTTATTAAAGCGCGCGCAATAGCTACACGTTGTTTTTGTCCTCCGCTTAATTGATTTGGCATTTTTAAGGCTTGATCTTCCATATCCAATGTTTTCAAATGTTTCATCGCTCGATGTTCGATTTCCTGATTGGAGTATTTACCCAATTTCATTCCCGGAAGCATGACATTTTTCAAGACATTATATTCCGCTAGCAAATAATGAAACTGAAATACAAAACCTATCTTCTCATTCCGTATTAATGCTAGCTCTTTGTCGGTTTTTCCAGTAACAAGTTCTTTATGAATAAATATCTGACCGTCATAATCTGTATCCATCGTAGAAAGCAAATACAACAAGGTCGATTTTCCGCAACCCGATTTTCCCACGATTGAGACAAAATCACCATGATTAATACTCACGTTAATTTCTTTTAAGACCTTAAATTTCACAGGGTCATAAAAATATTTACTCAAACCAACCGCCTCTAAAACTTTGTTGTTCTCCATCGTTATTTTCCTCTGATTATTTCTACTGGATCAACTTTACTGGCTTTCAACGCAGGGAAAAGTCCTGCAATTGTAGTGGTAAATAATGCAAAAGTAATTCCGATAACATAAAACAACGGATTGTAATTTATGGGATAGGTTTTGATTGTGGGCAACGAAGCCGTTTCAAATGGAATTACATCTATAATGGAAGAGAAAATATAGCCAAATAACAATCCAAATAATCCCCCGGCAAGTCCTATAATAATAGAAAGTGATACAAAAATCCATTTAACATCATTCCCGGAAAAACCTGTTGCTTTTAGAATCGCAATACTATCCATTTTTTCATAAATCATCATATTTAGGATATTGTAAATTCCAAAACCAGCCACAATAAGCAACACTACGCCTACTGCATAGGAAATAATACTCCGTACTGTACTTCCGGTTTCAAACTGTGAGTTTGCTGTTTGGTAATCGATGGTATCCAAGTTGAACTTATCCCTAAACTCTTTTGCAACAGCAGGAGTCGAAGCCATATCAAAAAGTTTAATTTGTATATCAGTAATATAATTTGTGGGTTCTCCTAAGATTTTTTGGACTGTGGCCAATGAAGTATAACTCATCGTATTATCAATTTCGGCAATACCAATTTCAGAGATTCCAACGATTTTCAAAGAGGCCAAATTCCCTTTAGAAGTAGTGATTTTAATAATATCTCCTTTTGAAAGCAACATTTTATCTGCCAATCCTTTTCCTATAATAATACTGTTATTCTGGAGCAAATCAGCTACTTTCCCTTCGATGATATAGTCGCTGATTTTAAATAATTTCTCTTCCGGTAAAACATCAATACCGTTAACGATTCCGGAAATTTCAATGGTTCCAGAATTAAAAAAAACTGGCGTTGTAACTTTTGGCGCAACATCAATAATACGTGCATCTTCTTTTAAAACTTTAATAATCGTTTTACCATTGTAAATAGATTTCCCTCTGTCTTTTGGTTTTATAGAATGAATAAAATTGACGTTATTTTTATAATCATCAGCCAATGAAACAGGTTGCTTTTCAGAAGGTTTAATTTCGTTATACAAAAGAACATGAGGCGTTCTATTAAGCATTAATCCATCCAATAAATCATTTAAACCATGCATAAAACTAACCAAAGAAATAAACATGGCGATACCAAAAGTTACTCCTACAGCCGCAACAATAGTTTGTTTTAGTCTGGCTCGAAGCAAATGTAGCGCAATATTTAAAATTAATTTGAAGTTCATTACTAAGGCATATAAATTGTTTCTTCAGCTTTTAATCCTTCTAAAATCTCTACTTTCTGATAATCACTCAAACCTATTTTCACTTCCCGCTTTTCATCTTTATTTACTAAAACATATTTGTTTTGAATTAAATAAGACTTAGGAATCGTGATTGCATTTTTCTTTACCTGAATGATAATATTCGCTTCAGCGGTAAGGTTGGGATATAATTTATGAGGTCGTTTTATAAAATGAGCTTCAATTTTAAAAGTACGGGAACGCTCCTCCATGATAGGATAAATTTTATCGACAACTGCGTCAAAAACCTGACCTTTATAACTGTCCATCGTCACCAGTACTTTTTGCCCCAGCGTAACGTGTACCATGTCATTTTCATCTACTTCTAATTCCAATAAAAAAGAACCTGCTTTACCTATAATTGCCAAAGGAGTTTGCGGAGTGATCAGACTTCCTTCTTTTACCAATACATCGAATAATTCCCCTGAAAAGGCGCTTTTAACAATGAAATCGCTTTGTGATTTTTGATTGATTTTAAGATTGATGCGATTGCGATTTTGGTCGTTTTCTAATTGTGCTTTGAGTTGGCCCAATTGTTTTTTGGCAGATTCATAATTGATTTTAGAACTTTTATATGCTAATGTTACTCTTTCAAAATCAACTTCCGAAATACCACCTTGGTTTTTGATGACTTTATTTCTATTATAAATTGATTCGTCCAAGGTTAGTTTATCTTTGGCAGACTGGACTTTCATTTCCATTTCAGAAATTTTATCCTGAATGTAGCGGTTACTTTGCTGACTTAATTGATATGCTAATAGGGCATTTTCAGTATTTAATTCCGCTTTTTCACTTTCTAATTCAAATAGTGATTGTCCTTTTACTATAGACTGACCAGCGACAACATTTACTTTTTGCAGTGTTCCACTGACTGTAGATAAAACGGTATATTGCCCATCCGCTTTAATAACGCCTGAAGCATAAACACTTTCAGTTACATCTCCTAAAGTAGGTTTTGTTTCTTCGGTACTTTTTTTAGAACAAGATACTACACTGAAAATAAGTAAATAAAATAATAATATTGATTTAAAACTCATTTTGTCTTTATTTGAAACAACGATATGTTTGGATAAATTCTTACTAGTAAATGTACGATAATATATAGTTTTACCGCAAATTCATCCTTGCATAATTATTAGCAAAAACTACAATTTCAGAAACAATTACAATTTCTTTTCCATTTTGTAATCTTCCATCAAATAACCAAAATCTAATTCGATAACTTCTTCAGCGACCACTTTAAAACCAATTTTTTGATAAAAAGAAAGCGCTTTATTAAATTTATTTACATTTAATGAAATAACGTCTGAATGATTTTCTGTAGCTAATTTTTCAACAGTATCAATTAACAACTTTCCAGCTCCTTTGCCTTGCGCTTGCGCAAGTAAATAAATTTTATGCAATCGAGTATGATTTTTATTTAAATAATTATGCTCAAACGAGGCAAATCCTATGCAATTAGTATCTTCATGAAGTAATATAAAATGATGGCCTTTTTCATTTAAATTCTCGCTTAAAGTTTCCTCTGAATAAAACAAATTGAGCATATAGTCAATCTGTTCTTTGGATAAAATCGCACCATAAGTAGCCGGCCAAGAACCATATGCAATCTCTCTGATTAATTTAAGATCTTTAGTTTTTGCCACCGAAATTATTAACATTAGCTATAGTTTTTTTTGAAAATTATTAAAATTAAACTAAATCTCCTTTAGGAAGGAAAATATAGAATTTTGAACCACGATTAGGTTCACTTTTTACTTTAATAAATCCTTTGTGATTTTCTACAATTCGATTACAAATAGCTAAACCAAGTCCTGTTCCTGAATATTTAGGATCAGTTTCTAAACGTTTGAATAAAAGAAATATTTTTTCCGCATATTCTTGTTTAAAGCCGATTCCATTATCTTCAACTACTATTTTATAATAATCTTCCTTATTAATTATTTCGTAATTAGAAACTTCTTCCTCTGTAATAACTTCAGAATTGATGTTGATTTGAGGTATATTATCTTCCTGACTGTATTTTAGCGAATTTGAAACTAAATTTATAAATAGCTGTTTTAGCTGAAATGGAATTGCTTTAATTATTGGTAATTGTCCAATATGAAGTATTGCACTTTTCTCTTCAATATTTGTTGTCAAATCTTGGATAGTATCGGATATAATTTTGTTTAAATCTGTTTCAACAAAAACTTTATCGCCCTTTATGGTTCTGGAATAATTAACCAAATCAATAAGCAATGTTTGCATTCTGTTTGCTGCAATTCTAATTTTAGAAAAATAATCTCTTCCTTGCTGTGAAAGCCCATCAAATTCTTTTTCTTCTACTCTGGAAATAAACATTTGGATCTTACGAAGTGGCTCCTGCAAATCATGACTTACAATATTATTAAAAGATTCAAGCTCTGAATTTATATATTTTAACTCTTTATTATTTTCCTCCAGTTCAAGCGTTCTTTTATACTGGTCTGTAATATCATAATTTACCCCTATTTTAATCATATTGCCGTTTCCGTCTTTAGTAAAACTTCCAACACCCATGATATATTTTACCTCATTAGATGCAGTTAAAAACCTAAACACTATCGACGTTGATTGATGATTGACCAAAGAATCTTTATGAACTTGCGTGACATATTCTAAATCATCGGGATGTAAGTATTTGATTGAATTTTCTAAAGTGGATTCAAATGCATTGGGTTCAACTCCCATAAGCCGAAACATATTGTCTGAAAAAGTATATTGATTTGTTTCTAAATTAACCATCCAATGACCAAAACCAGCCGTTTTTTCAGCCGCATTAAATGATTCATTAAGCAACATTAATTTATCATTTGCCTGCTTAAGGTCTTCAATATCACCATTGGTTTTGTTAAATGAAAGCAACAGGATCAGAAGAGATAAAATAATTAATAGAAAGGCAGTCATTAACGAATCCTGCAGTTCAAATTGATGATTCGAATTTTGAAATTTAGTTTTTAATCGTTCTGAATTAATTATTTTGTAGACAAACAATTTCATCATTTCCGTGTAATCATTACTTTTCTTCAACTTAGAATTAAGTCCTAATCGATCTACATTACTACTTTTAGCAGCAATTAATGTTTCTCTGAATAATTTGAATCTATAGTTAATAAGTTTTTCAAGCGTTAGAATATCTTTATTTCTTACAGAATCATTTACCGTTAAGATTTTTAATTTCTTTATTCCTTCCTCGATTATTCCTCTGTTTAGAAATCGATTTTGTAAATAGGATTCATCTTTGGTAATAATATAATTACGTAAACTATAATCGTAGCTGTTTATTATAGATAAAAGCTTCTCCAATTCCAATTGAGTCTCATTGGATTTTGCGATTAACTCAAGTGTTGACGTGAGTCGTTGCATCTGAGAAAAGAACTTAGACCCAAAATAACAAACGACAAGAATAGCGACACCCAAGGCTAATTTGAATACTTGAGAATTTTTAAATAATTTTAAAAATTTCATCTCTTTTTTTATTAAATGCTAAAGAAAAAGGTTTCTATGTTTAATCCTGAGGTATGAAATTGCCAATTCATATTTATTACCTCTTTAATGACTTTTTTCAACATAGAAAAATCATTTGGTTTTTTTATATAAATATTGGCACCTTCAATAAAGGTATCTTCAATATCTTTTTCTGATGATGATGTCGAATATATGGCAACCGAAACGTCTTTAAAACGAGTATTAGCTCTAATTTCTTTTAGGCAATCTATTCCCGTTTTCCCGGGCATATTTAAATCTAGAAATAAAATATGAGGCAACTTGATATCAGGAAGCTCCAAATAATCCATCAAATCTTTACCATCTTTAAATAAAGTCAGCTTATTATCCATTTTAAGCTCCGTAATAGCTTCACTAAAAAAAGTGCGATCATCTTCGTCATCATCGGCTAAAAGAATATGCATTGGATCTTGATGTGTAATCATATAATAGTGGGTATTATTTTCATTATTTTTCTATTCCGTATTTGATAATTTTCTTCTCTTATCAATTACTCTTTTAAACATGGAAGGTGTTAATCCTGTTACTTTTTTAAACTGAGTTGACAAATAAGCCACACTACTGTAATTTAGTTCATACGAAATCTCTGTCAAACTTAATTCCCCGTCGATAATAAACTTTTTTGCTCTTTCAATTTTCTGAATAATAATAAAATTTTCTATGGATGTATGCGTGTATTCGGAAAAAATATTCGTCATATATCCATATCTATAATTCAATTTATCAGCTAGGTATTGAGAAATTGTTGTGTTAGGAAATTTTTCTTTATCATAAATAATTTCAATTATAGCATCTTTAATTTTTTGGATTAACTGTCCTTTTGGATTATCGATGATATGAATTGCAAATCTTTTGAGTGAAGTTTGAAGTTCCTCAAAAGTATCCTCAGAAATATTATCACTAATTTCAATTTGGCCTAAATCCAGTAATTGATAGTTTATATTTAATTTTTCTAATTGATCTTGTAATATTGTTCTGCAAGCAATATTTCCATCAAAATTATAATTGAGCTTCATTGCAGTTACTAATTAGTAGAGTTGAACTTAAAAATATAAATGTATATCAAAAATTATAAAACGGTAACAAATTACTAAAATTAATAACAATCTCAGTGCTTGTAAAAAACAAAATCAATTATAAACAGCTGATTTTTAATTGATTTTAAGTAATTAAAAAAAGTACAAATTCTTAATATTAATAAAAAATTTAAGAATTTAACCGTGAATCGTTTCGTTTTTTCCGTAATTTTCTATAACAGACGCTTCAAATTCTATCCATTCTCTCCAGCGTTTTTCTACATCGATACCTATTCCATACTTTCGGGCGTATGTAATAAATGTGGTGTAATGCCCTGCCTCACTTTCCATTAAATCCCTGTAGAATAAAGACAATTCCTCATCTTGAATATTTTCCGAAAGCACTTTGAAACGCTCGCAACTTCTGGCTTCGATCATTGCCGAAAATAATAACCGTTCCACCAAGCTGGAAACCCTGTTCCCATTTCCACTTTTTTTCATATACAAATACAATTCATTCACATAATCATCTTTGCGTTCTCGCCCCAATTTCAAGCCTCGTTTGATGATGATATTGTGCACTTGTTCAAAATGGTCGATTTCTTCTTTGGCTAAAGCCAATAAATCCTGAACTAAATCCTGATGTTCCGAATTATTAGTGATAATTGTAATGGCATTTGTAGCTGCTTTTTGTTCACACCAAGCATGATCTGTCAAGATTTCTTCAATGTTTTTTTCTACAATATTCACCCATCTCGGATCGGTTGGTAATTTTAATCGTAATACAGACATTGTAAAGTTTGTTTAAATTTTGAAAAAATAGTTTAAAGTTTAAAGTTCCGATAAAATGAAAAAAAGTTTAAAGTTCAAAATTTTGTGATACCTTTTTAAGACACAAAACTTTAAACTTTAAACCTTACACCTTAAACTAAAAATTAGTATACGAAAATAGCTCTTTCGCTCATCATTTCGTTTACTTCATTAGCCACTTCTTCAATAATATCTTCGTTAGTGTGGTTCATTAGTACTCTGTCAATCAGTTCTACTATTGTTTCCATGTCTTCTTCAACCAGACCACGGGTGGTAATAGCTGGAGTTCCTACTCGGATTCCTGACGTTACAAATGGTGATTTATCATCAAATGGAACCATATTTTTATTTACAGTAATTTCTGCTTTTACCAATGCATTTTCAGCATCTTTTCCAGAAATATTTTTGTTTCTTAAGTCGATCAACATCATGTGATTGTCCGTTCCGCCTGAAATAATTTCATATCCTCTTTTTACAAAAGCATCAGCCATAGCATTTGCATTTTTTTGCAATTGTAAAGCATACGTGAAAAATTCATCTTTCAATGCTTCACCAAAAGCTACTGCTTTTGCAGCTATGATGTGCATTAATGGACCACCTTGATTTCCAGGGAAAACGGCTAAATCCAATAAAGAAGACATCATTCTGATTTCTCCTTTTGGAGTAGTTATACCAAATGGGTTTTCGAAATCTTTACCCATTAATATTAAACCTCCACGAGGACCACGTAATGTTTTGTGAGTAGTAGTCGTTACAATATGACAATGAGGTAATGGATCATTCATCAAACCTTTAGCGATAAGACCTGCAGGATGAGAAATATCTGCCAATAAAATAGCGCCAACACTGTCGGCAATTACTCTAAAACGTTCAAAATCCATATCACGAGAATAAGCCGAAGCTCCAGCGATGATTAATTTTGGTTGCTCTTTAGTTGCTATTTCTTGAATTTTGTCATAGTTTAATCTCCCTGTTTCCTTATCTACTCCATAAAATGAAGGAGTGTATAAACGTCCTGAAAAGTTTACAGGAGAACCATGCGTTAAGTGTCCACCATGTGATAAATCAAAACCTAAAATTTTATCTCCAGGCTTAATACATGCGTGATAAACCGCTGTATTCGCTTGTGAACCAGAGTGTGGCTGCACATTTGCGTAAGCAGCACCAAATAATTCTTTGGCTCTGTCAATAGCAATTTGTTCAATAACATCAACTACTTCGCAACCGCCGTAGTATCTTTTGCCAGGATATCCTTCCGCATATTTATTGGTTAAAACAGAACCAGCTGCTTCCATCACTTCGTCACTTACGAAGTTTTCCGAAGCGATTAGCTCTAATCCGTGAATTTGTCTTTCTTGTTCTTCTAGAATGAGGTCAAAAATTTGTTCGTCGCGTTGCATTTCTTTGATTTTCGTTAAATATCATGCAAAAATACAAAAAAACGTTTGGTTAATAGTTAGATTATAATACATTTGATAATTAATTTTTAACAAAATAATTAACATCAATATGTCTATAACAGCTAACGATATTCAAAGAAAGTCATGGTTAGAAGTGCCTTCTAACAGCGATTTTCCTATTCAAAACATTCCTTTCGGTGTTTTTCTTACAAAAGAAAATATCGTGACTGTAGGGACTCGCATTGGAGATTTCGCAATAGATTTAGGAGCCCTGCAACAGTTAAATTATTTTGAAGGTATTGAACTGACGGACGATATGTTCATGCAGGATACTTTGAATGATTTTATTTCTGACGGCCAAAAAACGTGGCGTCTGGTTAGAAACCGAATTGCAGATATTTTTGATGAAATAAATCCAAAATTACAAGGTAACGCAGAAGACAGAGATATTGTGATCTTTAAAATGGAAGATGTTGAAATGCAGTTACCGGTTTTAATTGGTGATTACACAGACTTTTATTCCAGTAAAGAACATGCCACTAATGTAGGAAAGATGTTCCGCGACCCTGAAAATGCACTATTACCAAACTGGCTTCACATTCCTGTTGGGTACCACGGAAGAAGTTCTACTATAGTTCCTTCCGGAATTTCAGTACACAGACCAATGGGGCAAATGTTGCCAAATGGTGAAACTACACCCGTTTTTGGGCCTTCCCGCTCGGTAGATTTTGAATTGGAAACTGCTTTCATCACAACCGATGTCAATATTATGGGTGAAAATATTCTTGTAACTGAAGCAGAAGATTATATTTTCGGAATGGTTTTATTGAATGACTGGAGTGCCCGCGATATTCAAAAATGGGAATATGTTCCGCTAGGACCATTCTTGGCAAAGAGTTTTGCTTCTTCAATTTCGCCTTGGATTGTTACGATGGATGCCTTGGAACCATTTAGAACTAAAGGTCCAAAACAAGAACCAACGCCATTACCTTATTTACAACAAAAAGGAAAGCATTCTTTCGATATTAATTTAGAAGTGGCTATTCAGCCTGAAAATGCGGAAGCAACAGTTATTTCTAATTCTAATTTCAAATATATGTATTGGACAATGAGCCAACAATTAGCACATCATACCTCTAATGGTTGTCGCGTGAATTCTGGTGACATGATGGGATCTGGTACCATTTCAGGCCCTACTCCAGACAGTTTTGGTTCGATGTTAGAATTAACTTGGGGTGGAAAAAATCCAGTACAATTGAAAGATGGAACAGAACGCAAATTCATCAATGATAATGATACTGTAATCATGAAAGGACATTGTCAAAACGGACATGTTCGTATTGGTTTCGGTGAAGTTTCTAGCAAGTTACTTCCTCCATTTGTAAGAAAATAAAAAAATAAATACACTGTTCAAAACCTAACATTTATTCTATTTTTGTTAGGTTTTTTTTTGTAGTGTTATTTTTTAAAAAAATTTCAATTTTAAAACAGGATTACAGCTTCAAATAAACATTTACTAATTTTATGCTTATGAAAAAAATTGCTTTTTTATTATCATTATTTATACTTATTTCATCTTGTGGCGTTAAACAAACCAAGAATTTATTGAGTTCAGGAAATTATGATGAGGCTATAAATAATGCTGTTTCGAATTTGCGAACTAACAAAGACAAAAAAGGCAGGCAAGATTATGTTTATTTGCTCGAAGAGGCTTTCGTCAAAGTAAAAGAACGGGATCTAAATACCCTAAATTTATTGGTAAAGGATGCAAATCCAGCACAATTGGAAAAAATATACAACACCTATTTGCAATTGAATGATCGGCAGGAAAAAATCAAACCTTTACTTCCTTTAAGGTTAATCAAAGAAGGACGAAATGCCATTTTCCCATTTGATAATTATGACGATCAAATCATTGAAAGTAAAAATGCTTTGTCCGGTTATTTTTATACTAATGCCAAAAAATTAATGGCCACTTCTGATAAAATGAATTTCCGAAAGGCTTATGATGATTTAAACTATTTAAATCAGATAAATCCAAATTACAAAGATGTTTTGCGATTGATGGACGATGCAAAGTTTAAAGGTTCCGATTATGTTTCGGTTTACACCAAAAACGAAACCAACATGATTATTCCGATCCATCTTCAAAATGATTTATTGGATTTCAGTACATTAGGACTAAACGATAAATGGACGGTTTACCACAGCAACAAACAAAGAGGAATTGATTATGATTACGGAATGATGATTAATTTTAGACAGATTTATATTTCGCCCGAGCAAATCAAAGAGAACGAATTTGTAAAAGAACGTATCATAAAAGATGGTGTAAAAAAACTGATCGATGCCAATGGGAAAGAAGTTTTAGACGAAAAGGAAAAGGTTGTCATGGTTGATAATCTTAAAACTGTAAATGCCCTTATTTATGAATTCAGACAATTTAAATCCTGCCAAATTACGGCTAAAGTGGATTATTTAAATTTTAGAAACAATCAACTCTTACAATCTTTCCCAATAACCAGCGAGTTTATATTTGAAAATATTTATTCCACCTATAAAGGCGACAGACGCGCCTCTGACGATAATTATTATTCAAATTTTGATAAAAAAGCCATTGCTTTTCCTAGCAATGAACAAATGGTTTATGACACTGGCGAAGATTTGAAAGCCAAAATAAAAGATGTCATTTCCAGAAACCCAATTAGAAACTAATTAATTAGCAACAATCTATTTAAAAAACCTCCGTAAAAATCTAATTTTTAAAGGAGGTTTATTTATTTTAAAAATACAACAGTAACTTAATTTTTTGTTAGAAAATGCAAAATCAGTATAAAGTTGTAAAAATTGTGTACTTTTGCACCAATGAATAACGCAAGTATAAATATAACTCCTATCTCACGGACAAACAAACCGACTACTTCTCCCGAAGTACGGATGCTATTAGTATAGTTTCCACAAGTCTTTTGTTTTATTTTTATTCATTTTTCATTTTACCATTTTGAAATCACATTTATTTCCCATTGGAATAGTTTATTCCAAAATCAGTACACATTTTTTCTTATTATCTTGTTATTCAATTTATTGGACTGTAAATTCGTATTTTAGTCTCTTATTTCAATGCGAGAAAGAATGGATTTCAAATCAAACTTACAGCTCATTTACAACTCAAAAAATTCAACTCTTGAAATGAATATATCAATAATTACAACTCAGGAAGAACATTATAAATATTCACAAGAAATATGTGAAACTATTGAATTATCAGCTTTATTGAGAGGCACTGGCATTGCCAAAAGAACTCCTGAATACATCCAGAAAAAAATGGAAAGTAAAGATGCCATAATCGCATTAGACAATGGGAAATTTGCTGGTTTTTGTTATATCGAAAGTTGGGAACACGGTAAATATGTGGCGCATTCAGGATTGATAGTTCACCCGGATTACAGAAATTTAGGATTGGCAAAACAAATCAAATCGAAAGTATTTGATTATTCTTTGGAGAAATACCCCGATGCTAAAATATTCGGAATTACAACTGGATTAGCAGTAATGAAAATCAATTCTGAATTAGGTTATAAACCAGTTCCATTTTCAGAATTGACGACAGATCCAACTTTTTGGGCTGGTTGTAAAACCTGTACTAATTTTGAAATCTTACAAAGTAAAGATAACAAAATGTGTTTGTGTACTGGAATGTTGTTTGACCCAAAAGAAAAACCAAAAGATCCGCCAAAACACCCGTTTAACACAAGAGTTCTTAACAGATTAAAATTAATTAAACAAGCCCTTTTCTTAAAAAAATAATATCATGAAAAAAGTTGTATTAGCTTACAGTGGAGGATTAGACACCTCCTATTGCCTAAAATATTTAAAAAACGAAAAAGGATACGAAGTTCATACCGTTCTTATTAATACTGGCGGATTTGACGAAGCTGAATTAAACGCTATTGAAGAAAGAGCCTACGAATTAGGAAGTGCACAACATACAAATCTTACCATTGTCGATAAATATTACGATAAAGCCATAAAATATTTGATTTATGGAAATGTATTAAAAAATAATACCTATCCACTGTCTGTAAGCGCTGAGCGTGTTTTTCAAGCTATAGAAGCGATTAAATATGCAAAATCAGTTGGTGCTGAAGCCATTGCTCACGGAAGTACTGGTGCAGGAAATGACCAAATTCGTTTTGATTTAATTTTCCAAACCATTGCTCCCGAAATTGAAATCATCACTCCTATCAGGGATCTCAAATTATCGAGACAGGAAGAAGTGGATTATTTATCTAAAAATGGAGTTCATTATTCTTGGGAAAAAGCACAATATTCCATCAATAAAGGATTGTGGGGAACAAGCGTAGGTGGTAAAGAAACATTGACGTCCAATCAAACTTTACCAAGTGAAGCATATCCTTCGCAATTGCAAAAAACGGGTGAAGAGAAAGTGACCTTACAATTTGAAAAAGGACAATTAGTAGGAATCAATGGTACATTGGACACCCCAACAAAAAACATCGTTGCCTTAGAAAAATTAGCCAGCGCATATGCAATTGGTAGAGATATTCATGTTGGCGACACCATTATCGGAATTAAAGGAAGAGTTGGTTTTGAAGCCGCTGCGCCTTTGATCATCATCAAAGCACACCATTTATTAGAGAAACATACACTGGGCAAATGGCAACAATACTGGAAAGAACAACTGGGAAACTGGTACGGAATGTTGTTTCATGAAGGACAATTTCTAGATCCTGTAATGAGAAACATCGAGGCTTTTCTGGAAGATACCCAAACCACTGTAAACGGTACCGTTATCGTTTCGCTAAAACCATATCACTTTACATTGGACGGCATTGAATCTGAAAATGATTTAATGAATACCACGTTTGGTCAATACGGAGAAATGAACAACGCATGGACCTCTGACGACGCCAAAGGATTTATTAAAATTTTGGGAAATGCCCAAAACATATTTTCATCTGTAAATAGACTGACACACGATTAATTAAGTGCTGTCTAAATTTAAAAAATTTATTCAAAATTATAATTCAACTTATGAAAATTAAATTATTTTTTTTACTTCCTCTATTTCTGATTCTTTATGGATGTTCTAGCGACAATAATACTAACCCAGAAAAAGAAACAATGAAACCTATTACTTATGAAGTTTTATTATTTGAATTTACCCCTGATACAGGTAATAATTCATCTAGACTTCGATACGATATAAAATATACCAACCCTAACAATGTTGCTGTAAAAGGATCTTCTAGAATAACGATGAATTATGATGGGCTTATACTTACTCCCATCAAAAAAGTTCCGCCTTATATCGAAATTGCAGCAAATTCAAACTTTACAGAAAGTTCTAATGTTGAAGAACCTTTAAATCTAACAATAGGAAAGACAAATTCAATAAAATTAGTATCTGTTGAATTCATTTTGCTGATTGATTAAAATAAAAAAGATTCTTTTGTAAAATTTAAAAAATTTAAACAATGATTAATATTGGAATAATTGGCGGTTCGGGTTACACTGCGGGGGAACTCATCAGAATATTGATGTTTCATCCCAATGCTACACTTGATTTTGTGTACAGCACGACAAACGCCGGAAAACCGCTTCATGTCGCGCATCATGATTTGATGGGCGATATCGAAATGAATTTTACCAATACTGTAAATCCAAATGTAAATGTGGTTTTCTTATGCTTAGGACACGGTAAATCAAAATTATTTTTAGAACAAAATCAATTTGCGAGTCATACCAAAATCATCGATTTAGGAAATGATTTCAGATTGATAAAAGACAAAGATTTCAAAAGTAAATCTTTCGTTTACGGTTTACCTGAATTAAATAAAGCGCTTGTCAAAAACGCTCAATTTATCGCTAATCCAGGTTGTTTCGCGACAGCAATTCAACTAGCATTATTACCATTGGCAAAAAACAAAATGCTTACGACTGACGTTCATATCAATGCCACAACCGGAAGCACAGGAGCTGGAGTCTCGCCTTCGGAAACAACACATTTTAGTTGGAGATCAAATAATATGTCGCATTACAAAGCTTTTGAGCACCAACATTTGGGTGAAATAAATCAAAGTGTCAACCAATTGCAGGCGGATTATAAAAACGAATTGATTTTTGTACCCAACAGAGGGGATTTTGCCAGAGGGATTTTCGCAACATTATACACAACAATCGAAGAAAACTTGGAAGATGTAGTGGCAAAATATGAGGCTTTTTATAAAGATCAACCTTTCGTAACTATTACCACCACTGAAATCAATATGAAACAAGTGGTTCAAACGAATAAATGTATTATTAGTTTAATGAAAAAAGGAAACCGGTTATTGATCACTTCGGTAATTGATAATTTAACAAAAGGTGCCTCAGGACAAGCCATTCAAAACATGAATCTACTATTTGGATTGGACGAAACCACAGGATTACATTTGAAACCAAGCGGATTCTAAAAATAATTAAAAGATTGAAGGATTTAATGATTGAAAAATTATTAAGATTCTAAAGACAACGATTTAAAAAAGGCTTAAATCTTTCAATTTTTAAATCTTTAAATAATTAAAATATGAACTTATTTGACGTTTACCCATTATACAACATCACACCTGTTAAAGCACTAGATTGTACTATTACAGATGAAAAAGGAGTGGAATATTTAGATTTATATGGTGGTCATGGTGTAATTTCCATTGGGCACACCCAGCCGGATTATGTTGCCAAATTAAAAAATCAATTGGATAATATTGGTTTTTATTCGAATGCGATTCAGAATCCATTGCAAGTAGAATTAGCAGAGAAATTAGGAAAACTTTCAGGATTAGAAGAGTATACTTTATTCTTATGCAGTTCCGGAGCTGAAGCCAATGAAAACGCTTTGAAATTAGCCTCTTTTCACAACCATAAATCTCGTGTAATTGCTTTTAATAATTCCTTTCACGGAAGAACTTCGGCGGCGGTTGCAGTGACAGATAACAAAAAAATTGTTGCGCCAATTAATGCACAACAAATCGTCACTTTTTTGCCATTGAATAATATTGAGTTGGTAGAAAACGAACTAAAAAAAGGCGATGTCTCTTCTGTTATCATTGAAGGAATTCAAGGAGTTGGCGGTTTAGACCAAGGAACAACTAAATTTTTTCAGGCATTAGAAAAAATATGCGAGGCTTACGATGTCGTTTTGATTTTGGACGAAGTGCAATCAGGATACGGAAGAAGCGGAAAGTTTTTTGCGCACCAGCATCATAACATCAAAGCAGATATTATTTGTCTGGCCAAAGGAATGGGTAACGGATTTCCTATTGGGGGCATCTTGATTTCTCCAAAATTCACAGCGAGTTATGGATTATTGGGAACTACTTTCGGCGGAAACCATTTGGCTTGTGCTGCTGGAATTGCGGTTTTGGATGTAATTGAAAGTCAAAAATTAATGGATAACGTAAATGACGTTTACGCCTATTTTTTAGAAGCAATCAAACAAGTTCCTGAAGTGATCCAAGTAAAAGGAAGAGGATTAATGCTAGGTGTAGAGTTTGATTTTGACGTAAGTGATCTTCGTAAAAAAATGATTACGGACAAACATATTTTTACAGGAAATGCGAACAATAAAAACTTATTAAGAATTCTTCCTCCATTGACAATCAAGAAAGAAGCAATTGATACTTTTATTGTAGCTTTAAAAGAAACGTTGAAAGAAATACAGTCTTAATTATGAATGCATTACTACCAATAGAAAAACGAAATGCGGTTTTAAGCCATATGGCTGAACTTCTCGAAGAAGAAAGAGCTAACCTTAAAACGGTGAATCAACAGGATATCAATAATTATTCTGGGGATGATTTGGCGATGGAAAAACGTTTATTGGTTAATGATGCCAAAATTGACGGTATGATTTTATCCATGCAACAATTAGCAAGTCAGGAAGATCCTATTGGTGTGGAGCGTTTTAATTTCGACCATGAAAACGGAATGAAAATCATCAATAAAACAGCGGCTTTTGGAACCATAATGATTATTTATGAATCCAGACCTGATGTTACTGTTGAGGCTGGTGGAATCGCTTTTAAATCCGGAAATAAAATTCTACTAAAAGGCGGAAAAGAATCTTTACAATCCAATTTGAAAATTGTGAAATTGTGGCACCAAGCCTTAAAAGAAAACCTTATATCCACAGAATGGGTGGAATACTTGAATTACAATCGGGAAGAAACGCAGGCATTTTTAGAGAAACCAACACAAAAAGTGGATTTAATCGTTCCTCGTGGTGGGGAGAAATTGATTGCTTTTGTAAAAAAACATGCCACTTGCCCAGTGATTATAAGTGGCCGAGGTAATAATTTTGTGTATATAAATAAAGAAGCTGATTTAAAAAAAGCGCTAGAAATAATTATTAACGGAAAAACCTCAAATATATCAGTTTGCAATGCTTTAGATAAAGTTTTAATTGATACTAATCTTGAAAATTGGGAAGCTTTTGCAAAAAAAATTATTGCCGAATTACAACAAAGAAACGTTAGCGTTTTGGGAGATGAAAGTATTTCAAACGCAACAAATGTTACTCAGATCGAATCGGAGTTAATTTGGTACGAAGAGTTTTTGGATTACAAAATTGTTATTGGAACAACCAATTCGGACCAGGAAGCGATTGACAAAATAAATAAATATTGTGGTGGACATTCGGCTTCGATAATCACAAAAAATGATGCAATTGCCCAGGAATTCATGGAAAATGTAGATACGGCAGCCGTATATCAAAACGCCTCTACTCGATTCACCGATGGAGGACAGTTTGGTTTAGGAGGAGAATTGGCGATAAGTACAGACAAATTACACCAACGTGGACCCATTGGTTTGCAACATTTAGTTACTAATAAGTGGTATATTTACGGAAATGGACAAATCAGGTAAAAAAAGAATTTTATTAAAGTTAGGCAGCAATACGTTAACCAAAGAAACCAATCACATTTCGAGAGGAAAGATTGAAGATATTGGAATGCAAATAGCCGCTTTACAAGACGAGTACGAGTTTATCATTGTGAGTTCCGGCGCGATTGCTGCGGCCAAACAATTTGTAAAATTGGAAAATCAAGACAAAGATGTTTTTGTAAAACAAGCGTTGGCTTCTATTGGTCAGCCTCATTTGATGCGGATTTATCATGAAAACTTCAGCGATTTAGGATTGCTGATTTCGCAATGTTTGCTTTCTTATTCTGATTTCGAAAAAGAACAATCCAAAGTAAATATTGTGAACACCATCAATGTGTTAGTCAAAAACAGTTATATTCCAATTATAAATGAAAATGATACTGTGGCGACGGATGAGATTCGATTTGGAGACAATGATAAATTAGCCGCTTTGACCGCCGTTTTATTAAATGTTGACATTCTGATTATCGCTACCAATACGAACGGGATTTACACCAAAGCATCCATCCATAATGCGGTTCCTAAAACCATTTCTTTAGTAACCGATTTAAAAGTATTGGAAAAGGAAATCGGCGATTTTAAATCATCTCATGGAACAGGTGGAATGCAATCTAAAATAGAAGCCGCGGCAATTGCCAAAGCCGCTATTATCGAAACCTGGATTGTCAATGGATTAAAAGATAATTTTATTTTGAAAGCTTTAAAAAACGAAATACCATTTACGAAGATTATATAAAGAAGGTACACAGATAAAACGGATTCGCGTTGCGAAGACGCTGATAAAAACAGATTTTTAAAATGGATTTAAAACACAAAGAATTAACGGATGGAATTTTAAAAACTTTTTATGAAGTGTATAATGAACTGGGATATGGCTTTTTAGAAAAAGTATATCAAAATTCAATGTACATAGAATTAAAAAACAAAGGATACAAAGTTGAAGCTCAAAATAAAATTAAAGTTTACTATAAAGGAACTGAAGTTGGCGAATATTATGCGGATTTAATAGTAGAAAATTTAATAATATTGGAACTAAAAGCAGTAGATTATATTGTAAAAGATTTTGAAAACCAAATTTTAAATTATTTAAGAAGCACCGATTGTGAAGTAGGTCTGCTTTTAAACTTTGGAAAAAAACCTGAATTTAGAAGAAAAATTTTTGAAAATAACAGAAAATAAAGAAAGAATAAAAATCCGTTTTTATCCGTGTTTTCGCCGCAGCGAATCCGTTTAATCCGTGTCCAAAAAACCTAAAATACAAAAACAATGAACTACATCTCCATACAGAACATAGATTCGCTCGACAAATGGGTGAAACAAGCTTTGAAAATCAAGAAAAAACCACTTAAAAACAAAAAACTGGGTAAAAACAAAACCTTGGGAATGTTGTTTTTTAATTCTAGTTTGAGAACGCGCTTAAGTACTCAAAAAGCAGCTATAAATTTAGGAATGAACGTCATGGTAATGAATTTTACCAGTGAAGGTTGGACATTGGAATTTGAAGATGGAGCCATCATGAACTCCGGTGCTTCGGAACATATTAAAGAAGCGGCAGCAGTAGTTTCTCAATATTGCGATATTATTGCTATTAGAGCTTTTGCAGGATTGGTAGACAAAGAAAAAGACAATGCGGAAACCGTTCTTATGGGTTTCTTGAAACACGCAACTGTGCCAATTGTTAATATGGAAAGTGCTACAGGACATCCATTACAATCGCTAGCCGATGCGATAACTATGGCCGAACACAAAACAGAATACCGTCCAAAAGTAGTTTTGACTTGGGCGCCACATCCTAAAGCTTTACCTCAAGCGGTACCCAATTCCTTCGTGCAAATGATGCAGTTACAAGATGCTGATTTTGTTATTACGCATCCGGAAGGGTACGAATTGAATCCTGAAATCACGAAAGATTCTAAGATTGAATACGACCAAGATAAAGCTTTTGATAACGCCGATTTTATTTATGCCAAAAACTGGAGCAATTATAACGAGTATGGTCAGATTACAAATTCCGACCCAAATTGGACTGTAACGGCCGACAAAATGAAACTGACTAACAATGCTAAATTCATGCACTGTTTGCCGGTAAGACGTAACGTAATTGTCACTGATGAAGTGATTGACAGCGAAAATTCAATTGTTATCGAGCAAGCCAATAATAGAACCTATGCCGCGCAATTAGTGTTACAGAAGATTTTAAAAAGTGGAAAATAGAGAAAAGATTTTTAAAATATTAAAAATGAGTCCAAAACCCAAAACCCAGAACCTAAAATCCCTTTCAATCATAAAAATTGGTGGAAATATTATTGACAACCCAACGGAATTGTCACAATTTTTATCTGATTTTTCTAAGATTGAAGGATATAAAATACTCGTTCATGGCGGTGGCAAATCAGCTACTAAAATGGCCGAAAGTATTGGTTTAGTTCCTCAAATGATTGATGGAAGACGCATTACCGATGCCGATATGCTTGAGGTTGTTGTGATGATTTATGCAGGTCAAATCAACAAAAATATTGTTGCCCAGTTACAAGCAAACTCCGCCAATGCGATGGGATTTTCTGGTGCAGATGGGAATTTAATTCAATCGGATAAACGAAACGACGCAACAATCAATTATGGTTTTGTGGGTGATGTGAAAAAAGTGAATACAAACTTATTGGAAACATTGCTTTCAAACGGTATTGTTCCAGTATTTTGTGCGATAACACACGATGGAAAAGGACAATTACTAAATACGAACGCAGATACCATTGCCAGCGAATTGGCGATTGCTTTATCAAAAGTTTTTGATATCACTTTGAATTATTGCTTTGAAAAACCGGGTGTTTTATATGATGCCGAAGACGATTCTTCCGTAATTGAGAACATCAATCAAGAGTTATATTCCAAATTAAAAGCCCAGAAAGCGATACATTCGGGTATGATTCCTAAATTAGACAACTGTTTCAATAGTTTATCTAAAGGAGTTCAAAAAATAAAAATTGGTCATCACAGGATGTTGCAAGACGCGAGGGCTATTTGCACTAGTATAGAACTATAATTAATTTGCCACAATGGCACGAAGACGCAAAGAAATAATTTAAAGTACACTTAAAAACTTTCTTAATTTAAGGCTTTTTGACAAAAAAGTAGATAACAAACTTCGTGACTTTGCGCCTTTGTGGCAAAAAAATAGTGCCATCGTGGCAAAACAAATAAAATATGAAGAGTATAGAAATCCTTACACAAGAAGCCATTGCGTTATTAAAAGCACTGATTGAAACGCCTTCATTTTCAAGTGAAGAAGATAAAACAGCTCTTTTAATCGAAAATTGGTTTTCACAAAATAACATTCCTTTCAAAAGAGAGAATAATAATGTTTGGGCTTTCAATAAACATTTTGACACCACCAAACCAACTCTTTTACTGAATTCACACCACGATACCGTAAAACCAAACCAAGGCTATACCAACGTTCCATTTGAAGCCATCGTAAAAGACGGGAAGTTATTTGGACTAGGAAGCAATGATGCGGGAGGTTGTTTGGTTTCACTTTTAGCCACTTTTGTATATTTTTATTCGAATGAAAATCTGCCTTACAATATTGTGATGGTCGCTTCAGCCGAAGAAGAAAGCAGTGGAAAAAATGGATTAAACAGTGTATTAAAACATTTACCGGAACTCGAATGTGCCATTGTGGGAGAACCTACTTTGATGCAATTGGCCGTAGCCGAAAAAGGATTATTGGTACTCGATGTTATCGTAAAAGGTACCGCTAGTCATGCCGCCCACAATAATCCTGACAATCCTATTTACAATGCGATACCCGTTATCGAATGGTTTAACAGTTACCAATTCGAAAAAATATCGGAGGTTTTAGGTCCCGTAAAAATGACCGTAACGCAAGTCTCTGCGGGAAAACAACACAACGTAGTTCCTGCCGAATGTCATTTGGTTGTCGATATTAGAGTAAATGATTGCTATAACAATCAGGAAATTTTAGATACCGTAAGAAAACATCTGACTGTCGAAGTCAATCCGCGTTCGATGCATTTAAACGCGTCTTCGATTCCTGTTGCACACGGTTTAGTACAAGCTGGAATCGCACTGGGAAGAACCACTTACGGCTCGCCTACCCTTTCGGATCAATCCGTTTTGAGTTGTCAATCCTTGAAATTAGGACCTGGCGAAACCCTGCGGTCACACTCGGCGGACGAATTTATATTTATAAATGAAATAGAAGAAGGAATTCAATTGTATGTCAAAATACTAACTGATTTTTTCAAACAATAAAATAATTTGGAGCTAATCCCGCTATCCGCTATATCTTTTCCTGGCTAAAGAAGCCAGAAAAAGGATGTCGCTTCCATCGGGGCTAAAAATCGAACAGTCTAAAAATCTAATTATTCATATATGAAACTTTGGGAAAAAGGAATACCAACCGATAAACAAATAGAACATTTTACCGTTGGAAACGACAGAGAACTGGATTTACTGCTGGCAAAATATGATGCATTAGGTTCTATTGCACATGCAAAAATGCTCGGCCAAATTGGGCTTTTAACAGACTCCGAAACCGTTTCTTTAGTTTTGGCTTTGGAAGAAATAATTGAAGCCGTTGAAAACGGTAAATTCAAAATCGAAGACAGCTTTGAAGACGTACATTCCAAAATCGAATATTTGCTAACAGTAAAATTGGGAGACGCCGGGAAAAAAATTCATACCGCTCGTTCACGTAACGATCAAGTTTTGGTAGATGTAAATTTATATCTGAAAGATGTAGTAAAAGAACTAAAGGAACAAGTAAAAACATTGTTCGATTTGCTAATGGAATCAGCAGAAAAACACCAAAATGTGTTGTTGCCAGGATATACTCACCTTCAAATTGCAATGCCATCTTCTTTCGGAATGTGGTTTTCTGCTTACGCTGAAACTTTGATTGATGATATTACGATGTTGAATGCTGCTTTTAAAATTGTGGACCAAAATCCATTAGGTTCGGCCGCAGGTTACGGAAGCTCGTTTCCTATCAACAGAACATTTACAACGCAAGAATTGGGTTTTGAAACTTTAAAATTCAATTCGGTTGCCGCTCAAATGAGCCGTGGAAAATCAGAAAAAACAGTTGCTTTCGCGATGAGTAGCGTGGCTGCAACCCTATCAAAATTCTCGATGGATGTTTGTTTGTATATGAGTCAGAATTTCGATTTTATCACTTTGCCTTCGCATCTTACAACGGGTTCGAGCATCATGCCTCATAAGAAAAACCCCGATGTTTTTGAGTTGATCCGTGGAAAATGCAACAAAATTCAAGCCTTGCCATACGAAATTACTTTAATCACCAACAACCTTCCAAGCGGTTATCACCGAGATTTACAATTGTTGAAAGAAGGATTGTTTCCAGCGATTCAAAACCTCAAAGCGTGTTTGGATATTGCGATTTTTGCGATTAAAGACATCAAGGTAAAGGAACACATTTTAGACGATAAAAAATACGATTATTTGTTTACGGTAGATTCCTTAAACGAATTGGTGGTTGCCGGAATACCTTTTAGAGATGCCTATAAAGCGGTTGCCGAACAACTGGAAAATGGTACATTTCAATCTCCAAAAGAAACTAAACATACGCACGAAGGAAGTATTAATAATTTGTGTTTAGATCAAATTAAGAAAAAAATGGACGATTCTTATTAGAAATAAAAAAACCTCGTTTAATATTTTTAAACGAGGTTTTTTTTAAATACTTAAAAAATAAATTCAGATACAAAACTGTATCTTGTACTTTCATTACTTAACTAAATATTTATAAATTAATTTAAAATTTTAATTTCCCAGTTTTTAAATATATCGCTGAATTTTTAATCGAACTGTTGATGGCATCTACAAGGGCTTTTTCAAATGCAAAAAACATAACACTTCCATTTCCTTTTGATATAAAATCTAATACTTTTTTTCGTGACTTTACATCATAAATCTGAAAATGAGATTTAACGATACAACTTTCACTTTGAGTACCTGCAGTCATACCCATACCTCCAGACATAGCCATAGCGATACCTGGATTTCCTTGTATAATGTTTGTAATTTCGTGATCATAAATTCTTATCAAGTAATCAGCATTAGTATTTGTAAATAATGAATCTACTTTCTTTTGTTGTTCTTGGGTAGCTATCAAAAGATCATTTGAAATAAATTTAAATGATTTATCATATTTTATATCACCAAATATATTTTCTTGTTTCAATGTAATGGCACATAAACTGTCATACTGTTTCACGAAATCCTTTTTTTGTTTATACTTTTTATTAAATGTTTTGGAAAATTCATTAATTAATACATTGTCATCACCGAAAAGTACCGCAGTTTTGTTGGAACCAAAAACAAATTTTGAATCCTTATAATATGAATTTTCACTAATACGAACTACTTCGCATGAAATTAATAATTGAGCACCTACTATTCCAGCTATCAGCCATTTACTTACTTTCATTTTATATGTAAATTAATTAAAAACTTGTTAAATTTTAGAACTTCATAAAGTTTTTTTAAACTTTCCTCCCTAATTCTTCCGCATCAATATCGCTGTGCGAAACGTTATAAACAGCTTTTCCGTTCTTAATTAAAATCAATTGTGGAGATTGATGGGTCACACCAAAACGATTGGCAATTTCATTAGAAATATCGCGATGCGCTATTAAATCTAAAAAATAAGGTGTAACTTTATCTGAACTATTGAACTCATTTTCAAACTGTTTCAGCACCATTCTACTAACACTACATCGCGTACTGTGTTTAAAAATAGCCACCGGTTTTTCAATCGAAATGGCGATAATTTCATCCAGTTGTACCAAATCAGTTAGTTCATTCCAGTTGATTTTGTTTTCTTTGGAATTCGTATCGTCTGAACTATTAAAAATATTTTTGAAAAAACTCATAATTGTCTTTTTTTTAAGACATTTTGACTTTAAAGTATGATATAAATCATAAATTTTATGTCAATTTGTCTGTACTATTGTATTGGAATATAAATTGAACATTAAGTTGCAAAGTTAATCAAATAACAACAAAACAATATACGATAATGAACATAAATAAATTTACTATCAAATCTCAGGAAGCCATTCAGCTCTCCCAACAATTGGCGCAGAGCGAGGGGCAACAACAAATAGAAAACGAACATATTTTCAAGGCTATTTTTGAAGTAGATGAAAATGTGGCACCTTTTATTTTGAAAAAACTGAATGTAAATGTGCCACTGTTTCTTCAAATATTAAACAGTACAATCCAGAGTTTTCCAAAAGTTTCGGGTGGCGAAATCATGCTTTCCAGAACTGCAAACACAACACTGAACGAAGCGGAAATTATTGCAAAAAAAATGAATGATGAATTCGTTTCAATTGAGCATTTAATTTTAGCAATTTTTGATTCTAAAACAAAGACAGCCCAAATATTAAAAGATCAGGGTGTAACCGGAAAAGGATTGAAAGCAGCGATAGAAGAATTGCGAAAAGGAGAACGGGTAACTTCGGCATCTGCTGAAGAAACGTATAATTCCTTAAATAAATATGCCAAAAATCTTAATGAGTTAGCTCGAGCAGGGAAACTTGATCCCGTTATCGGTCGTGACGAGGAAATTCGTAGAGTGTTACAAATTCTTACCCGTAGAACTAAAAACAACCCAATGCTCGTGGGAGAACCAGGAGTGGGAAAAACCGCCATTGCCGAAGGATTAGCGCACCGAATTGTAGATGGGGATGTTCCAGACAATTTGAAAGATAAAATCGTGTTTTCTCTTGATATGGGAGCATTGATTGCCGGAGCTAAATACAAGGGAGAATTTGAAGAACGATTGAAATCCGTGGTGAAAGAAGTGACTGCTGCCGACGGCGATATTGTTTTATTCATTGACGAAATCCATACCCTTGTGGGTGCCGGTGGTGGCGAAGGCGCTATGGATGCCGCCAATATTTTGAAACCGGCGTTGGCTCGTGGAGAATTACGCGCTATCGGGGCAACCACATTGGATGAATATCAAAAATATTTTGAAAAAGATAAAGCACTCGAAAGACGTTTCCAAAAAATAATGGTCGAAGAACCGGATACCGAAAGTGCGATTTCGATTTTGCGTGGAATCAAGGAAAAATACGAAACACACCATAAAGTCCAAATCAAAGACGATGCAATTATTGCCGCTGTCGAATTATCGCAACGGTATATTACGAACCGTTTTCTTCCGGACAAAGCCATCGATTTAATGGATGAAGCCGCTTCTAAACTGCGTATGGAAATCAATTCGAAACCCGAAGAACTCGATGTTTTGGATCGAAAAATCATGCAGTTGGAAATAGAAATTGAAGCCATTAAACGAGAAAAAGACGAAAGTAAGCTTAAAATTCTGGGAATGGATTTGGCCAATCTCAAAGAAGATCGCAACGAAATTTATGCCAAATGGAAATCAGAGAAAGATGTCGTTGATAACATTCAAGCCGTCAAAACGGAGATTGAAGACTTTAAATACGAAGCAGAACGTGCCGAACGTGAAGGCGATTATGGAAAAGTAGCCGAAATTCGGTATGGCAAAATTAAGGAAGCGCAAGAACGTTTAGCCATTTTGCTCAAAGAATTACAAGAAAATCAATCTGGAACTTCGTTGATAAAAGAAGAAGTTACTCGTGAAGACATTGCCGAAGTAGTGGCTAAATGGACCGGAATTCCAGTAATGAAAATGCTCCAGGGCGAACGAGAAAAACTATTGAAACTGGAAGATGAATTGCATCACAGAGTGGTAGGACAGGAAGAAGCCATCGAAGCCGTGAGTGATGCCGTGCGCAGAAGCCGTGCCGGTTTGCAGGATATGAAAAAACCGGTAGGAACGTTTCTTTTCCTAGGAACTACGGGAGTTGGAAAAACCGAATTGGCGAAAGCCTTGGCGGAATACTTATTTGACGATGAAAATGCCATGACTCGTATCGATATGAGTGAATACCAAGAACGCCACAGCGTAAGCCGTTTGGTGGGTGCTCCTCCGGGATATGTGGGTTATGATGAAGGCGGGCAATTGACCGAAGCCGTTCGTAGAAAACCGTATTCTGTAATCTTATTGGATGAGATCGAAAAAGCGCATCCGGACACATTCAACATCTTATTACAAGTCTTGGATGAAGGACGTTTGACAGATAACAAAGGACGTTTAGCTGATTTTAAAAATACGATTATCATCATGACTTCCAATATGGGAAGTCAGATAATTCAAGAGAAATTCGAAAACCTTAAAGGAAGTGTGGAAGCCGCAACTGAAGCCGCAAAAGTGGAAGTTCTCGGACTATTAAAACAAACCGTTCGCCCGGAATTCATCAATCGTATTGACGAAATTGTGATGTTCACGCCATTGACTAATGAAAATATAGCCCAAATCGTAGGGTTACAACTAAAAAGCGTAACCAAAATGCTGGCGCAACAAGGCATCACGATGGACGCCACTCCGGAAGCTATTGTATATTTATCCGAGAAAGGGTACGATCCGCAATTTGGAGCGAGACCCGTGAAAAGAGTGATTCAAAGAGATGTGCTAAATGAATTATCCAAAGAAATTCTATCGGGAAAAATAACTACAGACAGCATTGTTCTGATAGATGCGTTTGACGGAAAATTAGTTTTTAGAAATCAAACCGAGTTAGTTTCTTAAGAATCTAGAACATTTAAACTTATGAAAACACTGGTCGAAAGGCTGGTGTTTTTTTATGTCTTACAGTTTTTTAGGAGTAAACCGGCTGATTGAATTGTTGTTTTATAATCAGTATTCAAAAAAAGTAAAAATGCGTAACCACTTTAATTTGTAGCTTCAATTTCGCAAATTGGAAAGTGCAGAATCGGAAAATTACACGAATTGGCTATAAAACAGAGTTGGTTTGCTTTTTTATGTAAGTTAAGTGCCTCCTCTATTTTTTCTTTGTTTGTAATACGAACTTTTGGATTCAGTTTAATGACAGTAAAACGGCCGCTACCGTCATCCAAAACTTCAAGAGTGGCCTCCGCTTCGTCCGTATAAGACACCACGTCGATATCATTTTGTTTACAAACATACAAGTAAGACATCATGTGACAGGAAACCACACTACTCAATAACAGATCTTCAGGATTATACAAAGCTGGTTCTCCTTTGAAAGCTTTGGCAGCCGAAACATTTAAAACAGCCTTACCGCCAATAGTTATGGCATGACTTTTAGTATACGTCGCCGCTTCCTTTTTGGAAAAAAGCCAATCTAATTTAGCTTTAAATACATGTTTAAATCCCATACTTATTTTTATTTCAAATGTAATTAAAAACAGTATCGCTAATACAGAAAGATTATGGGTGAATATTAACTAAAAATTTACCCGGTTTATAAATAGAGTAAATCAAAAAGTAGTAGCTTCGCATCAATAAACAATCAATATGCGCAGATTAGATTTGGGTACTACAATACCAAAATCCGCGCTGTTTAAAAAACAATCAAAATGGCATCAGGTTTTTTCGCATTATTAGATGATATCGCAGCAATTATGGATGATGTTGCGGTAATGAGTAAAATTGCAGCAAAAAAAACGGCGGGTATTTTAGGTGATGATTTGGCCGTAAATGCCGAAAAAGCATCCGGTTTTATTTCATCCCGAGAACTTCCTGTATTATGGGCAATTGCAAAAGGTTCTTTCGTTAATAAAGTAATCATTTTACCCATCGCCTTTCTATTAAGTGCTTTTTTACCGGTAGCTGTTATAATAATCTTAGTACTGGGCGGACTTTATTTAGCTTACGAAGGTGCCGAAAAAATATACGAATACTTCTTCCCGCACGAACATTCCAAGCACGAAATTTTAATGGAACCGTTGACCGAAGAACAAATTTTAGCTTTTGAAAAAGAAAAAATAAAATCAGCCATAGTAACCGATTTTATTTTATCAGTAGAAATCGTAATTATCGCGTTAGGTACCGTAATTGGAAAACCCATTTCATCACAGATACTTGTTGTTTCTATTATTGCAATAATCGCAACAGTGGGTGTTTACGGCATTGTAGCCTTAATTGTCCGCATGGATGAAGCAGGGTTAAAACTGATGCAACTGAGTACTAAAGAACGTAGTTTTACAAAAACGATAGGCAATATCCTGGTGCAAGCGCTTCCAAAAGTTATCAAAAGTTTATCCGTTATAGGTACCATTGCGTTGATCTTAGTAGCAGGAGGCATATTTGTGCACAACATTAATTTTTTACATGATGTTTTACCCCAATTACCCTCCATTGTAACCGAATTTATAATTGGACTTGCAGTTGGAGTACTTGTTTTGGGGGTTGTGAAACTGTTCAAAAAGATCATTGGCAAAAAGTAAGCAATAATTGAATATAATTTAGCTGTATAAATAATTAAAAATCTAAGATAATATCAGTCGAAAGGCTGGTGTTTTTTTATGTCTTTTTTTAGGAGCAGAACAATTCTAAATCTTCACGACGAGTTGTCCCGCTGTCCGCAGTATCTTTTTATAAATGCAACCCTCTCGGGTTACATTTATAAAAAGGATACTGCGGACAGCGGGGCTATTTGACAACAAGTTTTTTCCAGAATAAAGTTTCGAAAAAAGTGCTTTATTAAAGTTTAGAATCTGTTATAAATCATATTCGAATAAAAAAGCTGACTACCAATTTGTAAGAAAATTTTAATATATTTGAGAAAATATAAAGCGTAACAAACCTTCGCCAATCTGCCCATATTTGGGTGTATAGATGAAAGTTTTTATCGCCTATATACAAGTTGTGTGCTATTTTGCAAAAACAGAAAATAATATTATATGAATACAGAATTAGCATTATGGTTTTTGCCAATTATCATTTCTCTTATATTGTTGTTTAAAATATTCAGCGGAAAAGTGATTTTTGAAACAAATTCAGAATATGGAACTCACATTTTGAATATTGAAAAATCAGGTTTTTATTCACTCTGGGTTAGTGATAAAATTTTAACAAAATTCACATTGGAAAGACATAATGCCCAAATTATAAATGAAGACGATAATCGCTTTTTTGAAATGTTTTCTTTTTTTAGAGCAAACACAAATAATGGCAGTAACGGACGAATGCAACTGAGTTCTTATTATCTTGAAAAAGGCGCGTATAAATTTAGAATAGGAAATGAGAGCGATAGTAGATTAATAATATTTGACAAAGCAACTCGTAAAATTTTATATTCAAAAGAAACGGATAATTTTGAATATAAAATTATGAAAACATTACCAGAAATTATTTTCCCCTTATGCTTAATTGGAATATTAATGCCTATTTCGGAAATCGTAAAAATATTAACTTAAAAAAAACAGCACACAACAGCTAGGGTTTCGTTGCGTGCGCAGCACGAACAATGAAGCCCGGGTTGAACGGAACCGATTACCTGCCGTCAACACTATGGAATTACCGTAAAGATTTTAGAGGTATTTTCAAGAGGATCTGGTCCTCTTTTTTTTTGGAGTGGTTTCAGCTTGGTTTTTTTCGTGTTTTCTTTCACTTTTGAGCATACTTGCCCTTACCCATAAAATTAGTTTTCACAGGAACTTGAACTTTGGCTACCGCCAAGATACCAAGCAGGCGGACCGCGCTGGTCAAAAACCGCTATTCGGTTTAAATTGCCTGTTTTACAACAAGGACACTTGGGTAAAAAGGGCTTCTTTTCTACTTTTTCCAGAACTTTTACCTTAAGTTTTTCTTGTAAAAGTTTCAGCTTTTGGCGCTTCCAAGTGCTGCTCAAAAAACCATAATGACGGATTTTTACAAACCGTTTGGGCAAAATATGCAACGAAAACCGCCTGATAAATTCCTGATGAGGGAGTGTCATTTGTTTTTTAACGCCCGCTACTCGGTAATCCTTATAGTCGAAAGTCACGTTTTGCTCGTCAATGCTCTTGATTCTATTATTGCTGATGGCGATTTTATGGGTGTATCTCCCCAAATATTCCACCACCGATTTTGGACTTCCAAAAGGTTTCTTAGCAAATACTACCCATGGTTTTTTCCATAAATCCTGCCGGATTTGTTCGTATTGGATAGGTAATTTTGCTTTTAGTTTGGCGCAATATTTAGCCCTAAAGACTTTCGATAATGCCTTGACAGGAAACAAGAATTTACCATCGTTTCTGCTATTTTGCCACTGTCCGTTTTTATTCACGCCACCACCGGGAACAATGCAATGCAGGTGCGGATGCAAACTCAATTGTTGTCCCCAAGTGTGCAAAACGGCAATCATTCCCATTTGCATTTCCTTGGCTTTGCCAAAACTTTTTAACGTTTCCCATGTCGCTTCAAATAAAGTATCATACACTATTTTAGGCTGATATATCGCTAAAGAATTGATACTGTCTGGTAAGGTAAAAACCATATGGAAGTACCGCACGGGCAAGAGTTCTGTTTCTCTTTTGGCGATCCAATCTTCTCGATTTTGCCCTTGACACTTCGGGCAATGCCGATTGCGGCAAGAGTTATAGCTTATAGTGACATTGCCACAACTATCACAAGCATCGATATGACCACCCAACTCGGCTGTTCTACATTTTTTAATGGCGTAAAGCGTTCGGAGTTGCCAAGTATTTAATCCATAGTTTTCGATTGCAGCACCTGCTTTTCGCAGAACATCGGCTACTTCAAAGCGCGACTGCATTTTGCAAAAAGGGTATCGAGTGGACTAAAGATGCGCTGACTCTCGAGTTGGGCAATATGCAGATATTCCATTGTCGTTTCAACATTCTGGTGTCCCAAAAGGTCTTTCAAAGTCATAATATCCATACCGTCTTCGAGCAAATGCGTGGCGTAACTGTGCCGAAGCGTATGAGTATGAACCTCTTTGATTATACACGCTGCTTTGGCGACTTGCTTCACTGCCCATTGCACGCCTCGTTGCGAATACCGATTGTCAAAATCGCCACCGGCTCCATTAGGCAAAGGCTGTCCATTAAAAACATAATCCTGGGGTTTTTCGGCTTCAATGTACTTTTTTAAACCCCGAATCAAATGCACCGAAAGAGGTACGTAGCGGTCTTTTTTGCCTTTTCCCTGAACTACTTTGAGTTATTTTCTATCGAAATCTAAATCCTGTAAACGCACACTTCTAGCTTCCATACAGCGAAGTCCGCAGCCATAAAGCAAACCAATCAGGATTTTGTGTTTAAGTAGTTTGGCACCTTGGAGCATAGCCCAAACTTCCTCTTTACTTAAAACAACAGGAAGTTTCTTCTCGTGTTTTATCGAAGGTAATCGTAAAAATTCATACGGCAATCCTTCGGATTTTAGCAAAAACCGAAGTCCGTAAACACAGTGTTTAAAATACGTTTGAGATGGTGTTTTGGACTTTTTTTGTTGGTAAAACAAGTAATCCTGTACTTGTTCGGGATCAAGCTCGGTAGGAATTTTACCAAAATAAAGCGAAATAGCCGCCACATGGCGGGAGTAATTGTTGAAAGTACTCTGACTTCGACCTAAGACTGAAACCGTACGCTCAAATCGTTGAAGTAATTCCTCAAATCCCGGAACTTCACGCTTGGCCTGATTGAGAATCTTGTTTTCTCTTAACGCATCAGGATGCTTTTTTTTGTAGTCATAGTATATGAATTTTAATTATATTCGTAAGGTACAAAATCTCGGTAAGTGCTACCGAAGGTTTAGTTCAACACAAGCTACAAGCAATACGGGTACTTGACTTAATTTGAAAATGGTCTTGTATTTGGAAGATTTGGCAAATCCGAATAATGGGCTTAATTTAGTCCCAAACTGCGTGTAGCGCGGGAACGAACGTTATGGCTTATTATAAAAGAAGATGACAACAAACATTGATAATTTTGCAGATATTGATACGGTTAAATTAGCAATCCAAAAATTTCAAGAGATTGGTTGGCCTAGCTTTAATGAAACTGATAATATTGATGAATTCGTTGAAAAGATAACAAAACAAATTACTGACGAGTTAGGTAAATTTCCTAACTATTTAATGCCATTAAAACCGAAAAACTTCCCTTTTGGTATTTTTAGAGTTAGAGAAATGACAGAGGGTACTAATTTTGATTTATATGCAGAACATTCTTATCCACCAGTAGCATTTACAAAACTTGGAAGATGCAATTTTCCCAAACATCCTGTTTTTTACGCCTCTAATAACCCAATAACAGCGCTTTCGGAAGTTGTTAGGAATGAAGAATTCAAAGGCAAGAAATTTTGTATTTCATCATGGGAAATAATAAAGTCAAATGACACATTCATATTTGAAAATTTTCTTCAAACATCCTTGCATCCAAAGAATCATTTTGCTGTATTAGCAAAAGCCTTAGTTAATAGAGTAAATAAGCCTTTCGATCTTAAGCTCCCCGAGGAACAAACACAGGGAATAGTAGAATTCTTAAAATACATTGACAGTCAATTTATTAGTGATGAAAATTATTCCTTTTCTGCATCTTTAGCGCACAGACGTATTTATGGAAAACATAATTTCTGTACAGATATTCTAATGTATCCTAGTGTTCAAACATTAATGCAAGGTGTTAATCTCGCAATTAACCCAAACTTTGTTGATAATCACATGCGCGTGAAAAGATTTTATGTAATTGAAATACAGAGTTTTGATAGGCAAAGTGGTAAATTTACAATTACATTTCATAAATATGGAGAGATAAAGAAAAACGTAATTTTCTGGAAAAAAATACATCCAGAAGATAAACTATATCAAAAATATGTGAAATTAGATTTTAAAAGTTTTATAAGTGACGATTTTAAATTTGACTTTATAAAATAACAAGCCATAACACACACTACAAGCAATTTGGGTTTTAGGCTTAATTTGAAGTTGGTCTTGTATTTGGGATGATTTGGCAAATCCGCCCGCCAAAGCTTTCCAACTTCGGAATCGTCAAAAGAAAATCCAAATAATAAATATCCACCAACTATTTAAAACCAACAACATAAAACATAAGAATTATGAAAAAAATAATGCTTCTCCTTGCCTATTTTACTGTTTGCAATTTAACTTATTCTCAAGTTGACAAAGTGGATAATGCAATTAAAGACTTGATGCAAAAAAATAGAATTATTGGTTTACAACTAGCAGTAATTAAAGACAATGTGATTGTTAAAACAAGTCATTACGGCTTAGCATCAGTCGAAGATTCCATTGCTGTTGATAGCCAGACTATTTTTAGCATTAATTCTATTACTAAAGCATTTACAGGAGTTGCTATTATGCAATTAGTCGAAAATGGAAAATTAAATCTTGACGAACCTATTTCAAAATATTTGGATAAGCTGCCTAAAACTTGGCAAAATATTACAGTAAAACAAATAGTGACTCATCAATCGGGGCTTCCTGAAATTTGGGATTCACAAGGAAATATGTTGTCTGAAAATAGTGAAACTTTATTCCAAAAAATAAAAGAATTGCCTCTTATTTTTAAACCTGGTAAAGAATTCAGAGACAGTCAAGCCAATTACCTGATACTTGGAATGCTTATTGAAAAAATAAGTGGACAGTCATTTGAAAAATTCATTACAGAAAACCAGTATAAAAAAGCTGGAATGAAGAATTCCATCAAAGCTGGAATAGGCGATTTTTACAACATAATTAAGCACTCCGCAAAGCCGTATTCTTATTTTAGAAATAATATTCTAACCAATGTGTATCAACCGATACCTTCAAATTTGTATCCAGCCGGCGGAATCTATTCAACCGGAACTGAAATGGCACAATGGGTAATCGCATTGCAAAGTAATCAATTAATTAATGCCGAAAATCTAAATACGCTTTGGACTCCAATACGATTAGGTAATGGAGAAATATATCAAGAAAACGGTTTTCTGAATCAAAGTTCGATTGGTTTTTATTCTTCTTCAAGAGTTAAAAAACCTGTAATTGCTTCGCTCGGTGGTAATAGAAATGCTTTGTACATTTATCCAAAAGATAATGTTTCTGTAGTGATTTTGACAAATTTAGTGGGATCTCGTCCAGAAAATTTTATTGAAGATATAGCAAATTTATATCTAACAGAGAAAAAATAACCTTAAAAAAAAATTACTTTTCCTTCATAGGCAATTAGGACACTAAAACAACTTATATATTCTGTGAATTGGAATCATCACACCTTGTTTTAACATCACATTTTTGTCTGTAACGCCCCAAACCGTGGTATCTACTACCTTTTTGGATTCAATATCTTCAAAGAAAATTTTAATTTTTGAATGTTCTAAGTTAAACAACGACAACGCTCTATTAATCTCACTTATTCTGGCTTTTATTTCATCAATATCGTCAAGTACATCTGTTTGTGGAAATTTAAGTAGAGCAATTTCTTCTTTATCGATTATTTTGAATTCTTCTGTCATAATTGTAAAAATTTAATGAATTATAAATTACTGTATCGTAGCAAAACTTAGCCCGTTTTATTAGCTATAATACTATACATATAAAAATAAAACCTCCTTGACTTTGTTAATGCCAATTTTATATTAATTTTTTACCTGCTCTCCAAAGTCTCCCGACTTTGGCGTCGTTATGAAAAAATCCAAATAAGAAATACAAGACTATTTAAATCCTAAAAAACACAGTACCCCTATTTTCTACTCTTTATAAAATTTACTATTTTTGCAATCTAAAATTTTAGTCATGCCAAATAAGAAATATAAAATAGCAGTCATTCAATTGAATCTTAATGATATTGCCGAAAACAACTTGAAAAAATGTATCAGTTGGGTTCGTGATGCCGCTAAACTTGGTGCCGAAGTGATTTCGCTACCGGAATTATACAGCAGTCATTATTTTTGTCAAAGCGAAGATGTAGATAATTTTGCTTTGGCAGAACCATTGTACAGTACTTCGTTTATTGCTTTTAGCGCTTTGGCCAAAGAATTAGGCGTGGTAATTATTGTTCCTTTCTTCGAAAAAAGAATGGCAGGAATCTACCACAATAGTGCTTACATCATTGACACAGACGGTTCAGAAGCAGGATTGTATCGTAAAATGCACATTCCTGATGATCCGCATTTTTATGAAAAATTCTATTTCACCCCCGGTGATCTGGGCTTTAAAACGATTCCAACTAAAAAAGGAAAGGTTGGGACGCTGATTTGTTGGGATCAATGGTATCCGGAAGCGGCTCGCTTAACTGCTTTGCAAGGTGCAGAAGTGTTGTTTTACCCAACAGCAATTGGCTGGCATCCCGGTGAAAAAGAGGAATATGGAGTAAACCAACATGGTGCATGGATGAGCGTAATGAAAGGTCACGCCGTTGCAAATGGCGTTTATGTGGCAGCAGCAAACAGGATCGGTTTAGAACAATACTTGCCTGATACGGCGGGAATTCAGTTTTGGGGATCTTCGTTTATTGCGGGACCACAAGGCGAAATTTTGGCGCAAGCCTCACACGATAAAGAAGAAATCTTAATTGCCGAAGTAGATTTAGACTTACAAGAAAATGTGCGTCAGAACTGGCCTTTCTTTAGAGACAGAAGAATAGACGCTTTTGGTGATATCACAAAAAGAGCAATTGACTAATGATGAAAACGAGTAACAACAGAAGGTTCCCTGCTGAGTGGGAAAAGCAACAAGGAATTTTACTTAGTTTTCCACACAACGGCAGGGATTGGCCTGGAAAATATGAAGCGGTTCAATGGGCTTTTGTGGAATTCATTAAAAAAGTGGCTACTTTCGAACAAGTCTTTTTGGTAGTTGCGGATGAAAACCAAAAAGAAAAAGTTAATACCATGCTGGAAACAGCTCATGTGGAACTAACTAATGTTTCGTACATCATTCATAAAACCAATAGAAGTTGGATGCGTGATTCGGGTCCAATTGTTGTGAAAAATGGAACCGAAAGAGAAGCTTTAAACTTTAATTTTAATGGTTGGGCTAAGTATAAAAACATTCAATTGGACAAATTTATTCCTGCAAAGGTGGGCGAATTTCTCAATATTCCTGTGACTCAAGTGATGTACAAAGGAAAACCGGTAATTGTTGAAGGTGGTGCGATTGACACTAATGGATGCGGTACTTTACTGACTTCAGAAGAATGTTTAATGCATCCTGATATTCAGGTTCGGAATCCAAATTTCACCAAAGCCGATTACGAAGCCGTTTTCAGAGAATACCTTGGAATTACAAATGTGATTTGGTTAGGTGACGGAATTGAAGGCGATGATACGCACGGACATATTGATGATTTATGCCGATTTGTCAACGAAGATACGATTGTGACTATTGTGGAAACAGACCCAACCGATAAAAACTACAAACCGTTGCAAGACAACTTAAAACGCTTGCAAAATGCCAAACTCGAAAACGGAAAATCACCTGTAATTGTGGTTTTACCAATGCCAAAACGTTTGGAATTTGATGGATTAAGATTGCCTGCCAGTTATGCTAATTTTCTGATTTTAAACAATTGTGTTTTGGTTCCAACTTTTAACGACAGTAACGACCGAAAAGCGTTAAACATACTTTCAGAATGTTTTCCTGATAGAGAAATTATAGGAATCAGTGCTACTGATTTTATTTGGGGTTTCGGAACGTTACACTGTTTGAGTCAACAAATTCCAGAATAAAAATAACGCATAATTTCTAAATATTGCAGCATAAAAAAAACGCCAACTCAGTTGGCGTTTTTTGTAAAAATTACATAATATTATTTATCTCTTGTGAATAAGAAACTTTGACCGTTAACTTCCAATGTAAATTCATTTTTATTTTCATTAAACTGAATAGTAAGCCCCGCTTGATTCGCTAAGAATTTATCCTTTCCGTCAGGCGCAAAACTTAAATTTGGCTGACCTTCAGATTTTGCTATTAAAACACCTTTCTCTTCAGAAAAAATAATTTTTACAGGAATTTGTTTACTTGAAAATGTACCGAAGTAAGCATCCAAGATTACATCTTTCTCTAATTCTCCTTTTCCGGCAGTCCAAGTATCATTATCTGAATTTACATCCGGGAATACGTGACTTGGATCCAATGTTATAGATTCGATTTCTTCATTTATAGTAGTTTTGAATGACCAGCTTTTATTGCGTTCCCAAATTTCTACAGGAAGAGTAACTCTAGTCACTTTACCAGATTTAGACTTAATATCTAAAATAGATGGAAAAGGCATTTTTTCTAAATTTTCAATAGTAATAACAGCCCCTTTAGTTGGATCATTTTTCACATATTTCACTTTAGAAACTGCTTGATCAAAACGCCAGTTGTTAATAATCCAACCTCTCCAAAACCAGTTTAAATCTTCGCCAGCCACATTTTCCATAGTACGGAAAAAGTCATCTGGTGTTGGATGTTTGAAAGCCCAACGCTCAGTATATGTTCTAAATGCATAATCAAAACGTTCTTTTCCTAAAATTTGCTCACGCAACATAGTCAGACCTGTCCCCGGTTTGTAGTAGGCTAAAATACCTAAGTTAGCTTCTTTCAATCCATCTGGAGCAGAAAAAACAGGTTCCAAATCAGGATTTGTTAGCACCTTTGAAGAACGATGTAAATCTGCAACTGGTTGTTTGTATTCTCCGTTATTAAAATCAACTGAACTCAATGAGTTGATAAATGTATTGAATCCTTCGTCCATCCAAGCAAATAATCTTTCGTTTGAACCCACAATCATTGGGAACCAACCATGACCAAATTCATGATCCGTTACACCCCATAAATCACCTTTTTTAGATTCCCATCCACAAAAAACAATACCAGGATATTCCATTCCGCCTTCGTTACCTGCAACATTTGTAGCTGCTGGATAAGGGAATTCAAACCAACGTTTTGAATAATTTTCAATAGACGTTTTAGTATATTCTGTTGCTCGTCCCCATGCATCCTGACCTTCACTTTCTACTGGATAAGCAGAAATTGCAACAGATTTTTTTCCGCTTGGCAAATTAATTTTCGCAGCATCAATAATAAAAGCAGCAGAAGATGCAAACGCGACGTCTCTAGAATTTTTTATTTTAAACTTCCAAGTTAAAGTACTTTTTCCTGCAGGTCTTGAACTTGCATTGGTAACTTCAGCAGCAGTACGAATCATAACCGTTTTCTCACTGGCAGCAGCTTGACCCCAACGTTTTTGTTGTTCAGCAGTGTAAACTTCTGAAGGATTTTGCAAGTCACCTGAACAAACTACAATATGATTTGCAGGAGCTGTAATTGAAATATCAAAATCACCATATTCTAAATAAAACTCTCCTGCACCTAAATAAGGTAGCGTGTTCCATCCTTTTACATCGTCATACACACACATTCTTGGATACCATTGAGCAATAGTGAAAATTTTACCATTTTTAGTATCTAAAACTCCTGTTCTGTCTGAACCATATTTTGGTGAAATATAAGAAAAGTCAATTTTCACTTTAATTGAACTACCATTACCATTCAATTCTTGTGGCAAAATAATTTGCATTCGAGTATCTACAATAGTAAATTTCGCTTCTTTTTCAACAGCTTTCCCACCTACAGTTGCACTAACTTTAACAGATTTAATTTTATGACCTCCGTCAAAATCTTCTCCATCTGCCCCATTGCGACTTCCACTGATAGGGATAATTGCAACACCACGCGAATCTTTTTTAAATAAATTTTGGTCAACGTTCATCCAAAGAAAAGCCAATTTATCAGGACTATTATTGGTATACGTTAACGTTTCAGTTCCTATGATTTCGCTGGTTTTATCATTTAAATTTGCTGTTAACTGATAATCAGCTCTATTTTGCCAATACTTTGCTCCTGGCTGCCCACTTGCAGAGCGAGTTTCGGTTCCATTTTTAGTATAAAAACCTGGTGCAAATGCATCATGATAATCGTACTTTGATATGTTTGTTTTGGTTTCCTGAGCCTGAAGCGCAGAAACTCCACAAAATAAAGCTAAACAGAATGAAGCTTTAAAGAAATTGTTTTTCATAATTTGATTGATTTTTTACTTTTTTATTTGTTTGCTTACCAATAAGTATAAAAGTGAATCTTTTTGTTACACTAACTATTGCTATTAGTAGAAGATTTACTGCTTGTCTATAACGTGAGAGCTAATTTAGTTAAATGACAATCAAATAAATGTTATAACAAATAAATAAAAAATAACCCACATTGTCACAAAAAAAAATGATTTACTGAATAGGTACTAATTACAAATAGATTTTGGCTGATTTAAATATTTTTACAAATTTTAAAATATATTTACATTTTGAAATTTAAATCTAAACTGCTTTGAAAACAGTAATTAAGAATACATTTTTAACCGCGACAATAAATAGTTTTGGCGCAGAATTATGTTCGCTGAAAAACAAGGAGAACAAAGAATACATCTGGGCGGGAAATTCAGATTTTTGGGGCAAGCACTCTCCTATTTTATTTCCAATTGTAGGTACCCTGAAAAATAATTCATTTCATCACAATGCAAAAGAATATAATTTATCTCGCCATGGTTTTGCCCGAGAAATGGAATTTAAATTAATCGATAAAAAGGAAGATTCTGCGACTTTCTCTTTACAATCAACTGAAGAGACGCTGAGAGTATATCCTTTTCAATTTGAATTGCAAATCATTTATACTCTAGATAATTACAATTTAAGCATTGAATATAAAGTTATAAACAAGGGCAATTCTAAGATGCCTTTTTCCATTGGAGCTCATCCCGCTTTTGCGTTGCCAGGATATTTTAAAGATTATTCCATTCAATTTGACAAAGAGGAATCTTTAAAGTATTACCTTTTAGAAAATGATTTAATTTCAAATCAAACAAAAAAACTAGAAACACAAGAAGGCCAGATTCCATTGACTTATGAATTATTTAAAAATGACGCCTTAATTTTTAAAACATTAAAATCAAAGTCATTAACTATTTTAGAAAATAGAAATCCGTTTTTAAGAGTAAACTTTAACGATTTCCCAAGTTTAGGAATTTGGACCAAAATGAATGCTCCATTTCTTTGTATCGAACCGTGGTTTGGTTATTCCGACACAAATGAGAATTCAGGAAATCTTTTTGAGAAAGAAGGAATTCAAGTTCTGGAAGAAAATGCAACTTTCAGATCAGAATTCAGCATTGAAGTTCTATGAATTATTAAAATAAATTAACAAGATATGTTGACGATAAATTTTACTCCATTTCCAAATTTAGAAACCGAACGATTACTTTTGAGACGAGTAAAAGAGAGCGATGTAAACGAAGTTTTCGCTTTGCGTTCTAATCCAGAAACCATGAAATATATTCCCAGACCATTAGTTAAAACAATTGATAATGCCTTAGAACATATTGCAATGATTAATGCTAAAATCGAAAATAACGAAGGAATAAACTGGGCTATAACATACAAAGGCAGTCCGAAACTAATAGGGATTATAGGTCATTACAGAATAAAACCTGAGCATCACAGAGCGGAAATTGGTTATATGTTGCATAAGGAATACAATGGAAAAGGTATTATCACGGAAGCCGTTCAAGAAGTGGTGAAATATGGTTTTAATGAAATGAAACTGCATTCAATTGAAGCTATAATTGATCCTGAAAATTTTGGCTCTGAAAAAGTTTTACAAAAATGTGGTTTTATAAAAGAGGCTCATTTTAAGGAAAATGAATTCTTCGAAGGACGCTTTTTAGATTCTGTTATATATTCTATTTTGAATAAATAACTATTTTAAATCTTTAACAAACTGTTGATAATTATTTTTACAAAAAACCATATTATTGGCCATTTGAAAGAATAATCTTTATATTTGTCTCCAAAAAATGTTACTTTTTATTGGAAAAGCATTATGTAACCTTTATTATGAAAAAATTATTATTAGTTTCAATTCTTTTCTTTTCAATCCATTCCCAAAGTCAAACCTACGTAAAAGTAAATGCTTTGACTACTTTATTGGGAGTACCAAATATAGGTATTGAGACTAGTATTGGAAAAAAATCAACTTTTCAATTAGATATTTTAGCCTCACCTTGGAAATCCGTAGATGGTAAGCCGCTTCAATTTTATATTTTTATTCCTGAGTATCGTTATCATTTTAAAGAAAAATATAATGGTTTTTATGTAGGAGCGCACATAGGCGCAACTGCATTTAATTTCCAAAAATGGAACTATCTAAATACTGATAAATATGAAAAAGGATTTGGCTATGTTATTGGAGCCACAATTGGATATCAAGCTAAAATAAATCATAAGTTTGTACTGGATTGCTTTTTAGGTGGTGGAAACCAACAGGGATTTTACCATGGCTATTATTTAAGTACCGGAGAACGCTACGAGACTGCTCATCATTGGAATAAAAGTGGCGAATGGTTACCTTACCGAGGCGGTGTTATGGTTTCCTACCGTATACAATAAACTGAAACTATTTGGCAAATTTAGACAAGGATTGAATATACAACTCTTCGATTTGCTTTCTTGCCCAATCTGTTTTCCGTAGAAAAGTTAAAGAAGACTTTATACTGGGATTGTCTGTAAAACATTTAATTTTAATAAGTTCTCCTAAAGTATCAAATCCATAATATTCTACTAATTGTTCCAGGATTCTTAGCAGGGTTATTCCGTGAAGGGGATCTTTTGATTTTGAATTTTCCATTTTGCAAATTTAAGTATTTATATAAAAACAATTGGTGTTTCGTAGATTTGTTTCTACCTTTGTACTCCTATGCTGAAATCAATAAATATCTACAATAAAAGAGCCAAATTCGACTACGAAATAATCGAAACATTTACTGCTGGTATTGTTTTGGCTGGAACTGAGATTAAATCAATCCGTTTAGGCAAAGCGAATATTACGGAGAGTTTCTGTGAATTTAGCAATAATGAACTTTTTGCAATTAATACTTATATTGAAGAATATACTTTTGGTAACCAATTTAATCATAAAGCGAGAAGCGAACGTAAGTTACTTTTAAATAAAAGAGAATTAAAAGGATTAATTAAAAGTGTTCAAGCCAAAGGATTAACAATTATTCCTTTGAAATTGTTTACCAATGAAAAAGGGATGGCTAAACTACAAATTGGCCTTTGTAAAGGAAAGAAAACCTATGACAAACGCGAATCCTTAAAAGAACAAGATACTAAAAGAGATCTTGACAGAATCAAAAAAGCATTTTAAATAAAAAAATGAATTTAAAAAATACTGACTTTTTTTTATTCAAAAAAAATGACTAAATTTGTCAAGACAATTTAAATCTTGATCTAAAAATGAAAACATTACTCAAAAATGCAAGAGAACAAAAAGGACTCAAAACCAGAGAAGTGGCTCAACTTTTAGGAATTGATCAAGCCTTGATTAGTAAATTTGAAAGTGGAAACAGAAAACCAACTAGAGAGCAAGTTATAAAACTAGCATCGTTATTGGAAATTGATTTAGAAACAATAATGGTAGCTTGGCTTAAAGAAAAAATTCTTTATGAAATAGGTCAAGATGAATTTGCCTTGAAAGCATTACTGGTTGCTGAAGAAGAAATAAGGTATCAAAGTAAATCTCCAAAGAAAAAAATATCTACTACGTTACAAAAAATCTTAGATGAAATTGATACTTTAAAGAGAAAACTAGATGGTTTTCGTCAATTTGATAGTTATAGCATTTCTCAGGCATTAGAATTAGAATACACTTTTGAAAGTAATCGTATTGAAGGAAATACTATGACACTTCGGGAAACTGATTTGGTTATCAATGAAGGTTTAACTATTTCAGGGAAAAGTATGAGGGAACATCTTGAAGTGATTAATCATCAAGAAGCCATTGCATACATCAAAGATTTAATGCAAAGAAGTAAATTCATAAATGAAAGCGAGGTACTATCTATTCATAATCTCATTTTGAGAGGAATCCATCCTGAAGATGCTGGTCGCTACAGAAAAGTGCAAGTCATGATACAAGGAAGCAGTCATCTGCCACCGTTTCTGGTTGCAAAAGAAATGGGAGATTTTTTCATTTGGTATGAAACCAATAAAAACAGTCTTCACCCTGTAGTTTTGGCTGCAGAAATACACGAGCGATTAGTTATCATTCATTCATTTATCGATGGAAACGGCAGAACTTCTCGTTTACTCATGAACTTAATTTTATTGCAACATGGCTACATCATCGCTAATATAAAAGGGGATTATGAAAGTAGAATGCTATACTATCAAGCACTGGAAAGAGCTCAAACTAAAAATAACAAAGAAGATTTTTTGTTATTTATAGCTCAAACGGAAAAAGAAAGCTTAGAACGTTATCTGAGTATTATTGGGCGATAAAAAAACGTATCGTTATTTAAGCGAGACAGGTTTCTATTTAATTTTTATCCTCTAATAATGGTACAAATCGAAACTCCCCAAACTCATGTTTTTCGAATTGCGTTTCATTTTTTCTGATTAACAAAGTCATAATTTGGACCTCTTCTCCTAACGGAATAACTAGCCTACCTCCTATTTTCAGTTGTGCCATCAAAGGCTGAGGAATAAAAGGAGCTCCTGCAGTTACTATAATACTATCAAAAGGCGCATAACTTGGTAATCCTTTATATCCGTCTCCAAAAGAAAGATGTTTAGGACGAATACTTAGTTTTGGAAATAAAATGGATGTTTGTTTGAATAATTCATTTTGTCTTTCCACACTATAAACCTTTGCTCCCATTGTACACAAAACAGCAGTTTGATACCCTGAGCCGGTTCCAATTTCCAAAATTTTGTGTTCTTTTTTTACTTCTAATAATTGAGATTGAAAAGCTACAGTATAAGGTTGAGAAATAGTTTGACCAGCCCCAATAGGAAATGCTTTGTCCTGATAAGCATAATCCTCAAAACTGGAATTTAAAAATAAGTGTCTTGGGATTTTTTTTATCGCATCCAAAACACTTTTATCAGTAATCCCTTTTTGTTCCAAAGTGCGTACTAATTGATTCCGAAGTCCTTGATGTTTGGCTGTATCTTTCAAAATTTTATATTTTATTTTGGTAAAAATAGAAAACAATTTTTAATATTAAATAGTGAATTTTAAATATTAAATTGGTCAAATAATTGTTTGATATCTTTAAAAAATTAATCATTTTATTGCTATTTTTGTACAAAGTAAATCATTATGCTGAAAATTGGAGTGTTAGGTGCCGGTCATCTGGGTAAAATACATTTGCGTTTATTACAACAATCTGACAAATATGAATTAGTTGGTTTTTACGACCCAAATCAAGAAAATGCCGAAAAGGTTTCTAAAGAATTTGGCTATAAACATTTTAGCACAATAGCTACACTTATTCATGCTGTTGATGTAATTGATATTGTAACCCCTACTCTTTCCCATTATAAATGTGCCAAAGTCGCTATCAAATCAGGCAAACACGTTTTTATAGAAAAACCAATATCAAATACCGTTGAAGAAGCTGAAGAAATTATTGCTTTAGCAAAAGAATATAACGTTAAAGGACAAGTTGGTCATGTTGAAAGATTCAATCCAGCTTTCAAAGCAACCAAAAACATGATTGATAACCCCATGTTTATTGAAACGCATCGTTTGGCCGAATTTAACCCTCGTGGCACGGATGTTCCAGTGGTTTTAGATTTGATGATACATGATATTGATGCTATTTTAAGTGTTGTAAAATCTAAAGTAAAAAGTATCAATGCCAGCGGAGTTTCGGTTATAAGTGATACCCCGGATATTGCTAATGCCAGAATCGAATTCGAAAATGGATGTGTTGCTAATTTGACAGCCAGTAGAATTTCGATGAAAAACATGCGAAAATCTCGTTTCTTCCAAAAAGATGCTTACATCTCTGTAGATTTCTTGGAAAAGAAATGTGAAGTGGTAAAAATGAAAGATGCGCCTGAAGTACCGGGTGATTTTGATATCATTTTACAAAACGCTGAAGGAGTAAAAAAACAAATTTATTTCTCGAATCCAGATGTGGAACAAAATAATGCAATTCTTGACGAATTAGAATCATTTGCTGATGCCATCAATAATGACACCTCTCCTGTTGTAACATTGGAACAAGCGACTGAAGCATTAAGAGTGGCGTACCAAATTATTGATTGTTTTAAGAAGTAGTTTTTGATGGATAATAAATTAGAAATTAAATATGGGAATCAAAAACAGCTATTTGAGATATTAGATGAAGAGATACGTGTAAATTTAAATACTGCAAAACATAAACTTAAGTATAATATCCCCTTAGAAGATATAGAAAATAGTTGGTATATAGAAAAAGGAAGTCTTGACAAAATAACGGTAAGACTTTACACATCACTCTTTTTAAATTTATTTTTAATTTTATGTGCAGTAGCTTTATTAAATAATGCACCTCCATTGGCTTTTAAAATACTTTGTTCATTCCTACTATTACCATTTATTTTTATGATAATAAAAAATACTAAGGAATATGAAGAGAAACACATAAAATCTTCAAAACATTTATATTTCATATATACTAAAAAAAATGCTGTAGAAGTTAATACATTCATAGAACTAGTGTATCAAAAGCAAATTGATTTTTTTAGAAAAAAATATTTTTTAATAGATCCTGTTTTACCATATAATATTCAATATGAAAGATATATTTGGCTCTACACTAATAAATATATCAATGAAAATGAATACGAAGTGATAAAAGAAGATTTAGATAAATACTTCAATTTTAATCCAACCATATAACATGAAAACAATAGCTGTAATCGGAGCAGGAACAATGGGAAATGGAATTGCCCATACCTTTGCACAAAGTGGCTTTACCGTAAAATTAATAGATGTTTCAGAGCAATCATTGGATAAAGGAATGGCTACTATCGCCGCTAATTTAGACCGAATGATTGCAAAAGGAAGTATTACTCAAGAAGACAAAGCAAAAACAATTACTAATATCATAACATATACTGATATCAAAGATGGTGTTGTTGGTGTAGATTTGGTTATTGAAGCAGCAACTGAAAATGTAGAATTAAAACTAAATATCTTCAAGCAATTGAATGCGGCATGTTCTCATAATACCATTTTAGCGACTAATACATCTTCGATTTCAATTACTCAAATTGGAGCAGTTGTGGCACATCCGGAGCGTGTTATTGGTATGCATTTTATGAATCCGGTGCCAATTATGAAATTGGTAGAAATTATTCGTGGTTACAATACTTCTGACGAAGTTACTAAAACCATTATGGATTTATCTGAAAAATTAGCAAAAACTCCTGTTGAAGTAAACGATTACCCTGGATTTGTAGCCAATAGAATTTTGATGCCCATGATCAATGAAGCAATCGAAACTTTATACAACAAAGTTGCTGGAGTTTATGAAATTGACACCGTAATGAAACTAGGAATGGGTCACCCAATGGGACCTTTACAATTGGCCGACTTTATTGGACTTGATGTATGTTTGGCTATTTTAAATGTAATGTACGATGGTTTCAAAAATCCAAAATACGCACCGTGTCCTTTATTAGTAAATATGGTTCGTGCAGGAAAAATGGGTGTGAAATCTGGTGAAGGTTTCTATGATTATTCTGAAAGCAAAAAAGCGGAGAAGATTTCTAAACAATTTATATAGTCTCAATGTAAATCGAAAGTCTTAAAGTCAATTTTTAGACATTCGACTTTAGTACTTTTGACTTTTGACATATTTATGGCTAAAATAGTTCCTTTTAAAGCAGTTCGTCCTACACGTGATAAAGTCTGCCTTGTCACTTGTCGTTCTTATGAAGAATATGTGAATGCCGAGTTAGCAGCACAATTGGATTTTAATCCGTTATCATTTTTGCATATTCTAAAACCGGCATATACCAATCAAGAAACTGTTTCTTTTAAAAAAAGATACAGACAGGTATATCAAAAATATCAGCAATTCAGGAATGAACTTATTTTAGTCAAGGATAAAAAGCCTGCTATTTACATTCATAAAATTGTTACCAAAACACATTCTTTCACCGGAATTATTGTAGGAACAAGTGTTGAAGATTACCGCAATAATGTCATAAAAAAACACGAAGATATCTTAGCTTTTAGAGTGCAGTTGCTTAAAGATTATATGAAATATGCCGAGTTTAACACGGAGCCTGTTTTGATGACGTATCCCGACAACAAAACAATAGAAAATTGGATTTATAATTGCACTCAAAAATTAGCCGACTTTGAATTTTCGACTACCAAAAAAGAGATCCATTATCTATGGAAAATTGAAGATTCATTAGAGATTAGTTGGTTACAAAATATATTTGAAAAAACAGAAAGTCTTTACATCGCTGACGGACATCATCGCACGGAAGCTTTAAAATTATTATCTGAAGAAAACAAAGACCTTGAAAATAGTGCAAAAGATTATATATTAAGTTATTTAATTTCCGAAAATAACGTTAAGATATACGAATTCAATAGATTAGTAAAAGATTTGAACGGTTTCTCGAAAGAGGATTTTATAAATGAATTAAGTACGAGTTTTGTTATAGAAAATAAATATAAGGAACCTTTTCAACCTTCTGAAAAACATCAATTCGGAATGTATCTTGACAATGATTTTTATAGCCTAATTTTACGAAAAGAAAATGAAGTTTGCGAAACTGCATTGGAAAGTTTAGATACACAAATTCTATACAAAAAAGTACTTTTGCCTCTTCTTGGTATTGAAGATTTACGAAATGACGAACGTATCGAGTATATCTCTGGAAAGCAATCCGTTTTAGAAGTAAAACAAAAAATTGATCAGGGAGAATTTGAAGTTGGTTTTATACTCTTTCCGTCTAATATAGAAGAAATAAAAGCTTTGGCCGATACCAATTTGATTATGCCTCCAAAAAGCACTTACATAGAACCCAAGTTTAGAAGTGGCTTAGTGATTTATGAACTTTAATTATACACTAATAAATTAAAAGACGAAAAAATGTCGATAGCTCAAAACCTACTTTCAATAAAATCCACATTACCGGAACATGTAACCTTAGTGGCTGTTTCTAAAACTAAACCGATTCCGGACCTGATGGAAGCCTATGGAGCAGGACAGCGCATTTTTGGAGAAAACAAAATTCAGGAAATGACTGAGAAATGGGAACAAATGCCCAAAGACATTCAATGGCATATGATTGGTCATGTTCAGACAAATAAAGTCAAATTTATGGCGCAATTTGTGAGCCTGATTCATGGAGTAGATAGTTTAAAATTATTGCAGGAAATCAACAAACAAGCACAAAAATATAACAGGGTTATTGATTGCTTATTGCAAATTCATATTGCCGAAGAGGAAACTAAATTTGGTCTTAATAAAGAGGAATTGTCTTCACTTTTATCTTCCAATGATTTTCAAGAAATGAAAAATATTCGAGTGGTAGGATTGATGGGAATGGCAACATTTACATATGATAAAGAACAAATCAAAAAAGAATTTACACATCTAAAATCGATTTTTGATACCATTCGCAGTACAAATTCACTGCAGTGTATCTCTACATTATCCATGGGAATGTCTGGAGATTATCAACTCGCAATTGAATGCGGAAGCACCATGGTTCGAATAGGAAGTAGTATCTTTGGAGGAAGAATTTGATTTTCAATTTTCGATTAACGATTTTTGACTTCGGATGTTTCATAACTTGAAACATTAAACATTAAACAAAAAATTTGTACGCAATACTTGACATAGAAACCACAGGAGGACAATTTAACGAAGAGGGAATAACTGAAATCGCCATTTATAAATTTGACGGACATGAGGTTGTTGACCAATTTATTAGTTTGGTCAATCCAGAAATCCCAATTCAGCCGTTTGTTGTAAAACTTACTGGAATTAATAATGCCATGCTGCGCTCTGCTCCCAAATTTTTTGAAGTAGCAAAACGCATTATTGAAATGACGAATGATTGCGTAATTGTAGCACACAATGCCTCTTTCGATTACAGAATTCTTCGAACGGAGTTTAGACGATTAGGCTATGATTTTGAAGCCAAAACACTTTGTACCGTTGAACTTGCCAAAAAATTAATTCCGGAACAACAATCCTATAGTTTAGGAAAACTAGTCCGTGCACTTGGAATTCCAATGGCCGATAGACATCGGGCAAGTGGTGATGCAATGGCTACAGTAAAGCTATTTAAAATGCTTTTAGACAAAGATTTAGAAAAAGAAATCGTGAAAGATTTTATCAAACTCGAAGTCGAAAAAGGAATTGCTCCAAAACTACTCGATATAATTGCTAGTTTACCTTCTACAACTGGCATCTATTACATTCATAATGAAAAAGGCAACTTAGTCTATATTGGCAAAAGCCTAAATATTAAAAAACGTGTCAACCAGCATTTCACAGGAACTTCTCCCAAATGCAAAAAAATTCAAGCTGAAGTCTTTACGGTAACCTACGATGAAACCGGAAGTGAATTGATCGCTTTATTGAAAGAAAGTGAAGAAATAAAAATCAACAAACCTATTCACAACCGAGCACAAAGGAAGAGTATTTTTCAACTGGCTTTGTACGCGGAAAAAGATGAAAAAGGCTATCTCAATTTAAAATTGCAAAAAGCAGATGGCCGAAAAAAAGAAATTACTTCGTTTACTTCCTTGCAGGAAGGAAAAAATGCGTTGTTTAGAATTACTTCGGCTTACAATTTGTGTCAAAAAATGACAGGTTTATATGTCACTAAAACAAACTGTTTTCAATACAGCATAAAAGAGTGTGACGGCGCCTGCATTGGACAAATTTCTCCGGAAGAATACAATGCGAGAGTTCAAGGCTTTATTGACAAAAATACATTTGAAAATCAAAATATGGTATTGATTGATAGAGGAAGAACAATCAACGAGAGAAGCGCTGTTTTAATAGAAAATGGGATTTATAGAGGATATGCTTTTTATGATTTGAATTATCAAATTCAGAATATTGAAATCCTTAAAAATATTATTATACCAATGCAAAATAACAGGGATACTAAGAATATTATAAAAGGTCATGTTCGAAAAAGTAAAACACTAAAAATTATTAAGTTTTAAGTTTTATTTGAATTTAATTTTAGTCATTCTTTATAACAAACATGAAATATTTAATTACTATAGTTGGACCTACAGCCATTGGAAAAACTTCTTTGAGCATTGTTTTAGCAGATTATTTCAAATGCGAAATTATTTCCTGTGACAGCCGACAGTTTTTTAAGGAAATGACCATTGGAACAGCAGTTCCCAGCAAATCAGAATTAGCGGCTGCAAAACACCATTTCATCCAAAATAAATCTATTTTTGAAAATTACACAGTTGGCGATTTCGAGAAAGACGCTATGGCTAAACTCGACGAATTGTATTTGACTAATGATTATGTGATTCTAGTTGGTGGATCTGGTTTGTATGTCGATGCCATACTAAAAGGTTTTGATGAATTCCCCGAAATTGATCTTGCAGTCCGTTTAGAGACAACGGCTAATTATGAAAAACTAGGAATTGGGTATTTACAGCAAAAACTGGAAGCATTAGATCCTGATTATTATAAAACCCTACTCATAGAAAATCCGCAAACTTTACAAAATCCGCAACGAATGATGCGTTTTCTAGAAGTATGTGTGGGCTCTGGAAAACCGTATTCTTCCTTTTTGAATCAGAAGCAAAACAGTCGAAAGTTCACTCCTATCCTTGTTGGTTTAGAAGCTGATAGGAAGATAATTTATAACCGAATCAATCAACGGGTTGATATCATGATGAACGAAGGTTTATTGGCTGAAGCCAAAAGTTTATTTCCAAATAAGGAATTGAATGCACTACAAACCGTGGGTTATAGGGAGTTATTCAGTTATTTTGATGGTGAAATCACATTGGAATTTGCCATCGAAGAAATAAAGAAAAATACCCGACGGTTTTCAAAACGCCAACTGACGTGGTTCAAAAGAAATGAACATACAAAATGGTTTGATTTTGAAACTCCATATGAAGAAATTGTTGATTATATCAATTCAAAAAAGTAAAAAATTTTAAATCTAAGAATACGCATTCATAATTAATAATTATCTATATGCCAATAGCTCCAAATTTTACTTCCATTTTAAGCAAAGACTGGGAAATCAATTTTACTCAATGCGCTCCAAATGGTAATTTAAAATATACAGACTTATGCAATATTCTTCAACTGACAGCTGCGGCACATTCAGAGATTGGAGGGATTAGTTTTTCGGACATGCAGGAATTCAACCAAGCTTGGGTTTTAAGCAGAATGCGAGTTGAAATCGATGCTTTGCCTAAATGGGGTGATGTAGTGACAGTAAAAACATGGATTAATTCTTTAGAAAATTCTCGTTCTGTACGTGCGCTGGAAATGTATGTTAATGGAAAGAAGATTGTAGGTTCCGAGACTTTTTGGGCAGTTTTCAATACTAAAATTCGCCGACCTGAAGGCTTGGCTTTACCATTCGAACATTTTGAATTATATCCTGATGCAAGAGCTACAAAACATGGTTTTTCAAAAATTAATTTGAATCATGAAAAAGAGATTGTTTTTGAAAAAACGGTATTCTTGTCCGATTTAGATATTGTAAATCATGTAAATAATGTAAAATATCTGGAATGGTGTTTAGATTTGGTTGAAGAAAAACTAATTCTAAAACAAAAAATTGAAAGTTTCGAAATGAATTTTCTGAAAGAGTTATCTTTAAAAGACAAGGTAATTATTCACGAGAATTTGAATGAAAAAGAAACTATTTTTAGCATCACAAAAGAAGATAAAACCAGCTTCGCTTTACAATTGAATTGGAAATAGGATGAATTTTTAATTTCATAAAACCCTCGCCACAGACAAAAGAGTACGATTATCAATAAGCACAATAAAATAATTCCAAAACAAATGGCTTCGATTTCTGGAGTTCACTAAAAAAATTCTCACATAAAAAATAGAAACAAAATCATAATAAAAAAATGAGATAAACGCTCTAAAAATCGCCTAATTGAGATTGAAAAGGTTTAATTTAAAAATATAAGAAAGGCTTAAACTAATGTAAAGAAAGTTTAAGCCTTTTTATTTAGAGGTATTTTTTCAGTGCCCTCGATTTTTGGAAGCTTTTTTCTTATGCTACTTTGTTTTTTACAACTAGTCTAAATCCTTCACCATGAATATTAAGGATTTCTACATCTTCATCTAGTTTAAGATACTTTCTTAGTTTAGCGATATACACATCCATACTTCTTGATGTGAAATAGTTGTCATCTCTCCATATTTTGGTTAAGGCCAATTCTCTTGGCATCAAATCATTTTCATGAAGAATTAACATTTTTAACAACTCATTCTCTTTAGGAGACAATTTAATTGGCTCTTCATTATTAAAAGTTAAAAAACGAAGTTTTGAATTAAAGTGAAATTTACCTATGTTAAATTCAAATTGTGCTTGTTCTGCCTTAGTATCTGATGATTTTCTTTGAATAATCGCTTTAATTTTCATCAAAAGAACTTCAGAATCAAAAGGTTTGTTTAAATAATCATCGGCACCAGCTTTGTATCCTTTCAAAACATCCTCTTTCATAGATTTTGCTGTTAAAAAAATGATTGGCACTTCGTTGTTTTTTTCTCTGATTTCTTTTGCAAGCGTATAACCATCTTTATATGGCATCATAACATCCAAAATACATAAATCAAATGTATCTTTTTTGAATTTTTCAAACCCTTCCATTCCATTTTTCGCTAAAGTAACATCAAAATCATTCAGCATCAAATAATCTTTTAGTACCGCACCAAAATTCAGGTCGTCTTCCACTAAAAGTATTTTTTTATTTACATTTTCCATATTTTAATTTATTAATGGTAATTTTATTATAAAGGTACTTCCTTTCCCCTTTTCACTTTCTACATAAACTTGACCATTATGGTCCTCAACAATTCTTTTTACATAAGATAAACCTAAACCATGCCCTTTGACATTGTGCAAGTCCCCAGTATGCTCCCTATAAAATTTTTCAAAAATTCTTTTCTGAGCAGTTTTACCCATTCCTAATCCATTGTCCTTTACTTTAATGATAACCATGTCTTTTACATTTTCAGTAAAAACATCAATTTTCGGAACATCAGGAGAGTATTTGATTGCATTTTCCAAAATATTCACAAGTACATTTGTAAAATGAACATCATTCAACAAAACAGTCTCTCTTGTCGCATCATAATGCGTTGTAATTGTACCTTCTCTGTCTTCTAAAATCAAATTTACATGCTCAATTGCCTCATTAATAATTTCTTCCAAATTACAAGATTCTTTAGCTATATCTAATTCTTTTTTCTCTAATTTAGAAATCCGCAGAACGTTTTCTACTTGAGCATGCATCCGTTTATTCTCATCTCTAATCATTTGAAGATACCGAAATACCTTTTCTTTATCATCTATTATTTTTGGATTTTTAATAGCATCCAAAGCTAAATTGATAGTTGCAATAGGCGTTTTAAATTCATGTGTCATATTATTAATGAAATCTGTTTTGATTTCAGATATATGACGTTGACGAATCAATTGATTCAATGCGCTAGAATAAGCAATGAGAATAATAAGCGTAAATATTATTGACAGGATGGTTATACTAACGAGATCAGATAATAGATATTTCTTTTTATGCGGAAAAGTTACTAATAATTGATATTTGCTATTTCCTTCATTATCCGTAAAGATGGGGATTGAATAAGTGGCATTTTTATCATATTTAAAATCTTTTGATTTTACTTTTGTTGCCAAATTATTACTATAAATTCCAAATTCGAATTTTGTATTTACACCATATTCCTCTAATTCTTTTTTAATCAATTTCTGTAAAACATCCGTGGAAACACGTTCGTCTAGAGGCATCGCAGACAGAACATCTTTTGAAGAAATTTCAAAGATTGCATTATCTAAAATATCGAGATTTCCTGATTTTTCAATTCTAACATCAGGAATTAAACTTTGATTAATACCTGTATTATCAATATTATTGTTATTGTAAACTTCTGTTACTCGCTTAGAACTAAAGCTCTTGAATTTTTCACTATCAAATTTTTTATCAAAGAACGGCGGAGAAATATTGTAGTCTTCAGCTATAATACTGTTAGAATAAATAATAGTTTTATTCGTTTTAGGATTTTTCTGAACATAATAAAACTGCAATAAATCATCTTTTTTGGGAAGCTTTCCGGTACTATCCTTGATATGATTTATTTTATCATAAAAATTATAGGTTTCTTGTTTTTGAATTATATCAGCAACATTACCAATAACTTGTTTAACATGAAATTTAAATTGCTCATCATTATTTTTGAATGATGTATTGAACCAGTAAACTTGAACCAGAATTATCCCAATCAAGGATAAGCTCATCAATAATACCAGTACTCTAAAAAAAAGTTTATTCATCGAAACAAAATTAGTATTTTAACAATATATTAAATAATACATTAACCAAACATTAACATCTAAGTAACATTTTGTTTAATCTTTAAAATTTTAAGAATTTTAACAATTTCCGACTTTGTTTCTTCAATATTTGTGTTTTTAATGACAAAATCACTTTTTGAAATGCGTTTTTCGTCATCCCATTGCATATTTATTCTTTTTAAAACCTGCTCTCGTGTCGTTTTATCTCTATCGATTACTCTTTGAATCCTTGTTTCTAAAGGTGCTGTGACAGATATTATTAAATCGCAATTTTTATAACCTCCACTTTCAAACAAAATGGCTGCTTCATAAATTACAAAAGGAACATCTTTATGATTTAAAATCCACTCGTCAAAATGTCTTTTTACGGCAGGATGAACAATAGTATTCAGTTGCTCCAGTTTTTTAGGATCACTAAATACTATTTCGGCAAGTTTTTCTCTGTTTAATTTATTATTTTCAAAACCTGAATTACTAAATACAGCTCTAACGGCATTGACAACTTCGGTAGACTGCATTAACTTTCTCGCTTCATCATCAGCAATATAAACGGGAATTCCTAAAGATAGAAATTCATTGGCAATAGTTGTTTTTCCGCTGCCTATACCGCCCGTTAAACCAATAATTTTTGTCATATTATACTTTAAAAAATAACTCTGGAAAAGCTTCTTGTGGTTTTTGTTTGAGAATGATGATTTTTACAAATGATTCTAAAAATCCTGTTCCATAACCATAAAACTGCTTCCAAACGGCAATTAAAGATAAGTAGCCTATTTTTAGACTCCTATTCTGGTACGTAGACACCAAAAATAGTACCAAAAAATAACCAAAATAAAATTTTAGCAGTAAATCATGATTAAAAATCAATAAAACAATTGCTAAAATAAATCCTACTAAAAAGAAGGTAGGGAAGAAAAAAGTAATTTTATTATATTTGGGGTACCAGCTATTTAAAATAGGTCTTGCTTTTCCAAATTTGTTCACCTGAACAGAAAACTTATTCCAGTCTATTCTTCGTTTATGGTAGACGAATGCTTTAGGAAAAAGTTTGGTTTCAAAACCTAAGTTCCATAAACGTATGGATAAATCTGGATCTTCCCCCGGGTGAATATTTCCAAAACCTTTTGATGCTTCAAAAGCTTTTCGAGACAAACCCATATTAAAACTTCGGGGCTGAAATTTATCTATTTTTTCTGAACCGCCGCGGATTCCACCTGTAGTAAGGAATGAAGTCATGGCAAAATTGATTGCTTTTTGAATATCTGAAAAACTATCCAAAGCTTTATCTGGCCCTCCAAAACAATCTACATAATTTTGTTTCAAAGCATTATCAACTTCCGTTAAATAATGTTTTGGAATAATACAATCCGAATCAAAGATGATAAAATAATCCCCTCTCGCCTTTTTCATCCCATAATTTCTTGAATCTCCGGGTCCTGAATTTTCTTTGTAATAGTATGAGATATCTAATTTGACACCATATTTTTGAGCAACATCTTGACATCTTACTGTTGAGCCATCTTCAACAATCACAATTTCAAAAATTTCATTATAATCAGATTCTGACAAACTTTCTAAAAGTTCATCTACCTCTTCTGGACGATTGTAAACTGGAATGATTAAGGAAAATAACATACTCTTGAATGTGGTATTTAGGTATTGATTTTATTGACGAGAAAATTTTAACAAATGTAATCTTTATCCATAAAAAAACCATCAAATAGCAGTTGATGGTTTATAAAAAATAAATTTATTTATTCAAACATTTCCATCACTTCTTGACTCACTCCCATATTTGAAAACCCACCGTCGTGCAATAAATTTTGCAAAGTTACTTTTCTGGTCAAATCAGAAAACATGGATACGGTGTAATTAGCACAATCTAAAGCCGAGGCATTTCCTAAGGGAGACATTTTTTCGGCAAAAGCTATAAATCCACCAAAACCTTTTACACCTTGACCTGCTTTTGTAGCCGTTGGAGATTGCGAAATAGTATTCACTCTTACTTTTTTATCTCTTCCAAAGAAATAGCCAAAACTGCGGGCTATAGATTCTAAATATGCTTTATTGTCAGCCATATCATTATAGTCCGGAAAAACACGTTGCGCTGCCATATAAGACAAAGCTACAATACTTCCCCACTCGTTCATCGCGTCTTTTTTATACAAAACCTGCATTACTTTATGAAAAGAAACCGCAGATACGTTCCAGCCTTTCTCCGTATAATCATAATTCTGATTTGTATAGTGATTTCCTTTTCGAACATTTACAGACATTCCAATCGAGTGTAAAACAAAATCAATTTTTCCTCCAAGAATTTCAATTGCTTGATCTACTAAATTTTCTAAATCAGTAACAGATGTAGCATCCGCAGCTATAATTTGAGAACCTGTTTTTTGAGCGAGTTGATCAATAGTTCCCATTCTCATGGCAGCCGGCGCATTCGAAAGAACAAAAATCCCTCCTTCTTCATGCACTCGTTCAGCCGTTTTCCATGCTATAGAATTTTCATCCAAGGCACCAAAAATAATTCCTCTTTTTCCTTTTAGTAAGTTGTACATAATTCAATTATTTTAAATGTATTTTTTATAAAAACAATGCACCTTAATTTCGAAATGAATAATACCATTGTGAAATTAAGATGCATTACGGAAACTAAATATTCAATTTAGTAATTGGATTAAGCGATACTTTCGATGTTTACTACTTCGTTTGCATCCGCTTTATAATCTACTCCTTCAACGTCGAAGCCAAATAGATTGTAAAAATCTTTTCTGTATCCTTCTAAATCTCCCATTTCAGATAAATTTTCAGTTACAGCTTCAATCCACAATTTTGCCACTTTCTCTTGAACGTCAGCACGCATTTCTAAATCGTCGATGCGGATTCTTCCTGACTCATCAACTGGAACTTCATTTCCAGTGTATAATCTTTCTTGATATAATCGTTGAATTTGCTCAATACAACCTTCGTGAATTCCTTCTTCTTTCATTATTTTATACAATAAAGAAATATACAATGGAATAACAGGAATTGCAGAACTTGCTTGTGTTACTAACGCTTTATTTACAGAAACAAATGCTTTCCCATCAATATCAGCTAAACTGTTAGTGATGGCAAATGCAGTCGCTTCAAGATGATCTTTAGCACGGCCAATAGTTCCTTTTCTGTAAACTGCTTCCGTCAATGATGGTCCAATGTAAGAATAAGCAACTGTTGTAGCTCCTGGAGCCAATAGATTTTCTGCTTTTAAAGCATCAATCCACATACCCCAATCTTCACCACCCATAACGGCAACCGTATTTTCAATATCATCACCACTGCAAGGCTCAATTGAAATTTCTGAAACTTTACCTGAATGAAAATCAACGGTTTTATTGGTAAAAGTACTTCCGATAGGTTTCAAAACAGAACGGTGCAAAACACCGGTAACCGGATGCATACGAACAGGAGAAGCTAAACTGTAGATAATCAAATCAATTTGACCTAAATCAGCTTTTATTAAATCTAATGTTTGTCTTTTAATTTCATTTGAAAAAGCATCGCCATTAATGCTTTTTGCGTATAATCCAGCTTTATGCGCTTCATTTTCAAAAGCTGCAGAATTGTACCAACCCGGTGAAGCGGTTTTCCCTTCAGAAGGTGCTTTTTCAAAGAATACGCCGATAGTTGCTGCATCTGAACCAAAAGCACTTGTAATTCTGGAAGCCAGTCCAAAACCGGTTGAAGCTCCAATTACCAATACTTTTTTAGCTCCCGCAATAGGACCTTTTGATTTAATATATTCAATTTGATTTTTAACATTTTGTTCACATCCCTTTGGGTGAGATGTCGTACAAATAAATCCTCTCATTCTAGGTTCTATAATCATATTTTGTTATTCTTAAATTTATTATCCTTGAAATTATTTTTGGTAATACCACACAATTCCTTTTTCTTAAAAGGAAACAAATATAAAGCTAAAAATTAATTCAGCAAGGCTTTTGCGTGATTTAAGGCCGAATCAGAAACGATAGTTCCAGATAACATTTGAGCTATTTCGACAATTCTTTCTTCATTGTTTAATAACTTTAATTCGGATTGTGTGTCCTCACCAATAGTCGATTTGAATACTTTGAAATGTGCATTTCCTTTTGCAGCGATTTGAGGTAAATGGGTGATGGCAAAAATTTGCATTTCCTGACTCATCTCTTTCATGATTTCTCCCATTCTAATTGCAATCTCACCCGAAACACCAGTGTCAATTTCATCAAAAATTAATGTTGGTAATTTTGAATATTGTGCTAATATCGCCTTCACAGCAAGCATAATTCTGGACATTTCTCCACCAGAAGCCACTTTTTTCAGTAAGCCGAAATCTGTTCCTTTATTCGCAGAAAATAAAAACTGAAGTTCGTCTTTTCCGTTCGGTAAATACGTTGAAGTTCCGTTAAGTTCTATTTTAAAACGAACATTAGGCATTCCCAAAGTTTCTAAAATGGTAATCAATTTTTGAGATAAAACAGGAATTGAGTCCAATCTATTCTTATGAATTGCATCCGAAAAATCATCTAATGCTATTGTTTTATTCTGAATTGAATTTGTCAATGCAGTAATTTCTTCTTCTAAATTTCCTAATTCTAAAACTGAATTTTCTAAATTGGTTTGAATTTCCAATAATTCATCTACTGAAGAAACTTGATGTTTCTTTTGCAGATTAAAAATTACTTGCAACTTTTGACTTATTAAATCTAATTGTTCCGGATCATTAATCAGTTTCTCTGAGCATCTGTTTAACTCATCTGAGATATCATCAAATTCAATTGTTATACTTGTTACTCTTTCTAATAAGGAATGATATTCTGTAGAGAAAGAAGCAATTTTTTGCAATGAAATCTTGATTTCATTCAAATTATGCAAAACTCCTATTTGTTCTTCATTGGCAATAGCCAACGATTTATCTATTGATTCTTTTATAATCTCAACATTATTCAACTTTTCAAAATCGGCCTCAAGAACTTCCTGCTCGCCAGATTTCAATTGTGCAGCAACTAATTCATCTAATAAAAAAGTATTGTATTCTTGCTCTTTCTTAGATTCACTTTGTCTTTTCAGCAGTGAATTTAGTTTCGATTTATCTGATTTATAACTTTTCAAAAGAATTTGATAATCCAAAATAGTCAATTGATTATTTGCAATTGCATCAATAATTTCGAACTGAACATTTTCATCCGAAAGTTCTTGGGTTTGTTGTTGCGAATGAATATCAATCAAAAACAAACTCAATTCCTGAAGTTCCTGAAGATTTACAGGACTATCATTTATGAACGCTCGTGATTTTCCCGAAGACAGAATTTCACGTCTAATAATAGTGTCGTCTTCATAATCCAAATCATTTTCCTCAAAGAAAGGACGCAAATTATATTTTGAAATTTCAAAATGAGCTTCAATAATACACTTTTCTTCTTTGTTTTTCAACGATGTCAAGTCGGCTCTTTTTCCTAAAACTAGGCCTAAAGCTCCTAATATTATTGATTTACCCGCACCAGTTTCTCCAGTGATTATTGAAAAACCTTTGGAAAAATCAATGGTTAATTTTTCTATAAGCGCATAATTTTTTATCGAAAGAGAGGTAATCATTTAAATTTGTTTTGTGATGAAGAACAAGGAGTATTTAGCAAATTGAAAAATCAATCAATACTTAATTAATGCCCATTTACTCGAGTTTAAGGGCGATACTTTATTCAAATTATCCACTAAATCTGAAATTGTAATACTGGGTCCACCAGAAAATATGGAAACTATTTCATCTGATTTAGCGTCAAAAAATATCCTAGTTAAAAATGCATTTGGTCTTGAATTATTCAATTTTGACAAATTAAATAAAGAGGCTTTTATTCTCTCTTTTGAAGCTTTCAAATCCTGATTCATCAAATCTAATCCCGTATGATAATCAAATAAGGTTTGTCTAATGTCAACAAATGTTGGAGATAATAAATCGTTTATCAAAAAGTAACGGTTTTGGTTACCATCGCTTTGGGTCCATCCTTTGTATCCACCTTGTTGTGCAACATTCGAAATATTTTGTGCAACTTCAAAATTAGGATTTCCTGATTGCAATACAAAAGTATCCGCATCCATCCCTACTATTATATTGCTATAAAAAGCTAACACAGACACTAAATTTGAATCGAAAGAACTTGGATTAAAAATTAAATTTTCAAATTCAGTATACCTGAAACTAAAATCTTTATCATTATAATTTAATACTGGAGAGGAATAAGATGAATTGAAAACAGGTCTTGATGATTGTACTTGTATTGTTGCCGTAAATTGATCAGAGTTGTTCGATAAAACAGTAATATACATCGAACAATTAATTTTTTCATTTTGTTTAAAAGTCTGTCCTGTCCAATCTGTTTTATTTATAAATTCACTTACTGATGCTTCTAAAGTTTTAAAAACTTGTTGATTGGCATTACTTAATTTTTGCGAATTTACTGTGACAACACAATTTAACTGTTGCGCTTGTGTAAGCCCAAAAGTAATTAAAAAAAGAAAAGTAATTATTTTATACATAAAAAATGCTCTATTACTTTGTTTAATATATCATCAGCCACTGCTTCCTTTGATTTCAAATCCATTGGCTCAATATTGAAAAACTTATCTATAAAGGTAACTTTATTTGTAGCTTTCCCAAAACCAGCTCCTAAATCTTGTAATGAATTTAAAACAATCAAATCTAAGTTTTTTTTCTGAATTTTCAACTTAGCATTCTCAATTTCATTTTCTGTTTCTAAAGCAAAACCAATTAAAAACTGATTTTTTTTGATTTCTCCCAAAGAGGCTAAGATATCTTTCGTTTTTTCGAGTTCAATAGTAAAATCATCTGCACTCTTTTTTATCTTCTGTAGCGCAACGTTTTTTGGTTTATAATCCGCAACAGCGGCAGCGGCAATCGCAACATCAACATCAGCATAATACTGATGACAAGTATCATACATTTCTTGAGCAGAAACTACAGGAATTACTTTTATTAATGTATTAGCTACTTTACAATGTGTAGGGCCAGTAATGAGTATTACCGAGGCACCTAAATTTGCAGCACTTGAAGCAATATCAAAACCCATTTTTCCTGATGAATGATTTCCAATAAAACGTACAGGATCTATCGCTTCGTATGTGGGACCGGCAGTAATTAATATTTTTTTCCCTTTCAATGGCAAGCTGCTTTCTAAATCAGCTTCAATAAATGCAATAATATGTTCTGGTTCAGCCATTCTGCCTTCTCCGGAAAGTCCACTAGCCAATTCTCCACTTTCAGCAGGAATTATAGTGTCACCAAATTGAGTCAAAGAGAAAAAATTAGCAATTGTGGATGGATGTTTATACATATCCAAATCCATTGCAGGAGCATAATAAACGGGGCATTTTGCAGATAAATAAGCCGCAATCAAAAGATTATCACAAGTACCGTTTGCCATTTTAGACAGAGTATTTGCAGTGGCAGGCGCAATAACCATTATATCAGCCCAAAGAGCTAATTCAACATGATTGTTCCATTTTTCATTATCGTCGTCTTGATTATAAAAGCTTGAAAAAACAGGATTTTTAGATAACGTAGATAACGTTAATGGAGTTATAAAATCCTTAGAAGCAGGTGTCATTATCACTTGGACATGTGCACCTGCTTTTATGAAAAGTCGTACTAATGAAGCTGTTTTATAGGCTGCAATCCCACCAGAAATACCTAGTAAAATTTTCTTACCGTTTAAAACTGACATTGTACTATTATTTATTTGAATCCCTGTGGTAAATTTTACCGTCTAACCATTCTTGAACCGCTAAAGCATGTGGCTTAGGCAATTTTTCATAAAATTTAGAAACCTCAATTTGTTCTTTATTTTCAAAAACTTCTTCAAGACTGTCATTATATGTAGCAAATTCTTCCAATTTCTCTGTCAATTCTTTTTTGATTTCAGAATTGATTTGGTTTGCTCTTTTAGCCATAATGGTTATCGCTTCATACACATTACCAGTAGGTTCTTCAATAACGTTTTTGTTGTAAGTTATTGTATTTACCGGAGCATTCGTCTTTTTTAAATCCATGACTTTATTTATTAAATTTTTGTAAATCTTTTTCAATTCTAGCTAACATTTCGTCAGCCGTCTTTTTGTATTTTGTATTTGCATCAAACTTTATAAGATTTGAATGTGCCGTTTTTGCAACATTTAATCTTTCTTCCATTTTTGCAGGAATACTGTTAATTGCTAATTGGTAAGCAGAATCATATTTATAAAACAGCGCATCTTCCTTATATATTGTTCCCGGATAATCTCCTAAAAAAAGATCAAACGCAACTATTGCTGATTTATAATCTGATATAGTGTTATATCCTTTTGCATTTTCATATACCTTTTTTTCTATTTTTTCAGTTAGCACTTTTACAGTTTGGTTTGCCTCAGCCAAATATTGCGAGTTAGGGTAATTATCGATAAATGCTTGTAATTTTTCAATAGCCTTAAAGGTATCTTTTTGATCTAAACTATATACTGGCGATAGCATTGAATAACTTTTTGCACCTAAGTAAGCCGCTTCTTGAATTTTTTCACTTTTTGGATAACCTGAAACAAAACTTTCAAATTGATAACCGGCTAAATAATATTGTTTGGTTTTGTAATACGATTGAGCAAACATATAAAACAACTTTTCAGCTTGTGGCTTCCCTCTGTATGCTGGAGCAATTTGCTCAAACAGACGAATCGCTTTAGTATATTTACCTGAATCATATAATTTAGTTGCCATATCAAATTTCACAGCAACATCTTCGGTTTTTAATGCTTTTTGATATTCATTGCAAGAACTAACGACAACAACAAGAAGCAATAGCGATATTATTTTTTTCATTTTTTTACTTTTTTTCTGATTTTCACAGTTTATTTTAACATAAAAAATCATACCGAAGTTTCGGTGGCAAATTTAGTTATTAATTTAGCTACTTCAAAATATATTTTTGTTTAAAAAAATATAAGGTTTATTACCCAAGTTTATTGATTTTTTTAACAAATTGGTCAATTCGTACTGCCAACGATTCATCGACTTTTATTAATGGCAAACGAACAATGTTTTCAGCTATACCCAGTGATAGAAACACTTGTTTGATTCCTGCAGGATTTCCTTGTTCAAAAATCATATCAATACCGTCATCTAAAATGTATTGTGTTTTGAATGCTTCATCCACTTTTCTATTCAAACCCAAACGGATCATTTCTGAAAATTCTTTGGGAAATCCTTGTCCAATTACGGATATAACGCCTGATCCGCCCGCCAAAACCATCGGTAAGGCAATCATGTCATCTCCAGATATTACAAGGAAATCTTTTGGCTTATTTTTTAATAATTGCATCGCTTGTACGATATCGCCTGCTGCTTCCTTGATAGCCACAACATTTTTAAAATCATTCGCCAAACGCAAAACTGTCGATGGTAACATATTACTTGCTGTTCTGCCCGGAACATTATACAAAATCACTGGAATTGGAGATGCTTCAGCAACTGCTTTGAAATGTTGGTAAATTCCTTCTTGTGTTGGTTTATTGTAATAAGGAGAAACAGAAAGCACGGCCACAAATGAAGATAAATCTCTCGTTTTAAGCTCTTCCACTACTTTCATAGTGTTATTTCCGCCAACTCCTAAAACCAAAGGCAAACTGCCATTATTAGCTTCGATGACTGTTTTGATAACTAATTCTTTTTCCTCTTGAGACAATGTAGCATTTTCGGCAGTTGTACCAAGTATTACCAAATATTCAATTCCGCCATCGATTGAAAAATTTACAATTCTTTTTAATGCTTCGGTGTCAATTGAAAAATCTTCTTTAAATGGAGTTACAAGGGCAACACCAGTTCCTATTATTGATTGCATATTATTGTATTATATTTTGTTTAAATAATTTTATATATCTGAATAATTCATCTGTGAAAACTTTATAATTTTTGACGTTCGTACCAATGGTCAAATGATTTAATTTTTTATCGATTGTTGAAAAACCTACTTTAAATACTGCTTTTGAATTATGTGTAATCAGCATTAATATTGCTTTTTCTACATCGTAATAGCTTATGAGTAAATCAAACTTTTCATTTATAAAATCATTCACATTTGGATTTTCAATTGCTCCATTCCAACTAAGATGTTTATCACTGAAACCAGGTTGTGAATTTACATCATTTAACTTAAATCTATCTTTGTACACTATCGTTTTGATGCTTTTCTCTGGAATTCCGTTTGCTATCAACTCCTTAATCAGCGCTTCTTTTTCTGTAAAATGACTCGCATCAATGAGTAAACCAACGGTTTGTATTCCAACTGAAAGTATATTACTTTTTAAATTGTGCAAACTGTTTTTTAATTTTTTTTTTACGTAAAAATCCTTTATATAATTTAAAAACATACTACTTTTACTTTATTACAAAATTAATTAATTAAGTCGCATTTAAAATGGTAAAACTAAAAAAGTATAACTATGTTTTAAAACTTTTTGTTATATTCTTAACATTTGTTTTTATTTTCTCCTGCAGCAAACAAAATTATCATGTTTCTAAAATAGAAGGCAAACAAATTCCCGTTACAGAAAAGGGAAATCTAGTTCCTAATCCGAGCGAACAGTCCAAGCAAATTGATAACTTCATTAAACCGTATAGAGAACATATTAATAAAGATTTAGACAGTGTTCTAGCCTATTGTCCTGTAACATTAGACAAAAGTTCTGGTAAATGGCAAACAACTATTGGAAATTTAATAGCTGACGTTACACTTAAGCGAGGCAACCTAGTATTTAATGCCAGAGAAAAAAAGAATATCGATATTTGTTTACTCAATAATGGTGGCATTCGGTCTATTCTTCCAAAAGGGAATGTTACGAGCAGAACGGCTTTTGAAATCATGCCTTTTGAAAACACTATGGTTGTTATAGCTTTGAAAGGAGAACACATTCTTGAATTGGTTGACTATTTTATCGCCGAAAAAAAACCACATCCAATCTCCGGAATTACTTTTACAATAGGCAAAGACAATGTTGCTAAAAATATATTAGTTCAAGGAAAATCGATTGAAAGAAACAAAATTTATTATGTAGGTACCAATGATTATTTATCAAATGGTGGTGACAATATGAGTTTCTTTAAAAAAGGAGTTCAGAAATTTGATTTGGATTACAAATTGCGAAATATTCTGATTGATTATTTCAAAGAAGTAGATACAATTCCTGTGGTAAATGATGTCAGAATTACTGTTGAATAAAATCAGGGTTCATTCTCAGCATTCATTTTGAATCGCCAGAAAATAGTTCCTTAAATATATAGCCCTAGCCCCGAGTGAAGTGAAAATCCTTTTTATCTGCCTTTTCGGCGGATAAAAAGATTGCAACGGAAAGCGGGAAATAGCTTCAAAAAAATAAAAAAATGAAAAGAAGAGTTTTTATAGAAAAAACAGCAGCCACCACGGCATTGTTAAGTTTAGGTTTATCTTTGAGCAGTTTTGAATCTAAGGAAACTAAACATCTGACGATTCTGCATACCAATGACGTGCACAGTTATATTGACCCGTTTCCTGCAAATCATCCCAGAAACCCAAATATGGGAGGTGTTGTTCGAAGAGCTGCTTTAATTGAAACAATTAGAAAGGAAAATCCAAATGTATTGTTACTTGATGCCGGTGATATATTTCAGGGAACGCCCTATTTTAACTATTATGGCGGTGAATTAGAGTTCAAATTGATGAGTATGATGAAGTATGATCTTTCGACTATAGGCAATCATGATTTTGACAATGGAGTTGAAGGATTGTATGCCCAAATGCCTCATGCTACGTTTGAATTCGTGTCGGCAAATTATGATTTTAAAAATACGGTTATGAATGGCCTAGTAAAACCTTATAAAATTTTCAATAAAAATGGAATCAAAGTGGGTGTTTTTGGACTCGGCATTGAATTGAATGGTTTGGTAGATAAAGCAATGTATAAAGAAACGGTATATAATAATCCTGTTGAAGCTGCACAAGATATGGTTCGCATATTAAAGAAAGAAAAAAAATGTGATTTAGTAATTTGCTTGTCGCATTTGGGATACAATTATAAAGACGAACCCAATAAACTTTGTGATTTAAAATTAGCGGCAATTACCCAAGATATTGACTTGATAATTGGTGGACACACCCATACTTTTCTTGATAAACCTACTGTTGTAAAAAATCTTGCTGGCAAAGACGTTTTAGTAAATCAAGTGGGTTGTTACGGAATTAATTTGGGTAGAATCGATTTTTATTTGGATAATGACAAGCAAAATTCATTTAAAGGAACATCAATTATTGTTTAATTTTCGTACAGATTTGTCATTTGCAATAAAGTAATTTACCATAAAAAAATACGAAAATACCTGAGTGCTTATTTCGATTAAACTAAAAGCGGAAAGTGATAAGTAAAATCCATTTAAAACATAAAATATATCCGAAAGCAAAAAACACAACGACATTAGAAGTAAATTTAGAAAAGCGAAATTGCTTTTTATAATATATTTTATAACCGATATGCAAATCAAAATGCTCAGTACGATACTGTAAATTACAATAATTGAAAAATCTGTTTTCATATTCTCAAATGGCAAGCTTAAAATAGTAATCGATAAAACAATCATTACAATTATTATACTTATCAAAGATAATAGATCTATTTTATCAAACTTTATCTTTTTCAATCCTCTCACAAGATGAATAATCAGCAGTAAATAAACAATCAAAAAACTGAGTACTGAGCCAATTTCTGAATCTACATATCGCATCAAAACAAAAACGTCTCCTATAAAAGAAAATATAAAAATGCCACCTTTTATTAAATCAATTTTATAATTATTTGTAGTTAGATAATATATAAAAATGGAGGATAATAAAAGAGATTTTGTGTAGAGCAAATATGATTCTTGCCCTACTAAAGTTAGTACCACAGTCAGAATACAAGCTAAAAAATAAAGTAAAAGAGATGGTGTTTTAGCTTTCATTTATCAATATCATAAAATCATCTTCGGAAATTATTGGCACATTTAGTTTATTTGCTTTTTCTAATTTTGCCGGTCCCATACTATCTCCTGCAACAACATAATCCGTTTTTGCCGAAATAGAACTTCCCACTTTCCCACCGTTATCTTCAATTGCTTTTTTCAAATCATCCCTTGAATATTTTTCGAAAACACCTGAAACTACAAAAGTTTTTCCTGACAGTTTGTTGGTTGCATTTGGATTTACTTTTTCAATAATTTCAAATTGAATTCCGTAACTTTTTAATCTTTCAATGATAATTTTATTTTCTTTATTTTCAAAAAAATCAATCACACTTTGTGCAATGCGATCTCCAATTTCATCCACCAAAACCAAATCCATCAAAGCAGCCTGACTTAACGCATCAATACTTTTATAATGTTTCGCTAATTTCTTAGCCACCGTTTCTCCCACAAAACGGATTCCAATAGCATACAAGACCCTTTCAAAAGGAATATTCTTTGAATTCTCTACCCCTTTCACTAAATTCTCTGCCGATTTTTGAGCCATTCTTTCCAAAGGCAGAATTTGTTCCACCGTCAATTCATACAAATCAGCATAATTATGTACTAATCCATTATTGAAGAGAAGCGCTACCGTTTCTCCGCCAAGACCTTCAATATCCATGGCTTTTCGTGAAATGTAATGTTGAATTCTTCCAATAATTTGTGGTGGACAACCACAAAAATTAGGACAATAATGATTTGCCTCGCCTTCACCTCTTACTAACTGCGTATCGCATTCCGGACAATGGGTGATGTATTTTGTAGGTTCTGAAGTCTCTGGACGTTTTGTCAAATCAACTGCAATAATTTTAGGAATAATCTCTCCTCCTTTTTCTACAAAAACAGTATCGCCAACACGTATGTCTAATTTCTCCATTTGATCCGCATTATGCAAGGAAGCGCGCTTTACTACTGTTCCCGCTAATTGCACCGGTTCTAAATTTGCCACTGGCGTAATCGCTCCTGTCCTTCCGACTTGGTATGAAATGGAAAGTAACTTTGTTGAAACTTGTTCTGATTTGAATTTGTAAGCAATTGCCCATCGAGGTGATTTGGCTGTAAAACCCAATTCATCCTGAAAATGAAAAGAATTTACTTTTACCACTACTCCATCCGTTTCATAAGGAAGTTGATGTCTGTGGATGTCCCAATAATCTATAAATTCAAAAACATCTTCTAAATTACCAGCTAATTTTGCTTCTTTGGGTACTTTAAATCCCCATTGTCTGGCCGTTTCTAATCCATCAAACTGAGAATTGAACGGTAATTTATTTCCAATTAAAAAATATAGTAAGCAATCCAATGGCCTTTTTGCAACTTCTGCACTGTCTTGTAATTTCAAACTTCCCGAAGCGGTATTTCTGGGATTTGAATACGGTAATTCACCAATTTCAATTAAGTCTTGGTTCATTTTTTCGAAACCGGCAAATGGTAAAATGATTTCACCACGAACATCAAATGTAGAAGGAAAATTGCCTTTTATCCTTAATGGAATTGATTTTATGGTTTTGATATTATTAGTCACATCATCCCCTTGAAAACCATCGCCACGAGTCACAGCTCTTTTTAATTTTCCGTTTTCGTAAGTAATACTGATTGATGCACCATCATATTTTAATTCGCAGGTATATTCTAATGGAACTTCTCCGAGAACTTTTTGAATGCGTTTTTCCCAATCTACTAATTCTTCTTTAGAATAGGAATTATCAAGAGAATACATTCGGTGTTCATGAGGAACGGTTTGAAAGTTTTTTGTAATCGTACCACCCACTCGTTGCGTAGGAGAATTTTCATCAAAGTATTCTGGATATTTATTTTCTAAATTTTGGAGTTCCTTTAATTTTAAATCAAATTCATAATCGGATATTATTGGTTTATCCAACACGTAATAATTATAATTGTGTTGATTTAATTCTTTGCTTAATGTTTGAATTGTATTTTGAATATCCATAGAAAATAAAAATTGGGTATTTTAGTTTTTGAAAAAGTGTATTAAAATAACTAATTTAAAAGAAATAGCACTATAATTACGATTCTATAATCGAATTTATTTGTTTGTATAAAAGACCATCACTCAAAAAAGCACCTTGCTGAATTAAAGCGAAAATCGAAGTATTGCGCTCCTCTGTAAATTCTTTTTTCCCGGTTTTCATTTCAATGGTTTCGGTAAACATATTATCGCTAAGCCATTGCAATCCTTCTCTGGTCAAAAAATCAGTTTCGGGAACCAATGATTTTAGAACGATTGATTGTACGTGAGTATCAAAGCATTCAAAAAGGAAGATGTGATTCTTAGAAAAATGTTCTAAATAAGTTGCTTTTGAAAGAACTCCTTCCCAAATCAAATCAGAGAAAACGTCTAATTCCTGTTCAGCCACTTCTGGTTTTTCAGCTTTAATTTTATCCCATTCCGCTTTATCAATTGCTTGAGTAGCTAAGAATGTGCTGAATTCCTGATTCAACTCTTCAAATTGTTCTTTTGTTAATCTAGAGTATTTCATTGTTATAATTTTTACCCGAAGGGCGCTAAGAAATAAAGTTTTTTTTGGCATTTAATTTCCGGTGCAAATTTAGATTTTTTAAACCAAAAAAAAGCCTTCTTTTTCAAGAAGGCTTTCATAATTTAATAATAATAATTTAGAATATATATCTAATTCCAAACTGCGCTTGCCATCTTGAAGCTAAACTAGCATCATAGTTGAAAGTTTTAGTCTGGGTACCATTAAATGTATAGGTTGGTACATTTGTAGTTTGATTAACCGAAACCCCAATTGGTTGTACACTTGTAGGTACTTGAACCAATCCCCAATCAGAATTTAATAAATTCCCTAAGTTCAATACATCAACACTAAATTGAATAGTATTCTTTTTATCTGAAGCGGAAGAGATTTTAAAGTTATAATCTTGCATTAATTTAAGATCCCATTTTCCTCTCCAAGGCGATAAAGCACCGTAACGCTCAACATACTGTCCTCTTCTACCATTTAAGTAATCATCCTGACTGATGAATTTATCAAAAGCGGCACCTTGTCCGGCTCCAGAAAAAATCATAGTATTGATTTGAGCAGTTGTAGGAATAAAAATTAAATCATTAGCCCCAGAACCATCATTGTTAATATCGCCTCCATAAGTATAGTTAAAACGACCGCCTTGAGCGTATTCAAAGAAAGTAGAAACAGTAGTTGCCCATTTGTCGTTGGTCCCGTATTTCCATTTTTTAGAACCCACTCCGATAAATCGATGTGTATCACCATATTTCGAATTTGAAAGAACATCATTGTTTACATTCCCTAAAGCAGGATTGAAATTAAAAGCATCACCTGTAATCTCAGCTTCTATTGAATTAACATCTTTAGATTTCAAATAGTTATAGGCTAAACTAGCAAATAATCCATTATCAAAAGTCTTTTGCACTTTTACAGAACCATTGAATGCACTACCTTTTTTTGAATTAGTCAATACATACGCGTGTGCTCTTGCAGGAAAACCGTATTCATTCCAAGTACCATAGTCATTAGATCCATAAATTGGTCTGTTGTCTGCACCTACTAATTGGCTTGTTGGTTTTTTCAATCCCCAATCTTGAACATGAACAGCATTTAAATCCTTGTTATAAGACATATCTACTGTAAGTATATAATTGTTTTCGAATTTATGATCAATACCTAAACTTGTTCTCCAAACTTGAGGAAATTTAAAATCATTATTAACCATTTCATAGAAAAATGGATCTGTACCTCCTACTTGATTTCCTACCCAAACAAATGGAAGTTTCCCAGTAAAAATACCAGAACCTCCACGTAATTGTGTTACCTTATTCCCATTTACATCCCAGTTGAACCCTACTCTAGGTGACCATAGTAATGCGTTTCCAGGTAATTTTGTAGAATCAAAATTTACAACACTACCATCTTTTGGATTGTAATAATTAATTGTAGGAACGTATCCTTCAGAATTATCTGTGTCAATAAATTTCTGAATTAATTCAGAAGTATTGAAATAAAGAGGTTTATCAGCTCTTAATCCATATATTAATTTGAAATTATCATTGATATTCCACTCGTCCTGAACATAAAATGCTAATTGACCAACAGTAGTTTCAGCTAGATTCCAACCACCATTAGCACCATCTTCTAATTTGTTTTTTGCCTCAAAAGTAGTTTGTGCCGCGGCAATTGCTGAAGCATAATACCCGTTTGCGATATTTGCATCGAAGCCAGCCATATTAACACTACCAAAAACATCAAAACCATATCCTTTTAAATTAAATGAATTTTTGAAAATGAACTTTTCAAAAGAAAAGCCTGCTGTGTAAGTATGATTTCCTTTTACAATATTTAAATTATCTGTTATTTGAATTACTTTTTGATCTAATTTATTGTTGATTGAGAATGGCTCATGCCCTGCAATAATATAAGGAGATCCATCTTTTGTTATAGTAATAACTGGAGCTGGTGCAGAAAATGGTTTTCTGAAATCATTAAAATGCGTGTATCCTGCCTGTAATTTATTTGTTACCGTTTCACTAAATTTAGAGTTCAATTCAACTAAAAAAGATTGAATTTGATTATTAATTTGGTAACCTGATTTTTCAAATTGCATTGTATTTATGTCAGGTCCTCTGCGGAAAATTGCAGTAGGATGCGCTGGCTTATCTTTTGAAGCATCTAGAAAATTATAAATAACGGCTAATTTATTATTATCATTTATATTCCAATCGAATTTGATAATTCCTTTATTCGAATCTGAGTTATGAGTAAAACCTTGATAAGCACCCGTATTATATCCTAACTTACCTAATTCTGTAGAAACATGCATTAAATCAGTAGCTGAAACTCTCGACTCATTTACCCCAGTTGTACTGTTCCCATCATTAGCAACAACACTTGATCCTAAATCACTTCTTTTATCAATTTCATAATTGGCAAAAAAGAATAATTTATCTTTCACAATTGGACCTCCAATACTTACACCTGCTTGAGTTTGTTCCAATGAAGGAACAAATATTTTTTCTCCATTAACTTTACTTCCGGTTAAATCCTGGTTTCTGTAAAATGAGTAAGCCGTTCCATGAAATTCATTAGTTCCAGACTTTGTAACTGCATTCACAGAAGCTCCTGTAAACCCAGATAATGTTACATCGTAAGGAGCAGTGGCAATCTGAATTTGATCAATAGCGTCTAATGAAATAGGTTGTGAATTTGTTTGCCCTCCTGGAGTAGCTGCATCTAATCCGAAAGGATTATTAAATACCGCCCCATTCAGTGAATAACTATTATACTGATCATTTCTACCACCAAAAGAACCGCCACTTGCTGAAGGCTCTAAACGTGTAAAATCCTCAGCAGATCTTGAGATAGATGGCAAAGTCGCTAATTCTCTTCGACCAATTGTAGTTTCAGCACCTGTTCTTCCGCTTGCAAAAACTTTATTTTTAGCACCAGTAACTTTTACTTCTTGTAATTTTTGACTTTCATCTTGCAAGAGGATGTCCAAACTAAATGCTTTACCTAATTCAAGATAAACATCATTAAATTCTTGATTTTGAAATCCTACATAAGTAACCGTGATTTTATAGGGTCCGCCAATTCTCATATTTAACAAATTGAACCTTCCATCAGCGTTTGACAGCGCAGAATACTTAGATCCTGTTGGAGTATGAACTGCTAAAACTGTTGCTCCCTGCAGTAAGTCAGCCGTCGAGCTTCTTACAATTCCCTTAATACTAGATGTAGTCGTTTGTGCAATCATCGTGTGAATAGAAAGCACAAAAAATAATAAACTAATAACTTTTTTCATATTTTATTTCTGATTTATTTTCTGCAAAATTAGGCAAAAAAAAAACCACTCCTAAGAGTGGTTTTTATAATTTATTAACAAATTGTTAACTAAATGTTATTTTTCAGCAACAATTTCGTAAGGCAATTCAACTATTACATCTCTGTGTAATCTAACGTTAGCAGCATATTTTCCTGTACGTTTAACAATTCCACTAGTAATAAATTTTCTGTCAATTACTTGACCACCTTTTGCTAATGCTTCAGCGATATCAATATTCGTGATTGAACCGAATAATTTTTCACCACCTGCTTTCGCGAAAATTTTGATTTCAATAGCTTTCAAAGCTTCAGCCAATGCTTTAGCGTCGTTTACTACTTTTTCTTCTTTATGAGCTCTTTGTTTTAGATTTTCAGCTAACACTTTCTTTGCAGAAGAAGTTGCTAAATGTGCGTGACCTTGTGGGATTAAAAAGTTACGACCGTAACCATTTTTTACCACTACAATATCATCTTTAAAGCCTAAATTTTGAACGTCTTTTCTTAAAATAAGTTCCATGTTGTTGTCCTTTGTTATAGAAGTTAGGTTTCATGTTTCAGAAAACCAACAACTGAGTTAAATTTTTATTTTAGTAAATCAGCCACATATGGCATTAATGCTATGTGACGCGCTCTTTTTACAGCTACAGACACTTTCCTTTGGTACTTTAATGAAGTTCCTGTTAAACGACGAGGAAGAATTTTCCCTTGTTCATTCACAAATTTCAATAAGAAATCAGCATCTTTATAATCAATATATTTGATACCTGATTTTTTGAAACGACAATACTTTTTTTGTTTGTTTGTTTCTATGTTCAAAGGCGTAAGATATCTGATATCCCCGTCTTTTTTTCCTGAAGCCGATTGTTGTAATGTTGCCATGATAATTAAGCTTTTGTAGATTTTAATTTAGTTCTTCTTCTTTCAGCCCAAGAAATAGCGTGTTTATCTAAACTTACAGTTAAGAAACGCATTACTCTTTCGTCACGTCTAAATTCAGTTTCAAAAGCAATAAGAACTTCTCCTGCTACTTTAAATTCAAATAAATGGTAGAAACCACTTTTTTTGTTTTGAATTTCGTAAGCCATCTTTTTAAGACCCCAGTCTTCTTTCGATACCATTTCAGCTCCACGACTAGTAAGAAAATCTTCAAATTTGCTTACTGTTTCCTTTACCTGAACTTCAGATAAAACGGGATTTAAAATGAAAACAGTTTCATAATGATTCATAAATATGTATTTATTTGTTAAATTGGCTGCAAAAGTAGCAAATTGTTTTATATAAACAAGCGTTATTTTGCTTTAATCGTTATACAGCAAAAAAAAAAGATTGCTATTAGCTTTATTAATAATTTAATGTTAAATTTACTAATCCAAATCTAAAATAAAAAAATTATGAAACTTAATTGCGTAATAGTTGATGATAGTTCCATTCAAAGAATGATTATCGCAAAGTTAGTCAATAATCACACAAACTTACATTTAATTGGGGATTTTTCGAACGCGATTGAAGCTAGAAGCTGCATGTCTGTGCACAATGTAGATTTAATATTTTTAGATATTGAAATGCCTGTTATCAGTGGTTTTGATTTTTTAGATGGTTTAAAAATAAAACCACAAATAATTTTCATTACATCCAAGGCAGAGTATGCAATGAAAGCATTTGATTATGACGCCACTGACTATTTGCAAAAACCAATTGCCATCGATCGATTCAATGCATCGGTGAGAAGGGCAATAGATCTACATGCACTCAAAAAAGAAAATAAAGAAGAAGAAGGCGATCATATTTTCATTAAAAGCAATTTAAAAAAACTAAAAATTTATACTTCAAAAATAAAGTGGATTGAAGCTTTTGGAGATTACGTTAGAGTAGTTACCGAAGAAGATAGTAATCTGGTGCTTTCTACCATGAAATCTTTTGAAAATGACTTATCTAAAGAAAAATTCATCAGAGTACATAAATCATACATTATCAATATTGACAAAGTAGAACGTTTCAATAGTAAATTTGCTGAAATTGGAATTACAAAAATTCCTTTAAGCCGAAATAAAAAAGAAGATTTAGTTAAAGCATTATCATTTGCATAAAAAACTACTTTTAATAAAAATCAACATTTAGCGTAACTTTTATAGCTCTGTATTGAGCAACAGCCTCAAAACTATTCAGAATCTTTTGAATAGTTTTTTTTGTGGTCGTAATTGAAGTTTCTTGTGGAATTTTAATAATTATTGTTCGTATAAATTCATTCCTAATTCTACTAATCGCAGGCTCTTCAGGGCCTAGTACCTGCATATTCAAGTTTTGAGTCAATACTTGATACAACCACATAGAACCTTCTTTTAACTTATCAAAATCGCGCTGTTTTAGTGTTAGTTTAATGATTCTGAAATAAGGCGGGTATTTATAGATTTGCCTGTCATACAATTGCTCATTATACATTCCTAAATAATCATTATTGGTTACTTGCTGAATGGTATTGTGATTGGGATTATAGGTTTGTATAATTACTTTTCCTTGTTTCTCTGAACGTCCGGCACGACCAGCTACTTGTGTCATCATTTGGAAACTTCTCTCAAAAGCCCTGAAATCAGGATGATACAACATATTATCCGCATTCATGATCCCAACTAAACTCACATTGTCAAAATCCAATCCTTTGGCTAGCATTTGCGTTCCTACAAGAATATCTATTTCTCTATTCTTGAAACTATCGATAATTTTCTCGAAACCAAATTTCCCTCTTGTTGTATCCTGATCCATTCTTCCCGTTTTTGCACTTGGAAAAATAGCGATTAATTCCTGTTCAATTTGTTCTGTTCCAAAGCCTTTTGTAGCTAAATCAACACTGGAACAAGAATGGCAATGAGTCGGTTTTGCCATTGTATAACCGCAATAATGGCAACGCAATTGGTTTTTATGCTTATGATACGTCAAACTCACGTCACATTGTTGACACTGTGGCACAAGACCACAAGTCATACATTCTATTATTGGAGAATAGCCTCTTCTATTTTGAAATAAAATTACTTGTTCGCCTAATGATAATGCATTGGTAATTTCCTCAATTAATACATCGCTAAAATGTCCTGTCATTTTTTTGCGAAAATATTTATCTTTTAAATCTACCAATTCAATATTTGGCATCATAACGTTTCCAAATCGTTCTGAAATCTCTACTAATCCAAATTTTCCCGACTTGGCATTGAAATACGTTTCTAAGCTTGGTGTTGCAGAACCTAATAAAACCTTTGATTTATGCGAATGAGCTAAAACGATGGCGGCATCGCGTGCATGATAACGCGGCGCTGGATCTACTTGCTTGAAAGTTTGTTCGTGCTCTTCGTCTACAATTATGAATCCCAGATTATGAAAGGGCAAAAATAAGGCTGACCTCGCTCCTATCACTATTTGGGCTTTTTCGGAATTCTGTAAAACTTGATTCCAAACTTCGACGCGCTCGTTATTATTATATTTCGAATGATAAACAGCTACTTTATTACCAAAATAAGTTCTTAACCTTCCCACTAATTGAGTCGTCAAAGCAATTTCAGGTAACAAATACAATACTTGTTTTCCTGAATCGATATATTCTTCGATGAGTTTGATGTAAATCTCGGTTTTACCGCTGGAAGTTACACCGTGTAAAAGACAAACTTCTTTTAATGTAAAATTTTCTTTAATCCCATCAAAGGCCGTTTGTTGTGTGGTACTTAATTGAAGTAATTCATCCGTTATTTTACCTTTAAAATTTACTCGGTCTTCCTGAAGAAAATAATCCTCGAATATTTCTTTTTCGATTAAAGCTTTTACAATACCGGAAGAAGAATTGGTTGCCTCGATCAGTTTTTTTACCGTTAGCGGCTTCTTTTCCGTAGCGCTCAACTGAAAATAACTTAATACGATTTCCTTTTGTTTGTTGGCATTTTTTAGTGTTTCAAGCAATTCACTTAATCCAGCATTCGATTCATATTTAGAATGCAATCGCACGTACCGAACTAATTTGGGTTTATAGGTTTCAAGCATTTCTTCCTGTAGCACCAAAATATTTTTATCAATCAGTTTTTGAATTACAGGAAAGATGTTTTTCTTGTTTAAAATTGATATAATATCCTGAACTTTCAGTGAATTTTGTTGCTGCAAGGCCTGATAAACCAGATATTCATCATCAGAAAGCAGACTTTCGTCTACAAATAAATCTTCCTTGTGAGTAATTAGCGTTTCGCTTTCCAGTAATAGCGCACTGGGCATTGCACCACGATAAACATCACCAATGGCACACATATAATAGGAAGCAATCCATTGCCAATGTGCAATTTGGATCTCGGTTACAATAGGTTTTTCGTCAAGAATTTGATGGATTTCTTTAGCTTCGTATAATTCAGGTTTGTTTTGGTGAATTTCGATAACTAAAGCCGTGTAAATTTTACTTTTGCCAAAAGGTACTGCAACACGCATTCCTTTTTTTAGATAATGGAATTCGGCTTCAGAAACCATGTAAGTAAAGGTTTTGGCAAGCGAAAGCGGTAAAATTACTTCTACGAAATACATTTTTAAATTATAAATTAGGATTCGAAATTATAAGTTATGAATTAATGGCTCTGGAATTAACCAATAATTCATAACTTACAAACTTTTTGCTACTTTGCTCTGTACCAATATTGTGTTCTTCCAAACAATGAAATTCCAACAAATCCACGGACTTTAAGTTTGTCTTTAGATTCTAAAGTGACTGTACATTTGTAGCTTTTTCCGTTTTTAGGATCCAAGATTTTTCCATTCGTATAGTCAACCCCTTCTTTTGTCAATCCTTTTATGATTATCATTCCAAGAATTGGTTTGTTTTTATCACTTCCCGAACATTCGCTGCACACGTTATTTTTATGCTCCACGTCTAGTATTTCGACCACTTTTCCGTAAATTTTTCCAGATTTTTCGTAGATTTCAACTATTGATTTTGCTTTACCGGTTTCGTCGTCGATAGTTTTCCATTTTCCGATAACGGTTTGGTTTTGAGCATAAAAAATGGTTGTAAAAAATAATGCTGCGACAATTAAAATGTTGTTTTTCATAATGGTTTTTTTTTAGCCCTGATGGAAGCGGAAATCCTTTTTATTCGCCTTTTGGCGGAAAAAAGATTGAAGCGGACAGCAGGAAATAGCTCCTAAAAACTATTCTTCTTTTTTGATTTTTAATTTGTTTACTGTTGCGTTTAACTCGAATCCCAGAAGTAATATCATACAGTTGATCCAAATGTAGAACATTAAGATTAATAATGTACCTATTGATCCATACAATTCGTTATATTTTGAAAATCTTATTACCCAAATACCAAAAATATAGGAATCCAATAGTATTAGGATTGTTGTAAAAACAGAACCAATCGATATAAAAGCCCTGTTTTTGTCGTGTTTTGTACCAAACTTAAACAGTATGGAGGTAGTGGCTAATATCATCAGAATTACAAATGCATATCTCCCTAAAATAATCAATTGATTGACATCGCTAAAGACCGTTTTTTGAATAAATACTTCGAAAACTACAATTGTTGAAATGGTTACTATCAACAACAATGACAACAATAAGGACATGCCTAAAGCAACTATGTATTGATGTATAAATCCTCTTTTGACAAGGACATGGCGAGAGGACTCAAAACCTCCAAGAATCCCATTCAATCCATTTGCCATCAAGAAAATAGACAATATAAAACCGGAAGATAATAATCCGGAATGGCTATTGTGGAGAATATCATTTATAATTTTATAAATGGCATCATAGGTATTTGGGGGAACGCCTTGTCTTACAAACTGAAGAAAATCACTTTGAAAACCTTCGATAGGAATGTATGGAATCAAGTTTAAAATGAATAGCGCAAACGGAAATAATGCCATGAAAAAACTAAATGCAATGGCACTGGCATGATAGGTCAAGGCGCTTTCGACGATTCCTAACCCATACAATTCTAATAAATCATATAACGACAATCCCTGCAACCAAGGGAGTTTTATCTTTTTTAATCCGCGGACAAGATTCCTTATTATGGGAATTCTTTCTATTCTTTCTTCTATTTCCTTACTCATATTGCTTTTAGGCTCAAATCCATGTTATAAACAGAATGCGTTAAGGCTCCCGATGATATATAATTTACACCACATTCTGCGTAATGACGAATCGTTTCTTCATTGATATTTCCTGAGGATTCCGTTAAGCATTTGTTTCCAATTAAAGTTACCGCTTTTCGAGTGTCTTCATAATTGAAATTGTCTATCAAGATTCTATAAACACCTTCGCTCTCCAAGATTTCTTTGATTTCATCCAAGTTTCTGGCTTCGACAATGATTTTTAGATCCAGCTTATTTTCTTTCAGATATGCTTTGGTTTTGGCTATTGCCAAAGTGATTCCACCCGCAAAATCGTTGTGATTGTCCTTGAGCATAATCATATCATACAAAGCAAAACGATGGTTTTCGCCTCCGCCGATTTTCACTGCCCATTTCTCACAAGCTCTGAAACCAGGTGTCGTTTTGCGTGTGTCGAGTATTTTAGTATTGGTTCCTTCCAAAAGCTTTACATATTTTTTGGTTTTGGTAGCGATTGCCGACATTCTTTGCATCGAATTCAAAACAACCCGTTCCGATTTCAAGATGGATTGTGAACTTCCTGAAACATGAAAGATAATATCACCTTTTTTTACTGGCGTTCCATCTTCAATAAAAGTTTCTATTTGCAAATTAGAATCTACAAATTGAAAAACCATTTTGGCAAAAGCCACACCGGCAATTATACCGTCCTCTTTTACAAGCAACTTAGCTTTACCCGTTGCAATTGCAGGAATACAAGCCAAAGAGCTGTAATCTCCAGGACCAACATCTTCCCGGATGGCATTTTTTATTAGTATTTGTAATTCGTTATTGAATTGTGCTTCGCTAATCATTATATAGGAAATTTATTGGAATGCTAAAGTAAGATATATTTTGTGGATTTGAAAATATGTGCGCTTGGTTCTTGTGAAAAGAAACAAATTATTCTATTTTTAAAAAAGCATTGTCCAGTGTGAAAGAGGAGAATGTAAAGTAATGCTGCATTAGAAATTCTAAATATTGACATTCAACATAAAGAGATTAAAATGAATTAAATCAGATCTATTACTTTGGAGTAAATTATTAAAATCTTATATTTGAGTCGGTAACATAAAAAAACTGACTATGAAATCTTTTTTAAGCCTCCTTCTAGTATCCTCACTATTGTCAATTTCTTGCAAAAAAGAAGTCGAGCCGCAAAATAGCGCTACTCCAACAAACATGGTTCCATTTACTGAAGTTGGTAAACAAATGCGTAATCAATCTACAATCAAGTCTCAGGCAGAGCAAAATTCTAATGTAGTTAATCAAAATCAAGCCACAGCAACTCCAAGTCCTGTTGCCAAAGGAATGAATCCAGCGCATGGTCAACCCTTGCATCGTTGCGATATTCCTGTTGGTCAACCATTAAATTCTCCTGTAGCCACCGCTAAAAATACTCCTGTAACACAGCAAATAACTTCCCAACAAAGTCAATCGGCTGCAACTAATCCAACAAAAGCCACTACAGCTCCAATTGTTACAACACCTACTGCTGAGGGAATGAACCCACCACATGGTCAAACAAACCATAGATGCGATATTACTGTTGGTGCACCATTGCCTAAATCATGATTATATAGCAAGGAAATTTAGGGCACAAACCATGATGATTTTGCAGGTTTTAGATTCACAAAAATTTGTTGCAGATAAAATAAGAACTTATGTATTTTACATTATTTAAAAAACAACCACATTGAAACCTATTTTGATTTTCGAATTTAATTTAAATACTGATATCACTAGTTGGAAAATTGTCAATGATGTAGTAATGGGCGGTAAATCAGAAAGCAATTTCTATCTCGATCAGCGTGGAAACGGAACTTTTGAAGGTCACGTATCATTAGATAGTAACGGCGGGTTTTGTTCGGTAAAATATATTTTTGAACCAATAACGATAAGCAAAACTAAATTTATTTGTATTCTACTTAAAGGAGATGGCAAAAAATACCAATTTAGAGTGAAGTCCCATCGTGTTGATCCCCATTCTTATGTGTATTCGTTTCGAACTTCTACCGATTGGCAAACCATTAAAATTCCAATTTCCGAATTACATCCCACTTTTAGGGGGCGTAAATTAGATATACCGAATTACGATGGCTCAAATTTAGAAGAAATTGCGTTCTTGATTGGCAATAAAAAAGAAGAAATTTATCAATTACATATTGCTAGAATTGAGGTGCTGTAATTTAAAAATTAATTGGATTAATTACTCCTATATAAAAGGTAAATCAGCATTTTACTATGCTGACCCCCAAAATTCGGACAATATATCCCAACTAATTTAGATAGGAATAAAAACCTTAAATTAGCACTAATATGTCAAGAACAAGAAGAA
>NZ_FNVP01000008.1 GCF_900108015.1 Flavobacterium urumqiense | reverse complement strand
CGATTCACTTTAAAACCTAAATCCTTAAGCCAGAACGTCAGTTTCCTGCAGCCATAAAATGGAGTATTAAAATACTGTTGGTCTAGTAATTGCATTATTTTCAAGTTCTCTAAACTTTCCTGTTTTGCTTTATAATAAAGACCGCCACGATGAATTTCTAATAATCGACATTGTTTGACAATGCTCAATTTATTTTGGGTATCGACCATTTTCAATCGCTCACTGATGGATACTAACCTAGATTTTTTTTTAAAAAGTCATTCTCCAAAGTCAGCTGACCTATTCGAGCATAGAGTTTCTCTGTTGGAATTTCATCTTTGGCAACGACCGTTTTTTCTGCAGAAAAAACCGCAGAAAGATTCCGTATGGCTTCGGACTTCCACATTGAAATTTGGTTGGGCAACAACTCGTATTTTTTTGCTAATACCTCGATGGTATCTTTCTCTTTTAAGGCTTCTAAAACAACTTTGGCTTTGAAGTCTTTTCCGAAAGTTCTTCTTGTTCTTGACATATTAGTGCTAATTTAAGGTTTTTATTCCTATCTAAATTAGTCGGAATATATTGTCCGAATTTTGGGGGTCAGCATACATTAGCAATTTCAGGATTTAACAGAAATGAGACTTTAGAATTTAACGATCCTACTAATGTTATGCTGGAGTTTGAAAAATGGATTCAAAATAATTCAAAAGGAAAACCAATCTTTATTAGTGATAATAACGGATTTGATTGGATGTTTATTTGTTGGTACTTTCATCACTTTATCAAAAGAAATCCGTTTGGTTATTCATCAAGAAGAATTTCTGATTTATATTGTGGATTAGTAAAAGATACTTTTGCGCAATGGAAACATTTAAGAAAAACGACACCTACTCACAATCCAATAGATGATGCAAAAGGAAACGCAGAAGTATTACTCCATTTGAAAAATGAGATGGGACTTAAAATATCTTTAAAATAATACAACCAAAGCGACAGATAATAGGTGTAAAAAAAGCCTAATCCAAAGGGAAAAGGCTTTCATATAAATTCGGGAAAAGGTTACCAATCCAAACCCGAATTATTTCTTTTTTGATTTTGTTAATCCTTTTAAAAGGACCGAAACACTAAAACTTATTATTGCTCCAATAATAGCTAAGATAATTGTTTTTACAATATCTTCGGAAACAATATTGGGAACTACACTCAATAAAGTACCGGATGCGGTTCCTATTTGTAGAGTATTATTTGATTCCATCTCGCGGTAAATTTTGATTGTCTTTTTTCTTCCGATTTGTGATGACCTGCTCTCGGTTCGCCGTGTCGTCAACCGTGATCTGACTGATTACTGAAATGACTCCTCCCGCAAGGGCTGCATACCCTGCAATACTGACAACGGCTACAGGTAAAACTACCGGAGCCGCAATGATAGTTCCGCTGATAGCCAATAGAGCCATTCCAATACTTCTCAAAACCCGGAAGAATTTCGGGGTTGGTGCTTTTGCACGTTCAATTATATTCATAATTTATTTACTTATTTTTTAGCCTTGTCTTCCTAAGCGGAGTCGAAGGATTAGTTTGGATTCTTATTTTCACTTCTTCATTATAACTCAAAGCTCTATAAACTAAAGCTTTTAACTTTTCTAATGCTTTTCGAGAAGAACTGCCCTTCCCTATTCCGGTGTGCAGTGTTACAGGCGCAATACAACCCAATAATTCGGATTTAGCGTCATTGGCGGGATGGATTAATATCAAATCTCTTCCCGGAACATTTTTCAAATGCAAGTGCCATTGGAACTTTGGGCTAAACCGCTTCTGCAAAACATATTCTCCTTCGGGAATACAAGAAACACGTTGTTGGTTATGCAACCAAGGCAACTCGATGGCATAACAAACTAAGGTGCCGTTCCATACTATTGTTCCTTGTGTTCCCTCGGGGAAATACGTCCTATTTAACACTAAAACCATCTTACAGCCCGCTTACCTGAACCAATGCCAATGGATTGTATGAACCGTTTTTCAAAGGATACATTCTGCCGTTTACCTCTTGATAGAATTCAATTCCCAAAGCTAAAAACAATGGTTTTGTGCTGCCCGGAGTAACTGGATTGGCATGATTGATATCAACAGTTTGATTCGAATTCCAAGGTAGAATATCCGTTTCCGAAGTGGCGACTACAAAGGTTTCCGCTTCAAAATCAATTTCCGCACCTGCTGATATAATTTTGAAATGAGTAGTTCCACTTGCAGCCGCAATCATGTTCGCAGGAACAAACGGCAACAAATCAACCATAATATTACCCGTAGCACGGTCAATTGTCCCCACAAAAGGAGCAAATAAAGAAGTTCCTAGTTTACCTCTAATATTGAATTCGAAGCCTGCAAGCAATTCTGCTTCACCATCAATCACATTACGCAATCCACGCTCACTTATCATATCCGCTTGAATGACTTTAATCATAGACTGAGTTAATCGGCTTACCATTCTGCCATCAGCAGAATTGATAAGTAACGTTCGTAATGCCGTTCTCAAAGTTTTCCCTGCCTTCCCAGCTCTTCCAAATTCGGAACCGTTTTCACGCGTTCTCTGGAAGGCTGGATCGCTTGCGATTCTGCTCGCATCGATGCCACCTTTTTCACGAGCCAAATGGCCGTCTTTCGTTTTGTAGAAGGTAATATCCCCGATCGTACCTTTCAACTTAATTATGCCTTTCTGTCTTGCCATAATTCCTAAAAATTTAAATTAATAATTGTTTCAAATTTCCTCAATCATCATCCTGTTGCAACGCTTTCGATTGATTTCGAAAACAAAGATTACACTTAAACTAATAATATAGAACAAGGCATTGTTCCATATGTCTTGCAGTGGTATAAATGACATTTTTAAACATAAATGTCACCCTGTGTCGGACAACCTATCAAAAAACAACTATATGCTTTTACATATAAAACGATATATTTGCTTAAAATCAATGCAAATGCATATAACGATGAAGACATTAGCCAATTTTGTTAAAGAGAAAAGAAACGAAGTAAAGCTTACTCAGGAAGCTTTTGCGGAACGTGCTGGAGTAGCACTAACTGTTGTTCGTAAAATAGAACAAGGAAAAGAGAACCTAAATCTCGGAAAGGTAAACCAGGTCCTTAAAATGTTTGGACATACATTGGCACCGGTCAGTGCAAGGGAATTATTAAAAATCGACAATCCTATAGAATAAAAGAAAATTCCACGCCTTGTTTCAGCGGGAATAAATGCATCCTTTTTTTGATTAATTTTACTCCATGAAAGTATGGCAGCTAGTACTTCACGGTATATCAAAACCTACTCAAAGCTATAGATAGTGTATGAAAATCGAAAACAAGAGGTTGTGTATCTACCCGAAGGACATACAACGCATTACAGGGAAGAGTTACCGGCAAAGCGTGAGAATGTTGCAAACCATCCGCAAAGAGCTTAACAAGCTACAAAACGAATTGGTGAGCATAGAAGAATTCTGCCAATATACCAGCCTGAAACAGGAACAGGTAATGACCTTGATCGTTGACTAAAATCATTCTTGAAAATTGAAAATTGCAATGCAACCTGTTCATTTTTTGGTCGTCTTTATGAGATTAATTGGACTTAAATTCGTAAATTTGATTCATACAATTTAAGTGCTAAATTGAGTCAAAAAAAGGGTGCATAATTCGGTGCACTCATTCTGAGAATTGGCTTTAAAGTCAATGAATACAAGGGGTTCGTAATTTCGATTAGTCCCTCTTTCTCCGCGAGAGAATTCTCAAAATGAACTAAAACCCTTTAAACATAACTGTTTAAGGGGTTTTTGCTTTTATGACATAATCAAATTATTCATCTAATCTCATCTTTTAAGAGGAAAAATCGAGACCCTAGAAATATCTAAAATTAGGGTCTCGCTGAATCAACTTAAAATTTTCAAACAACCTGTTCAATGGCTAGTCTATTGCGTTGCATTTAAAATTAAACGAGCTTATAATAGCTCAAAAATTTGCCAGTAGTATCAATTGAAGACATTGGCGAAGATGATTTGAAAGTATTTCAAAAATTACATGAACATTTAGCTTTGTTGACAAGAAAAGATTTATCAGTCAAAGAATTACATTTAATAAATATGGAAAATGAACACCATCAAAGAAAAAGTTCGTCGTTGAAAAATAACTTAAAATAGACCCATATTCTCTTTTAATTTATCATTGAAATAAAAATTCTGTCAAAATCCTAAATCCAAATAATTCTGTAAATTATTATTTTTCTTTACCTTTTTTGCATTTAAAAAGATACAAATATATTGCAATGTTCTCTACCATTTTTAATATTTAAAAAAACTGAAATTTATAAATTAGAAAATCATTTACGATCACATATTTACAACGTTATCAAAATAAAATTACGAATACGACAAATTAGAATTTTCACTAGTCTAAATGAGCCCATAATATATTTAGAATATATAGTTCAATTAAAACAATTAAAAAGCATTTTTAAAATTACCAGCTAAAAAAGCTTCATAAATATCCAGAATATAATATAATTTAAAATGGAACAGTTTTTTTGTAATTTGTAATACATTTAAATCAATTTCTAATTTTTACAAAAGAATATCTTAAATTTTTAATAGTATGTTATCAAAAACAATTGAAACACTAAAATACTTTCTACTGGAATATCGTTTTTATTTCTTAAGTTTTACATTGTTACTGGATCTCTTAACATATAGTTACAGTGAGACTTTAGCTTCTTAGATTCAATTAATGAATGCAACATTTGGAAGTTGCGGTGTGGTTAAATTTTTTCAGAAAAGAGAAAAGAAAATTAATTCTTTTCCCCCTTTTGCTGAATGGTATATTTAGCCTTACTTGCTCCTAAACGAAAAATTGCAAATTATGAGCAAAATTACACAAGAGCAAAAATACATAATAGAAAAATTGTTAAATGAAAATTATCAAAACCCGAAATAGCCGAACGATTAAAAAAAGATGTTTCCACAACTTATAGAGAAATCAAAAGGAATTGCGGTAAGCGAAATAACAAGTACAGAGCGGTTTTAGCCCACCGCCGGTGCGAAGAAAGGCATTCCGATAAAAATAACAATAGTCGATTTACCTCTGAAGTTAAGGATTTTGTTGAGCATTGAGTTAAACAAGAATATAGTCCAGAGCAAATAGTGGAAGAGCAAAAGAGCAAGGATTCAATTGTGTATCTCATGAACGAATTTATCAATACATTTGGAAAGATAAAAAACGAGGGGGTAACTCACATCTTTGGTTACGTTCTCAAGAAAAGGTTTATAGAAAAAGAGGTGCGTAAAAAGATAATCGAGGTCAGATAATCGGTCGGGTAGATATCGACCAAAGACTCAAAAGCCTAGAAGAAAGAAAGACAATTGGTGATTTAGAAATAGACTTAATAATTGGAGCTGGGCACAAAGGAGCTTTGTTGACAATCAACGACAGGGCAACAGGTGTATCTAAAATACGAATATTGAAATCAAAAGAAGCGACAGAAGTAAATTAGGCAATAATAGATTCACTTCAAGATTGAACTTCGTTTTTAAAGACAATTACATCCGACAACGGAAAGGAATTCGCACAACATCGAAAGGTGTCTGATATATTAGAAATTGATTATTATTTCGCAAAACCCTGTTATAGTTGGGAAAGAGGTTCAAATGAAAACAGGAACGGATTAGTAAGACAGTATTTCCCAAAAGGGATGAATTTCGAAAACATAACAGACATTCAAGTACAGAATTCAGAAGATAAATTAAATAACAGACATAGAAAAAGGTTTGGAAATAAAACTATAAACGAAGTATTTATACTTTCATTAAATAATAATGGTCAAGTTGCATTTATGACTTGAATTCGCCGAGTATTTCCGATGTTGAAGAGGCATTTTATATCATCATTCCGGACAGTCGCGAAAAAAATATAATTCAACAATTAAACAGACCAGTCATAAAAAATTCAAAAATGAACAGCAAATACATTCTGTTTTCTGAATTGCGAAGTCAATGTGACGCTATTTGCAAATTTGGTTCAGATTATTCCATTATGGAAAAAATAGCAAAATCAACTTAAATAATAAAAAAATGAAAAATCTTGTAGTACTCAAAAAATTTCAAATTATGGTAGTATTAGTAGTGGCTGGCTTAATAATAGGCAGCTGCAATAATCCTAAAAAAACAATGCAATTAGCAAAAGTATACGTAGCCAATGAAGATGGAGGTAGCATTTCTGTTATAAACCTTCAGGACAGTACAAAAAACACTGAAATATCAATTAGTGACTCTTCAGGAATGATGTTTATGGCACATAACGTACAGGTTGCACCTAATGGGAAATCCGTTTGGGTGACGGCAATACCTATGGATAGTACAGCAACAAACCAATTAATAGTAATCGATCCAAACACTAATTCAATAAAAAAACGTATTGAACTTGGTAAGAATTTGCATCTGGCTCATGTAGTTTTAGATAATAAATCAGAATATGCATACGCAACTGCAAATGAATCAAATCAGATATTTCAAGTTGATGCCAAAACATATAAAATAACTCAAAAATTTGAATTAGGAAAAGGATATTTACCACACGGTTTTAGACATCAAAACGGAAAACTTTATGTTGCAAATATGGATGCAAAAAGTATGTCAATTGTTACTATTGCTGATGGAAAAATAATAGACATTCCACTGGGAGGAGTAGCTGTGCAAGTTGCAACTACACAAGATAGAAAATTTATTTTTGCGAGTTTGTATGATACTAAAGAAGTAGTAAAATATGATATTAAAAATGCTCAAATAATAAGAATAAAATTGCCAAATGACGCGCAAGGTCCAATTCAATTATATGCCACGCCAGACAGCAAATTGTTATATGTAGCCGATCAAGGGGAAACAATAGGTAGACCTGTTTCAAATAAAGTTTTTGTAATTGACATAACTAGTAACAAAGTTATTAAAACTATAACCGTAGGTAATAAAGCGCATGGTGTAGTGATTAGCAAAGACGGAAAAACAGTTTATGTAACCAATAGTGGTGACAATACTGTTTCAGTAATAGAGGTGGCAACTCAAAAAGTAATTAATACAATTGCAGTAGGCAAAAAACCGAATGGAATAAGTTATTGGTCCGAAACTGGCGGAATGGAATAAAAAATTAAGCAATACATATTCTATTTTCAGATTTGCGAGACCAATGCGATTCCATTTGCAAATTCGGTTCATATTATTCCACAATGGAAAAAATAGCAAAATCAATTTAACCAACTTTTAAACCAAAAATTATGGAAATGAAACACACAACACAGCAACACACAAAAGAAGCAGGTTCATCAATGTATAAGAAATTAGCACTTATGATAGTATTATCGTTTGTGGCGATGTATGCGCTAATGTATGCAATGGTAGATGTTTTTGCCAATGTAATACCCAATATAAACCAATTTTACATGGCTGGACTGATGACCATGCCGATGCTCATAATTGAACTTCTAGTAATGGGTAGCATGTATAAAAATAAGAAATTAAATATTTCACTGGTTGTCATTGGTTTTATTGGTTTGATTCTATTTTTTGCAGGCATTAGGCTACAGGCAGCGGTTGGAGATAAAGAATTTTTAAAATCAATGATACCGCACCATGCTGCAGCAATATTAATGGGTAAAGAGTCATCGGTTACCGACCCTGAAATAAAGGAATTAATTAAAAATATTATTACCAGCCAGCAGGCAGAGATTGAACAGATGAAAGCTAAGCTCAAAGAATTAGACAAATAACTGTGTAAGAATTGGTAAATCAATTTTAAACTTAAAAAAATGAAAAAATTATAGTATTAATATTCATTATGTCTATTTATTCCTTTGCCCAGGCACAGGATATGAAAGGCATGGATATGTCAAAAAAAGAAAAGGCGCAATAAGTGCAGCCCACAACGTATACCTGCCCAATGCAGAGCGAAATTCACGCTGACAAACCGGGAAAATGCCCAAAATACGGATGATGAAATGCAAATTCCCATGGAAAAGACTTCTTAAAAGAAGGGCAACATGGACAATATGAAAACGGATGCTAATGATTCACATCAAAATCATAATATGGGTAGTATAGATATGCCAAAAGCAAACTTAGAATCCATAAAGACAATTTTAAACAACACACCACCAAAAACAGTTAGATATGATTTATATGTGCGAGACACCATCGTAAATTTCACGGATAAACCTAAAAGAGCCATTACCCTAAACGGACAAATACCTATGCCAACGCTCACATTTACGGAAGGCGACACCGCTGAAATTTATGTGCATAATGAATTGGACGAAGAAACATCGTTGCATTGGCACGGACTAATGTTACCTAATCGATATGATGGTGTGCCAAACCTTACACAAATGCCAATCAAACCGCATACAACGCATTTGTATACCTTTCCAATTATTCAACACGGAACCCATTGGTACCACAGTCATACCGGCTTACAGGAACAAAGAGGAATGTACGGTTCTTTTATTATGAATTAAAGAGAAGAACTTGCCATTCCCACCGTGCCTATAGTTTTGAGTGAGTGGACGGATATGAATGCCAATAATGTTCATCGAATGTTGCATAATGCTTCGGATTGGTTTGTTATCAAAAAAGGAACAACGCAAAGTTATGCAGAAGTCATAAGAAGTGGATATTTTAAAACCAAACTTAATAACGAATAGAAGCGCATGAATGCAATGGACGTGAGCGATGTGTACTAAGATAAATTCTTAATAAATGGAAAAAGTCAAAGCCAACTTTCACAATTTAAAGCAGGCGATAAAGTCCGATTACGTATATCAAATGGCGGTGCCTCGACTTATTTTTGGCTTAAGTATGCTGGAGGTAAAATGACAATTATAGAAAGCAATGATAACGATGTAGAACCCGTTGAAGTAGATCGGTTAATCATTGCGGTTTCCTAGATCTACGATATTATCATGAGCATTCCTGCCTAAATAATGGCGTATGAATTTTTAGTTACAGCCGAGGATCGCACAAAATCAGCCTCATTATATTTAGGTGATGGTATCAAGCAATTAGCCTTTACGCTACCCTAGTTAAAATATTTTGAAGGAATGAAGATGATGAACGGCATGATGAAAATGATTTTGCAACCAATGGTAATGATGGCGAAGCAATGCTATAAAGCACACGTTGGAGCATTGGTACAGAGTGGCGTTTAGGCTACAATAATATGCACGGTTATGAAACCGAAACACACATCGGTCGTTATATTGGCAAAATGCAATGGATAATGCCGTTTATAGGTTTTGACGCCAGATATAGAAAAATGGGTATTACCAAAAAGAACGAAATCTTTTTGGTCAAACTAATACAAAAGATATTCCTTCTGTTTTTAGTGCAGGTATCAATTACACTTTACCTATGCTAATAATGGGACAAGCAGAAGTGCTTACTGATGGAAATGTGCGTTTACAGTTTGAACGAAAAGACATTCCGGTTTTTAAACGATTACGAATGAGTTTAATGTGGAATACTGACAAAGAATATATGGCAGGTTTAAAATACATTGTCAAAAGAAATTTTGGATTTACAACCCACTATGACAGTAATATGGGAATTGGTTTTGGCGCTACTTTGAATTACTAAGAAACTCAAATTTAAAATTTGTATAAAGTATGCTTGTTCTAAAAGACAAGTGTCTTTTTTTTGCAATTAAATTTTTTATAAAATCAAAATACATTACTGATAATGTGTGAATTATATAATTTTTATTAGAATTTCACAATACTTTTATAAGCTAAAAAGCTACCTTTAAACTGCGAAAATTAATTCGTAATTTAAATTTAAAAAAGATGAGTCATCAAAAATTTAAAGATTGTATCGATGCATGTTCAGAATGTGCAGTAGAATGTTCGCATTGCGAAAGTGAATGCTTAAATGAGCAAGACGTAAAAATGTTAGCACGTTGCATAAAACTAGACCATGATTGTGCAGCTATTTGTTTATTTGCAATGCAGGCTATGGCAAGCGGAAGTGAATTTACGGAAAAAATCTGCAAATTATGCGCTGAAATTTGTACCGCTTGTGCCGAAGAATGTGAAAAACATGCACACATGGAGCATTGCAAAAATTGTGCGGAAGCCTGTCGAAAATGTGCTGTTGAGTGCAGTAATATGAGTAAAATGTGAGTACTTAAATCTCTTAAATAATGTTTTGTTTATTGGAATTATTTAAGAGATTTTTTCAATAATTTAAATCAAAAAAATAATGAAAATATTACAAAAAATCACATTTATTATTGTTTTGATTGGTTTGTTTACATCTTGCCAATCCAAAACGGATGTAGATCAAATTCTTTCAAATTCAGATACAAAAAAGGCAATTATTGATACTATTGCCAATAATAGCGATATGTATAAAGATATGATGCAAGCCATGATGAACAGCAGTAAAGGAAAGATGATGATGATAAATCACGAAAATATGATGAAAATGATGAAGGATAATCCAGATATGATGAAAGGAATGATGACAGAAATGATGGAAGCATCTAAAACAGATACTACGATGATATCTGAAATGTATAAATCGATGATAGATAATCCCAAAATGATGGATATGATGAAAGATAAAAAAATGCAATCACACAAAATGACTGGAATGGATAAAAATATGGATATGTCCAAATAATTCAAATACAAACAACATTAAAATATAAAAAAATGGAAACTCAAAAAACGTATACCTGCCCTATGCATCCTGAAGTTACTTCGGATAAGCCCGGAAAATGTCCTAAATGCGGAATGAATTTAGTGGAGAAAAAAGAATAAAAATTCTACTAGCAACTGATGGTTCAAAATATAGTAAAATAGCAATTAATGAAATTGCCAACAGATTATTTCCGTCCAAAACCGAAGTGTGCATTCTTGCTGCTTATGAAATTACACCCATCGTAAACACTTTAGAACCAATGGGTGTTTCTAACGAATACTATGCACAATTTGATGAAAATGCAGAAAAAAATGCAAAAAGTGCAAGCGAAATTCGTGAAACTAAAAATCCAAATCTGTTAGTAACCACAAAAGTAGTTGCAGGTTCACAAAAAAGCGTAATACTTGACGAAGCCGAAAAATTTAAAGCCAATTTGATAATAGTTGGTTCGCGCGGATATGGAGCAATCGAGCGTTTTTTTTAGGTTCTGTTTCGTATGCAGTTGCGTTACATGCAAAATGTTCGGTAGAAATTGTTCGCAAATAAAAAACTTAACAATACTTCTTCTAATAAAATGGTTTGACCCCAATATTGTGTCCAAAAAAAACTTACCAGTAATACTGTGATAATCTTCGAGAGTTTAGAGTTTATCATATTGATTTAAAAGTAGTATCAGTTTAGTTCATATATCTTCATAATATAGGCTCGATGCCCTCTTGTTAAATGATATATGTTGGTTTTCTTCCAACTTGTATTTCTCTGTTTAAAAGAACTTATAACTTCTAAAACAAAAAAATATATTTTTACTATTTTTCACATAAGTATTGTTTTTTTTTGATACATCAAAATGCTGAATTTTAGTATATTTAGCAATGTTTAATCCATTTGTTTTACTTCAAATAATTGCACCCAACGGATTTTATTGTTGTTTGGTTAAAAAGGCTAAATAAAAATTTAAAATTCTATTTCTAAGAAAAAGCATCAAAAATTAAAATGTTTGGAACTAAATGATTGCGAACTATTTCTTTTTACTACTTCGACATTATACCTTCTTTCATTTCTTCTGACGCTACTTTTACTAGTATCGAATTTTCAGGAATATCCCCAAAAATTTCAACGCGATTTTCCAATTCCCGACCTTTTTGAACGGCTGTTTTTTTCATTTTATTATGCTTTACGATAAAAACATAGATACCGTCACTGGCAGTCACAACAGCCGATTTGGGTACCACATAATTATTGTCTTTTGATTTTAAAGGTAAAAACACTTCGGCAACCATTCCCGGCAACAGTTTTTTAGAGGTATTTATAACATCTAATTCTACACGTTCGGATCGAAATTTGCTATCTAAAGCTCCGGACATACGGGCTATTTTTGCATGGAAGGTCTCATTATTAAAAGATTTTACATTAAAAATCAGTTCATCACCAATATTTAGATAACCGGTATAAATCTCAGGTACATAAACCGATAAACGCAATTTATTCTGTTGCTGAAGCGTAAACAAAGGGAATTCTGATCCTTTTCCAGAAGATCCAACAAAGGTTCCCAGATTTACATTTCTGGCAGAGATAATTCCGTCAAAAGGCGCTCGGATTGCCAAATAGCTTTTCATGATCGTAATTTCTTTATAAGCCGCTTGGCTTGCCTGATATTGGGCATAATCGGAATTTTTTCGAGCTGCAGCCTGTTCCAGATCATTTTTGGAAATCGTACCTTCTATTTTGCTGGTTTCAAAAAGCCTGTCGAAAGTGCTTTTACTAGCTGTATAAACGGCTTTTTGCGAAAGCTGTCTGGATTGGGCTGCCGCCAATTGCGAACTGATTTCCGGTGCTTCTAAAATTATTAATAATTGACCTTTTTTCACCTGCGTACCAATATCAACTTTGAGTTCTTTGACAAAACTGCTCACTTTGGCATAAATATCCACTTGTTGAAAACCGGTCAGTTCGGCCGGAATACGGAGTTCGGTAGCTAACTTTTCTTTACTGATAGTAAAGGTTTCGATAACCGGAGCAGTTTCTACAGGTACAATTTTTTTCTTTTCAGAAGTATTGCAGGCTGTTAAAAGAGTGGCCAGGACTAAAAACAGAAACGATTTTTTTAATAATTTATTTTTCATTTTGAGGGTGTAAAGATGAGATATAATGTTTGCTTTCCTTGTCTTCTGGATCTAAGGATAAAGAGTGTACTGGAGTTTTGCCCATAGCCCAGGCGAAAACGAGCGGTAAAATAAGAAGTACTGTGAAGGTAGAAAATACCAATCCGCCAATCACGGCTCTACCCAAAGGCGAAATTTGGTCGCCGCCTTCCCCGTGTCCAATGGCCATCGGAAGCATTCCGGCAATCATGGCAATACTGGTCATAATAATGGGACGCAGTCTCAGCAAAGCAGCCTCACGTGCTGATTGTAACGCATTGCCGTTGTGTTTTCTCAGCTGTTCCGCATTGGTGATGATCAGAACGGCATTGGCAATAGAAACGCCCACCGACATAATAATTCCCATATATGATTGCAAATTCAATGTAGAACCTGTACTCACCAGTAGCAATAAGGAACCTAAAATAACAGCGGGAACCGTGGTTAAAATGACCAGCGAAATTTTAAAAGACTGGAAATTTGCAGCCAGCATCAGGAAAATAACCATTATAGCAATCAATAAACCAGTCTGCAGACTGCTCATGGTTTCCTTTAAAACGGTGCTTAAACCAATTTGCTCTATGAACAAGCCTCTGGGAAGTTCGCCAAGAGATTCGATGCTTTGCTGAACAGCTTTGGAAGCAGTTCCTAAATCAATGTGATCCATATTTGCTGTCACAGAAATATAAGGCATGGCTCCAATATTGTCATTTTCCCCATACGTAAAAGAAGGGGTAATCGTGGCCACATCACTTAAAACCGGACGGGACGCATTTTTAAGCAACGGAATTTCTTTCAGATCATTTTCGCTTTTCATTTTGTTTAAAGGAACCTGAACCTGAACGTTATAGGAGAATCCAGCTTTTTCATCTACCCAGATATTCTTTTCGGTATATTGGGACGAAGAAGTGGAAGCAATAAGGGAACGCGAAATGTCATTCATGTCAATCCCTAATTGTGCGGCACGTGTTCTGTCAATTGTGATGTCAAGCGCTGGATATTTTATGGGTTGGGCAATCTGAATATCTCTCAAATAGTCAATTTTATTCAGTTTTGCGATAAGTTTTTTGGCGAATGCTTCATTTCGCTTTTTATTTTTTCCAGCTATCCTGATTTCAATTGGAGTAGGGGAACCTTGGCTCAGCACTTTGTCCGTCAGTTCGATGGGTTCAAAAGAAATTTTGACATCTGGTAATGTTTTTTTAATGCGCTGACGGAATTCATCTTTAAAAACATCCATATCCACGTGATAGTCTTTCAATCCAATTTGGAAAACCGCCTCGTGAGGTCCGGCAGTAAACAAATAGATGGGTGAAACGGAAAATATCGCAGGATGCTGACCCACATAAACGGACGATATCGCAACATGTTCTTTACCAATCATTTTTTCCAATTCGGTCAACACTGTTACTGCTTTATCTTCGGTACTTTCCAGACGAGTTCCGTCCGGTGCCCTCAGTCTCATTTGGAATTGACTAGAATTGACTTTAGGAAATACATCCTGTCCTATAGTGTTCAACAGTAGTAACACCAAACCAGCCGACAGAAAAAGATAAATTAGTGTAATCGGTTTTTTATAGTCAAAAAGCCGATTGATGAATCGCATGTACCGGTTTCTGAATCGTTCAAAAAAGTTGATTTTGCCATCATTGTTAAAATCGGCTCTTTGAACCAAGATTTTTTTCTGGTCAAAAGTGTCTTCTTCAGATTCTAAAGTAAGTCCGGATGCATTAAACTCGGCTTCATCATCGGTAATATTTGAAGCATGTTCTTTTTTTGAATGCGTTTTCATCAGCCAGTTGGCCATCACTGGAACAAAGGTTTGCGAAAGCAAAAAGGAAACAATCATCGAAAATCCAATCGCTAGTGCTAATGGCAGAAATAAGGCACCAGGAATTCCGGTCATCGTAAATGCAGGTGCAAAAACGGCCAGAATACAAAGGAGGATTAACAACTTGGGCAAGGCAATTTCTTTACAGGCATCCCAAATTGCCAAGGCCTTGGGTTTGCCCATATCCAAATGCTGATGGATATTCTCGATGGTTACCGTACTTTCATCTACCAGGATTCCAATCGCAAGAGCCAGGCCGCTTAAGGACATCAGATTGATGGTTTGTCCGAATAGTTTTAAGAATAACACACCCGAAATAATAGCAATAGGAATGGTGAGTATGACAATCAATGCTGCTCTTCGATCTCCAAGAAACAATAAAACCATGAGCCCTGTAAGAACGGCACCGATTATCCCTTCGATAATTAAACTTTTCAGCGAGTTAATCACATGAACCGACTGGTCAAATTCATACGATAATGTAACATCATCGGGTAAAGTACTCTGGATTTTAGGGAGTTGTGATTTTAATTTTTGAACAACATCCCAAGTCGAAGCATCACCGGCCTTGGCAATACTAATGTAAACAGAACGTTTTCCATTGACTAAAGCGTATCCTGCAGTAATATCGGCGCCATCTTTCACTTGAGCCACATCGCCAAGATATAAATTCTGGACACCGCCTTTGAATAATGGTATTTTTTCAAAATCCTTTACTTCTTTAATGGTATTATTTGTCGGAATGATATAGTTGATATCCCCAATTCTGAGGTTTCCCGAAGGAGCCGTCTGATTGTTGGTACGGATGGCTTCCACAATCTGATCCGCTGTCAGTTGATGCGCACGAAGCAGATCAGGATCTACATTAATTTCAATGGTTCTGGGGCTTCCGCCAAAAGGAGGCGGTGATAATAATCCCGGAATTGCCGTGAACGAAGCCCTAACATATACGTTTGCCAAATCCTGAAGCTCATTATTGGAACGGGTTTTACTGCTCAAAACCAATTGACCGATGGGTAAAGAGGAAGCATCAAACCGAATGATAAACGGCGGCTGGGAACCCGGCGGAAATCTGGACTGGATTCTGTTGGACAGCGCACTGATTTCAGCAGCGGCCTGAGCCATATTAGTGCCTTCATAATAGGTCACTTTCATCAGAGTGAGCCCCTGAATATTCTTGGTCTCGATATCTTTTACACCATTGGCTAAAATCATTACATTGACATAATTTTTGGCGAAATAGGACTCCATCTGATTGGGCGTATAACCTGCAAATGAGTGGGCTAAATAAATAACGGGAAGATTCATTTCAGGCAGAATGTCCACTTTGATATCACGTACAGCACCAATTCCGAAAAAGAATAATCCGGCAACCAGTACCATTATCGAGATGGGTTTGCGAAGGGCAAAACGTATTAAATTCATTGCTTTAAATAATTAAAATTCATTCATAAATAAGTCAAAATCTCCCGTGGCTGCGGCTTTCATCAAAAGGGATTGCCAGACATTGGTATAAATAATATCACGGTCAGTTTCCGCACGGTTCAACGTGTATAAAGTCTGTGTAACATCTAGGAGATTGGTCATTCCGTTTTTATACAAAGTGGTTTTCTGCAAATAGGCCTGTTGCGCTGCCTGAACCTGTTTTGGAGCTTCAACATAATTTTCTAATGCATATTTTATTTTGGCATCAGCCGCATCCGACTGTATTTTTAATTGCTGGTCGATTAAATTGTATTCTTCCTGTAAACCTTCGGAAATCAATTTCTGGGCACTGACTTTTTTACGCATCCGAGCAATAGTGGTCAGGTTCCAAGTAACGCCAACGCCGAACAGATAATTTTGTCGGGAGGGATCAATACCGTCTAAATAATTTTGGGAGAAGGAATTCTGATTTACGGCATAATCGGAGTTAAAACCGGAAGCCCGGCCTTGGTATATACCAAATAAACTAAAGGTGGGATAGTATTCCTTTTTAAAAAGACGAACCTGTTGTTCGCTGAAATCAACCCTGCTTTTATGATATTCCAATATCGGATTCAAATTCTCACCAGAAGTTTCCTGTGATAGTATTGCTTTTGGTATCGTTGTGACAAAAGTAGTATCGAGCACAAAATCCTGAATGGAAACGCCCATCAGTGCGATTAGTTTGTTATTTTGTTCCTTAACTTCGTCTTTCACTTGATTTAATGTGATTTTGGATTGGGAAACTTCGGCGGAAGCCAGTGTGGAATCTACCCCGGCCAAGAGTCCGTTTTTTACTCTTACCGCTGCAATATTCTGAAAGACCATGGCACGCTCAAGATTTTTTCTTTGTGAAATCAACAATCGCTGACTCGCCAATAAGTTGAGGTAAGCGGCTGCAATTTTAATTTTATGCTGGAATTTTTCCTGATTCAGATCTTTTTCGTAACGCTGGGAATCCGCTTTGGATAGATTGATTTTTTGTTTCATTTTTCCAAAAGTGAAAAAATCCCAATTGACATTGACCAGATACAAGGCACCAAAAGCTGCATTCCAATTTTGCTTTTCCAACGGAAGGCCCGAGGAAGCCACTCCGAGTCCTCCAAAACCATACAGCGGTCCGTTTTGTCCGTTAACGGTCCCGTAATCCTGTTGGCCTGAGAGCGTGACATTGGGCAGGTAGTCTCTGCGAACTTGTTTGATCGTTTCTTTGGAAGCATCGGAATAGTTGCTTTTTGCTTTTATCGTTCCGTAATTGGCAATTCCGTTTTCCAGTGCCTCTTTTAGCGGAAGCGTTTGAGAAAAACCCTGAGAAAAGAAAATTAGAAATAGAAAAAGGGTTAGTTTTTTTGTTTTCATTATTAAATTATGAATAAATTTGAATTGCAAAACTAACCTGAGTACTTCTTTCGGGACGGTAATAAATGACGAATACTTTTTATAAATGACGAATTGAATTGGTCACTCAATCGGTGCCTATTCAAATTATATGTCGTTCCTTTGGAACATTAATTAAATGGTAATGAAATGGAAATTTAAACCGATTTTAGAAAATAAATGGGAACAGGAAACGGCCATTTTAGTTTTTTCTTTTATCCTTTTTACACTCAACGACTGGGTTTTTATACAAAGTTGGAAAGGTTTTAGTAACGGTTTGCTCTATTTTTTCGTGCTGTATTTTCATGCACAGCTTAATCGTGTTTTTCTGCTTCCGGTTTTATTAAAAAAACACCAACCGGTTTTATATCTAATTCTTACCATTGGGATTATAGCGTTGTTCACGGTCTTTTTATATGAAGTTTCAACCGAGTTTATTTATAAAAACTGCTTTTTATACAAAACGTCCCATCAAAAAACATATCAGTTTCAGTTTGCTACCTTGTCCGGAACCCTAGTTTGTATTTTGGGAACCATCCAGATTTTAGAACATTATCGGGATCAAAAAAACAAAACCAACAAGGCTCTATTGTCCAATCAGGTTCAGCTTAATGCATTAAAGAACCAGTTTAATCCCCATTTTTTGTTTAATACGATGAATACGCTTTATGGAATTAGCCTGCAATATCCGGAACGCACTTCGAAAATGATTATGGAAGTTTCGCAGCTGATGCGGTATCAGGTGGAGCAGGGCAATAAAGAATTCGTTTCTCTAGAAAACGAAATCACCTTTATTTCCAGTTATATTCAGTTAGAAAAAGAAAGGGTAGGCTACCGCTGTACTATTGATTTTGAATACGAATGCGATCAGAAAGGGCAGTATGAAATTGCGCCGATGGTATTGATAACTTTTATTGAAAACTCTTTTAAGCACGGCGCCGCTACGATCGAAAAGTGTTTTGTAACCATTCACATAAAGGTAATCAAAGGAAAATTGTCTATGAATGTATCCAATTCGATTCCTCATCATAAAAAAGAAGTAGTTTCCACCAAAATTGGTCTGAAAAATACGAAAGAAAGATTGGAAATTCTATATCCGAAAAAACACCAACTTGAAATCACGCAAAACGAGCACGATTATACCGTTAATTTAGTAATTGAACTCCGCCAAAAATGACCGTAAGAAAATGTATTATTGTAGATGATGAACCTGCCGCGCATTATGTGTTAGTGAACTATATTAACCAAAACCCGCAATTGGAACTGGTACAGCAGTGTTACAATGGTATTGTAGCCTTAAATTATCTTCGGTCCAATACGGTTGATTTGATGTTTTTAGATATTGATATGCCTGAAATAACGGGACTGGAACTTTTGCGAACCCTGAATGATCCTCCCAAAACAATTCTGACCACGGCTTATTCGGAATTTGCATTGGAGAGTTATGAATTCGGCGTATTTGATTACCTATTAAAGCCTATTTATTTCCCGCGTTTTTTAAAATCGATGGAACGCTTTTTTACCACTTACACTGATGAAAAGACGGAAATGATCAATCCGATTATTGCAGTAAAAATTGACGGATTCCTATTTGATTTGAATGTAAATGACATCCTTTTTGCCCAAAGTTGCGGTAATTATGTAAAAATTTTTACATTAAAAAAAGTTTATCTTGCCTCAATGACCACTACTGAACTGGAAAACAGTCTTTCTTCGGAACTTTTCATGCGGGTTCATAAATCCTACATAGTAGCCATTGCTAAAATTAAGGATTGGGAACGGAATACGGTTGTCATCAATAATGAGAAAATTCCGGTTGGGATTACTTACAGAAGGGCATTGACGGAGCGCTTAAAGCTCAATGATATTTAATAAAATTGAATATAAAGATTATCTGAAAAACGAAAAAACAATACGCTGATTTGAGGCCTTGTACGTATAATCTCAATTTTGCAATCAAAAAGAACCATAAAGAATCTCGAATTGAAGTATTCAACTTACTAAAAAAAGAAAAAAATGAACTGGAAAACACCAAAAAAAGCAGCAATAAAAAATATTGCTTTTATAGCATTTTTAGCACTGCTGCTATTTAGTCCACTGGGGACTTTTGTAAAAGTACAATTAAGTCGTTTATTGGCCTTTTCGCCAACAACCCTGCCAGCAACCGAACAAAAAAAACTTTCAACTTACCAATGGCAATTGATTGACAACAATGGAAAGACGGTATCTTTGGAAGAATTTAAAGGTAAAATAATTTTTATAAATTTTTGGGCCACATGGTGTCCGCCATGTATTGCCGAAATGCCGGGTTTGCAAAAACTGTATTCCGACTATCAGGACAAAATCGTATTTTTGTTCGTAACGACTGATTCCTTTGAGAAAGCTAATGCTTTTTTAATTAGAGAAAATTTAATCCTGCCAATATTTCAATCGGTTTCCAATCCCCCTTTAGAAATGGAGTCTTCAACCATACCTGCTACGTATCTTATTGATCAGCAAACTAATGTGGTACTGGAAAAAGTTGGCGCTGCAGATTGGAATAGCGATTCGTTTAGAAAAAAATTAGATGATTTGCTCAAAAAATAATGCCGATTCATAGCTATAGGTTTTAAAAATATTTTTTAAAAGATTAGCATTATGAACAAACATAAGTACGCTTGCTCTTTTTACCTTCACCACTTTTCACTAAAATTTTAATATCTAATTATGAAAAACCTAATTTTAATATTTTTAACACTTATCGTAATGACATCATCTAATTCTCAATCAAAACAAGCGGAAGTAAATCAAAAACATAGAGTGGTATTCCAAATGAATTCTAATGATCCAGAATCCCAAAAAACACTTATTAATAACATCCTAAATGTAAAAAAAGCGTGGGGATCTCATGTTGCGATTGAAGTAGTCGCTCTTGGTCCTGGTATAGAATTGGTAATGACTGAAAAATCTGCTGCAGCGCAAGATGTTGCCAAAATGATTAAAAGCGGAGTAATTTTCGTTGCTTGCGAAAATACGATGGCTAAAAAAAATATTACGAAAGTAGACCTCATTGAAAATGTTGGAACAGTACCAAGTGGAATAGAAGAAATAATTATCAAACAAGAACAAGGATGGTCTTACATTAAAGGATGAATCTAAAATAAAGGATAAATCGCGGATTTATATCAGGATTTGGATTTTTGTAGAATATGACGCGGCTATTACAGAGGAAAGTGATCCATTATAAAGAGTAGTACACCAAGAGTTAGCAATGTTGAAGATATAGAGGAGGTCTCTCTAAAATAGTCTGATCGTCCTTGTCAGAATTTCTTTAACTATTATACTCCCAATCTATTGGGTTTGTTACAAAGCCCATTTCTGCTAGATTGTTATGAAATATGAATTTACTTTCAGCATTATACGAACCATTTCTGATGCAGCAGATGAATGGATACTTATTAAAAGTAAAAAAGTTGAAATTAATATAGGGTAAAAAGATTTCATTTGTAAGTCTTTAATTTTTGAAAAAAATAAACCCGACAGTGGTAAATGTAAGTAACATTTATTACAGTCAAACAAATTATATAAGAAATTAAACCTTCAGAATACTTTCTGAAAGTATAATCAGCACCGGTAACCTGAGTTAATAGTGTTTCAGGAGCATCAGAATTATTGCATTTTTTTGCGGTGTCGGAGTAACGGGAGAGTTTTGTTTTAAATATTCTAACCACTTTTCCATTTAAAACCGTGAAATCTAATTTTCCAATAAACAAACAATGAGACCATAGTTTTAGAAAAAGAAACTTATCCAAATGACCAAACAGCACCATCTGCCACAAGGCACTTTTCGCAAAATGTAAAAGGCATTTGATGAACAACGGAAGCAAAGAAATCGAAAATACGCAAAATTGATGAAATTATAAGTGGACTTAACGAGTCTAATATCTTCCATAAGATTCCATAAAAAGCAAGTGAACTCAAATTTTTGAGATTAAAGTATTATGTAGAAATCGAAAAGATTGACAGCATCATCTATCTGATAATCAACAAAATTGATACTCCATAATCAAAGTCCCTTTAAAAGTTTTGATAAATAAAACATATACCTACTATTTAGTTTTCAAATTATTGGTAATCAATAAAATTTATTACTTTTACAATCTTGAAAAAAACAATTGCCATATTATTCGTATTCATCTTTTTGTGTGCCAACACAGAAATAGGGCAATTATTGAAACTACCCAACTTAGTAGAACACTTTACAGAACATCACGATCATGATGTGGATAAGCAAGGCATTTCTTTTTTAGAATTTATAACAATTCATTATAACAATACTCAACATCATTCTAATCAACAAAAAGACAATCATCAAAGTTTGCCTTTTAAAACCATAAACCAATCTGTTGACACCGTTCTTGCTTTTGAAAACTTAAACGAGTTTTCATTTCGCAAACCAAATACTATTTCTGTAAATAGCACTGTTCCGTTTCCTCCAGAATTTTACAATTCCGATGTTTTTTCATACATCTGGCTTCCTCCCAAATTGAGTTAAATTAATTTTTCAATGCTTAATTAATGATGTTTTGAATATTTCTAATTAAGTATTAAAAAGTACTTTGCTATATACTTATAGCGAATCTTTCTGTGCATGAATTTCACTAATATTATGTATTAAAAAATAAGTTTTTTAGTGAGTTAATGCATATAAATAACTAAAATCATTTTTTAGCCGCATACGCTATGAATTAAGTTTTTAGTAATGTCGAAGACATGCTCAATTATTTTTAACACTTCAGTATCAAAAATGAAGACAATTAAAGTCATTGCAGTTGCAATACTGCTAACTATTGCAAGTACCACAATTTAACATGCACAAGTAAGCACTAATACAGTCAAAATGCCACACGGTGGAATAATACAAAATTCAGGCGACTACAAAATTGAAATGGTCCAAAGAGAAAATAATATCAGTTTTTACGTACTGGATGCGAAAGGAAAAACGGTTTCAAATAAAAAAATTACCGGATCTGTTGTTTTTGAATTTTTCAATAAAACAAAAGTAACAAATCCAGTTTCTTTGGACATGGTTGATTTTTCAGAAATAATGAAAAAGCAGCTGTTACAGTTATAATAAAATTAAAAGGCCAGTATTCAATACAAGTAATAAACATTCATTTATAAAACAAATTATGCTAAATAAAATTATTGAGTTTTCAATCAAAAACAAACTCATTATTGGACTGTTTATTTTAGCTCTCATCGGATATGGGAGTTATCAATTTACCAAATTACCCATTGATGCCGTTCCTGATATTACAGATAATCAAGTTCAGGTAATTACCTCAGCGCCATCATTGGGTGCGACCGATATTGAACGATTGATTACTTTTCCAATTGAACAAGCCAACAGTAATATTCCTGGACTAAAAGAAATTCGTAGTTTTTCTCGTTTTGGTTTATCAGTGGTTACCATTGTTTTTAATGATGCAACTGATGTGTACTGGGCAAGACAGCAAGTAACAGAACGATTAAGTGCTGTTAAAGACCAAATTCCCAACGGTATTGGAAATCCAGTTCTTGCACCGGTTACAACAGGACTAGGCGAAATTTATCAATATGTTGTACGAACTAAACCCGGTTACGAAAAAAAATACGATATAACTGAATTAAGAACCATTCAGGATTGGATTGTTCGCCGGCAGTTATTGAGCGTTGAAGGTGTGGCGGAAGTAAGCAGTTTTGGTGGAAAATTGAAACAATTTGAAATAGCCATTGATCCCAATAAATTGCAATCCTATAATATCACTATTACAGATGTTTTTACTGCTTTAGAAAAAAACAATCAAAATACAGGTGGTGCTTACATCGAAAAAGGTCCTAAAGTTTTATACATCCGCAGTGAAGGACTAATTAATACTATCGAAAACATAAAAGAGATTTCCATTAAAAACACCAGTACTGGAAGCCCCATATTCATTCGTGATGTAGCTGATGTTCGTATTGGTAGTGCTATTCGTTACGGAGCAATGACTTTCAATAAAAAAGGAGTGCAATCCGGTGAGGTTTCAGGTGCAGTAGTAATGATGTTAAAAGGAGCCAACAGCAATGTGGTTATTAAAAATATAAAGGATCGTATTGCACAAATCGAAAAAACATTACCCGAAGGCGTTATTCTGGAACCTTTTTTAGACCGCACCAAAATGGTGAATAATTCGATTTCGACGGTAGAAAAAAATTTATTAGAAGGTGCATTAATCGTTCTCTTTGTTCTTATTTTCTTTTTAGGAAACATACGAGCAGGATTAATTGTGGCTTCAGTTATCCCATTGGCAATGTTGATAGCAGTCATTTTGATGAACATGTTTGGGGTGAGCGGTAATTTAATGAGTTTAGGAGCATTAGATTTTGGATTGATTGTGGATGGTGCCGTTATTATTGTTGAAGCGTGTTTGTTTAGTTTACACAGCAGGAAAAATGCTCAAATTTCACAACAAGAAATGGACAACACTGTATTAAAAACGGCAATAAAAATGCGAAATGTATCCGTATTTGGAGAGTTGATTATATTGATCGTATACATTCCCATTTTTACGTTGCGTGGTATTGAGGGGAAAATGTTTTTACCAATGGCTCAAACCATTGCATTTGCATTATTTGGTGCTTTTATCTTGTCTCTGACTTATGTTCCGATGATGACCGCTTTATTTTTAAATAAAAAAATATCCCATAAAAAAACTTTTTCAGATAGAATGATGGAGAAATTAGAAAATTTCTATCAACCACTTCTGAATAAAGCATTAGGAATTCCCAGAACAATTATTGCTGTAACATTAGGATTGTTTGTTTTAGCACTAGTTACACTTTCGTTTATGGGTGGCGAATTTATGCCCTCGTTAGAAGAAGGAGATTTTGCTGTAGAAACAAGGGTTTTGCCGGGAAGTAATTTGCAAACTTCAATGACTGCCATTTCACAGGGTGCAAAAATACTAATAGAAAAATTTCCCGAAGTGGAGAAAATTGTAGGCAAAACAGGAAGTAGCGAAGTGCCAACTGACCCTATGCCCATTGATGCGAGTGATATGATGATCATTTTAAAGAACAAAAGCGAATGGACTTCTGCCACAACTTTTGACGAATTATCAGAAAAAATGGCAAAGGAGTTGGAAGCTGTTCCGGGTGTTTCCTTTGGTTTTCAATATCCGGTTCAAATGCGTTTTAATGAGTTAATGACTGGTGCAAGACAAGATGTAGTTTGTAAAATATTTGGAGAAAATCTAGACACATTGGCGTTATACGCCAATAAATTAGGTAAAATTGTAAATACCGTAGAAGGAACTTCCGACCTTTATGTAGAAACGGTTACTGGAATGCCACAAGTAGTAATTGATTATAATAGAGCTTCCATTGCACAATACGGATTGAACATTCAGGATATAAATCGAATAGTAAACACAGCATTTGCAGGACAAAGCACTGGGGTTGTTTATGAAGACGAAAAACGGTTTGATTTAGTAGTTCGCTTAGAAGGCGAAAAACGGCAGGATTTGGCAGATGTTCAAAATTTATTAATTCCAACCTCCACTGGTTTGCAAATTCCTTTATCTCAATTAGCAAAAGTTGAAATTACCGAAGGTCCAAATCAGATACAAAGAGAAGACGCCAAACGTAGAATTGTAGTTGGTTTTAATGTTCGAGGCCGGGATGTACAAAGTATTGTAAAAGAACTGCAAGGTAAAGTCGAAGCTCAAATAAAATTTCCCGCTGGCTACTACCCTACTTATGGCGGTGCTTTTGAAAACTTAAACGAAGCCAAAAATCGTTTGATGATTGCGGTTCCAGTTTCATTACTATTAATATTTATTTTGCTCTATTTTGCATTCAATTCCGTAAAACAAGGGCTATTGATTTATTCCGCAATTCCACTTTCGGCAATTGGAGGTATTTTCTTTTTAGCGATGCGGGGAATGCCGTTTAGCATCAGTGCAGGAGTTGGTTTTATAGCCTTATTTGGTGTAGCGGTTCTGAATGGCTTGGTATTAATTGCAGAATTCAACAGCATTCGAAAATCGGGAGAAACCGATTTAAAAGCGATTGTTTTGCAAGGCACCAAAATACGTTTACGTCCTGTTTTAATGACTGCATTTGTAGCATCATTAGGTTTTTTACCCATGGCATTAAGCAACGGTTCTGGTGCAGCAGTACAAAAACCATTGGCAACTGTGGTAATTGGCGGTCTGATGATTGCAACATTCTTAACTTTATTTGTTTTACCAATTTTATATATCATGTTTGAAAAAGGAATTAAATTAAAACCAAAAAAGATAAAATCAATTATAACAATCCTAGTATTGGGATTGTTATTGTCTTTTCAAAATGCGAATGCGCAAGAAAAAATTTCAATAGAAAGAGCAATTGAAACGGCTCTTTCAAATAATATCAAAATTAAAAACGAAAAACTTAATTCAGAGTACTTGCAAAAAATGACCAAAACAGGTTATGATATTTCCAACACAGGAATTATTGGCGAATACGGTCAGTTCAATAGCAATGCAAATGATATGAAAATTGGTCTTTCGCAGAGCATAAAATTTCCAACCGTTTACAAAAGGCAGCAACAACTCTTAATAGAAGAAGCCAAAAAAGGGCAATGGAACGAAGCTTTGCAAAGAAAGGAACTGACCAGACAGGTAACAATTGTATTTTACGAAATGATTTATCTAAAAGAAAAGGAAAGGCTGTTGCTAAAAAGCGACAGTATATATTCTGAATTTTTAAGAAAATCAATCCTTCGATTTGATAAAGGCGAAAGCAATATATTAGAAAAAGCAACTGCCGAAAACCAATCTGGACAAATAAAAATTCAACTTTTGGGTTTACAAAGTGATTATAAAATAATACAATCACAATTCAAGTATCTACTTAATTCCGATAAAGACTTTGTTCCGGTTTCAGATAAATTCAAAATGGATTTTACCGAAAATTTAGATAAAAATGCTATTGGCAATCAACCCAGTATAAAATTATTTGAGCAAGAAGTCAATAGCAGCAAAGCCGAAATTTCACTTGAAAAATCTAAAAAATTGCCCGAATTAATAGGCGGTGTGTATTGGCAGACTTTCAAAGCAAATGCGGACTTTCAAGACAGTTATAACGGTGTTTTCGGACAATTTGGAGTCGCACTTCCGGTATTCAATACAGCAATTAATAACAGGAAAAAGGCATTAGAGATAAGCACTCAAATTGCTGAAAACAATTTAAATAATGAAAAAATCAAGTTTCAAAATAAATATCAGCAACTAGTCCAGGAATACAAAAAACACAAAGAAACGATTACCTATTACGAAAGTCAGGCTTTGAAAAATGTCGATTTGGTAACTAAAGCTGCTAATGATAAATTTATCAATGGTGATATCAATTATTTGGAATGGGTAATGCTTATTAATCAAAGCACCGAAATTCAAAGCAATTATATTGAAGCGGTTAAAAAATTGAATATAAGTGCTATTGAACTTAATTTTCTATCTAATTAATTATGAATTTAAAACAAATATTGATTGAACCCTTCATAGTATTAGAAAATAAAACCTTTGCTAAGTTATATTTGGCGCAAACCATCAGTCTTTTGGGTGATGCGTTTTCGTGGGTTGGGTTGGCTTTATTAGCCTATCAGATAGACGCAGCAAATTCACCAATAATTCTAGCTACAGCATTAACATTAAGAGTTACGGCATTTATAATTTTCTCACCGTTTGCAGGAGTTCTTGCGGATAAAGTGCAACGGAAAAAAATTCTTTATTTAACCCATTTTATTCGAATGGCGATTGTTTGTTGTCTTCCTTTTATCACGTCTGCATGGCAAATTTACGTTTTAGTATTTTTATTAAATGTGTTTAATGCCTTTTTTACCCCAACCTATCGTGCTATCATTCCACAAATTATTGAAATTAAATATTATAGGGAAGCTGTTGGATTATCAACAGCAACATTTCAATTACTGGGAATTTTAGGCCCTGCACTAGCAGGAATTGTAGCCGTTTGGTTTGGCGTAAGACAAATATTTTTTTTAGATGCAATTTCGTTTATTATTGCAGGAATTTTAATTCTTTCTATTTCTGCCAACGATCTTCAAAAAGGAGTGACTGATCTGGCAAAACAATCAAGCAGTACCTGGAACGATGTAATAAAAGGGATTCGCTTGTTGTTCGGTAATAAAATATTGCAATTTGCTTTGGGTATCGAATTTGTTTCTGCAATTGCCGGTGCAATGATTTTGGTAAATACCATAAGTCACATTAAGAATGATTTGTTGCTTGACGATAAATATTATGGTTGGGCCATGGCAACTTTCGGGATTGGTGCTGCCATTTCTGCTTTTATTCTAGGGAGCTTAGATAAATCCAAAACACGTAGTACATCATTAATCAGTGGGGCATTATTATTAGGAATTTCCATTTGCTTAGTTAATTATTTCGGATATGCTACACTTCTTGTTTTATGGCTTTTTGCGGGTTTAGGCCAAAGTCTCGCTGAAATGCCCTCAGAAACATTGATTGCCGAAACCATTTCATCCCAAGATCAGGGAAAAGTCTATGGTTCACACTTTGCATTTTCGCATCTATGGTGGGCAATAGCCTATCCGATAGCCGGTTTTTTAGGTTCGCAGTTCCCTAAAACGGACTTTTTATATGGTGGAATTATAACCTCATCTTTAGCCATTTTATGTGTTATTATTTTTAAGCCAACTATTAATTTTCAAAATAAATAAAATGAAATCTCAAATTCACGAACACCAAAATAAAAATATAGTCATGAGTAAAAACACAATCCTTACAATTCTAGCAATAGTATTCCTTTCCTCCTGTGGAGATAAGAAAACGGAAAGCGAAACAGAAGTCACTCCAATTATTGAAAACACGACAACTCTTACCGATGCACAAATAAAAAATGCAGGAATTGTAACTGGGAAAATCGAGCAGAAAGAAGTTTCATCTACCTTAAAATTAAATGGTAAAATAGATGTACCGCCCCAAAATTTAGTATCCATAAGTGTGCCGATGGGTGGTTATTTAAAATACACCAAACTTTTGAAGGGAATGTATGTAACCAAAGGTCAGGTTTTGTGTGTGGTGGAAGACCAACAATACATACAATTGCAGGAAGATTACCTTTTGGCGAAAGCGAAAATAGGATACGCAAAAGCCGAATTTGAAAGACAAAGAGAACTCAACCGAAGCAAAGCCAGCAGCGACAAAGTATATCAACAAGCACAATCAGAATATAACTCACTATCAGTAATGGTGCAATCGTATGGAGCGAAATTAAAATTCGCAGGGATAAATCCCAGCAATGTTTCTGCAAAGAACATTTCAAAAAGCATCAATATATATTCGCCAATAAGCGGTTATGTATCTCAAGTAAATGTAAATATTGGTAAGTATGTAAACCCAAGTGATATCTTGTTTGAGATTGTTAACCCTTCAGATATTCATTTGGCATTAACCGTTTTTGAAAAAGACATTAATAAATTGGCTATCGGCCAATCGGTGGTTGCTTACACTAATACCAATCCGGAGAAAAAATATTATTGCAAAATTATCCTTATCGGTAAAGATTTTTCCGAAAACAGAAGCACCGAAATGCATTGCCATTTTACAAACTTCGACAAAGCACTTTTACCGGGAATGTATATGAATGCTGAAATTGAATTAAAAAGTCAGAAATCAAATGTACTGCCATCTAATGCAATTGTGAATTATGAAAACAAGAATTATATTTTTATTGCCAAACAAAACAAACAATTTGAAATGAAAGAAGTCACAATAGGAGCTACAGAAAATGAATTTACTGAAATTATTTCAGAAGATTTGAATGAGGCAACTATCGTGATAAAAGGAGCTTATTCACTTTTAATGAAAATGAAAAATGTAGAAGAATAAAAAACATAAATTTAAGGTGTAAAGAATTTTAAATATAAAATCCTTTACACCTCATTTATTATTAAATTCTATTACTCTGTTTTTGAAATCCACTGATCCTCAATTCCCCAGTTTTTATTAGATGCTGCACCGGTTTCGATAATTAGGGTTCCGCCATTTGTGATTTCTTCCTGCGTCAACCAATTCCTAAATAATGGCTGACCATTTAAACGAACCGATTGAATATAAAAGTGATCTTTATTGTAATTACTAACTTTGATGTGAAATGATTTTCCGTTTTCCCAATTTAATTTTACAGTCTTAAAGATCGGAGCGGTCAAGTAGTATATCGGGCTTCCAATATTTGCCGGAGACAAACCTATACTTCGCATAACAAACCAGGAGGACATCGTACCGGCATCATCATCCATAGTGCGTAAATAGGCTTGAGGTTCGTTCTTATAGATCCTTCCAATGTAGGAATCAACGCCTTTACTGTTTTCATTAAAATAAGCCTGAACGACCGTATCCAACATAATATTCCGAAACAGTTTTTGTGATTTCCAAGGTTGGGAACTCGCATTATACAGTCCCGGAACTTGTAAATCCGGCTGATTCGCATGGTTGTAATTGTCCTCGGAAAAAAACTGGTCCAATTGCTTTAAAAAAGAAACTTCTCCACCTGTTAATTTTTTGAGACCTGACACATCAAATGGAACAAACCAGCGATACTGCCATACCGTACCTTGATACATGCCACGCGCAGGCATTTTATCGATATCTTTCAGAGACAAATCAGCGAAATCTTTTTCCCAATAGCGTTTATAGCCTAACGCTTTATTCAAATACTTGGCACTCAATAAGGAATCTTTGGTAATTTTCAGGATTTCCGAAAGCGCCCAACTGTCGTAAGAGGATTCCAAAGCCTTGTCCGGTGTATTGTATTCCAATCGATCCACTTCCGCGATCAGGGAATCTTTTATGGTGTAAAAATCTACCGGATATCCTTTTTTATAACCGTCTAATAAAACGACAATCGCATGTTCTGTGCGCACTGTGGGTGAAGATTCGTGCTTTGTTGCCCAATTATTTTTCCCATACGGATACAAATTAGCAATGGATTTTACTATGGGTGCAAAACGTTCCGGATAAGCCAGCGAAAGCATGGGTAATTGCTCGCGATAATTATCCCAAATGGCCCAGCCGTTGTATACAGGACTATTAGATTTTTGAATGGAACCGTCAATGGCTTTATAAGTGCCGTCCATTTCTGAAACTAAAAACGGCGCTTGTAATCCTCGGTACAAAAGTGAATAAAATAATTCTTCCCGATCTTTTTCGCCATTAACTTCTATTCTGTTTAAATGATAATTCCATGCTGCAGTTGTTTGCACAGCTAAATCCTGTATCGGCATCGATTCTATTTTTGCTTTGGCGAAAGCCGTACTCACAGAGGAAAAACCGACACGAACTTCCATCTCCTTAACATCGGTATTTGCTTCAACACGATACTGATGATCGGCAGTTTTTGTTATTGTTCTGAAATTGGAGAATTCCAGCACATAATAAATGCGATATATTCCCTTATCACAAGTGGTTTGGGTGTCGATCCATCCACTGATGCTTTTTGTTTCAATTTCATGCTCTTCGGCAACAAATCGATTTACAAAAGCGTGCGATAAATCAATATGTAGCCCCGCTCCCTTTCGTGGAAATTCATAATGATGCATTCCAAAATTATGTTTCACACTCATTTGAGCCCGAATTCCATTTTCGAATGCTACCTGATAAAAACCTGGTGAAGCTGATTCTTGTTTTTTTAGTAATAAAGTATTGGAATTATTATCCAAAATTGGTTTGATTAATAAATTTCCTCCACTTCCCAAACAACCCACTCCTTCGATACGGCTATGGGTAAATCCTAAAAATTCTTTGGCCAGATGCTCGTAACCAGAATGAATATGTGGATAAGTTTGCGGGCCTATACTCATCATATTGAAGGGAGAAGAAGCAGATGGAGACATTTGTCCGTGATCGCCAGAAGTACCTAAAAAGACATTTACTTTTTCTACTGGCGATGATGCCAAATTAGCACTATTATTTTTTAAAGACTGGCAAGCTACTGTAACGATTGCTAATCCTAAAACTAGTATTTTTTTCATAATATATATTTATGGATCCAATGGATCAATTGGATTTTGATGCAAGGATTCCGCATTGGGTAGAAATTCTATCGCAGTCGAATTTAATCTTTTTAAAATAACTGCGGGCAAATAACCCAATTCTTCCATACAACGCGAATTAAAATTTGCATTTCCCACATAATTACTATGGTTACTATTTGTAACGACGATACTTTTTTTGTCAAGCGGCATTTGATATGCAATCATTAATCTGGCTGCATTACGCAAATTAGTTGTGGTATGTCTCGCAAAAGGATCAATAAGAATATTTTCTTCGGGAATATGATGCACATTCATCAGTTCTTTTTTCATTTCGATCGCTTCACAAAAAGTAGCTCTAAATGGATGGGCATGACCTCCGGAAACAATAATTAAAGGAGCTTTCTTGGCTTCATATTCCAGCACACCCAATTGCAGATTTAGTTTTCCAATGGCAGACAATCGGTCCTGATAATTTTCTGGCCCGTTACCCAAAATTAAAACGGACGCGTATTCAAAAGCATCAAAATCAATTTTTTTTATATGGGCAATTGTCTTCTTATTCTCCTTTTCCTCCAACGGTTCGTAGCGAGCCACTTCATCCCGATGGTTCATATACAAAAGCGATAAACTGAATTCCAGACTTTCCTGAAAAAACAACATATTTCCTTTCGGCTTCTTATTGTGAAGAAAATCAGACCACATAATAACAGATCCTTTGTAAAATTTAGACCGTACGTCATAAGAAACCGAATCCATTTTAGCATATTGCGGGGCTTCCCCAAGACCATATACCTTCATGATACGATCCATCCCCTGAGCACAAAGTTGCCATGCTTTTAATAATAATTCCGTATCGGTACTGTTTTTAAAATTCTCGTATTTCCCAGAAGAACGCAAATTATTTTTTACAAAATCTTGAAGTACCTTTTCGTCTTTCATCAAAATTTGAAATTCCCCATCAATATTTTTAAGTTCTTTTTCTTCAAATTGATACCCACTAATCAAGCATGAAATACTGTCTTTGCAGGACGTTAGTTTGGAACCAATCTCTTGCTGCTTATTCTTAAAAATTGTTTTAAAAACACTATTCTTTTGCAGCAGTTGATTAACGGCTTTATCGTTTTGAATAGCAGTCAACAAATAAAAATTCTTGTCCTGAATCAATGAACCCGATTTAGAAGTGGAATAATCCAATTCAAATCCTTTTTCTTTTTGGCTGAAGCCTGAAATATAAATAAGCGCAAGTAACAGGTAAATTATTTTTCTCATCTTTTTCTAATAAAAAATTGGGCAATCAAAAAGATTGCCCAATTTATTTTAATTTTTTAAAAACCTTTATTTTGGGTTACTGTACCGATTGGCAATGCATCAATATACCGCTGTGGTATTGGAAAATATTCGTTTTCCCCTTTGGTAAACACAGCATTTGTCAAATGCGTTCTTCTTGTTTTCTCTACGGTTAGATACGTATTTAGAACAGTATCTGCTTCTCCCCATCGAACCAAATTAAAGAAACGGTGGCCTTCCATAGCCAATTCTAAACGGGTTTCTAAATGTACTGCTGCTCTTGCGGCAATTTTATCGGTCCAAATAATGTTATACGGTTTAACATTGTAATTTGCAGCATTTGCGCTTCCATCTAATGTTTTTACATAAGCAGAATTAGCGGCACGATTCCGAATTTGATTCACTAAAATTCGCGCATCATCTATTTTTCCAATTTCTACAGCGGCCTCTGCTCTCCATAAAACAACCTCAGCATATCTAATAATATAGTAATTCAGAGCATTTACATAAGGCCAAACAGTAACATGAAAAGCAGATTTAGCAGAAACAATTCGCTTTTTAGGAGCAAAGGCACCATACGTTGCCAAATCTCTTGCCCAGCTGTCTTGGTATAAAATGCCTAAATCCTTGTAAGGAATTCCCGGACGTCCTATTGTAACATCGATACGTGGATCAACATTATCAGTGGATACTACGTTGATGTTGTTTTCTACTGGTAAACCGAAAACATTCGTTTTATAGGCATTCACCAGATTCTGTGTAGGACGGTGAAAACCGTATTGAGAATAAAATGGACCTCCTGGAGCTGACAAACGATCTCCTATACTTCCGTTGTAAGAATTAGGTTGACCATCTTTTACAGAATGTTGTATAGCAAAAATAACTTCCTTGTTATTATCATTTTCCGGTAAAAATATTTGCTGAAAATCAGCTAGTAAGCCATAATTACTAGTCATTATTTCAGTAGTAGTGTCGTAAGCCAATTGCCATTTGTTTTGGAAAACATAACATTTAGCCAAATAGGATTTAGCCGCAATTTTGGTTGGTCGTCCCAACTCTGTTTGTGTAACGGGTAAATCGGCATAGGCTAATTTAAAATCATTCTCGATTTTAGTCCATAACTCATCGGAGCTGAAAGTCGTATTGGATTTGGCGTAATCAGCCACTATAGCCGCCGTTTCATCAATATAGGGGATACGATTGTATATTTTTTTTAACTCAAAATAAAAATGACCTCTTAAGAATCGTAATTCTGCCATTCGTTTGACTTTCAAACTGGCTTCAAATTCAGACGATGCATGTAATAAACGCATTGCTTCGTTTGCCCGTTTCACCCCTTCGTAAAGTGCCACCCATTTACGTTCTATATCCAGCGTGGTAGAATTTTCGTTGTAAATTTCCATTTGGTGAATATTGTTCTGATCTCCAGTTCCACCACCGCCTTTGTAACTGTCATCCGAAGTGACATCTCCAAAACTCCAATTCGAACTTGGTGAATTAAGGGCATTTGAGGCTCCGTCAATTTGTCCGTTTAAAACGCTGTACGCAGATATAATGGCGCGTTCCACATTAGCCGGCTTCGTCATTTCGGAAGGATCAACTTCACCATAGGTAATTTCTTGTAAAAATGTATCAGAACAAGAACTCATTTGAAGTCCTAAAACTAGAAAAGCTAGTATTTTTATTGTGTTTTTTATTCGCATTATTTTTAAATTTAAAAGTTTAAATTACAGCCAAAAGTAAATGTTCGTGAAGTGGGATAAATTCCTCTATCGATACCTATATCAAGATTTCGGTTGCTTGAAGAATAACTTTGCAGCCCAATTTGTGGTGTCAAACCACTGTATTTGGTAATCGTAAATACATTACTCGCCTGTCCATACAAACGTAATTTCATTCCAGCTAGAACTTCTGGAGCAAAAGTATAACCCAATTGTAAATTGTTTAATTTAAAATACGAACCATCTTCTACATAATACGAAGAAGGTCGAATGTTGTTATTTCTGTCATCTAAGGACAATCTTGGAATAGAAGAATTAGGATTGTCAATCGTCCAGGCGCCTAATAATGCACTATCTTTATTGTAAGCAGCCTGATTAAAGAAATTAGTTTTGTATTTTGTCAGATTATAAATATCGTTTCCAAAACTTCCGTTAAAAAACATTCCTAAATCAAACTGTTTGAATTTTAAATTGATGTTAAAACCCAACATAATATCCGGATGCGGAGAACCTATAAAAGCTCTATCATTATTGTTAATTAGTCCATCACCGTTAACATCTTTAAATTTAAGATCTCCCGCTTGTGCATTGGGTTGCATCCCATAATCGGCAACTTCTTGTTGACTGCGAAATAAGCCTTCGGAAACAAATCCGTAAAAAGATCCAATTGGTTGTCCAATGGCACTTCTGGAGATTTCCTGACCAAAATTCACTGTGTGCAAAGAAGAACTAGGAATTCCTAAATAAGCAACGCTGTTCAAAGTGGTCAATTCATTTTTGTATCCCGTCAAATTCAAAGCAAGATCATAGGAGAAATCACTAATTTTATCTGCATAGTTTAAATCCAATTCAAAACCGCGGTTTTTCATTTGCCCGTCATTAATCCATTGTCCGTCATTTGTACCTCCATAAGTTAAAGGAATTACATTATAAACCAGAATATCATTAGTCTCTTTGTTGTAATATTCTGCCGTAACATTTAATTTATTATCAAAAAAACCAAGATCCAATCCAATTGTTTTTTGAGTAGTAGTTTCCCAAGATAAATTCGCATTCGAAACTCGCGTTTGTGTTAATCCTGTTGAAACTACATTTTGACCTCCAATAGCATAATCAGAATAATTATTGTTATTGGAATAACTATCAACCGTAGAATAGGAAGGCAATTGTTGATTCCCGGTTTGTCCCCAACTGGCACGAAGTAAAAATGAAGTAAACGTATCTCCAAAATCAAAAAATTCTTCCTTATCTAATCTCCATCCCCCAGAGACTGCCGGAAAAGTACCCCAGTTGTTATTGGCTAATCTTGAAGTTCCATCCCTTCTAACGGTAGCACTTACAATATATTTTTGATTGAAATTGTAATTTACACGACCAAAATAGGAGTTTAAAGCCCATTCATTTGCAGTTCCCGTGTTTAATTGATTTTCAGTTCCGTAACTTAGATATCTGAAATTTGGATCTTCATACAGGAAATTTTGGCGAGAAGCACCAAAACCTTCATAATAATATTTTATCGCTTCTTGTCCTAAAAGAACATCCAGATTGTGTTGACCAAATTGTTTTTGGTAGTTTAAAGTATTGGATATCGTAAGTTGATAATTAAAATTGTTGCTTGTCGTTAATGAATTTTTTACATTTTGCGAAAGAATCTCATTAAAAACAGGTGAAAAATCTCTGTAATTAAAACTTTGAAAGTCCAGTCCCAAAGAAGTTTTAAAAGTAAAATCACTGATTTTTGCACTGGCAAATACATTACCTAAAGCCTGAATCCGCTTTTGGTTATTGTCTTTAGCCCGCGTTAAACTTCCTAATGGATTCGAAATATCATTGATTGGGTTACCCGCAAAATTTCCGTATGTATCATACACCGGAACAATCGAAGGAAACTGTAAGGCATTGTAAACAATGCTTCCCAAAGAGCTATTAGTTCCAGTTGCAACTTGCTCGGAATAAGAAGCCGTGAAGTTTTCGCCGATAGTCAGAAAATCTTTTACTTTATAACTAGAATTAAATCGCGCAGAAAAACGCTCAAATCCAGTGTGCTTTATAATTCCTTCCTGATTAAAATATCCAAGTGTAAAAGCATGTTGACTTTTTTCATCACCTTTTGACAGCGATAAATTATAGGAATGAACCGCTGCTGGTCGCATGATTTCATTAATCCATTTTACATCACCACTGGGAATCGTATTGGCAGCGTTAAGAAAAGCTGGAATTGTTGGTGAGTTGGGATTACTACCATAAACACCACTAGCTGGTATTTTATTATCATTTTTAGTGGCTTGCCAAAGTAAATCTCCATACTGCTGCGCATTCAACATCGTAGGTAAATTAAAGGCTGACTGAACACCGGAATATCCATCAAATTGTATTTCAGTTTTACCATTTTTTCCTCCTTTTTTAGTAGTTATAACGACAACTCCATTAGCGGCACGAGAACCATAAATTGAAGACGAGGCAGCATCCTTTAATACTTGAAGCGTTGCTATATCGGATGGATTGATCCCATTTAAACCATTGGAAGCAGGAACCCCATCAATAATTACCAACGGATCATTATTGTTAATGGTGCTAAACCCGCGTACCCGTATAGATGAACCGCCTCCTGGGCTATTGTCACTCATGATTTGAACACCGGGCAAACGACCTTCCAGCATTTCAGTTACATTCGCTTTAGGCTGTGATACAATCTCTTTCATTTTTACTGAAGAAACTGAGCCGGTAACATTTCTTCGTTGTTCTGTACCGTAACCCACTACTACAACTTCGTCTAATTGAGAAGCCGATTCAAAAAGCATGACTTTTATTTCTGTCTGGTTTTCAATGTTGATTTCTTTTGTCTCAAATCCGATGTAACTAACCGACAAAATCGTTGTATTTGCAGGAACATTAATCGTAAATTTTCCGTCGAAATCAGTGCTTGTCGCTATAGTTGTTCCTGCTACAAATACAGAAGCTCCGGGAATAGGCAAATTAGATTCATCTAAAACCACACCAGTGATTTTTCGGTTTTCCTGATTCTTTTTTGTAGTGCTTTTTGGAATAATCCCAATCACTTCTTTTACTAAAACACCATTTTTAGTAATCTTAAAATCAAGACTCACTTTGGTTTTTAAAACCGCTAATACTTGATTTAAATCTTGGTTATATATGGTGATAGAAATTTTCTTTTGAAGAAAATTTTGGTCTGACATATAAATAAACTTATTGTTTATTTGCTGTTCTATAAGAGTGAAAATTTGCTTTACAGAAGCGTCTTTTAAGTTTAAATTGATCTTTTCTTTTTTAATTATATTTCCTTCGACAATGTTTGTTTTCGAAGTTTTTGAATAAATGACCCCAACACCAAATAGTAGTAATAAGGATAAGGTTAGTATAATTTTTTGTTTCATTTTATGTATAATTATTTATTATTGTTTTTAACAAACTAAAACTGGTCTTAAAAAAATCAGTTTTTTCAACTAATTATTAGATAGAGTTTAACAAGCCTCTCTTTTTATAGGATTCCAAAGCTTTACTAATATATTTAAGTGCAATGGCTATATGATTTTCAACCGTTTTGGGAGTGACGTTTAAAATTTCCGCAATTTCTTTGTATTTTAAACCATCAATTCTGCTGAGTTCAAATGCCTGACGCGATTTTTTAGGAATAATATCTAATATTTCACGTATCAAATTGGTGTTCATTTCTTTTTGTTCATTTTCAATAATCTCTTGTTCCCTACTAGGCGAAAACATAAAATTTATAGTTTTTTCTTCGTCAATTTGTTGGTGAAACTGTTCTGATTTCCGTACTGTTTTTAAACTGTTTTTCACTATTACATAAATATAAGATTTAGGGTTTTTAATTTTATCAAGAATATTTCTGTTGGTCCACAACTGAATAAAAATATCAGCGACTTTTTCTTCGACAACGCAAGGGTTCGATTCATAATTTAATCCAAAACGGCACAAAGGAGTATAATACCTATTAAAGAAAAGTTGCATCGCCTCATATTGCCCATTCTGAATTTGCTGAAATAAATAATCGTCTGAAAAACAATCACTATTGCCCATTTTTGTTTGATTAATTTTCATGACGACGAGTTATCTCAATGTTATTTTGACTGGTTTTTTTAAAACTCACATCTGAAATAAACTCTAAAGAAGTTATAAATTCGTCAATGGTCTGGTTTTTAAAAGCCCCTTTAATACGCTTATTTGCAATGAAAGCGTCTTTTATGATAAAATTTACGCCATAGAATTGATTGATTTTTGGGAGTGCGTCTTCAAATTTCTCATCGTCCAGAAGGAGTATATTATCTTTCCATGCAGCAACCTTATTAACGTCAAAGTTCCTTTTGATAACGGCTTTGGTTTTGGCATTCCAAACCAATTCTTCATTTGGTAAAAGGTTAATTTCATCCTTACTTTCATTGAGAACTATATTTACCTTTCCTTTTGCTAAAGAAACCGTTTGATTAATGGTATTGCTATTAATATTAAACTCGGTTCCTAAAACTTTCACATTAAAATCATTAGTATGGACAATGAAAGGGGAATCACTATTTTTTGTCACTTTGAAAAAAGCTTCTCCTTTTAACCAAATAGCTCTTTGTTCCCTAAAATCGTTGGAGTATTTTACTTCACTACCCGAATTTAAAATAACAGTACTGCTATCCGGTAAAATAAAAGTAAGCCGCTGACCTTTAGATGCAATTTTACGATTAGTATATTCAGATTGTTTCATTCCAATGAAATAAGGGCCCAGACAAAAAACCAAAAGGAAAGCCATAGAAAGAACTGCCTTTTTTTTTATGGAAACTTTTACAGATTTAAGTTTTTCTGGTCTATTATATTGATTCAGAATTTCCTCAAAAGAAATCGTTCGTTCTGGCAATTCACTACTGGGATAATTTATCCAAATGGTTTTAAAATTTTCAAAAACAGCACGTAGATCATCATCTAAAGACAATTCGATTTCAAATACAGATCGCTCTGCTTTTGACATTTCACAGGCAAGATACCGCACACATTTTTTTTCCTTCTGACTCACATTCAACATAAATATTTCCCTTTGCTTATAGGAGTCAAAATAAGAGAAACACCCCTAGTTTTCAATACCATCAAATCGACACGATATTGTTAATGAATTGTTAATAGTCGATTTATAGTGGAAATAGATGCTCGTTTAAAAAAGTATGTTTTGATAAAATCACTAACTCTTAAAAGTGACTAAGAACTTAAACCTCGACCCGATAGAAATACGAATCTATATTGACAAATCATTTGATTGTTGCAAACCATCAGGACGGAACGGAACAAAATCGAGAATGGATTTGCAAGCATAGAAAAGTTCTGGCAATACACCTGTTTAAAAATGGAATAGGTCAAATTTTATTATTGGATAGAAATTATGTTTTAGGGAACTAAATTTTGAATCCATACCAGTTCAATAATAGTAGTCCTCTAATTCAAATTTTAAACCATGAAAGATCTGTTTTTATTTTGATAAACCTTTAATTATCAATATCTTTAGTTCGATAAGATTACATGATTTTTTACCTATAAATTGTAGGAGTAAAATCGAGCCCTTGTTTTAAAATAGTTTGCGCATCGTAAACACTGACATAAAGAGAGAAACAAATCCCTCTTTCTCAACTAGTACAAAAACAAATGGTATCATAACCCCGTAAATCATATGATTTAGTAGGTTTTTGCTTTTATGACATAATCAAATTATTCATCTAATCTCATCTTTTAAGAGGTAAAATCGAGACCCTAGAAATATCTAAAATTAGGGTCTCGCCAAATCAACTTAAAATTTTCAAACAACCTGTTCAATGGCTAGTCTATTGCGCTGCATTTAAAATTAAACGAGCTTATAATAGCTCAAAAGTTTGCCAGTAGTATCAATTGAAAACATTGGCGAAGATGATTTGAAAGTATTTTAAAAATTCCATGAACATTCAGCTTTGTTGGCAAAAAAAGATTTATCAGTCGAAGAATTACATTTATTAGATATGGAAAATGAAAACCATCAAAGAAAAAGTTCGTTGTTGAAAAATAACATAAAATAGACCGATATTCTCTTTTAATTTATCATCGAAATAAATATTCTGTCAAAATCCTAAATCCAAATAATTCTGTAAATTATTATTTTTATTTACTTTTTTTACACTTAAAAAGATACAAATATATTGCAAGGTTCTCTACCATTTTTAATATTTAAAAAAACTGAAATTTATAAATTACGAAATCATTTACGATCACATATTTATATTGTTATCAAAATAAAATTATGAATACGAGAAAAAGATACGGTTTTATCTGGGCACGTAAGAGATATTGTTACCAAGAGCCCCCTTTTTTTTGGCAATAATTCAAATTTTAGTTTTAAGAAGATAAAATAGCCTTTCGATTAAAAACTGTAAATAGTATAACTAATTTAAAAATTTATATAACACATATATTAAATGAGAAACAGACCTTTATATTTTTAGTGAACAGTAGATATCAATCAAAAATATAATTATTACTTAAAAATAGTTAAAATTTTTTTTTACAACATTTGTCATGATAGAAGTTAAAAAAGAAGGTGTTATAATTCAAAAAACACTACTTGATTTTGAAAATGAAGGTGTATTAAATCCTGCATCAATAAAAGAGGGTAATAATGTCCATCTATTTTATAGGGCGGTTAGCAATGGGAATTTTTCGAGTATTGGCTATAGTAAACTAGACGGGCCTCTTATTGTTGAAAATAGAAATGACACTCCTATTATTATTTCTGAATTTGATTATGAATCACATGGTGTTGAAGATCCGCGAATTGTAAAAATCGATGATTTATATTACCTTACCTATACTGCGTATGATGGTATAAATGCTTTAGGTGCTTTAGCTTTATCTAAAGATTTAATCGAATGGGAAAAACAAGGTATAATCGTAGCGCAAATAACCTATCAGCAATTTGTTAAATTTTCTGACTCTGATGACCCAAAAAGTGAAAAATACTTTCGTTATAATCGACAGAAAGATGTTCAAAAAAAAGAAGGTGAAAAAGTGCTGCTCTGGGATAAAAATTTAATTTTCTTTCCTCGAAGGATAAATGGAATGCTGTGTTTTTTGCATCGAATAAAGCCCGATATCCAAATCGTTGTTGCAGTAAATGAATTAATGGAACTAACACCTAAATTCTGGAAAAATTATTTTATTGATTTTGAAGATACTATTGTCTTAGCTCCACAATACGACCATGAATCAAGTTATACAGGAGGAGGCTGCCCACCTATTGAAACGGAATTGGGTTGGCTGTTAATCTATCATGGAGTAGAAGATACTGTAAAAGGTTATGTTTATTCTGCCTGTGCATCATTACTTGACTTAGATGATCCCCAGAAAGAAATTGCTCGATTGCCCTATCCCTTATTTAAACCGGAATTAAGTTGGGAATTAAAAGGTGAAGTGAATAATGTATGTTTCCCTTCCGGTACTGCTTTATTTGGAGATACACTGTACATCTATTATGGTGCCGCAGATGAGCGTGTAGGCTGTGCCTCACTTAATCAAACAGAATTGCTTAAAGAACTAATGCTAAATACAATAGATCATGAATAATAAAATCATCGTTAAACCCCAAAGTATACGAACTGTAAGTATTGCAAAAAATACCTATGTGAATGAGTTAAATAATTTACTATACCCAAACACAAAAAAGGAGTTGCCTGAAATTTTGTTTATGACAACCTATCCTCCTCGTGAGTGCGGTATTGCAACCTATTCCCAAGATTTGATTAAAGCGCTGAATAATAAATTCAAAAATTCTTTTAAAATAAAAATTTGTGCTTTGGAATCGGATAATGAGCAACATACTTATAATGATGCTATAAAGTACATCCTCAATACAGATCATCCGAATGCCTTTATCAATTTGGCCAATCAAATTAATAGTAATGTCAACTTGCAAATGGTATTGATTCAGCATGAATTTGGATTATTTAAAAACAATGAAGCTGATTTAAAACAGTTTATAAAAACACTTCAAAAACCAGTAATCGTTGTTTTCCATACTGTATTGCCCCGGCCTAATGCATCATTAGAAGTGAATGTTCAAGAAATAGCCAGAGAAGCGCATGCTGTTATTGTAATGACGAATTCAGCTGCAAAGCTATTAGTGAGAGATTATAATGTTCCAATAGATAAAATCACAATAATTCAGCATGGAACTCATTTAGTACCGCATTCCGATAAAGAGGAATTGAAAATTAAATACAAATTAACTGGAAAGAAAATACTTTCGACTTTTGGATTATTAAGCTCTGGAAAAAGCATTCAAACTACTTTAGAAGCATTGCCTGAAATAGTAAAAAAGAATAAAGACGTATTATTTTTAATTATTGGAAAAACACATCCATCGGTAGCGAAAGAAGAAGGTGAAAAATACCGCTTAATGTTAGAAGCGAAAATCGAGAACTTGCAACTTCTGGATCATGTTCGTTTTATAAATTGTTTTTTACCATTACCAGAATTATTAGAACTCTTACAACTAACTGATATTTACTTATTTACTTCCAATGATCCAAATCAAGCTGTGAGTGGGACTTTTTCTTACGCTATTAGTTGTGGTTGTCCAATTATTTCAACGCCTATTCCTCATGCATGTGAAGTATTGAAGAATAATGCAGGAATTATTATTGATTTTAACGATTCGAAACAATTAGCTAAAAAAACTAATATTCTATTGCATAATGAACAATTGAGAAAGAATATCAGCGCAAACGGCTTGCATAGAATTGCTCCTACAGCTTGGGAGAATGCAGCAATTGCCCATGCTATGTTATTTGAGAAAATTGGAGAAGAAAATATCTCCTTACATTATAAAATTCCCATTGTTAATCTGGACCATATAAAAAAGCTAACTACTCATTTTGGAATGATTCAATTTTCAATCATCAATCAACCGGATATTGATTCCGGATACACGTTAGATGACAATGCTAGAGCTATGGTTGCCCTATGTCAACAATATGAATTGACAAAGGATTATAATGATTTAAAATACATCCAAATTTATTTCGATTTTATAAAATATTGTTTGCAACCTGATGGATATTTTCTAAATTATGTAGACGAAGAATACAATTTCACAAAACAAAATAATACTACAAACCTAGAAGATTCAAATGGAAGAGCTATCTGGGCTTTAGGTTATCTAAATTCAATTAGCAATATACTTCCCGAAGAATTAGCTAAAGATGCTTCTATTACCATTCAAAGTGCCTTGCGAAATGTTTTTGAAATTCACTCCACTCGATCAATGGCTTTCATAATCAAAGGAGTCTATTATTACAATACAAAAAGAGCTTCAGATCAAAACATTTCTATAATTAAAAAATTAGCTGACAGATTAGTACAAATGTACAAACACGAAGCAGATAAGGAATGGAATTGGTTTGAAAGTTATCTTACTTATGGCAACAGTATTTTACCAGAAGCGATGCTTTGTGCTTGGTTAGCCACAGATAAATTAATTTATAAGGAAATTGCAAAATCATCCTTTGACTTTCTTCTTTCCAAAATTTTTACAAAAAATAGCATTCACGTAATTTCTAATAAAGGATGGTTAAACAAAGAAAATAAATCAGCTACGAGTCCTATAGGTGGTGAGCAACCAATTGATGTTGCTTATACTATTCTTGCATTAAATAAATTTGATGCTGTTTTTAAAAATGAAGACTACTTTCAAAAAATGGTAATAGCGTTTGATTGGTTTTTAGGAAACAATCATTTACACCAAATTATTTATAATCCTTGCACTGGAGGATGTTATGATGGATTAGAAGAGGATTATATAAATCTGAATCAAGGTGCCGAATCAACAGTGAGTTATTTGATGGCAAGATTAGTATTAGAAAAATCTTTAAAAAGAGTAGAAAAAAACATTCCTATCCGCACTGTAAATCAAAATAAATCTTTAAAATTTCTTCGATCAAAAATAAAACATATTAATCGATTTTAACCCTTTAGTTGCATTAGTAAAACGTAAGATCAAGTATTCTTTGAAACTTTATGGAGCAAATAAAAGTACATCTGAATCGTTTTTATTTCAAAATTAACCGTTCTTTATACATTTTCTAACGAAAATTATCCTTTTATAATTGAATTTTAAATTTAAAAATATGTGAATTATATAAATTTAATATGAAGTTTTATACTATTTTTTACTTTAAATGCTTGAACTTTAGACTATTGTAATTAAATAATTATAGGTAGTTTATTTGTGATTTCATATTTTATAAAAAATTAAAAAAATCATCATGAAAAGGTCAAAAAGATTAGGAATTTGGATGGATCATTCTATTGCCCATTTAATGGAATTTACTTCTAAACATTTTGAGATAGTAACGATCGAATCAAAATTGACAAATGAAGTAAAAAAAGAAAGATCGTCTGTGAGCGAAAAAACAATGCACAATAAAAAGAAAAAACTTCTTTTAGATTATTATAAGAAATTGAGTGAAGCTATAAAAGATTATGAACAAGTAATACTCTTTGGTCCTACTAATGCTAAAATCGAGTTTTTTGATCTTATAAGTGAAGACATTCGTTTTCTTAAAATAAAATTCGAAATAAAAAATACCGATAAAATGACCGAGAATCAACAGCATGCTTTTGTACAAGAATATTTTTCACATGCTTAATTTATAAAAGAACATATTTCCCTGATAAACAATAAAAACATGCAATTAAAAAATTTAGGAATAGCAATGGTCATAATAGGAATAGTTATGATGGCGTATACTGGTTTCAATTATGTTACTACTGAAAAAGTGGTAGACTTTGGTCCAATTCAAGTAAATAAAGAGGTAAATCATCCTATAAATTGGTCCCCAATTGTTGGAATAGTATTAGCTGTTGGAGGCATTGTTCTCATTGTATCAAGTAAGAAAAAAGATTGAAATTTGATTAACAGCTAATTAATTGCCATTATTTTTACATTAAATCTGTGAATAATATAACATTTAACAAAAGTTATGTAAATCAAAAAATTGTAATCCTGATGATATTTGCCTGCTGATATTTAGGTGACCTAAACATCTTACACCAAATATATGAATACAAAAAAATCAATTCAAAGTAATCGTAAAGAGTTAAGAAAGCAATACACTATTTGCCTTATAGTTTATTTGCTGATGATTAATTTTATTTTCCAAATTACACTCTCCTTTTCACCTTTACTGAATTTGGTGATATTGTTACCTGCCATTTTTATAATTCATCATTTATTTGTCTCTATTTTGCATACAACTGCTTCTTTATTAGTCCCTAATAAATTGGTGGATTATTATCGTAGTAATGTTAAATTACACGATGTGCCCAATGAACAAATGAGTGCGGTTCTTTTCCCAATTTAAAAGAAAACGTAATAACAGTATATAATTTACTAACCCAATAAATATATTATTTTGATTATTTATTTAAAGAATACTTTTAACGATGTAGGTAAAGTTTCGCTGTTTGCGACGCGCTTTTTCAAAGAAGTTTTTAAACCTCCTTATGAATTCAAAGAGTTCGTTAAGCAATGTTACGTTATTGGATATAAATCCTTACCATTAGTGGCAATTACAGGCTTTATTATGGGATTGGTACTTACGCTTCAATCGAGACCAACATTGGCAAAATTTGGAGCTGAATCCTGGCTGCCAGGAATGGTCGCCCTTTCTCTAATAAGAGAGATTGCTCCAGTGATTACAGCCTTAATCTGTGCCGGGAAAGTTTCGTCAGGTATTGGGGCCGAACTAGGTTCAATGAAAGTTACTGAACAAATTGATGCTATGGAAGTAGCAGCTATTAATCCTTTTAAATACCTGGTAGTTACAAGAATTTTAGCCACTACGCTTATGATTCCTATTTTAGTGATATTTGCTGATGCTATTGGGATGTTAGGAGGATATATTGGCGTGAATATGCATAGCGAAATTAATCTAACCCGCTATACCTCTCAAGTTTTTGAATCGTTAGCCTTTTTAGATATTGTACCAGCAACAATTAAAACATTTTTCTTTGGTTTTTTTATTGGAATGATTGGCTGTTATAAAGGATTTACTGCCGCTAACGGAACTGAAAGCGTTGGTTTAGCAGCAAACTCTGCAGTAGTTACTGCTTCATTAACTATATTCATTATTGATATGTTGGCAGTGCAGATAACTGATTTATTCTTCTAAAATGATACAAGAGAAAAAAAATATAGATACTCCTGCCCTACCAGTTAACGAAGCTCCAATAATAGAAATTACAGACTTGCATAAATCCTTTGGAAAAAATCAGGTATTAAAAGGAGTGAATTTAATTGTAAATAAAGGAGAAAACTTAGTAATATTAGGGAAATCCGGATCTGGAAAATCAATAACTATTAAATGTGTAGTGGGATTGGTCGTTGCAGATAAAGGGAAAATAAAAGTATTTGATACGGACATAACCAAACTGGATAATGCTCAGCTTAATGAGATTAGAGTCAGAATTGGATTTCTTTTTCAAAATGCAGCTTTATATGACTCGATGAGCGTTCGGGAGAACCTTGGTTTTACCTTAAAACGACATGTAACGAATTTATCCTCGGAAGAATTAGAGGCTCAAATCGTAGAAGTTCTAGAAAGTGTTGGCTTAGCTGATGCTATTGATAAAATGCCTTCGGAATTATCCGGCGGTATGCGCAAAAGGATTGGACTTGCACGCACACTAATTCTTAAACCTGAAATAATATTGTATGACGAACCTACAACAGGATTAGACACGATAACATCACGAGAAATAAGCGAATTAATATTGGAAATACAGAAAAAAAATAAAACTTCTTCTATTATTATTACTCATGATATGGCCTGTGCAAAACACACCGCTGACCGACTCATGATTTTGAAAGATGGGATAATTCATGCTGAAGGCAGCTATGAAGAATTAGAGAAAAGTGACGACGAATGGGTGCGTTCTTTTTTTATTTAAAAATTAAAATAATAATTAAAAATATAAATTATGAATAAAGAATCTGGGTTCCAATGGAAATTGGGAATGTTTGTAATAATTGGATTAGTCCTTTTTGTAAGTACTATATATTTTGTTGGAAAACAGAAAAATCTTTTCGGTTCAACATTTAATTTAAAATCTAATTTCAAAAGTGTAAGTGGTCTCGAAATAGGAAATAATGTACGCTTTGCCGGAATTAATATTGGTACCGTAAGTGATATTCAATTAAAAACTGATTCATCTGTAGTAGTAGTCTTTGTGATTAAAGATGAAGTACGAAAGTTTATTAAAACTGACGCAACAGCAAGTATTGGTTCTGACGGATTAATGGGAGATAAAGTATTAACCATATCTCCTGGAATTGCCTCTACTAAAATTGTTGAGGACAATGACTTAATTGCCTCCAAAATACCAATAGATATGGAAGATGTGATGGGTAGCGTTAAAAAAAGCGTAGATAATGCCGGTATTATTACGGCACAACTTGCTCAATTTACGTATAACATGAACAATGGAAATGGAACTTTATCAAAATTAATGACAGATAAAGAAATGGCCGGCAGTATAAAAAAATCACTGCTGAACCTTGAAACCACTTCCAATGAATTTGCTTCATTCACCAATAAAATGAACAATGGAGATGGAGCTTTATCAAAATTAGTGACGGATAAGAAAATGGGTAAAATGGTAGACTCTACGATGAAAAATATCGAAGAAACAACCAAAGGATTTACGGAAATTACGGAGGCCGCAAAACATAATTTTTTATTGAGAGGTTACTTTAAGAAAAAGGAAAAAGCCGAAGATAAAAAACAGGAAGAATTAGATAGTAAAGAAGAAGCAGAACTGAAAAAGGCTATGAAGATGGCTGAAGATAGTGCCGCTGCTGTCAAAAAATAAATTTTTTAGATAAAATTTTTCTAAAAAGTATTATTAAAAAAAATCAGACTAATATGGAAAATATAGTAAAAATAAAATCTATAAAAACTGTCGCACATGATGTGTTGCAAATCCAAACAACCAAACCGGAGGCTTACAGCTTTTTACCAGGACAAGCCACGGAGTTATCAATTAACACAACTGAATGGCAAAGTAAAAAAAGACCTTTCACCTTCACAAGTCTACCAGAGGATGACTATTTAGAATTCACTATAAAAATATATCCATCACACAAAGGAGTTACCAACGAACTTTTAAAATTAAAAAAAGAGGATGAGTTAATTTTACATGAAGTATTTGGTTATATCTCGTACAAAGGTGAAGGTATATTTATAGCGGGAGGAGCGGGCGTTACCCCTTTTATATCCATTTTCAGGCATCTTAAATCGATAAATAAAATTGGTAATAACAAACTGATTTTTGCTAATAAAACTAAAGATGATATAATATTAGAAGATGAATTTAAAGCATTACTAGGCAATAATTTCATTAACATTTTATCACAAGAAAAACGTACTGGATATGAGTATGGTCAAATCAATGAAAATTTTATTAAAATCAACCTAAAAGGGGATGATGAATTATTTTACCTCTGCGGACCTCCACCAATGATGGAAGCAATGGAAAAGTATTTATTAGTTTTAAATGTCAAAAAAGACCGCATTGTAAAGGAAAAATTTTGATATATAAGAAAAGTCTTAAATCATTGTTGTTTTAAAGTGTGAATCCTACAACTTAATACTAAAGTTATGTAACAGATCGTTTTACTGTTGCCATTACCTTTACCAAATAATAAAAAGTATTTTAAAACAATAAAAACAATCGAAAATGAAAAAAATGAAAATTATTCTATCTTTAATCGTATTGGGGATTATTATGATCTCTTGCAACAACAACGATGACACAGCTTCAAGTTATCCATATGCTGTAAAAATGACAGATGCTCCTGGTCCATATCAACAAGTAAATGTTGACTTATTAGGTGTAGAAGTGACTGGAGATGCTGGAGAAACGGTGACGTTGAATGTAAAGAAGGGAATTTATAACCTACTTGATTTGACTAATGGAAAAACTAAACTTATTGCTACTGATACCTTACAAATTTCTAAGGTAGCACAAATTAGACTTATACTTGGAACAAGGAATACGGTAGTTGTAGATAATACAACTTATCCTTTGAGTACTCCAAGCGCTGAGCAATCAGGATTAAAACTTCAAGTACACCAAACTCTTCAACAAGGTATTTTGTATAATGTTTTACTTGATTTTGATGCTAACAAATCTATTGTGAATACAGGAAATGGAGCGTATAAATTGAAACCTGTTGTTAGAACAATTGTAGCGGCTGAAAGCGGTAACATAAAAGGAAAAATTACACCAGTAGGTAGTTCAGCTGTAGTAACGGCTGTTGATGTTCTAACGGGTTTATCGTATTCTACAAGCGTAAGTGCAACTGGTGAATTTTTAGTTATGGGGCTTCCTTCAGGAACTTACAACGTAACTATCACTCCTGTTTTACCTTTATTGCCTGTAACAAAAAGCACTATCGTAGTGACAGCAGGTAATACATATGATTTAGGACCAATTGCATTTTAAAAAGCATTATGATTCTATTAAAAAAACACTTAATTTATTATAAATTGAGTGTTTTTTTTTACAAGAATAAAATCAAAATTTTAAATATTCCAAAGAGTAGATATTCTAAAATATAATTATAAGATATCGCGAAATATTTAATGTTATTAAAAATAAAAAAATTATGAAAACTGAAATCGAAATCGAAGAAGCTATTCTTAAAATTACAATGAAAATTAAAACGGAATATCCTGAACTATCTAAATACTTGGAAGAAATGCCAGTAACCGTTCCTGATACCAAAAATCCAGAGATAAATATTAAAATTTTACAGGATTATTACAATTCTTTGGAGTCGTTGTTAAAAAAATATACGCTAAAATAATACCAATATAAATAATTACTTTTATTTTTTTTAAAAGCAACTATAATATAAACGTGAATATTAAATTTCTGAAATAATAAATGTCACTTTTATATTGTTATTCTTTTTATAATTTAAAAATCAAACTTATAATTGATGGTTAAAATTTATAGTCATTTAGAAAGTGTTTTTGAAAAACTCACTTCTGTAGCAACAAGTATTCTTGGTAATTCAATTACCTTTATTATTGCATTAGCTCTAGTATTATATTGGTGGATTAACAGCTTTTTCGCTACGCAAGATATGCATCAAATTATTGGGGATATAATTTTTGGAACCACTTTTTTAAGTTTATTTATTATTCAAAAATCATTTAATAAATTTTCAGCGTCATTGCATTTGAAAATTAACGAACTGGTTTCATCTCACGATACAGCTAGTAATGCAGTAATGAATGTTGAAGCAAAAACAGAAAGAGAAATAACGGAACTTTCGAAAGAATACAGTGAACTTGCCGAAAAAATCAAAGAACTGGATGATGAAATTGATATAATTGATGACGAAATTAAGTCTGAATAATTTGGTAAATAAAATACATTTTCTTAAAATGTGTGAAAGATATAACTTTTGAGAAAAATTGTATAAACTGTTTTATCGGTTATTCATCGAACTTTGTAAAATCATGAAAAGTTTTTCGTGGTATAAATAAATCAAAATGAACACGGAAGAATCAAAAGGAAATTGGGATCAACAAAAAGAAAAATTAAAACAAAAATTTGCTGCTTTGACTGATAATGATATTTTATTTAAAGAAGGAACAAAAGAAGAAATGATTTCAAAACTTCAAAAAAAACTGGGTAAAACTAGAGAAGAATTACTAAAAATCATTGAAGGACTATAGATATAATTCATAAGTTAACAGTCAATAACTATATTTATTACCAATTTTTTAATTACCAACATAACACTGTTTTATTTTTTCAGTGAACAAATTAACTTCCTTAAAACGTTATCGATTGATTTGAAATTATCCTACAATTAAATTTGTTATTATCCATTACTCCAAATAAATCCTAAAGTTTAGACAATGAAGAAAACAATTTATACACTAGCCGCATTAACTTTAATGACAGCGACAGTAATACTGGGATGTAATAGTTCTCCTAAAAGAGAAGAAGAGGCAAAAGATGATGTAGCTGACGCGAGAGAAAACACGGAAGATGCCAAAGAAAAATTAATGATGGCAAAAAAAGAAGCAAATGCCGAGGAATGGAAAAAAATCAAAAAAGAGACTAATATAAGAATCATTGACAATGAAATTAGAATCGGGAAATTGAAAGATAAAATAATAAAATCAGGAACTTCGATTGATACTTTGTACAGTAAAAAAATTCAAGAACTGGAACAAAAAAATAAGGATATTAAGATTAAAGTGGACAGTTATAAAAACAATACCAGTGATGATTGGGAACTATTTAAACGAGAATATAATCATGATATCGAGCAACTTAATCGAGAAATAAAAGAAATGACGGTTACAACAAAAAATAATTAATATTCTAAAGGTGAGTTAAATAACTCGCCTTTTTTTATGCTTTATAATTTATTTAAAAAAAATAAATTTATTTTACAAACCCACAAAGTATGCAGTAAGTGTGAATAATATAAGTTTTACAAAAAGTTTTGTAACTCTTTTCTCCTCAATCGTGACCACCTTTGTAAAACAACAAAAACACATTAAAAATAAATTAGATGAAAAATTCAAGAAAAATAATTTTAGCGTCATTATTATTGACCTTTATAAGTTACACAAATAGTAACGCTCAAAGCAACGTTGCAAAGTTTGGTGTAAAAGGAGGAGTTAACTTCTCTAATTTATATACCGACAATGCAGATGACGAAAATGTATTAACTGGTTTTAACATCGGTTTATATGCTAAAGTTCCGGTAACCAATTCTATTTCTATTCAACCTGAAGTTTATTACACTGGGAAAGGTGCTGAAGTAGTTTATAACAATGTGTTTGCTTCTGGAACTGCAAAATTCAAATTAAATTATATTGAAGTACCGGTTATGTTGGTTGCAAATGTTACAAAAAACTTCAATGTGCAAGTAGGACCTTATGCTGGTTACTTGATCAGTGGTAAAACTACAAATGAATCTGGAACTTATAATTTCCAAGACAATATAAACACGGATGATTTCAATAAAATTGATGCTGGTGTTGCAGCTGGTCTTGGGTTTGATTTAGAAACTGTTAGTTTTGGAGTAAGATACAATTATGGTCTTACAAAAGTAGGAAAAGAAAGAAATTATTCTGGCACAAACTATACTTTTCCTGACGGTAAAAATAGTGTCTTAAGTTTTTATGGGGCTTTCTCATTCAACTAGTACAAATCATAAATAAATTTTAAAAAAACATAAATTACTATAATACAGTCAATTAAATTTTTTAAATTTAAATAAAAATTAATAATTAACAATTAAAAACAAAAATCATGAGCAACCTCCTTTACACAATCGCAGTAATTTTAGTCATTTTTTGGGCAATTGGGTTCTTTGCATATAGTGCAGGATCGATAATACATATACTCTTAGTTATCGCAGTAATTGCAATAATATTGAGACTTATACAAGGAAGAAGATTATAAAAAATAGAAAGCAAATTTTAAAAAAATAAATTATGAAAACAGATAAAGTAATATTAGGTATATTAGGTGGTGTTGCAGCCGGAGCATTATTAGGAATTTTATTTGCACCCGAAAAAGGAGACAAAACAAGAAGAAGACTTATGGATAAAAGTAATGATTATAGTGATGAGTTAAAAGACAAATTAGATACATTATTAGGGACTATTACTAATAAATATGAAAAAATTTGGAAAGAAGGAGAAAATTTACTTTCTCAAGGAAAATCAAAATTTGATGATGCTAAAGATGCAGGAAAAACAATGTTTGATGATGCTAAGGCTGAAGGACAAACAAAATTTGGTGATTTTAAAAACGAAATAAAAAATTCAAATATTTAATTCTATTTGAATACTAAAATTTTATAATCAATAAGCTTAAAATTTAAATCATGGACAACCAGGCAACAACAATAGAAACGCTTTTTGAAAGAGCACAGGATTACACCCGGACTACTGTAGAATTAACAAAACTGACTGTTATTGATAAATCTGCAGATGTTTTATCCTCAATGTTATCGAGATTAACCGTTATCATTGTTGCTGCCATGTTTGCCCTATTAATTAATATGGGACTTTCTATATGGATAGGCGAATTACTAGGAAAGACCTATTATGGTTATTTTGTAGTTGGCAGTGCCTATTTTATTTTAGCTATTCTAATAAATAGCTTTAAAGATCAATGGATTAAATTACCGGTGAATAGTTTCATAATTGCAAAAATGTTAAAAAAAAGTTAGTATGAAAAAGAGGAACGAAACTGATACTTTAAAGGAAACTATCGCTTTATTAGAATACAGACAGAGACAAGAATTAAGAATACTTAAAGAACAATTTGAAGTAACTTATGATAGTATAAAGCCTTTAAACATTATAAAAAGGGTATTCTCAGAAATGACAACATCACCTGACTTAAAAGGAAATTTACTTAGTAATGTTATTGGAATTGCTACAGGCTACTTAACCAAAAAAATATTGGTGAGATCAAGTCATAATCCATTCAAAAGAATATTAGGTAATGTATTACAATTTGCAATCACTAACATAGTTTCTAAGCGCACCGATCCTTCAAAGTCAAGCGAATTGCTGCAATAGCTTACATTGCAAAATAGTTCTATTGTTCTGATTACATTTTAAGAATCAAATAAATTTTTTATTAATATTGGAATAAAAAAGATCGAAAGATCGTGTCTGATAAGTTTTTTATCTAATTATTTTAAATAAAAAATGATGATTACCCTAAAAAAAATGATTTAATTTATTACAATAAAACCTTTTTTATTCAAAATAAAGAGAAATAAAATTATGTAATACAATTATATATTATTGACAGGGAACATGAATGTTAAATCCAAGAAATAGCAAAACTTACTGCTGCTGAATTGGATAATTCAAAAAAAAAGCTTGACTTTCAGAATCAAAAGAAAGAAAAAAAAAGAGCTCAAGAACTAATACCTCTTAATAAAAAACTATCCTTCAAGAATTGCGTAATAGCGCTTCAAATTGTGGACCTTTTGTTATATATAATAACGAAAAAGAAAAGCGAGCAGCTGAATTAATAATGGCTAACAGGGAACTTATTTTTTAAAACCAAGAAAAAGAAAAAAGAGCAAAAGAATACCTTTTAGCAAATAAAAAACTTAAAAAAGCCAAAGAATATCAAAAAGAATATCAAAAAGAATACAAAAAAAGGATTGAAAAAATGGTGTTTATGACCTATGTACAGTTAGACTGCCTAAACCCAATATTTTTAGAGTACCTCAACTCTTGGATCAAAATACAAATTCTCCAGAAGAACTAAAAGAATACTTAGATTATATTAAACAATCTTCTTTCGCCTTGAATAACTTTACAAAATACCTTACGCCTTTTACTTCTGAACTATGAAAAAGGGGCGAAATAAATTTATAAAAGACTCGCAATTACTATTTATAAGTTTCCTATTTTAAGACAATAATATTAAATCGGAAATTATAATTTCAAATTGTGCTTTATTGTTTTTATTTCTTTATTTTTCTATTTCCTGTTACTTTGCAAATTACAAATTTGCAAAAACTTTCCAAGGAGATTTTCAAGATGGTAGATCCTAATTTTTCAAATATTTTTTTTTAAAAATTTATAAAATAACCCGTTAGTACAGTTTTTGCTTTATTATTCTTATAAAAATATTAATTAAAACTTATTATTGTATTGAACAGTATCAAATACGACATAGAAAATAATCTACCTTTTACTGTAGTGATCAAACTTCTCTTTTTTCGTAAAAAAATGACCATTATTTTGAATTAAACTTTAAGTTTTTTTTTAGATTTTTTTTTAGATTTTTTTATATCCAGTTATACCAAAATAATCAAATAAACACAAATTATTAATTATCAGCAGTTTATAAATTATTATAAATTTCAGATATGTGAATTTTACAATCTAATTTTTTTATTATGTAATAGATTTAATTTATAATAATCGGATCTTCGTTGTAAATAATTTCTTAACCTAAATAACATGAAAACAAAAAATTTACTTTTAACCCTTGCAATAGTGTTTATTGCATTCTTTTCTGGCTGCGCCGAAGATGATTTCGTAGAGACAGTAGGGGTTTGTCCAGTCGTAATATCAACAATTCCTGCCAACGGCGCTTTAGAAGTTCCATTTAATCAGATAATCTCGGCAACTTTTAATGAAGTGATGAATCAATCAACGATTGATGAATCTACTTTTATTGTTAAAAAGGCTGACGGAACAGCTGTAAAAGGTAAAGTCGCGTACAGCGGAACTACAGCTACCTTTACTCCGGCAAGTCCTCTTAGTCCTAAGACAACTTACACAGGTAGAATTACAACTGGAGTTAAAGATGTAGACGGTAATGCGCTTCAGCAAGATTATGTCTGGACATTTTCTACCGGGTTGATTATTGTTCCTACAGTGATTAGTACAGATCCTGCAGATCTAGCCACAAACGTTCCTTTAAATAAAACGATTACTGCTACATTTAGTGTACCAATGGATCCTTCAACTATTATTAGCCCAGCTACTACTTTTACTTTAAAACAAGGTACAACAGTAATTGCAGGAGTTGTTACTTATAGTGGTACAACCGCTTCATTTAAACCTACAAGTCCATTAAACCTTAATACTGTATATACTGCAACCATAACTACGGGCGCAAAAAGTCTATCACAAGGAGAGCCATTAGCGGTAAATAAAGTATGGAGTTTTACAACAGTATCTGCACCAACAGTAACTGCAACTGACCCTCGTGACAACGATATAGAAGTGAATTTAAACAAAACTATTACTGCTACCTTCGACTTGGCAATGGATCCTGCTAGTATTATTAATCCTACTACTTTTACTTTAAGACAAGGTACAACAGTAATTGCAGGAGTAGTTACTTATACTGGAGGTAACACTGCTTCATTTAACCCGGTTAATTCACTTGATCCAGGACTTACTTATACAGCTACAATAACAACAGGCGCTAAAAGTACATTTGGTATTCCATTAGCGAATGACTATGTATGGAAATTCACTACAGCAGTTGTTGCTACTCCACCTATTACAGTTTCAAGTGGTTTGTTTTTTGGAGTTTTTGGTGGAAATGCAGGAATTACAAATCAAGGATTATTTACTGTAGTAAATGGTGCAATAGGTACGACAGCTGCTTCATCTTTAGTAACAGGTTTTACAGATGGTACCAATGGAGATGTTTATACCAAAACCCCATTAAATAATGGAGTTGTTACTGATGGAATATTTACAGATGCTCCTGCACCAGGAAATGCAACTAAGGCAGCAACTGCATTAGCTGGATTGAATGCAGCAAGAGATCTTTACAACAGTATTTCTCCTGCTTCAATGCCGGGCGGAGTCGCTAATCCGGGAGCTGGAGAACTAGGTGGATTAACGTTAGCTCCTGGTATTTATACGGCTTCTAGCTCTTTTGCAATAACTAACGGAAATCTAGTATTAAATGCTAATGGAGATCCAAATGCAAAATGGTACTTTCAAGCACCTTCTTCTTTAACAGTAGGTGATTCGGCTCCAAGTAGTGTTACATTTTTAAACGGTGTAGGTAATCCTAATAATGTATATTGGTATGTTGGTAGTACAGCTGTTATTAACTACGCCGGTGGTGGAGTTATGGTTGGAAACATTATAGCCAATTCTGGAGTGACTTTGTCTTCTCCTGCTAATAGTACAAATCCTTTTTTAACAGTGCTAAATGGTAGAGCGATATCTTTAGTAGCTTCAGTTACTATGGTAAATACAACAATTAATGTGCCTAACTAGGTCATAGTTAAAAAGTTTTACAACCCAACTATTTTATCCCGTCTTCGGACGGGATATATTAAAAAATGACATAAACAAATAATAACATGCAAAAAATAATAAATTTAAAAAAGGGCTCATGCTTAGCACAGTCCTCCAATAACCTAACCATAAAAAGCGTTGCAATAGTTGCTCTATCTTGGTTAAGTTTCCAAACTTCTCTTCAAGCACAGGAAGCACAAGTAGTTAAATACACAAAACCTTCTTGGTTCTTTGGCGTAGCGGGTGGAGCTAATTTTAATTTCTATCGTGGTTCTACTCAACAGTTGAATGCTAGTTTTAAACCACCAGTTGCGTTCCACGACGGATTTGGCGCAGGACTTTTCATTGCACCACTTTTAGAATATCGTCCTGCTGATTCAAGATGGGGTATTATGTTACAAGCAGGTTATGATAGCCGTAAAGGTGATTTTGATCAAGTTGTTACTCCATGTGACTGCCCGGCGGATTTATCTACAAAACTTAGTTACATTACTGTAGAACCTAGTTTGCGTTTTGCACCATTTAAATCTGATTTTTATTTATACGGAGGTCCACGTTTAGCTTTCAATATGGATAAATCATTTACTTACCAATTAGGTATTAATCCAGCTTATCCTGATCAAGCGCCTTCTGCTGCAGTAACAGGTGATTTCGATAATATCAATAAAACTCTTATTTCAATGCAAATTGGAGCAGGATACGATATTCCACTTTCATCAGATAGCAACAAAACACAATTTGTATTGTCTCCTTTTGTTTCTTTCCAACCTTATTTTGGTCAAAATCCACGTTCAACTGAAACATGGAATAATACTACTGTAAGAGCGGGTGTTGCATTAAAATTTGGACAAGGACAAAATATTCAAGAGTCTACAGATATGGTAAAAGATGGTGACGTTCAGTTCACAGTAAACTCTCCTAGTAATGTTCCAGGAGAAAGAAGAATGACTGAAATTTTTCCACTTAGAAACTATGTATTTTTCAATGCGGGATCTACTGAAATACCAAATCGTTATGTTTTATTAAACAAAGATCAGGTTAAAGATTTCAAAGAAGACCAATTAGAAGTATTTGCTCCAAAAACTTTATCAGACCGTTCAAAACGTCAGATGATTGTTTATTACAATGTTCTAAACATCCTTGGAGACCGTATGCAAAAAAATCCTTCAGCAACAATTACTTTGGTGGGTTCATCAGAAAAAGGTCCAGATGACGGAGCTGCAATGGCAGAATCAATCAAAACTTATTTGGTAAATATATTTGCTATTAATCCTTCTAGAATTACTACTAAAGGACAAAACAAACCAAATATCCCATCAGAACAACCAGGTGCAAAATTAGAACTTGAACTTCTTCGTGAAGGAGATCAAAGAGTTTCAATTGAAAGTAATTCTGCTGATTTATTGATGGAATTTCAAAGTGGACCAGATGCGCAATTGAAACCTGTAGTGATTAATGCGCTACAAGAAGCACCTTTAGAAAGCTATGTTACTATAGAAAATAAAGGAGCCAAAGAAACTTTATCTTCATGGTCAGTTCAAATGACGGATGAAAAAGGAAAAGTACAATCTTTTGGACCTTACAGCGAAGACGTAGCAAGTATTTCTGGAAAATCAATTTTAGGAGACAGACCAGAAGGAGATTTTAAAGTAAAAATGGTAGGTCAATTAAAAAGTGGTAAAATTATAGAAAAAGAAACCACTATGCATGTTGTGCTTTGGACACCTGCCAAAATTGAAGAAGGTATTAGATATAGCATTATTTATGAATTTAATAAATCTAAAGCGATTGCTATCTATGAAAAATACTTAACAGAAATTGTTACACCTAAAATTGCTGTAGGAGCAACTGTTATTATTCATGGTCATACCGATATTATTGGTGAGGAAGCTCATAATATTGATTTATCTTTAGCTCGTGCTAATGATGTTAAAGGTATTCTTGCAAGTGCTTTATCTAAAGCTGGTAGAAATGATGTAAAATTTGAAGTAAACGGATTTGGAGAAGATGAAAATAAATCTCCTTTTGAGAACAAAACTCCAGAGGAACGTTTTTATAACCGTACAGTAATAATTGATATTATTCCCGTAAAGTAATTTAGTTAGTTAATATTTATTGAATACCTAAAAGGATAGAAACTTAAAAGTCTATCCTTTTTTTATGCGAAATTTTAAATTTCAACCCTTTTATAATGAATAAATTACCAGCTAAACAATCAATTATTTTTTAAAATTTTATAAAATAATGATTACCTAAAACTTAAAACAGAAGAATTTTTAAAAAAAATTATTATTTTTACCATTCATTTTATGTTAATATGATCGAAAACGAGAAAACCTTAATCAAATTTTATACTGCAATTGCAAATGCTGATACCAAAACAATGTGCAAATTTTATCATGGCGATTTACAGTTTCGTAATCCTGTCTTAGGTTTACTAAAAGGGAATGATGTTTGCGAAATGTGGAAAATGTTGATCAAAAAAAGTAAAGGAGAAATAAAAATTGAATTTTCTGATATAAAAGCAACTGAATATATCGGTTCTGCACAATGGATTGCAACCTACAACTTTAGCCAAACTAATAGAAAAGTTGTTAATGTTATTCAGTCTCAATTTCAGTTTAAAGACGGATTAATTATAAAGCAAACCGATGAGTTTGATACTTGGAAATGGTCCAAACAAGCTTTTGGAATTACCGGATATTTATTAGGTTGGACTGGCTTTTTTCAGAAAAAAATACAAAAACAAGCACTGTTATCATTGAAGAAGTACAAAGAAAATGTAAATGCCAATTGAAAGTTTAAAAATACTTTTCAACCGAGATTTGAATAAATCAAAAATTGAAATTGAGCCGAACCAAAATGAAAGTGATAGTTGGAAAATTCAGAAAGGAAAAGCCAATTCAGTCGGGAATCTTTGTCTCAATTTGGTAGAAAAACTTAATACCTATATTGGAGCTAAATTTTGGAAAACCGGACATATCAGAAACAAAGCACTCGAATTTTCATTCTAAGATATTCCTAAATCTGAATTATTAAAAAAAATTAAAGAAACTAAATCTGTTGTCGACATAACACTTAGTTAAGTAACAGATAAAATGTTACATAGAGAAGATCCCCTTTTTGCTTTTTGAAACAAAAATGACAACTGAATTCTTTTGATTCATTTAACTACTCACCTGACCTATATTTTGTGGCAAATTAATTACCACAAACCGAAGGTGACCTCATGACAAATAATCGAAACATATAATTATGGTTAAAAACGGCTAATCGATTTAAAAATTGTACTTTTATTACTAGTATTGTTTATGAGAACACTTATTAAAGTTAGGGCAGAAATAAAAGTTATAATACGATAAAAGTATGGAACCGTTTCCAAATATACCCAACTCAGTTACTTCAAAAAGAACTTATTCAGCTCTTGAAATATTTCAGTTGATAGTATTTTCTTCCATAATACTTTACTTTGGAAAAACACTATTTATTCCTTTGAGTTTTTCATTACTCATTGGTTTTATTCTATACCCCGTTTGCAATTGGATGGAAACAAAAGGCATTTACAAAGGTACAGCCATTTTTATCTCTATTTTAGGCGTGACACTTTTAGCGGGTTCTATCATTTATTTATTGTTCGTACAGTTCTCCGAATTTCTTCAAGAATGGGAATCTTTAAGAGCCAAACTGAACGAATCGATACATCAATTAAGTATTTTTATCGTAGAAAGATTTAATATTAGTCTGGAAAAACAAACGGAATTCATTAATAATACGCTCAAAGATTCTGGTTCACTAGCTTTTTCAATGTTACGAAATACCGCATACTCATTATCTACATCAGTATTTTTTTTAATAATGATTCCTGTTTTTTCGTCATTAATACTTTTCCATCGCCAGTTGTTATCAAATGCTCTATATGAGCTTTTCCCTATGGAGCGAAAAAATACGATACACGAAATTCTCATTGAAACCATTCATGAATATTACAATTTCATCAAAGGAATGTTAATAGTTTATGTAATAGTTGGATTATTAAACAGCATTGGACTTTGGATAATTGGAGTGCCAAATCCCTTTCTGTTTGGTTTTATCGCCTCAATCCTCACTTTTATTCCGTATGTTGGAATCATAATATCTTCGCTCTTGCCCATTGCAGTTTCCTGGATAACGTACAATTCTATTTGGTATCCATTAGCCGTTATTGCTGTTTTTTCTATTGTCCAAGCACTTGAAGCCTATATTATTTTTCCTTTTGCAGTAGGAAGCCGTTTAAAAATAAATACACTTGTCATTATTATTGTAGTAATCGTTGGAGGCATTATTTGGGGAGCAGCAGGAATGATTCTGTTTATTCCATTCATAAGCATCATCAAGTTGATTGCGGACCGTACACCTAGCTTAAAGACATTATCCGTTTTATTGGGAGACGGTGACCAAAAGAAAACTTCAAAATAATCTATTTCAAAAGGCCAAAATCAAACGTCCAATCCAACTCTTTCTTGTACCATAAATGCCCTACTGAAACTTCTAGCGGACAGTCAAAATTATTGGTATAAAGTGCTCCGGTTCCTAATCCTTGAGGCATTAAATTATGTTGTAAAAAGGTCCACTGCGCAATAGCGTTCAGTCCAATATTGCTCTCCAATGCGGAAGTAATCCACCACCCGATTTTATGTTTTTCAGCCAATGAAATCCATTCTTGAGTACCTCGAAAACCGCCCACAAAACTAGGTTTTAAAATAATGTATTGTGGCTGGATTTTCTCCAGTAATTGCTCTTTTTCTGCCAAAGCAAACACACCGATCAGCTCTTCATCCAAAGCAATAGGAAAAGGAGTAGTTTTACACAGATCTGCCATCCTGTCAGTCTGATTTTTTTGTATCGGTTGCTCGATACTATGTAATTTAAATTCAGATAATTGCATTATTTTATCTAAAGCTAAATCTACAGCAAAAGCACCATTCGCATCAACCCGAATTTCAATTTGCTCCGGAGTGAAATGTTCCCGAATAAAACGTAATAATTGTAGCTCTTTATCGAAATCTATTGCTCCAATTTTGAGTTTAATGCATCGGAAACCCTGCGCTAGTTTTTCCTCAATTTGCTGCTTCATAAACAACTCCTCGCCCATCCAAACTAAACCGTTTATTAAGATGGATTTTGTACCGTTTGTGAAGTCCGAAGGAAACAACAAAAAAGGAGTTTCACTTTCCAAAGATTGGAACGCCATTTCCACTCCAAACTGTATCGAAGGAAACTCCAATAACGCCTCCCAAAGTTGATCTTTTCCCAAGTGAATATTATCACAAGTCCATCGTAATTTTTCTTCATAATCCGGACGATCGTCAATGCTCAATCCGCGAAGGATTCCGCATTCTCCTATTCCTTTTTTACCGTCTTGTTCTAAGACAATAAACCAAGTTTCTTTTTCAGTCATAACGCCACGCGAAGTTCCTGATGGTCGTTTGAAATCTAGAATATATTTGTGGTAGGTTGCTTTCAAGAAATTATAAATTATGAGTTATTTTAATATAGTAAACTTGTAGCTCACTAATTTTATCAAAACTTAAATGTCTTATATGGTAAAAAAAATTAATCGCTTTCTTAAAACATACAAGGCATTTACTTTTTAAAGTTTAATTTATTTATCCATCAACTTCAAAACTCTTTCAAAATCATTGGAAGTTATTCCCGCTTTTTTGAAAGCAGCGAAATCTTGTTTTACTTTTTGAGTCCAACCCAAACTATCCGTTACATTTTGCGACTGATACTCTTTATAAATCGCTTTTGCAGCCGCGTAATTATCATTCAATAAATAGGCATGCGCTAAATTGAGTTGTATCAATAATTCCGTATGATCAAGCTTCTCGCCTTCTTTCAGAAATTTAATCGCTTTCCCGTATTGCTTGGTCAAAAGATAGCTATTCCCAATAGAATTATAATCTAAAGCAGTTGCTTTTCCGTCGTTGATTATTGTTGTAAGTTTCTGAATGGCTTCGCCTTGCTTTCCTTGTTTTGCTAATCCTGCAGCTTGCTTGCGCAAATCATTATACACACTTTTAGAAAGATTGCTTTCACCAAAACAACTAGTACCAAAATCTTTAAACGCTTTAGCGCGTTCTACGGCCAATAATTTTTGGAATTCCTTAAACTTGTACTTCGATTGGATTTTATCGAGAATACAAACGCAAAAATCATCTGAATTGGTCATTTTTTGAGCCAAATTAGAGGTCTTACATTGATCGATGATTGCTTTTCTGTTTTTAAGCGTCCAGCCACGACTCAGTTTGTTATCGACCCACGGCACCACTTCCAGAATAATTTTTTGATTCATGATCCAATTTTTACTTTCGAAACCAAACCATAAATTTCCCGTATTTAATTGCATACAACTGGATTTCTCTGTAGAAAGGCGCTTGGCATCTTTACTGATTGGCATATCTTGAAATAAACAAGCATCATCTGTTTTTCCGTTTTCTTTGTATTTTGTGGCTAAGTCAGCGGTAGAAAAAACTGCATACTTGCATTTGTCGTCTCCAGAGATTTTAGATAAGATAAAAACCGCTCCAGCCGAACCTTGACTGATTCCTGTAGGATCCGGAATGGCTTTTAAAACCGAAATCAAACTACCTGCCATTTGCTGATTTTTATCCAAAAGCGTTATTCTATAAACGACTTCGGTAGTTCCTTCAGGAAAATCTTGTGTTTTTATAATGATTCTGTCTCTGGCAGAAACTGAAATTTCTTCGGTTGTAGCGCGCGCTTTATCCCAATAGCCGTCTTTTTGTGCGAAAACGGTATTTACAGTAATTAAAAACAGAAATAAAACGATGAAATTCTTTTTATGCATGATTGATATAAAATTTAAACAGTAAGCGCACGAAGTTTTCGCAAAGTTCACTTATCAATTTATTACTATCAAGCCCTAGCCCAGATAGCAGTGAAAATCCTTTTATCACTATTTAAGGGTTTCGAACCCTGAAATAGTGATAAAAGATTGCAACGAATAGCTGGATTAGCTCCAAATAAAAATTACAATTCGATAAAATCCCCTATTTCCAATAACATCAAATCTTTTCCTTTATCGAAGAATTTGCGAATGGATTCTTCATGATTGATTTCGATATAACCAAAAGTGTCGTAGTGATACCCGAGGATTTTATCGCAATCCAAGAAATCAGAAGCTATAATCGCATCTTCGACATCCATGGTAAAATTATCACCTATTGGCAAAATTGCTAAGTCGAGTTTGGTGCGCATAGGAATGAGTTTCATATCCATAGTAAGCGCCGTATCACCCGCAATATATACGTTTTTATGTTCACCTTCAATGACAAAACCGCCCGAATTTCCACCGTAACTTCCGTCAGGAAAAGAACTCGAATGTATGGCATTTACATATTTCAGTTTCCCAAAATCAAAATTCCAGCTTCCGCCGTGATTCATAGGATGCGATTGAAACCCTTTTGCGCCATAATAACCTGCAATTTCAGCATTGGAAATAATTACCGCATTGGTTCTTTTGGCAATTGCCTCGACATCCAGAATATGATCTCCGTGCGCATGCGTTACTAAAATATAATTGGCTTTTAAGGTGTCAATGTCGATATGCGCTGCCTTTGGATTAGCCGAAATATAAGGATCTACAATGATGTGTCTGCCGCCAACTTCTATACCCAATGAAGCGTGTCCGTAAAATGTTATTTTCATTTTTTTTAATTTAAAAATTGAATGATTGAAAGATTCATTATTTGAATATTATTTTATCTTCCACCTAAAAAAGTATTCACAATTATATCCGAAAAAAAGTAAATCATACCTAACGACAACAATACCGAAAGTGCAAAAGTACTGAGTGCTAGTTTTTTTAATTCAGGATCTAATTCCTTAGGGTTCTTGTTTTTATAAACAGTAATTAAATGTTTGCTCAAAGGAATATACACTAATAAAAATAAGTATTGATCAAAGTGGAAATCGTCTATAATTGCAAAAATTAACACTAAAATCATTGCCGTTACAATCAAAGTATAATGATATATTTTTGCTTTGGCTCCGCCAATTTTTACGACAATTGTGTTTTTATTAGATTTTCTATCGGAAGCTTCGTCTCGCATATTATTCAAATTCAAAACACCAACACTTAGTAATCCAATGGCAATTGCCGGTAAAACCAATTCAAAATCCAATTGTTTGGAGTATAAAAAATTCACTCCTAAAGTACTTACCAACCCAAAAAACACAAAGACAAATACATCCCCAAATCCACGGTAGCCATAAGCGGTATTCCCCACTGTGTAGCGAATCGCAGATACAATTGATAAAATTCCCAACACTAAATAAAACAAGGAATACCATAAATTAGTATCGGTAAAGGCATAATAAATCAATAATATAGCCGACAGCAATGTCAATGCAGATGTGATTATAATGGCGCGTTTCATGGCTCGAGGAGTAATTAAACCGCTTTGTATGGCGCGTTTAGGACCTACTCGATCGGCATTATCCGTTCCTTTCATACCATCGCCGTAATCATTAGCAAAATTTGAAAGTATTTGCAATCCTAATGTTGTCAATATTGCAAAACCAAACAATCGCCAGTTAAAGACTTCCGTTGGTGTTAATATATTGTCTGTTGGGTGCGCTAAAGCATACATGCTTCCCACTATTATTCCAGAAACCGATAAAGGTAATGTACGTAATCGCGCGGCTTCAATCCAATGTTTCATATCTTTCTATTTAAAAATTTTAGCTGTTTATTTGGCTCATTTCTTATTTGATATTCGGTTAAACGATTAAACAAATACTCAAATAACCTCTTTGAACTACATCCAATTGCTATCGGAAGTTTCTATTTTGTACAACCAAAGGTTGACTTGTTGTTTTAGTATTAAATAATTCCCCAGCTGAAAAGCTATATTTCCTCCTGCGGTATGCAATGTTATCGAACCAATATTCAACTTTTTATGCCAGAAGAGCTGCGAAGTTGTAATTGCCTGTATTTTACTGGGCTCAATAATATCATTGCTAATATCCCAAGCACCACTTTGCTTTATTATAAAATTATCGTGGATGAATAATCGGTTATTTATAAATTTAAAATATTGGATTAATCCAATAATAACTACATAAAAAGGCACGACATAACTGTATTCGAAAAATACAGGTTCAAGCCAATAACCTATCGCCATAAATCCCAACAAAGGTAATCCAATTGACAGAAAAATAGAAAAAATAAGTTTGCGAAAATTAGGCAGAAGCATCACTCCTTTTTCAGGAATTTGATGAAACAATAATTTTAAAATTGAATCTCTTTCATTCTCACTACATCCCGGAATTTCTATTACCGACTTGCGTTCTTCTTTTTCTCCACTGGTCGCTTGTCTAATTTTCATTTCCAGAATTCCCAGTTTCTTTTGAAAATAATTCCTTCTTATGGTTGTAATCTGAACTTTTTCAGGTTTTATGATAGTACTTTTTGTGTTCAACAAGCCAAAAGATAATAGTAAAGACCCTCTTTGTCGGGTTATTTTATAATTATAATATTTAAAAACGATTCGTATTACATTAATAACTAATACGATCCCAAACAAAAACGCTATCGATATTAGAATTGTTTGTAACACTAAGTTTTTATCGATATACGAGCCTACTTTTTCTTTATAAACATTGCTTTCATCTCCAAAATTTTGAAAGTTCTCGTAAATCGTACTAAAGAAAATCACCAATAAAGCGATACTTCTTCCATAATTAGAGGTAACTCCAACTTTTAGCAAACTCAAAAAACTTATTTTTATAAAAGGATGCGCAGCTTCAAATAGTTTTTGCTCGGTTTCCTCCAACGAAGTTTCTTCAGTTCCAATTGCACTCTTTAGTTCTTCATTTTCCAACAAACGAAATTTCAACTCTAAAGCCAATTCATGTGAAACGGCTTTGATGGCGCCTTCTTTTTTATTGCTTCCGGCTGTATCTACATCCAATTCATAAACCCCAATTAACTTTTGAAGAAAGGACTGATTTATATTTACTTGTTGAATTTTACGAAGCTGAATAGCAGTTTTGGTTTTATTCAAAACGCCATCTGTAATAACGAATTCTTCATTTTCAGCATCCAAAAAGAAAGTAAAGTTCAGATATTTCAAATAGGAAACAACTCCAATACTCACGAAGATGGCAACCATTCCAACGAAAAAATATAATTTATTAACCTCGTCAAACTTAAAAATCCAAATCACAATCATGGGCCACAACGCTCTTGCGTACTGCTGAAGCGTGTAAAAAAACATCACCAAAATTCCTATTGAAGATTGCCGTTGTGGCTGACTAAAATCGGCTCCCATTACAATTGCTTTTGTATTTTGCCCATCAACAATTGTTTGATATTTTCGGCTTGTTCTTTTTCGATTCCGGGGATTTCAATATCACTGGAACTTCCGCCGGCAGTAAAAATTTCTATTTTGGCAAGTCCAAAATAACGCGAAATAAACCCTTCATGCAATGCCACATGTTGCACTCTATTGTAAGGAATTACGATAGTATTCGTAGCAATAATTCCGTGTCTGAAAAGCACATCATGTTCCCTGAATGCAAATCCTTTTTTTTTGAATCCAATAATAGAAAACACAACTAACATAATCGAAAATACAGGAATTAAAATCCCCAAAATCAACCAGACTCTTCCTGAAAACAATTCAGGTTTAAACATTGAAAGTAGTATTGGAATCAGAACTACTATTGCAATAATTCTCACCAAACTAATCAATACCACTGTAATGTATTTAGGATGCAAATTCGTAAAAGCGACTTCCTCAAACTTAGGAAGCTGATTAATATTGATTGTTTCGTTTGTGAAATTTTCCATTTATAAAATTTAGTTTAAATCGAAAGGTCTTAGGTTTAAAGTTTTTTTAACACAACTTTAAACCTGAAACATTAAACTTTTTTTCATGTTTTGCGACTGAACACTAAAAACTGAACACTGATTACTGAATTACGGCAACCACTTTTTCTCAAAATTCGGTTTTCTTTTCTCGAGGAATGCATTTCGGCCTTCTTTAGCTTCTTCGGTCATATAGGCTAGTCTTGTGGCTTCACCGGCAAAAACCTGTTGCCCTACCATTCCGTCATCGGTTAGATTCATGGCAAATTTTAGCATTTTGATTGCCATTGGTGATTTTTGCAAAATTTCCTGCGCCCATTCGTAAGCCGTATCTTCTAATTCAGCATGCGGAATTACAGCATTCACCATTCCCATATCCATAGCATCTTGAGCAGAATAATTGCGTCCCAAGAAGAAAATTTCGCGCGCTTTTTTCTGTCCCACCATTTTAGCTAAATAAGCAGATCCGTATCCACCGTCAAAACTAGTTACATCAGCATCCGTTTGTTTGAAGATAGCGTGTTCTTTACTTGCTAAAGTCAAGTCGCAAACCACATGCAAACTGTGTCCTCCGCCTACAGCCCAACCTGGAACTACAGCGATAACTACTTTTGGCATGAATCGGATTAAACGTTGTACTTCTAAAATATTTAAACGGTGCTGTCCGTCATCGCCTACATATCCTTGATGTCCGCGTGCGTTTTGATCGCCACCGCTGCAAAAAGAATATATACCATCTTTAGAAGAAGGCCCTTCGGCAGAAAGTAAAACTACTCCTATCGATGTGTCTTCCTGCGCATCATAAAATGCATTGTACAATTCGGCAGTTGTTTTTGGACGGAACGCATTGCGTACATCCGGCCTGTTGAAAGCAATTCTGGCAACGCCATTGCATTTCTTATAAGTGATATCTTCGTATTCTTTGGCAGTAATCCAATCCATTACAATTGATTTAAATTATTTTAGTGTAAAAATAAATCATTTTTTACATTTTATCTATTCTATTTCGATAAGCTTAAGGTAATCCTTCTCTGATTAAAGGCTTTACAATGTTAAAAAACAATAAAAAATCAGCATTTTAACAGTTGCCAATTCAAATTATTTTTAATTTTAGGATAAGCTAATCAGATGAATACAAATTATTTATCTTGATTAATTATTGATTCTTAACTGATTTATTAACCTAAAAAAAGAATACATTGAATACGATTAAAATTATTGTCGCTCCTTTTTCTACGGTAATAACTTATATAAACATTTTTAAAGCCCCCGATAAAGGAGCAAATGATACCAGTATTTGCCCCAGCAAAAAAAAATAAAATAACACCTACGGTTAAATTAAAGATTTATTTTTCTTGTTCTCGCGGAAGTGAGACATTAATAAAAAATTGTTTTAGAAAATTATCTTCCAACACATAGAAAAACCAAAGGCCTTATCGTTACATTATTTCTTAACTCGTAAGCAAGTGATTGTACATTTAAAGACAAATTATTCTTTAAAGTAATTTACGCTTAAGTTAATAACTTTAAAATAGTATAGAGCATACTATTGTTCCTATTAGGTAGATAAATATACTTTAAAAGTAAATTATTGCTGCTAGAATTTAATACTCCATAACAGCATTAAAAAGAGAAAGACTAACCGTTACGATTAGTCTTTCTTTTTTTTTATTCCTTAACCAAGTAAATTCCGTCTTCCTTGATTTCAATTAATTTCTCTCGGTACAAAGCGCCAATGGCTTTTTTGAAGGTTTTCTTACTCATCTTCAAAACCGTTTTAATGTCTTCCGGATGCGAATTATCAGTCAATCGCAAGAAACCTCTACTAGCTCTTAGCTCGTCGAGAATTTTTTCCGCATTCGGTTCTATACTCTGATATCCTTGTACCTGCAAAGCCACATCAATTTTATTGTCAGGACGAATCGTCTTAATGTATCCATGCATGCGGTCTCCCGTACGAATCGCGTCATCATAGACTTCATCTTTGTACATCAAACCTTTGTACTTTTCGTTAATGATTACGTTTATTCCTAATTCAGTGATATGAGAAACGATTAAATCTACCTCTTCCCCCTTTTCAACCGTTAAGTGATCATTTTTTAAAAACTGATTCAATTTACTGGAAGCGACCAAACGATTGGTTTTCTCGTCCATATAAAGGTACACCAAGTAGCGTTTCCCTTTTTCCATAGGACGCGCCTGCTCTTTGAACGGAACCAAAATATCCTTTTCCATTCCCCAATCCATAAAAGCACCAATCTGATTGGTATAATTCACACGCAAAAGTGCAAATTCGTTCAACAATATATACGGCTCTAATGTCGTTGCAACGGGTCTTTCTTCATGGTCTAGATACACAAAAACAATCAACTCCTCGCCTATTTCAAATTCGTTTGGCACGTATTTGTTAGGCAACAGAATATCATGAATTCCTTCAGGATCTTCTTCTGGATTTCCCAGAAACAAACCCACTTTGGTATCGCGTAAAATGGTAAGCGTATTGTATTTTCCTATTTCAATCATTTTCTTTCAATTTCTAAAGCGCAAATGTACGAAGTTTGAAAATAGTAAATTAAGAAACCGTCCACAAAAATATAAAGCCCAAATCCAATTGATATTTTCTTTTTTAGGAGCATAACTTTCCGTTCTTTCATCACGAGTTGTCCCGCTGTCCGCAGTATCTTTCCAGTCCTGAACTTGTTTCAGGATCCTGAAACAAGTTAGGACTGGAAAGGATACTTGCTCCCATCGCGGCTAGATTAGGACTTTTTATTTTTCAAAATAACTAATCCTTTAAAATCTTAAACTTACGCAAGAATAAACAATTCCTAAAATTCAATTTCCCCACAATTTCCTTTTCTTTTTGACTAACTTTGAAAAAACTAAAAAATCCTATTAATGAAACCAGCCTTAATTTTCTCTCTATTCCTACTACTATTCATTTCCCACACCAATTACGCACAAACCACAGTCGATGACCCCGAAATAAAAAAAATGGTAGCCGAGGTAAAATCGGAAAATATGGAAGCTACAGTTCGCAAACTCGTATCTTTTGGCACCCGACATACCTTAAGCGACACCAAAAGCAACACACGCGGCATTGGCGCGGCACAACGCTGGGTAAAATCAGAATTTGATAAATATGCTTTGGCATCTGGCGGAAGACTAACTTCGGTTATTGATTTTTTCACCATCAAAGCCGATGGAAGACGTATCGCTACTGACAGCCAGTTGGGTAATGTGATGGCAACTTTAAAAGGAACAGATCCTACAGATGATCGTGTATTGATTATAAGCGGCCATTTAGATTCCCGTGCTTCCGATGTTATGGATGCCAAATCAGATGCGCCAGGTGCTAATGACGATGCTTCAGGAGTAGCCGCGATGATGGAACTGGCCCGAATAATGAGCCAAAGAGAATTCCCTTTTACACTGATTTTTGTAGCTGTAGTTGGTGAAGAGCAAGGATTGTACGGAGCCAAACATTTAGCTGATGTTGCCAAAGATGGAAAATGGAATGTTATCGCCATGATCAATAATGATATGATAGGAAACAGCTTATCCAGCGGTACTTTACTAAGAGACAATACTAAAGTTCGTGTTTTTAGTGAAACAATTCCGTTCTTAGAAACGGAAGCCGAATCAAAAATGCGTAAATCGACTAATCGTGATAATGATAGTCCATCGAGACAATTAGCCCGTTACATCAAAACGGTTACCAATCAATATGTAGAGCAATTGGACATCAATTTAGTCTATCGAAACGACCGTTTCTTACGTGGCGGCGACCATACTCCTTTTAGTCAAAATGGATTTACAGCCATTCGTTTTTGTGAAATGAATGAAAATTACGATCACCAACATCAAAACGTTCGAAAAGAAAATAACATTCAGTATGGCGACCTTGCTGAATTTATGGACTTTGAATACATGAAGAAAGTTACGTGTTCTAACTTGGCTACTTTTAGTAATTTGGCTTGGTCTCCAAAAGCACCAACCAACGTAGGAATTGAAGTAAAGGATTTGACTAATTTTTCTACTTTAGTTTGGACCGCTCCTGAAGGGAAATCTGTTTATGGCTATAACATTGTGATCAGAGAAACTTCATCACAACATTGGGAAAAAACAATTTTTGTAAAAGATACTAAAGCTGAAATTCCATATTCTAAAGATAACTTTTTCTTCGCTGTTCAAGCCGTTGATGCATTAGGACATTCCAGTTTGCCGGTTTTCCCTTTGCCAATTCGTTAAAATATTAAAAGGTTTTTAAACATTAAAGTAATTTTTAAAGTCACGTTTTTATTAATAGATCTTACTTGATGATTCAATATGACATTAAACAAAAAAGCGTTTGCTCAGGCAAACGCTTTTTTTTATGGATACCATTTATAAATTAAGTATAAATGATAAATGTGAATGATTCGAAAATAATTAAATCAATTCTTTAAAATATTGGAGTAATATGCTGTTGTTTTTCAAGGTTGGCGTGAAAATTTCCAAAATACTTGGTTTTTCATTTTGACCATAGAAAGCAGTTAAACTTGTTGCTAAACTAATTTCATCACTGGCGATACTATATTCAAAACCATACATTTTTGCCAAATGTTCCGCGGTTAAACAATGGGAAGTTTCAAAAAATGTATTGAAAACAGGTGTTTCTTCATGTCCGGGTAAAATTCTAAAAATTCCGCCACCACCGTTGTTGATCAGAATAATCTTGAAGTTTTTTGGAATATAATTGTTCCATAACGCATTGCTATCGTACAAAAACCCAATGTCTCCCGTTATGAAAACAGTCTGTTTATCATTGGCTACAGCCGCACCAATTGCAGTAGAAGTACTTCCATCGATTCCGCTGGTTCCTCGATTGCAATACACTTCAACTGAAGGATCAATAGCTATTAATTGCGCATATCGAATTGCTGAACTATTACTGATTTGTAATTGACAGTTTTTTGGCAAACACTGCATCACTTTTTCAAAAACTTTAAAATCCGAAAAAGGAATTTTGTCTAAATAAATATTACTTTTTAGATTTCGCAACACTTTTACTACGTCGAATTTTTGAAAATAATCGCTTTCTATTGCCTTTGTAAGTGGCAAGAAAGTATCAAAAAACGCATTTGGATCTACTTTAAAATGTTTGGTCAAAGCACCAAAAGTGTCATATGCTCTTAAAGAATCAATATGCCAATGATGTTTGGGTTTGTATTTTCTTAAAAATGCTTTGATTCGTTTAGAAACGACCATTCCTCCAAAAGTGACTAAAATTTCCGGACGAAAATTTTCAAAATCGGCATTCGTAAAAGGTGTAATTATCGTATCGATAGTATTGATAAAAGTATTATGATGCAAGTTCGAAGTCGTTTCAGTCAAAACTACAACCGACTCGTCATTCGCAAAAGCGTTAATTATATTTGAATTGATAACATTCGGTTCATTAACGCCAACTAAAATAATTTTTTTGGAGGAATTGTTCCAAATCGTTGCAAATTGAGAAACGTCTTCGATGGAAATCGGCTGAGTAGCATTTACGGAAGCGACAATATTTACAGTAATGGAAAGCTCCGAAGTGGTTTCATACAATGGCTCTTCAAATGGCGCATTAATGTGAACAGGACCTTTTTGAGTGATAGCCGTATTAATCGCTTCATTGATTTTTAAATCATTTTCGGTCGAAACATCCTCATGCAAATTAGCGTTGTATACTGAATGGTTTTCGAACACATTTTCCTGCCGAATCGTTTGGCCGTCGCCAATGTCGATTTTGCTTTGTGGTCGATCCGCTGAAATCACTATTAAAGGAATCTGACTGTAGAATGCTTCTGCAAAAGCCGGATAATAATTCAATAAAGCGGAACCGGAAGTACAAACCAAAGCCACTGGCTGTTTGGTTTGTTGTGCAATTCCCAATGCAAAAAAACCAGCTGCACGTTCATCAGCAATACTATAACAATGAAAGGCGGGATTATTTACAAAACCTATGGTTAGCGGTGCATTTCTAGAACCCGGAGAAATAATTATGCTAGTGATTCCTTTGGCCAAAAAAATTTCAATAATGCTTTGTGCTAAAGGTATTTTGGGGTAAATCATTGTTTTAGTTTCAAAGAAACAAAGATACAAAGATGTAAAGGTTTTTCTCTAATCTTAAATAGTTTTCTTAAATTTGGAACAAAATATATTCTTTATGGAAATCAAAATAAGACCGGCTGTTTTTACCGATTTAGATACAATTTTGGAAATCATCAATCACCAAATACTGCATAGTACTTCGATTTATGATTATGAGCCACGTGATTTTGAAACCCATAAATTGTGGTTTGAAGACAAACTGGCCCATGATCTACCTGTAATTGTTGCAGAAACTGAAAATGGTGTAATTGGATATGCTACCTATGGAACTTTTCGTCATAAAATAGGCTACCGCTTTACGGTAGAACATTCTGTTTATGTGGCGGAAGAATTTTTAGGAAAAGGGGTTGGAAAATTATTATTGGCAGAACTCATTCAATTGGCAAAAAAACAAAAATACCATACTATGATTGGCGTTATTGACTCCGAAAATAAAGGAAGTATTGCTTTTCATAAAAAATATGGTTTTGAAACCGTGGGCGTTATTAAAGAATCCGGCTATAAATTTGATCGCTGGCTGAGTTCCGTTTTCATGCAGTTGATTTTAGAATAATTGAATTTGTACTAAAATTTTGTTCGTTTTATACTATGATTGACTTTAAAAAATTTATGACTTTAAGACTTGAGACTTTATAGTATATTTGCACAACTAAAAATTTTATGGACTATACCTTACTTTCATCGCCTTTACAGGGATTTACTGATTTTCGTTTTAGAAATGCCCAAAACAAACTTTTTGGAGGAATTGATACGTTTTACTCGCCTTATATTCGATTGAATGGAAAGATGGTGATCAAACCATCTTACGAACGAGATTTGCTTCCTGAAAACAATCTTGACTTAGAGGTCATTCCGCAAGTGATAACAAATGATGCTGATGAATTTTTATTTGTGGCCAAGTATGTTCGAGAATTAGGTTACAAAGAATTAAACTGGAATTTAGGATGTCCTTATCCTATGGTGACCAAATCTGGAATGGGTTCCGGTCTTATCGCTAATCCCGAAAAAATTAATAACATACTTCACAGGGCGCACTCTGAATCTGACATTCTTGTGTCTATGAAAATGCGTTTGGGCTATGATAACAGCGAAGAAATTCTGGATGTTTTGCCTATTTTAGATACCTATCCTATTAAAAATATAGCGATTCATGCGCGCATTGGAAAACAACTGTATAAAGGTGGCGTAAATCTAGATGCGTTTCAACATTGTATTGACAACACAAAACATAAATTGTATTACAATGGCGATATTACTTCAGTGGCTAAATTTCATGAAATGCAACAACGATTTCCCAGTATTGAACACTGGATGATTGGTAGAGGGTTAATTTCGGATCCTTTTTTACCTAGTATGATAAAAAATAATACTTCAGAATATCCTGCGAACAAAATGGAATTATTCAGTACGTTTCACGACACTTTGTATGCTATTTATAGCGAATCCCTTTCTGGATCAACGCATATTTTACTGAAAATGTACCATTTATGGGAATACTTTTCGGCTACGTTTTCAAATCCGCATAAGGTTTTGAAAAAAATAAAAAAAGCGCAAAGTATTCGGAATTATGAGGCGGCTGTTGCGGAAATTTTCAAAAATGAAAAAATTTAAATGAAAAATAAAACCATTAAGAAATTAAGAAAAATTAAGCTCTGATTCTTAATGTAACTTAATTTCTTAATGGTTAGAATTTTTAAATTATTCTATTCATAGTAGAATCGCAAAAAAAATGAGATTCTCATTTAATTGAGAATCTCATTTTAATATTTTCTTTCTAAAATTAGCGGTAGCAGATTATGCTTTAATCCAATTGACAATTGAAGCATCTGTCGGTACTATTTTTGGCGAGATAACTTTTTCAAGCTCTCCTTTTTTATTGATTAAGTATTTTTGAAAATTCCATTCTACTTGTGAATCTTGTAATCCATTTTTAGATTTTTGAGTCAAAAACTGATATACTGCACACATATCATCCCCTTTTACAGAAACTTTGTCCATCATAGGAAATGTTACACCATAATTCATTTGACAAAAAGCAGCAATTTCTTCATTCGTTCCTGGCTCTTGGGAAGCAAAATTATTAGCAGGAAAACCAACAATCACAAACCCCTTGTCTTTGTATTCTTTGTAGATGGCTTCAAGATCTTTGTATTGAGGCGTCAACCCACATTTTGAAGCAGTATTCACAATCATCACTTTTTTACCTTTAAGAGATGCAAAGTCAAAAATCTTACCTGATAAATCGACTACTTTGAATTGGTAAATAGTTTTCTTGGCCATGACAATATTACTTTTATTTAATTTCGTTTTTTTGGTTTGTGCCTGATTTTGACAGCTAAATAAGATTAAAGCGAATGTGGCAATAAATACTAGATTTTTCATATTTAAAATTTTTTATAAAAATAGACAATTATTTGTCTCATCAAAATTTATTTTCAATAAACAAAAGTTAAAAAAAAGAAGCCTGATATCAAACAAAACATCAGGCTTCCAAACAAATAAACAACAAAACTTAAATACTATATTAAAAGGTATAGGTGATTTTACCTTTTGCATAAAACTTTGTATCTATTGTAAAATGAATTTCTTTCACGCTTTCTGTTTCATTCTAAAGTTTTGATTCTGTGGCAAACTGAGTTTCGTTCCATTTGGTATTAAAACGATGCGAACTCAAAGAAAGCAATTAGGATTACAAAAATATTTTTCATCAAATGTTTATAATTGATTCACCTTTTTGTCCAAATTAGGTCCAAGTTCATAAATACTAGAAAGTAATTCCTCCTTAATTGGATGCACTTTTTCGGTTTCTTTATTAGATTTATAGATCATCGCCAAGTGATACTGTACTTTTGGTTCAAATGATTTTCCAGCAACATATTTCTGAGCAATTTCCAATGCTTTTTTATTTTGACCACTATTTAAATAAGACCAAGCCAGCAAATCGTAAGAGTCTGGAGTGGGACGGTGATCCACTTCCACTTTTGCAATTTCTAAAGCTTTCGGCGCCGTTTCTTTTGCATCAGCATATATTAAAACATTGTATTTGTTATACATCGCACCATAATTATTATCTTTTAGCATTGCGAAATAAGCATTTCTGTTTTCTACTTCCTCAGCTTTATTTCCTTCAAATTGTGCTATTTGAGATTTCAATAAATAAAAATCAGGCGTATTGTGTGTCACTTCAATTGCTTCTACAATTCTTTTTGCTTCTGCTGTATTTCTCTCGTGTGAAAAAACAATCCAGGCAATTCCTTTTAAAGCATACGAATAATTTGGGTCTATAGCTAAGGTTTTGAGGTAGCTGTCGTACGATTCTTGAATTCTCCCCGCATGACCATAAAAGTCCCCAAGATTAGAATAAGACCAGATTTTAAGTACTTTATTATCTTCTTTTTCCGCTATATCGCTCGCTTTTTCCATAAAAGTTATCGCAGTTTTCAAATTGCCTTTATGATCATTCCATTTTGCCAAACGAATCAAATAATCATACTCTTTCATATCACGCATAGCATTCAAATTCTTTAAGGCTTCCCGATAATTACCCAATTCCATTTGAACATCAAATAATAATTTTTGAGTTTCTTTCTTTCCTTCGCCTATTGACAAAGCTGTAGTGGCTAAGCCCAAAGCTTCCTTGAAGCGATGTTGCGCAATATAATTTCTTGCTAAAGATCGAATGGTAGAAACCTTAGAATACTTATAAGTGGTATTTGATTGGGTTAGTAAGGTCTCCGTTTTATATAAGTATTTGATATTTCCGGTATATTCAAAAAGTGTAGCATAATTAGAGGCTATCATACTTAAATAACTAATTTGGTTGGGAGCAGCATCGAATTTTTTTTGCCAAAAATCAATTTCGTTATTGGCAAAAGTCATTGATTTATTGTCTTTTACATTCAAATATTTATTGTAATCTGTTATTTTTGTAATTTGTTTTGGTTTGTTATCGCAACTAAAAAGAGATAGGATTGTAAAAACCAATAATGGAATTATTTTTAAAGTTTTCATAATCTGATGTTGTTTGTTTGTTTTTAAAAGAAAAAAAAACAGAGCACTATTAAAATGAAAGTACCCTGTTTTTTTGAAAATATTACCAGGTTGTTGCCAAATAAGGGAAAGAAACTCCGAATGCTTTATCGTTTGCATTTACGTGATCTGAAGTAAGTGCGGCATTTGAAGTTCCCATTGGTCCTCCAAAAATCAACAATAATTCTACATCAATAACATCATCTGCCAAAGCTCTACCAGTTAGAATATTTGTTCCGTCAAAAAATGTTGTTTTTTTAGTTTTGTCAACATTTAATACATCTGTAGCTAAAAGACCAGTCAATTGCGGTGCTGTTTGACCTAATGCATTTGTAGTATATCCTGCATTTAAAGCTAATAATCTAGATTGGAAAATAGATTGGTATTTTGCACCCATCATTGATGGAATTGCTGCGTTAAAATCATCTTTAGGTTGACCGGCTGCAATAAAAACGGTATTTATTGCTGGTCTGGCCATTTGATCTTGCTGAACAAAAGTTCCTGAAAAATCAGCGCTTATTCCCATATCATTGTACGAATCTTTATTATCGCAATTAACAGAAACAACTGCACATGCTAGCGCTAAAGCTATTAATTTGAAATTATTTGTTGTACTCATGATTTTTGTATTTAAGTTTTTGAATTCGTGAATCTTCGATTTCATAATTTTTTAAGTTTTAAATAAAATTAGTTATTGTTTTTTCTTTGTTTCAGCCCAAACATTTAGTTTGTTAGCAGTCCCTAACATTGCTTTTGGAACTTCAACTACTATTGAAAGTACATTTGTTCCTGCAAAAGTGTCTGTACCAGGATTTTTAAATCCAGAAGCTGTTCCTCCAAGGATTGCTTTGAATTGACCTAAGTCAAAAAAGAAAGGATCGTCTCTTGGCCCTGCGAAAAATTTCATTCCGTTTTTCTCCGCAATTAAAGGAGCTAAACCGTAAGTAGAAATGGTTACACTTCCTGACGCAGCAGCAGTTTTAATAGTGCTTGAAGTTCCTGTAGTTGTTGGAGCATAAGGTCCAAAGAAGTACATTTTGTCATCTCTTTTGATAGCTTGAATAACTAAATCTTCAATATTGTCGCCTGTGTTATCAATATTGATTTCAATCATAACATTTTCATTAAATGTTGCTGCGGCTGTAGCATTTGGACTTAACAATCCTTGAGTGTTTACTGCAAATGCAAGATTGTTGGTGTCTTGTCCCTGAAAAGTGTAGACATCAGTAATATCTGCTGCATTACCTGTTACTGCTGGAGCATCAACGTGATCAGCAGCTACTAAAATTAAGCCCGAAACCGCCACTAGCGAAAGACCTAATATCATTTTTGTTTTTTTCATTTTGTTATAATTTAAAAGGTTATAGTAGCATTTACGGGATTGTTTTCGGTTTGGTTTTAAAAATCATAAAAAAAATTAAAAATAAACCATTTAACTACTCAATTAATTGATTATGAAGTATTTAAATTCTTAAATAAAATACAAATATTTTTATTTGGAATTTAATTTAAAGCAGATATCGATTAAATTTGTCAATTGTGACTAAGAATGTATAAGTTTGTATTTGCAAAATAAAAGAATATGACCCAAGATCAGTTATTAGTATTAATTTATAAGAAAGACGAAAAGGCTTTTACACATCTATATGATATGTATTCTAAAAGCCTGTTTGCAGTAATCAATGTTCTTGTAAAAAATAGAGAAGAAGCCGAAGATGTACTTCAGGATGTATTTGTAAAAATCTGGAAAAATATTGATTCGTACCATGAAAGTAAAGGACGTTTCTATACCTGGATTCTAAATATTGCCCGAAATACATCTATTGACAAACTGCGTTCTAAAAATTTTAATAACAGTCAAAAAAACCTTTCTTCAGATAATTTCGTACATCTGTTAGACGACAGTAACAAACTCGTTAATAAAATTGATACTATTGGTATACAAGAATTTGTAAAAAAATTAAAACCAAAATGTATTCAAATAATAGATTTACTGTTTTTTAAAGGGTATACCCAACAAGAAGCTTCTGATGAATTGGAAATTCCTTTGGGAACCGTTAAAACTCACAATCGAAACTGCATTAATGATTTAAGAAATTATTTGAAAGTATAATGGAAGCAAAAGAATATATAGAATCAGGTATTTTAGAGCTCTATGTTTATGGTTTACTTAGTGAAACCGAAAATGAGGAAGTGAATACCATGGCAAAAAATAACTCAGAAATTAACGAAGAAATTATTGCTATAGAGACGGCTATTGTGGCTTTATCTTCCAATTTTTCACCCTTTATTTCTGCGGAGCATTTTGAGAAAATAAAAGAGAAATTGGAACTCAAACATTCAAAAGTTATCGAGCTGGAACCAACTCGAAACTGGTCGCAATATATTGGTTGGGCAGCAGCAGTCCTATTTTTAGTTGGCATTGGTTACCAATACAATAAGTTAGAGCAAACTAACACTCAAGTGGCAAATACCGAAGTGGAGAAAGCAAAAATGGAAAAAGATTTAAATGCTTTACAATTGAAAAACAAAGCTAGCGAAAATAGTTTAGCGGTCGTAAGAGATATAAACAATACTGTTGTAGAACTTGGTGGCCAAACCGTTGCCCCACAATCTTCTGCTAAAGTATATTGGAATAAAGAAACGAAAGTTGTTTATGTGGATGCTGCAGGATTACCGAAACCTCCAGAAGGAATGGTATATCAAGTATGGGCATTAAAATTGAATCCGTTAACTCCTACAAGCATTGGATTATTGGACAATTTCAGGGTTAATGATCAAAAAATGTTTGCTGTAGATAACGCAACTGATGCAGAAGCTTTTGGTATTACATTAGAACCAAAAGGCGGAAGTTTAACTCCTACAATGGAACAATTATATACTCTGGGGAAAGTATAAATAGTACTTCTTCTTAATTATTAATAAAAAAGGTTCAACCGTTAAGTTGAACCTTTTTTTATAAAGATAATTCACAAACTATTTCTTATAGTACTTTCTATATTTTGGATACGAAATAGCTCCAAAAAAAGCAATTGCTCCTAATGAAATCCATATCCAACTTAACGATTTAGCTTCACCACTTGCATAGGAATGCAAACCTACTAAGTGAAAATTCACTCCATAATAGGTAAATAAAATGGATACAAAAGCAAACATACTCATTAGGTTAAATATCCATTTACCACGTAAAGACGGAACAAATCGAGCGTGAATTACAAAAGCATAGACCATAATACTGATTAAAGCCCAAGTTTCTTTTGGATCCCAACCCCAATAACGTCCCCAGCTTTCATTGGCCCATTGTCCACCAAGAAAGTTTCCAATAGTTAGCATAATTAAACCTACTGTCAATGCCATTTCATTGATATAGGTGATTTCCTGGATATTCAAATCCATTTTGGCTTTGTTTTTTTCATTGGTAAACAAAATCAATAATAGTGAAACAGTTCCCAATATCATTCCTAACGCAAATGGACCATAACTTGCAACGATCACCGCTACGTGAATCATCAACCAATACGAATTAAGAACGGGTTGCAAATTAGCTATTTCAGGATCAATCCAGTTCATAAAAGCGGCAAACAAAATCATTGAAGTAACAAATGCTGATGCCGCAACCGTAAGTTTTGATTTTCTGTCAAAAGCCAAACCAAAAAACATTGTTGCCCAAGCCACATATATAATCGATTCATACGCGTTACTCCAAGGTGCGTGACCGGAAATGAACCAGCGCGCAATCAATCCAATGGTGTGTAAACCAAATAATATTCCAATAATTATGTGAAAAGAATTAATCGCGATACGCAATATCTTTTTCTCAAAAATAATATTTAGTATTGTAAAAATTAACATTAAACAACCTACTGTAAAATAAGCCATGAAAAGATTCTTGAAAATATCTGATTTGTTATACAAGATTTCCAATGAAATTTTCTCTTCACTTGGTCTTACTTTAGCTCCAAATTTCTTCTGAAAACCATTTATGCTTTCTAATAATTCGTTAGCTGTTTTAAAATCTTTGGTATCAGCTGCATTGGTCAAAGTCCCAAAATATAATGGCAATACACTTTTAGTATAAGTCGAATCCATTCCCTTCATACCTGATTCATTCAATTCTAAATAGGAAATCCATTTATTATTTGCATCGTTCGGAATAGGGAAAATCTTTAATATTCGTCCGCTTAAAGCCGATTCCATTAGATTAACTTTTTTATCAGTTTCTATAAAGTCCTTTTCGAATTGATTCGGATTGGCATTCTTGAAAGCATCATCCAAGTAACGAGATAGTTTATAATTTCCTTTTTCGTCAAAAAAGGAGATGAAAGGAGCGTATGTAGCTTCTTTATCAATACCAATAATTTTTCGAATGCTATCATTTCCTGCCTTGATATAAATTAAAGGAACTTCAATCCATATTTTTGCATATTCTGTCATCGATAATAATACCTGGTCAGAATTCATTCCATTATAGGTTTCCATATGACTCACTTTTCGCAACAATTCAGATGAAAAAGTATTGATAGGCTTCATTCTTCCTCCGGCGTCTTGGATAACTAATCTTCCAAATTTGGCCGCATGATCTTCAGGAACTTTATATTTATTCAGTAAAGAATCCAGTTGTTTCTCATTTGGTGTCTGATGTTGATGCTCATCATGTTTTTGAGCAAAACCACTGAAGCTGAGCATCAAAACTAAAATCGTAATTAACTTAGCCTTCTTCGCTTTTACTACTTCCAGTTTTCGTTTTAAATCAGCAAAACGGGAATACTTGGTAAACATGATCGACATCATTGCAAAAAACAACATGAAGTAACCGCTGTAAGTAATGGCTGTTCCCCAAAAATCATGATTTACGGATAATACTGTTCCTTTTTCATCAGGATCGAATGAAGATTGAAAAAATCGAAACTGTTTATAATCTAAAACATTATTCATAAAAATTCTGGCATCAAATGATTTTGTTGAATCCTGAACGGTCACCTGGCTTTCAAAAGAAGAGTAGCTCTTCTCCGTTCCAGGATATTTTTTGGCGATAAAATTATTCAGTTTTATCTTGAAAGGCAAGACATAAGCCTTACTTCCGTAGAATAAAGTATACTCTATATTCCCTATTTTTACTGTTTTGGATTCTCCAATTTTACCTTTAGAACCTAGTATTGTAACTTCTTTCTGTTGTCCTTGAGCAGATACATTCAAAACCAAAGCATCTTCGTGATTCTTTGCCTTAAAATCATTTTTTGAATCATACGCAATTACACCTTTCACCGCAGGATCTGGAAATACAAATCGCATTTCACCAATAGTATACAAAGAACGCATCATCAATGGTTGCGCTGCTCCTTTAGCCACTTTACCCTGTAATTTATCAGCCATACGCATATAATTACCTTCAAATGGTGTTTGGATAGTGCTCGTATTGCCGGCAATATTTATATTTATAGCTCCTTCAGTATATTTATTCAATGAAAATAATACATTATGTATATTTTGAATTTCACCTTCTTTTAGCATGTGTTCATGACGTCCGCCATCACCTGCTTCTACTATTTTAAAATACAAAGTACCTTTAGTATCCGGTTTGATGATTTCTTTTGCACCCAAAATAAAATTTTTATATTCTACTTTGAATTCAGTATCAGCAAATTTATCTGAAATAGAAAAATTATTATTGGTAACTGGCGAAAGCAACAAAGGTTTTTCAAAAACTCTGCGTTTCATCTCGCCTTTGTATTCACCATCAACAAAAACGGTAAGAAAGGTTTTATCTGAAAAAACTTGATTTTCTGCAGCGCCTTCGCGAATAGGCATCATACCTTCATAACTAATATATCGGGTAACGAATGCTCCCAAAAGAATAAAGACAAAAGACAAATGGAGTAACAAAGTCGCCCATTTTTCTTTTTTCAATAATTGATAACGCTTAATATTTCCTATGAAATTGATCATAAAAAACACCATAATGGCTTCAAACCACCAAGCGTTGTAAATCCAAATTTTTGCGGTATCAGTATTGTATTTGCTTTCGATAAAAGTTCCGGCTCCCATTGCAATTGCAAATGATAAGAAAAGGATAGCCATTAATCGTGTAGAGAACAAAATAGAGAATATTTTTTTAATCATTTGTAGGGTATTTCATTTCGTATAAAGTGTCACAAAAGTACTTAAAAATGTTGACTTTTATATTTGTACAATTGTTAATTTAATCCAAAATTAAGACTTTTTGTTTTCTGATAAAAAAATGATTTTACTACCAATTTCACTTCACAAACGAACATAAAAAGCGATCAAAAACACTTAATATTTTTTTGCTAATTTTGCCCTATGACTAAAGTAATAATTATTGGTTCTGGAAATGTAGCCCAACATTTGATTGTTGCCTTTCAAAACTCCCAAAACATAGGAACAGAAATCGACTTGATTCAAGTTTTTTCAAGACAAAAAGAAAGTCTTTCGCACTTACTGGATTTAAATAAAATCACAGATGATTTAGAGGCTTTGGAAGAAGCTGATTTGTATATCATTGCCGTTTCTGATGATGCAATTGCTGCTGTTTCTTCGCAACTTTCTTTCAAAAACCGTTTGGTGGTGCATACTTCCGGAAGCATTCCCTTGAATGCTTTGGATAATGATAACCGTAAAGGCGTTTTCTATCCCTTGCAAACATTTACTAAAAATAAAGAAGTTGATTTTGAAGTCATCCCAATTTGTTTAGAAAGCGAAAATGCCACTGATTTTCAATTATTGGAAAAAGTAGCAAAAATGATTTCCGATAAAGTTTTCGCCATTAATTCTGAACAACGAAAAGCATTGCATGTTGCGGCTGTATTTGTCAATAATTTCACCAATCATTTGTACCAAATAGGAAGTGAAATTTGTCAGGAAAATCAGGTTCCTTTCGAAATTCTAAAACCTCTAATTGCAGAAACGGCACAAAAAATAATGGTACTTTCGCCGGAGGAAGCACAAACAGGACCGGCAAAACGCAATGACAGTGCAACTATTGAAGCACATGAAGCGTTTTTATCCAATGAAAACCATTTAAAAATTTATAAAACCTTAACACAATCTATACAGCATAATGGCAAAAAGTTATAAAGAAATAATGAACGATATCACCACTTTTATTTTTGATGTCGATGGCGTACTAACTGACAGCTCTGTTTTTGTAACTAATGAAGGAGCTATTTTGCGAACTATGAATATTCGTGATGGTTATGCCATGAAAGCAGCTGTGGAAAGTGGTTATAATGTCTGTATTATTTCAGGCGGAAGTAATGAAGGCGTTAGAATTCGGTTAAGAAACCTTGGTATTACTGACATATATTTAGGAACACCAAACAAAGTAGAGACCTTTGATGAATATACGGATGTTTACAATATAAATCCAGAACACGTTTTGTATATGGGAGATGATATTCCTGATTATCATGTCATGAAATTAGTTGGTTTGCCTACTTGTCCGCAAGACGCAAGTCCTGAAATTAAGGCGATTTGTACATATATTTCGCATATAAACGGTGGAAAAGGAGCCGCTCGTGACGTGATTGAACAAGTGATGAAGGTGCAAGGAAAATGGATGGAACATTTTGACGGGAAACACGATTAGTTGCTATTTTAAAATATTGAATTATAAATTTTAAATGAAATAAATGTTTCCATTTCTAAAACTAATCCGTTACCAAAATTTACTGCTGCTTGCATTTATGCAACTCATTTTCAGATATGGGTTTTTTAAATTTCAAAGTATCCCATTGTCCCTAGCAGATTGGCAATATTTATTATTAGTCTTATCCACCGTTTTACTTGCAGCAGGTGGTTATGTGATCAATAATATAGTTGACCAAAATACGGATAACGATAACAAACCGAATGATGTAGTTGTAGGTAAAATAATTTCTGAAGCAAAAGCCTACAATATATATGTTGTGCTTAATTGTGTTGGTGTGGGTATTGGATTTTACCTATCAAATGTGATAATGAAACCTGGTTTTGCTTCTATTTTTATTTTGATTGCCGCCACCCTTTATCTTTACGCCACAAGTTTAAAACAAATGGTTCTCATAGGAAATATAATTGTGGCTTTATTGCTCGCTTTCAGCGTTGTTATAATAGGAATTTTTGATTTATATCCTGCTACTTATGAAGGAAACCAGGCACAAATGTCTATTATTTTCTCTATTCTTTTAGATTATGCGATTTTTACTTTCTTCCTTAATTTTATTAGGGAAATCGTTAAAGATTTAGAAGATGTAAATGGAGATTATAATCATGGAATATATACTTTACCAGTAGCTGTAGGGATTAGCAGAACCACTAAAATCGTTTTTGCATTAAGTTTTATCCCCATAATAGGCATTCTTTTTTATATTTATAACAATTTGTTCCTTTTAATTTACACCACTATTTACTTCTTATTTTTTGTAATAGGACCACTACTATATTTCACAATAAAAATTTGGAATGCAAAAACAAAAAAAGACTTTAATCAATTGAGTTTGTTACTAAAATGGATACTTTTTTTCGGAATTTTATCTATTGTTGTAATCACCATAAATATGAAATACAATGCTTAAAAATAAATTACAAAAATACAATCTGATTCTTGCTTCGGGTTCTCCACGACGTCAACAATTCTTTAAAGATTTAGATTTGGATTTTGAAATCCGATTAAAAGAAATTGAAGAAGTATACCCTCGGGAATTAAAAGCCGCAGAAATTACAGATTATTTGGCTGCATTGAAAGCAAGTGCTTTTGAAGGCGAATTACAACCGAATGAAATCCTTATAACAAGTGATACGATTGTTTGGCATAATAACAAAGCTTTGGGGAAACCAAAAAATCAGCAAGATGCTTTTGAAATCCTGAAATCATTGTCGAATACAACACATGAAGTGATTACCTCGGTTTGTTTTAAAAGTACTTCAGAAACAACGGTTCTTAATGAGCTGACTAAAGTTACTTTCAACGAATTAAGTGATGAAGCTATTGCCTATTATTTGGAAAATTACAAACCGTATGATAAAGCAGGTGCTTATGGTATTCAGGAATGGATCGGTTTTATTGGCGTTTCAAAAATTGAAGGTTCTTACGCCAATGTGATGGGTATGCCTACTGATAAAGTATATGAATATTTAAGTAAATTAGCCTAATAAAATCATGGGTATAAATCTAATTTTCGATTATACAAAAGAACTAATTGGTACAGGAATACTTTTGATTGTCTACATTTCATTACGATTGATAACTACAAAATTAGTAAGACGTTATGCTGAATCAAGTCATACTCTGGAGCATCGAACAAATTTAGTAATTAAATACATTCATTTATTTATTAACATTGTAGCGTTTATAGCTTTAGTCTTAATCTGGGGAGTGCAGACCAAAGATATTTTTATTGCTCTTTCCTCCATTACAACAGTAGTAGGCGTTGCCATGTTTGCCCAATGGTCTATTTTGAGTAACATCACATCTGGTATTATTTTGTTCTTTTCTTTTCCGTTTAAAATTGGTGATATAATAAAAATTCATGACAAAGATTTCCCTTTTGAAGCTGAAATCGAAGATATCGGTGCTTTTCATGTGTACTTGAAAACTCTTGATGGAGAAATGGTTATCTACCCTAACAACTTACTTTTGCAAAGAGGAATTTCAATAATGAAAAATCATTTTGATGATAAAGAATTTATAGATTAAGTGCAATTTTTCAGAACTACAATTTATTTTGATTCCAATGATAAAACTATTTTACTGTTTATGTGGCAATTATATAACTATTTTTAAAAAATCTATAAATATCAGAGTTTTTATTGCATCATATTTGCTTGTTAAATTTTAAATTATATCTTGTTCCCATTTAGTGCAATATAAATACAACGAAAAATATGAATGACATTATAAAACTTCCATTCTACGCAAAACTTGCATTGATTTTAGTAAGCCTAATTTGTTTTGGGTATATTTTTTATATTGGTCAAGAAATCTTAATCCCAATCCTGTTGTCTTTTATATTCGCCATATTATTAAGACCAATTGCTCATTTTATAAGACATAAACTCCATTTCCCGCATGTTATAGCAGTAATGATAACTGTCTTGTTATTTATTTTATTTTTTATTGGGCTTTTTGCATTTTTATCCCTTCAAATTAGTGAAATGGCTAATGATTTTAATAAAATTGAGAGAAACATTAACATTCACATTCATAATATTCAACAATATATCCGAGAACATTTCAATATAAGTTCCAGAGAGCAAAGACAATATTTAGATACTGCGACTGAAGATTCAATGGAAAAAGGGAAAGAAATGATAGGAACGACTTTAATGTCGTTTACGGATACGCTAATCAACCTTATTTTAATTCCTATTTATGTCTTTTTAATCCTTTTGTACAGAACCCATTTTATGTTGTTCTTTTCAAAATTAATAAAAAAAGAGTATCACCCGAAATTGCAAGATATTTTATCTCAAATAAAAGTAGCCGTAAAAAGTTATATTGTTGGTTTAATTATAGAAATGATTTTGGTTTCCATATTAACAACAGTTGGATTTATGATAATAGGCGTTAAATATGCTATTTTGTTGGGAATTGTTACAGGAATTCTAAATTTAATCCCTTATGTTGGAATATTGTTTGCAGGTGTTTTAAGTATCGTAGCATCGCTAACTGGATCTCCCGACTTATCCATAATTGTTGGTGTAATTGTAGTCAATATAATTGTACAATTAATTGACAACAATGTTTTAGTGCCATTAGTTGTAAGTTCAAAAGTCCAAATAAATGCATTCGTTTCCATCGTTGGGATCATTATTGGTGGTGCAATTTCTGGAATTTCAGGGATGTTTTTGGCTATTCCTATAATTGCTATTCTTAAAGTAATTTTTGACAGAATAGAATCTTTAGAGCCTTGGGGTTATTTAATGGGGGATGATTTACCAAAAACATATACTTGGCGCAATATTAAATTACCTCTTTTTGATTCAGAAACATCAGTAAAAAAAATCATAATCAAAACGGATATTACTGTTCCTATGTTTACGGAAACCACTACTGAAAATGATATGAGTAGAACTAATGATGAAAATTTAAATTCTCAAAATTAGAAGAATCACACCAAATTAAAGTATTTTTTTAGATGCTAAAAAAACAAACATTTACATTATTTCTTTTAATACTCTGTTTTTCTCAAGTATCTTTTTCGCAAGTCGATAACCAAAAAAAAGATTCTTCTGGGGTATATAAAAATATTCAAACCTATTCGAAAAAAAATAAATTTACCCGATTAGTTCATAAATTAGTTTTTAGACCCGTTAATTTAAAAGTGGAGAAGAAAAAAGTAAAGCAAAAAAAACTTCAAGCTTTTGAAGGTAAAATAATTAGAAAAATTAATATCATTACGCTCGACCCGTTTGGATTTTCAGAAATCGATTCAACAAGAAGGCCTAAAAATTGGGCAGAAAGAGAAGGAAACAGAATACACATTAAAACGAATAGACTTGCCATTCTGAATTTATTGCTTATTAAAAAAAATAAGCCATTGGATTCTCTATTAATTAAGGAATCAGAGCGTTTAATTAGAACTCAAAGATATGTTAACAGAGTTAGTATAACTTCAGAACTGATTAAAAACAATCCAGATTCTGTTGATGTTTCCGTTCGCGTATTAGATTCGTGGAGCATGATCCCAAAAGGCTCTGTTTCGAGCTCCAGAGCTACTTTCGATTTGAATGAACGTAATTTTATAGGTTTGGGCCATGAATTTGATAATAAATTTAGAAATCGATTCAGTGATGGAAAAATTGCCTATAGTTTAGCTTATAGCATACCAAATATCAAAAATACATTTATAAAGACAACCGTCAGATATTTCATTGATTTAGATGATTATTATGGTAAAAGTGTCAATGTGGAACGTCCTTTTTATTCCCCATTAACACAATGGGCCGGTGGAATTTATGTAGATCAACAATTTAGAAAAGATACGCTTCAAGATTCTAATCTGATATATGCTAAACAAAATTTCAAATATAACTCACAGGATTTTTGGATAGGGCATGCTTTTAGACTTTTTGAAGGAAATACAGAAAGTGACAGAACAACAAACTTAATACTATCAGGTAGGATATTAAATATAAAATATCTGGAAAGTCCTTCAATTGAATATGACCCTGTTAATTTCTATTCTGGAGAAAAATTCATTCTTTCCGGAATTGGCTTCACTTCAAGAAAATTCGTTGAAGATAAATACATTTTTAAAAACGGAATCATTGAGGATGTCCCTATTGGAAAAATATATGGGATAACGGGTGGTTATCAACATAAAAATAATCATGGACGCTATTATTTAGGTGCTCAAGCATCTTTCGGAAATTTTTATGATTGGGGCTTTTTAAGTACCAACATTGAATTGGGCAGTTTTTTTGACAAATCAAAGACCACCCAAACTGCTTTTTTATTTCAGGCCAATTATTTTACTAATTTGATTGATATGGGAAAATGGAAATTAAGACAGTTTATTAAACCCCAATTCATATTGGGAATAAATCGAACAAATTCTATTGGAGATCAACTTACCATCAATGAAAATTATGGAATTAATGGTTTTAACAGTGCTCAATATGGCACTAAAAAAGTAATGTTGACTTTACAGACCCAAGCCTATTCTCCTTGGGATCTGTGGGGATTTCGACTGAATCCATACTTTAATTATTCAATCGCAATGCTTGGTAATGCTGAAAAAGGATTGAAAAACAGTAAAGCATATTCAAAAATTAGTGTTGGATTTATTGTAAATAATGACTTTTTAGTATTCAGTTCTTTCCAAATATCACTTTCCTATTATCCTTCAATTCCAAATATTGGTGACAATGTCTTTAAAACTAATTCTTTTGAAACGACTGATTTTGGCTTTCAGGATTTTGAATTGGCAAAACCACGCACAGTAATTTTTAAATAAAGGCTGAATTCAATCTTCTAATGAAGAAATTTATTCCTGTTTTATAAAGTGTGAATTATATAATTTTAACATAAAATAATATAAATTTAAAATCCTTTTATTTCATTACATTTACATTATTAAAATATTTTTAACTAAAACCCTTAACAAAAATGAAAAAATTGACATTTTATTTAATGATGATGGTATTCACATTAGGTACATTTCCAACGACAATTTTGGCTGCTGAAAAAGCACCGACAACAGTAACAAATACTACAAAAGAAGTACCTGCTGAAGTAAAGGTTATGCTAAATCGTTTAGAGCAAATTAAGGCAATGGATAAATCTTCCATGAAATCTTCAGAGAAAAAAGCACTTCGTAAAGAAGTACGTGCAATTAAATCTAACTTGGCAGCGACAGGAAATGGCGTTTATTTTTCAGTTGGAGCGATTATCATTATTATTCTTTTATTGATTCTTTTATTGTAACTAATCTTTAAAATATAAATTAGAAGAGAAGCTTATAAACTTCTCTTTTTTTATTGAAAATATAACCCAATTGGATGTTAATTATGGTCTGTGGCACAATTTTTGGCTTTATACTAAAAAATTAACTCTAAAGTTAACAGAAAATAAATATTAATTAAATATCTGAGAAATGAAAACATTAAAATTAATCGCCTTAGGAATAATCCTTTTTGCATCAAGTGCAATACACGCCCAAGTTTCAGTAAATGTAAATTTAGGCACACCTCCAGCATGGGGACCGGTAGGATACTCTAACGTAGACTATTATTATCTACCTGATGTTGAAGCATACTATGACATTAGAGCTACACAATTTATTTACTTGAATCGAGGAACATGGATCCGATCTCGATATTTACCGGGACAATATAGAAATTACAACTTGTATAATGGATATAAAGTAATTTTAAATGATTATCATGGTTCAAAACCTTATGGTAACTTTAAAAGTCATAAAGTTAAATATTACAAAGGGTATCATGGTAAACCACAAAAATCGATAGGTTCTAGTCGCAGCAATAATAACAAAGTGTACAAAAATGATGGTAATAAAGGCAACCAAAATAATGGCGATCATAAAGAAGGAAAAGGAAACAATGGCCATGGAAATGGAAAACATTAATTGTTAGCTAATCTATAACCTGAAAATGGTAAAATACAAAAACTGAAAAACTTCACTAGAAATAGTGGAGTTTTTTTATTTAAAAATAATTTCTTTTTTAGAATTTATTCTAACAACACAAAAAGGATTTGTAAAAACTTGTGTAACCACACCTCCTGGTTCAGGGATAGTTTCTTTGACAGTAATAATTATATTTTTATCTGTTTCAACAACATTTTCGATTCCTATTTTATAACCTCCTGTTGTTTTTTGTCCCATATTTAAAATAACAAAATTTGACGTTTGAATATCATTCAGACCAATTTTGCTTTTTAAATTCTCATCCCCTTGAAGCATCTTAATTTCGTTAGGTTCCGAAAGAATTTCAAAAAAATGTATACTTGCGCCACCATCATTTTGTTGCGTTAAGACTTCAAACAATGGTCTTTTATCTGCAGTTTTATTAGTGGAAGCACAAGAAAATAATAATACAGTTAACAATACAAGAGCAATTTTTTTCATTTTTTAAATAAAATTAGGGAGTTTAAAGAAAGAATTTTACACGTATTGATTTATTGCCTTTTTATATAACTCTTCATACAAAGGCAAAATATTTTTGATGTCGAATTTTTTGGCAATATTCAGCGCATTTTCTTTGAATTTTTTTAGAGTTTCATCATCTTTTAAAATTTTTAAAGCATTCACAGCCATTTCATCCGTATTACCCACATCGCTCAAATAACCTGAAATCCCATCAAAATTTACTTCTGGTAAACCTCCGGAATTACTCGAAATTATTGGAACACTCCACGCCATAGCTTCCAAAGCAGCAAGACCAAAGCTCTCTGTTTCAGAAGGCAACAAGAAAAGGTCTGTGTAGCTCAAAATTTTATCAATTTCATTACTGTTTCCGAAAAAAATTACTTTATCTAGAATACCTAATTTCTGGCATAAATATTCTGCTTTCTCTTTCTCTGGGCCATCTCCTACCATCATTAATTTGGCAGGAATTTCCTTTTGAATACTATAAAATATTTTAATAATGTCCGGAATTCTTTTAACTTTTCTAAAATTACTAATATGGGTAATGATCCGTTCATTTGCTTTTGCCATAACGGAACGATGACATGCAATAGTGGGGTCATTGACATTCTTATCCAATTCGATAAAATTTGGAATAACCTCAATTTCTTTTTTTATATTAAATAATTTAAGGGTCTCGTCTTTCAAACTTTGGGAAACCGAAGTGACATAATCTGATTTATTGATACTGAAAGTTACTGCAGGCTTATAAAACGGGTGATTCCCAACTAAAGTGATATCAGTTCCATGAAGCGTAGTGACCATTGGAATATTAATTCCTTCATCCTTCAGCATTTGTTTCGCCATATAGCCCGCATACGCATGTGGGATGGCATAATGTACGTGTAACAATTCAATTTTATATAGCTTCACCATATCTACTAATTTGCTCGATAAAGCCAATTCATAAGGCTGATAATGAAACAAAGGATATTCTGGCACATTAACTTCATGATAATGCACATTTGGACTTAAAAGCGCCAAACGTACTGGTTGACTGTAGGTTATGAAATGAATTTCATGTCCACGTCGAGCCAATTCAAGCCCTAATTCTGTAGCGACAACTCCACTTCCTCCAAAGGTAGGATAACAAACTATTGCAATTTTCATGTATTTATTTTAATGAAACGAAATTAATAAAATTAGGTTGGAATTTTAGAGAAATACGCTTTTATTTAAAATTTCATTCGTTGAATTCTTACCGCATTTAAAATAGCCAATAAAGCTACGCCAACATCCGCAAAAACGGCTTCCCACATGGTGGCTAATCCCCCCGCGCCCATAATTAGAACAATTAGTTTTACAGAAAAAGCTAAACCAATATTTTGCCAAACGATTTGTTTAGTCTTTTTTCCAATGTTTATTGCTGTAAAAATCTTTGTTGGTTGGTCATTTTGAATAACAACATCTGCAGTTTCAATGGCAGCATCACTTCCTAAGCCACCCATTGCAATTCCGACATCGGCCAAAGCAATTACTGGTGCATCATTTACTCCATCACCAACAAATGCTATTTTTACATGCTGTTCTTTTAATTCTGTAACTTTTTGAACTTTATTCTCCGGCAATAATTCCCCAAAAGCTTGGTCAATATTCAACTCTTTGGCGACAAGCGAAACTATTGCCTGGTTATCGCCTGAAAGCATGATGGTTTTAATATTTACTTTGTGTAAGTTTTGAATAGCTTCTTTTGCATCTTCTTTAATTTCGTCGGCAATAATAAAATAGCCGACATATTTTTTATTGAGAGCAACTACAATAATTGTAAATGGAACGGTATCAATGTCAGTGTCATAACTGATGTTGAATTTTTTCATCAATTTAGTACTTCCTACTAAAATTTCTTTTCCATCGACAAGCCCTTTCATTCCATGGCCTGCAATTTCATTTACCTCGCTAATTGTAGTGTCTTTCACAATATCCTTAGCATATTCAATTATAGCTGAACCAACGGGATGCGTTGATTTCGTTTCAATTGCGGCCGTATATTTTACTAAATCAGCTTCCGAAATCCCTACAGCTACCACTTTTTGCACTTTAAAAACACCTTTAGTTAATGTTCCGGTTTTATCCATAACTACTACTTGAATAGAAGCCAAAATATCCAAAAAGGTAGAGCCTTTAATTAAAATTCCGTTTTTACTTGCTGCGCCAATTCCACCAAAATAACCTAATGGAATGGAAATTACCAACGCGCAAGGACAAGAAATGACTAAGAAAATTAATGCTCTGTACAACCAATCTCTGAAAACATAATTCTCCACAAATAAGATAGGAATCAAACAAATTCCGATGGCCAGAAAAACAACTATTGGAGTATAAATTTTGGCGAATTTCCTAATAAATAGTTCGGTTGTAGCTTTTTTAGCAGTTGCTTCCTGAACCATTTCAAGAATTTTAGATAATTTACTATCGGTAAAAATTGCTGTAACTTCTACCATAGCAACAGCATTGAGATTAATCATTCCGGCAAGAACCATTTCATCTTTTGATTTGGTATCGGGTTTGCTTTCCCCCGTTAACGCCGCTGTATTGAAAGTAGCAGACTCAGAAAGTAGTTTTCCATCCAAAGCTAATTTTTCACCTTGCTTTAATTGAATGATTTCACCAATGGCAATATCTGAAGCTTTTTTTGAAACAGTTTCGAGTCCTTCAATAACATTCGCAGAATCCGGTCTTTGGCCTAATAATGCTTTAATGCTTGATTTGGCTCTTTTTACAGCTAACATTTGAAATAATTCACCAATAGAATAAAATAACATTACGGCAACACCCTCAGCATACTGGCCAATTCCAAAAGCACCAAGTGTAGCAATACACATTAGAAAAAACTCTGAAAAAACAGCACCTTTTCCTATGCTCTCAAAAGCTTCTTTCAATACAGGTAAACCTACTGGAAGATAAGCGACACAAAACCACGCAATCCTAACCCAACCCACAAACCAGGTTTGAGGAAAATAATTGTCAAATGCAATTGCTGTTAATAGTAATAACAAACTTAATATTGAAGGCAAAAACATCCTAAAAATACTATCACTCCCATTTGAATGGTCGTGGTCGTGATCATCATCAGAATGATTTTCTTGCTCGTCAAGAGAACAGCAACCAGCATCTGCGCTCATTTTAACACCCATTTTTTTTTCTAAAGTACAACACGATTCTTTGTCGTTAACTTCCTTTTTATATTGGTGTGCCATTTTTAATAATTTTATCTTTTATAAAAAAAGAGAAGTAAATAATAACCAAAAGCGTTACTGCAGCTGTAGTAATAAATGTTACATTGGGTCCAAATTGATACCAAATTAATCCTGCCAATGAACTTGCTATTAAAGTACAGATACTTTGAAATCCTGAATAGGTGCCAATTGCTGTCGCGGTATCTTTTTTATCTGAAATATTGCTGATCCAAGCTTTTGAAATTCCTTCGGTTGCGGCCGCATAAACTCCATAAATAAAAAAGAAAATCGAAATCGAAAAAAGACTTTTACTGAACGCCATTCCAAAATAGACTATGGCAAATAAAGATAATCCAAAAATAAACATCTTCTTTAAACCTATTTTATCTGCTAAAATACCTATTGGAAATGCCGAAAGCGCATAAACTAAATTGTAAAAAATATAAACTCCAATTACGTATGTATCATTAAGGCCAGCTTGTTTAGCCTTTAATAACAAAAAAATATCTGAACTATTAAATAATGTAAATGCCAATAATCCGATTACTACTTTTCGATATTGTTGCGGACTTGTTTTCCAATAGTTAAGGAACGAAAAAAAGGACGTCGGCTTTTTTTCAATTGGATGAGGCTTTATTTTGTCTTTAAGTAAGAATGATGCTAATACGGCAAGAACACCAGGAATAAAAGCGATATAAAAAAGCGTTTGGTATTGTTGCGGATAAAAATAAAGATAAATTAAAGCTATAATTGGACCCAGAACTGCACCAAAAGTATCCATCGATCTATGAAACCCAAAAATTTTCCCTTTGGATTCGGCTGTAGCTTCGTCCGATAAAATAGCATCCCTTGCCCCTGTACGAATTCCTTTTCCAAAACGATCAATGGCTCTCGCAAAAAATATCCAAAGCGGGAAAATAAATACTGCCATCATTGGTTTTGAAATCGCACTTAAACTATAACCCAGTTGTACAAAGGGAACTCGTTTTCCGGAATTATCAGATAACTTTCCAAAATATCCTTTGCTTAATCCAGCCAAAGCTTCAGCAAATCCTTCTAAAACACCAATTAAAACAATTGAAAATCCAATCGTTTTTAGATAAATAGGCATAATTGGATAAAGCATTTCACTTGCAGTGTCGGTAAATAAACTTACCAATGATAATACCCAGACTGTTTTTGTAATGTAATTTAGTATTTTCATTTTGCTTTTTTTTTAATGCTAGATTCAAGTTACAATTACCTTTCTTTTTTAGACCTTTTCTTGTTAAGCCATTTATTAGCTCTGTACGTTATATAAGCGGAACCACTTCCTACTAATGCTCCTGCAAATACATCCGTAGGATAATGAACCCCTAAATGCATTCGAGAATATCCTACTGCGCTCGCCCATACAAAAGAAGGCGCAATTACGTACCATTTAGGATATGCCATACTCAATGATGTTGCTGTGGCAAAAGCTGTCGAAGTATGCCCTGAAGGAAATGAATAACCGGGTGCAGAAGTCGCTTTATCTATATCCGAATACGTATCAAATGGTCTTTCCCTTTTTATGCTGTGCTTTAAAGCAGTTGTAACAAATGCTGAAACCAGAAACGTTTCACCAATAAAAATTGCCTGCTTTTTGATTGTACTGTCTTGCTTTATCAATCCTACGGAATAAATAATAATGGGAGTTGCAACGCTGATTGGAACGGCACTATTGGTTATTATCTTAAAAGTGGGATCTAAAGATGTATTTCTATAAACATTGATATCTCTTAAAATATTTATGTCTGCATTTTGGGCATTTAAAAAAGTTATGCAAAAAAGAAATACCGCTAAATAGCTTGCTTTAAATACGTTCCTTTTATTTTTCATAGTATTGCTTTACAAATCAAATATACTATAATACATAGAGTAATTTTTAACTAAATGTTTCAAAATTAAATTTTTAAAAAAGCCATTTTAATAAAAATAAGCCATTATGAAATTGTTTAATAATTTCATAATGGCTTAAAGTTAATTATTCTGTTTTATTGCGCTATTTTACAATTGCATCATAAATTACTTCCTGAATATCTTCTCGAATATTTTCCTTCGATAATTTATTTTCAGTAGCCAATGGAAAAGTTCTATTGGAAAGAAATACATAAACTATTTCTGCTTCGGGATCAGCCCAAGCCATCGTTCCTGTAAAACCCGTATGTCCAAAACTAGTCATTGATGCACATCCGCAGGTGGGTCCTGCTACTCCTAATTGCGGCTTATCAAAACCAATACCTCTCCTATTTCCTTCTGCACAAAAATAACACGTGTTGAAATCATTAAATGTTTTCTCAGAAAAATACTGACGATTACCATAATTCCCTTTTTGTAAATACAATTGCATAATTTTAGCCACATCCATTGCATTAGAAAAAACACCTGCATGACCAGAAACTCCACCTTCTAATGCTGCCGATAAATCATTCACATAGCCTTGCAAAATTTGATGTCGGAAATAAGAATCAAATTCTGTCGGAGGAATTCTGTTTTTATCATACTTCTTCAATGGATTAAAGCTTGAATTATTCATCCCGAGTGATTGATAAAAGTTCTCCTGAATTAAATCGTCTAATTTTTTACCCGTTGAATTTTCTAAATAATCTTTTAAAATCATAAAAGTAAGATCACTGTATTTGTATTCTTTTTTAATAGCTAATTTACTTTTAATAATCATTTTCATTATCGAGTCATGGAAATCATTTCTTATAAAAAGACTATCTCCTAATTGCTTAGAAAACTGATCATTTGAAACTTTTCTGAAATAATTTTCTGAAAGTTTTGATTTATCCATTGTTGCCTTATAAAATGGTATTCCCGCTACAAGTCCTGCATAATGCGATAATAATTCTTTGAAATGGATGTTTTCTTTATTCGAATTTTTAAAGATTGGAGACATCGTTCCCAATGTCGTTTCCATGTTTATTTTTTGCTGATCATATTGTTGCATCACATTTGGCAAAGTAGCCAGAATCTTCGTTAATGATGCAACATCGTAAATATCTGAATCCAAAACCTTCAAATCATTATTATACGTGTGATACCCAAATGACTTTTGGTAAATAACTTTTCCTTTTCTAGCCACGAGCACCTGAATTCCCGGAGTCATTTTGGCATTGATGGCCTTTAGGGCTAAAGCATCAATTTTAGACAGTATTTCAGGATTCATTCCAACATTTTCGGCAGCGGTAAATCCCAGACGATTTAGTTTTTCAGTTGTTAAACCGTCATTTACTTTAAAATTTGTATTGATGGATACAGGCAATTTCCCTTTCGCTTCAATAGCACCAAAAATTAATTCAGCAGAAACTATTTGTGCAATATCACTATTTTGATAAGAGACAACCAATCCTTCAATATCCTCAAAATTTGCAATAGGTAATAAGGAATATGGTTTTGCAAAAAGATCCAGGATAACATTATTATTTCGGGCTAGATAATTGATTTTAAATAATTCCTCTGCATTTAAATCACCATTCTTAAAAGCTAAATCTGCCTTGTGATAGCCAATAATTACTGTTGTAAATGGTTTCAATTTTACTTGTAAACTATCTGGATTTGTATCCGAAATGACAGTTACCTCTGCATATTTTTTTAGAGTTGAAACAAAAGTATCATTGCTGTCGTCCCCTATTTTTACATAAGCAATTTTTTGATTTTCCAAATTTTTTATGGGTAAAACAGAAGTCGTATTTTTTAAAACAGTGACGGCATTTTCATATAATTCATACTGCAAAGCATCATTTTTTGACGAATTTAAATCTTTATATAAATGAGCTGTCTCAATAGGTTTATAGGAATTTAAACCCGCTTTGTATTTGAATTTTAATATTTTCTTTACAGAAAAAGCCAATCTTTCCTCCGTTACTAAATTAGCCGAATAAGCGAGTTTGAATTTTTCAATTGCGAAAGGAACATTTTCTGGAAATAATAAGATATCGTTTCCAGCCATAAAAGCTTCAAAATTTATTTCGCTGGGAATATTCGAGTCACTTACCCCTTTCATATTCAAAGCATCAGTAAATATTAGTCCTTTAAAACCCAATTCTTTTTGAAGAATATTGGTCACCACATTATAGGAAATCGATGACGGATAATTAGATCTTGATTCTAAACTGGGAACATTTAAATGCCCCACCATTACTGAAGAAAGTCCTTGATGAAACATTTTTCTGTAAGGATAAAACTCGACCTCTTCCAATCTCTCTTTAGAGAAATTAATTAATGGTAAGCCTTTATGGGAATCAGTCTCTGTATCACCGTGACCGGGAAAATGTTTCCCTGTAGAAAAAACACCTTGGCTTTGTACCCCTTTCATTAAAGCAATGGCGTGTTCAGTAACCTTATATTTATCTTCTCCAAAAGAACGAAAACCTATGATAGGATTTTTTGGATTAGTATTAATGTCAAGAACCGGCGCAAAGTTAAACTGTAAACCTAATCGTTTACTTTGTTCTCCCATTTGAACACCCACTCTCTCTATCAATTTCATATCTTGGATAGCTCCAAGAGTCATATTCCAAGGATATCTAGCCGTTGAATCAAGTCGCATGCCCAAACCCCATTCGGCATCATTACCAATAAACAAAGGGAATTTTGACTTGGATTGAAAACGATTCGCAAGATTTGCTTGACGAACCGGACCACCTTGAAAAAAAATTAATCCTCCAATTTTGTTTTCAGTAATCAGTTTATCAATGGCATTGAAATGAACCGTATCTTTATTAGAATAAGCAGCTACCATAAATAACTGGCCTATTCTTTCGTCTAAATTCATTGCAGCGTAAACACTATCTACCCATTTAGTTCCTTCAGAAGGTAACTCAAAAAGCACAGGGGAATTTTTTAAATCATCAGCAGAAACAATTCTTTTTGATGGAATATTGGTTAGAATTACTTTAGGCTTATTAATTTTTGTACCAACACAACTAGCGGCAACAAAAAGAAACAGGACATAAAATAAAACAATTCTGATGCCTATTTTTTTCATTGAACTATTTTGTTTAAAAAAAGCGACTGTGCCAACTGTCAATAGCTGGAACTTCCCAAGATTCATTATATTCTTCAATATTATTAACCAAATTATTGAAAACAATTGTGTTTTCAGTAACGGCTTTATCTTTAACCATTTTCTTAAAATCAATCAAAGGCTTATGAGCAATATGCTCCCCTAATTTGAAAGTCACATTCATCTTATCCAATAAATCGACATTATATTTTTGTTCTAAACTTTGAATAAACTCAACAGATGAATCTATTGAACATCCTGTTGCAGCCTGAACATCCTGATCAACGGCAATTATAATGAATCTATTGTATTTCAATTGATACGATGATACCAAACTTGTTCCGTGTGCAGCCCAACTTTCAAGAAAAGATTGCAGGGCAGTTTCTATTTCAGAAAATTCGGCATCCGAAAATTTTCTGTTTGATTGATAAATCCATATTTTAGATTCTTCGGGTAAATTTTCAAAAGGAACGTACATAATTTTATTTTTATAATTACTATTATTATGATTAAAACGTGGAAACAAGTCCAAATCCCACTTGTTTACCATCATAATAAGGAATAAATGTTGTTTTTTTATTTGTTGGTTTTTTAGAAACTAATAATCTATTAACGGAAGGATATAACCAATAAGCAGCCTTCGCACTTAATATTCCAATTCCTGCTCCAGCAATTACATCCGTCAGCCAGTGCCTATTATTATATAACCTAAATACTCCTGTGCCAGTGGCTACTAAATACCCTGAAATACCGTACCAGGCTGAAACATCCTTATATTCTTGGTATACTAACTCAGCTCCCATAAAAGCGGTTGCTGTATGTCCTGAAGGAAAAGAATTAAAACCGGAGCCATCAGGTCGTTCAACTTTAAGAGTCCGTTTTAAACTATTTACAGCAATTCCCATAATTAAATAAGAAGTTGCGACGATGACGGTTTTATCACGGAAATTATTTTTCCCTTTAATTCCAATTGCACTCAAACCATAAACGGAAGCTAAAGGGAGATATTGTGAGAAATCATCAATAGTGAACTTTTTATCGATGTTCTCTTTTACTTCTTCTTTGATCTGATTATTAAATGATTTGAGCTGATCATTACCAATTCCAATTATTCCGTAGCCAATTAAAACTGCAGGAATGATTAATTGTTTTGTTTTAAATTGGATTTGCGTTTTATTTTTAACTCCTAAACTATCAACTGGAATAGAAATAGGAACTGACTGAGCAGAGCATACCAAATTGAATAGCATCATTATAAAAAATAGAACATTTTTATAAATCATAATAGCAGATTAAGTAAATCAACATAGCATACTACAAATCCTGTGCATTAGCAATTAATTCAGCAATGTCCATAACTTTTACATCACCCTCTTTTTCTTTATTTTTGATTCCATCAGTCATCATTGTGTTACAGAATGGGCACCCTGCTGCAATAATATCTGGTTTTGTTTCTAATGCATCTTCGGTTCTTTCAATGTTAATTTCCTTGTTTCCAGGTTCCGCATCTTTAAACATCTGTGCACCACCGGCGCCACAACATAATCCATTAGCCTTAGAACGTTTCATCTCTACTAATTCGGCGTCCAGTTTAAGAATTAGATCCCTTGGCGCTTCATAAACATTATTAGCTCTTCCTAAATAACAGGGATCATGGAAAGTGATTCTTTTACCTTTAAATTGTCCTCCTTCTATTGTCAATCTTCCATCATCTAGTAGTGATTTCAAAAATTCCGTATGATGAATTACTTCGTATTTCCCTCCTAATTCAGGATACTCATTTTTCAAAGTATTAAAACAATGCGGACAAGCGGTAACAATTTTTTTTGCCTCATATCCATTTAAAACCTCAATATTCATCATGGCCTGCATTTGAAACAAAAACTCATTCCCCGCTCTTTTTGCGGGATCTCCAGTACAACTTTCTTCAGTACCAAGTACTGCAAAGGAAACATTCGAACGATTCAAAATTCGCACAAATGCTTTTGTTATTTTTTTTGCTCTATCATCAAAACTTCCCGCACAACCTACCCAAAATAAAACTTCCGGTTGCTTCCCCTGAGCTAGCATTTCTGCCATTGTTGGCACTATTAAATTTTCTGACATGATTTATTTATTGATTCGGTTATTCAATTATTTGATGATTCGGTTAAACGTGTAAACGGATAACCAATTAAACTATAAAATATTAGTTTTCGTTTTTCCAATTCAAGCGGTCTTGTTGATTGTATTGCCACGGCGCACCATTATTTTCTATATTGGTCATCATAGCATTAATTGGCATTGGTGCGGCACTTTGTTCCATGACCAAATACCTTCTCATGTCCATAATTATTGATAACGGACTTATATTTACAGGACATTCCTCAACACATGCATTACAAGATGTACATGCCCAAAGCTCTTCTGGCGTAATATAATCATTTAACAATGATTTGTTATCCGGAATAAAAACTCCTTTATTCGTGTCTAAATTTCTACCAACTTCTTCAATTCTATCTCTTGTGTCCATCATAATTTTACGAGGAGACAATTTTTTTCCTGTAATATTCGCAGGGCATGACGAAGTACAACGACCACATTCTGTACAGGTATAAGCGTTCAATAATTGAACCCAATTTAAATCTTGTACGTCGCTCGCTCCAAATTTACTTGGCACTTCATTTTCATCTGCTGGTGGCGCTGCTGCAAATGGATCAGCGTTTGGATCCATCATCATCTTTACTTCTTTCGTAACTGACTCTAAGTTATCAAATTGACCTTGAGGATTTAGATTTGCAAAATAAGTATTAGGAAAAGCCAATAGAATATGTAAGTGTTTTGAAAAGTACAAGTAATTCATAAAAATCAAAATACCGGTGATGTGCAACCACCAAAATATTTCTGTAAGAAGCATCACCAATTCATTTGACATTCCGTTAAATAACGGTTCAATAAACTGACTTACAGGAAATGAACCAGCTTTGATAAAATGAGAAAAACCTCCCGAAACGTTTTGTAAATGCAAATCGGATGCATTCATCAACAGAAACAAAGTCATTAACACCACTTCAAAATACAAAATATAATTGGCATCATTTTTAGGAGAACCTTTTAAATCTGAACTTGCAAATCGTTTTAATCTTATAATATTCCTTCTTGTCCAAAAAGCAATTACGGCTACCAAAACTAATAATGCTAATATTTCAAAAGAAGCAATCAATACATTATATACTGGTCCTAAAAAAGCAAAAACCCTGTGAGTCCCAAATAAACCGTCAATAATTATTTCGAGCAATTCTATATTGATTATTACAAAACCAACGTAGACCACAATATGGAGTGCTCCAGCTATTGGTCTTTTGACCATTTTAGACTGTCCAAGAGCAATCATGGCCATATTATTCCAACGTGCTTTAGCGTTGTCTTTTCTATCAACTGCAACACCCAGATTTATATTTCTAATAATTTTTCTGATATTATTATAAAAATACCCGAAACCTATAATCAATAATAGGGCAAATAATACATTGTCTAAATAGCTCATCATTGCTAGTTTTTTGTTTTTATTATTGAATCATTTTTTGGAGCAACATACGGTTTATTTTTCTTTCCAAATACAGAAATATTAACATATCTTGTTGGTGCCAGTCTTATATCTTGTAGTAATAATTCTAACTCTTTAGTGGTCGCTTTTAAATTATCATAGAAGGCTTCATCACTTAATAATTTACCCATAGAACCTTTTCCTGCTTCTAAGCCACTCATTATACCATCAACTCTAGCTAACGTTTTATTAAGATTTCTTACCGTTTTTCCTAAATTAGCTTTATTCAATGAATCCGATATTTTAGAAAAATCACCAGAAATTTTATTGAAGTTGGTCACAGCTCCTTTTATTTGAACTTTGTTTTCATCCAATAATGTATTTACGCTCGCAGATGCTTTGTGAAATTGTTCTATCGTCTTCGATAACTCTGACAAACTTATTTTCAAATCCTCCTGACCTTTTTTGTCTAAAACATTATTAATTCCTGTTATTAGTTGATCCGTATGAAGCATTATTTTTTCAAATTTATCTTGAATTGGAGCTAATTGATTGCCCACTTTTTCAGTAAGACCTACTTTCACTTCACCACGCAGCTTTTGACCGTCTTCAGCTAATGTTTTGTCATTAAAATTAGGATAAATAGCAATTTGCTTTCCTCCGATAAATCCTGGCTCATAAATCGTAGCTATACTCGATTTAGAAATTGGAAAATCCGTCTTTAATTGAAGTTCAACTAATAAGTTTCCATTTTCTTGATTTAATGCAATACTATTTACTTTACCGATAACCAGACCGTTTAAGGTTACAGGCGAGGATGTGGCTAATCCCTCAACGTTTTTATATTCAACATATAATGTTTTGTAATTTGTAAAAAGATCTCTTCCTTTTAGAAAACTGTAGCCCCAAATAAATAATAAAATAGATGCAATGACTAATACGGCAGTTTTAATTTCTCTTGTTATTTTCAAAATTTAAATATTTTGCACAAATTTAATATAAAAATTTAAACTTGTTATTATTATTTAACGGCTTCTTGCATACTAATTTTCTCGCCGTTTTTAAAAGCTACAAGATATGCTGAGGGAAAACCTTTCGATTTTGCAATTTCTAAATTGCGTTTGGCTACAACATAGTCTGATGTAGAACTATAATTATACTTGTAAAAAGCTCCCTTCTCTGCTGATAATGAGACGTTAGTCAATCCTTTAAAATTAACTGCTAATAATTTAATGCTTTTATTTGAAGTTGCTATTTGAACTTTAAAAATCACCCCAGCCGATTCTTTATTAACTGACTTTTTTTGTGTTGACTCCGTTTCGCGAGATAATTTATTTTTTAAAATAGTTGCAGTGTCTTTTCTTCGATTTTTCGTTAATCTTTCTGATGTTGGTTCATCCGATTCAATTTCAAAATATTGCTTTTTATAACTCATAATGGCTTCCGCAATAGTTTGCGCCATTTCATCTTGACCCGCTTCTGAATTTAGGTATAGTCCTTCTTCTTTATTGGACAAAAAGCCTAATTCAATCAATACGCTTGGCATGTAAGCCGCATCAAGAACCCACAAAGGAGTTTGCTTAATACCCCTAGATTTTCTTTTCAATTTTGTGGTGAAATTCTTTTCGATTTTTGAAGCCAGACTAATACTTCTATTTAAATATTCTTCTTGCAAAATCTTAAGACCTATAAGCGTTTCCGGTTTATTAGGATCAAAACCTTTATACGTTTTTTTATAATTTTTTTCCAATAATATTACGGAGTTTTCATTTTTGGCAATTTCAAAATTAGTATTGCTTCTTGCCAAACCCATTACAAAAGTTTCAGTACCGTACGGATTTGGATTTGTAACAGAATTGCAATGTATAGAAATAAACAAGTTAGCATCAATACTATTTGCAACCTTTGGTCTTTCTCTTAATTCTATAAAAACATCATTTTTTCTAGTGTAAATAACCTGAATATCGCGGTCTTTTTGAAGATATTTTTCGACCTTCAATGTGGTTCTCAGAGCAATATCTTTTTCGACAAAACCATTATAAGAGTTCCCTGGATCTTTTCCCCCATGACCTGCATCTAGAATGATTACGAAATTATGGCTGGATTGAGAAAAAAGTTTTAAAGAAAAAAATAAGAATATAAGTAATAATTTGGCATTAATTCCTTTTGGTATTTTCAAAATTCAGGTAGTTTTTTTTATAATTTAATTAGAATCCTTTTTGGGGAAATTAATTTTTGATTGCTTCTTCGACACTAATTTTTTCGCCATTTTTAAAAGCAATTAGAAATGCAGAATTATAGCCTTTTTGTTTGGCCTCTTGCAATTGTTTTTTGGCTTCTTCATAATTAGGCGTTTCTCCGTACATATATTTATAAACATTGTTATCATATGCTACTGAAATATTTTTCAATCCTTTGAAATTTCTTGGCTGTAATTCCACTTTTCTCACACTTGCTGAGAGTTGTACTTTAAATAAAGTTGCTGAATTATCTATTATTTTAGTTGCTTTTTTTACTTCCGAAGCATTAAAATTTGGTTTAGGTTTCACGAGAGTTACGGTATCTCTAATAGGTTTTTCAATGATTTTTTGTGATGGTTTAGCATCAAATGTTTCAGGTTCTCCATTTCCGTAATATTCGTTTTTGTAACTGATAATTGCCGAGGCAATAGATTTAGCAATTTCATTTTGACCTTCTTCAGAGTCTAAAATATTTCCTTCTTCAAGATTAGAAATAAATCCCATTTCAATAAGTACTCTTGGCATATAAGCTTTATGAAGTACCATATAAGGTGCTTGTTTTACTCCTCCTCCTCTAATTTTTTTTCCTAAAACCCCAAATGCATCCTCAACTTTACTGGCTAAAGAAATACTGTTGTCTAAATATTCCTCTTGCATAAGGGTCATACCAATCATGGTTTCAGGAGAATTAGGGTCAAAACCTTCGTATTTTTGTTTATAATCTTTTTCCAAAGTAATAACAGAATTCTCTTTTTTAGCCGCTTCTAAGTTTGAAGCTACTTTTGTCATACCCATAACATACGTTTCAGTACCAAATCCAGCCGTATTTCTATTAGCATTACAATGGATAGAGACAAAAATATTGGCATCAGCTCTATTGGCAATATTAGCTCGCTCCACTAAATCAATAAAAACATCTGTTTTTCGGGTATAAATTACGTCAGTTAGTGGATTTGCTTCCAAAAGTTTACCTACTTTAAGCACCACAGCCAATGCAATGTTTTTTTCTACATGACCATTATACACTGCGCCAAAATCATGAGCTCCATGACCAGCGTCTAATGTTACCTTAAAAACATTAGATTGACTATAGGCAGAAAAAGAAACTACCGTAAGAAAGAAAGTAACCAGTATTTTAATTTTAAATGTAATATGCATAATTCTTGAAATTAATTTAATTAAAACTCTAGGGTCATAAAATCTTTATTTGATTATTTTTGACAAAAAATTATATGTAAGTTTGACGTGTCAAAAAACAGGCCATAATTTTACAAAAATAGCATTTAAACCTTTGCATACAAACTTATTTAATATCGTTTTATTATCAATTTTCCTATCAATTGGATCAGGTAAATTATATTCTCAAGATATAACAAAAAAAACATCAGTTATAGCGATTAATAAACAAAGAGATAGCTCTAAAACTGTTGTTCCAACAATCGGAAAATCGACTACCATTATAAAAAAAGAAAACGATTCTTTAAAAATCGATTCTCTAAAACCAAAAAAAGCATTTCTTGATGGTAAAGTAAAATACAAGGCCGTAGATTACGCTAATATTGATCAAAAGAAAAAACTTATTACCTTATATAATAAAGCCGAACTATATTATCAGGACATAGAACTAAAATCTGGTATTATCGTGATGGATTATGAAAAGAATGAAGTTTATGCGGGTCGCATAAAAGATTCTTCGGGAGTTTACACACAATATCCAAATTTCAAACAGGGAAGTAATGTTGTAGAACCTGATTCCATTCGTTTTAATTTCAAAACAAAAAAAGCTTTAATCTGGAATTCAAGATCTGATCAAGGGGAATTTAAAATAAAAGCAGAAATTACAAAAAAAGAAAATGACTCCGTTTATTTCTTAAAAAACGCCCGCTTCACCACATCAAAAGATGTAGACAATCCAGAATATTATTTCCAAACCAGAAAAGTGAAGTTTATTCCAGGCAAAAAAGTAGTTACAGGACTAACTAATATGGTTATCGCTGATGTGCCAACACCATTAGCTTTACCTTTTGCTTTTTTTCCTATGAGTAAAGAAACAAGCTTATCCGGCATAATTCTACCTAGTTATAATGATTCTAACACCAGAGGTTTTTCGTTGCAAAATGCTGGTTATTATTTTGCACTCAGCGATAATTATGACTTGACAGTTTTAGGTGATTATTATACTAATGGTAGCTACGGAATGCGTTTTGAATCTGGCTATGCCAAACGATATAAATTTCGAGGTAATTTAAATGTTAGATTTGAAAATTTAATTAACAGCGAAAGAGGTTATCCTGATTACTCAAAACAGAAAATTTACAATATACAATGGTCACATGCGAAGGATTCAAAATCTAGTCCTAATTCGAGTTTCTCGGCTTCTGTAAATCTCGGGAGCAGCAAATATTTTAAGCAGTCTATAAATCAGGCAAATGTTGGATCAAACCTTAATAACACATTAAGTTCTTCTATTTCTTATAGTAAAACATTCAATACAGTTCCACAAGTTAGAATGTCATTGACTGCAACCCATTCGCAAAACACGCAAACGGAAGAAATTAATATGACGCTGCCTACACTTCAGGTGAGTGTTGATCGTATCTATCCGTTTGTAGGGAAAGATGGTGTCAAAAAAGGATTTTTCAAAAATATAAATCTGCAATATAATTTAAGTGGAAAAAACAGCATAGTAACTACTGATTCTTTATTCTTTAAACCACAAATGTTCAGAGATGCTAAAACGGGTATTGAACACACAATCCCTCTGAGCACTAATTTTAAATTATTTAAATATTTCAGTGCTTCTACCTCCTTCAATTATAGAGAAGTATGGTACACCAAAACGATTACAAGAAATTATGATATAGATCAAAGTAAAGTGGTAGATAATACCATAAATGGTTTTGATGCTTTTAGAACGTATTCTCTCTCATCTAGTTTAGGGACTACTATTTATGGTACTTTCAATTTTGGTGATGATAAAAAAATAAAATCTATAAGACATGTCATGCGACCATCAGTTTCCTACGGCTACACTCCAAGTTTTGAGAAATATTATGATAGTTACGCTTCTGATGCTAGCGGAACGATGATCAAACAATATTCTCGATTTGAAGCTGGGATCTTTGGAGCACCAGGAAATAGCAATTCTAACACCTTGGGTTTTGATTTAAGTAATACATTTGAAGCAAAAGTTACTGATAAGGATTCAACAAAGATTGAACCTAAAAAAGTAATGCTTCTTAACAATTTGAATCTTTCTACCAGTTACAACCTAAATGCTGACGGAATTACCGCTCTTGCTTTTGCACCAGTACGAGTTAGCGGTGGTACACAACTATTGAATAATAAAATGAATGTGAATTTTGGCGCCACATTAGATCCTTATGCGATCAATAATTCAGGGACCAGAATTAACGTTTTTAATATTGACAATGGCGGAAGTTTATTCCGAATGACAAGTGCAAATATGACTCTAAATTATGCCATATCGAGTAAAAAAGATGATAAACCTAAAAAAGAAAAAAACGTTCAAAGTCAAAGAAATGGTGGTCGTGAAGATGATTTGTTCGGAACAAATACTGATTTAGGAGACAGTAGAAAAAGTCAGTTTGGTGATGAAGACGAGAACGAAAATAAAGAAGACAAAATCTCGGAGTTTTTTAGTGCTAAATTGCCTTGGGATGTGACTTTTGCTTATTCACTTACTTATGGGAATAATAATCGAGAAAAGAAAATAATTGGGAATTCAATCATGGTTTCAGCCAATGCGGACATCACACCTAAATGGAAAGCTGGTGTATCAACAGGTTATGATTTTGTTCAAAAAGGAGTTACATTTACTCAATTTCGTTTCGAAAGAGATTTATTAAGCTGGAGAATGGATTTCAACTGGACACCATTTGGAGAGAATGCTAACTGGGGGTTCTTTATTGGAATCAAAGCTGGTGTTTTAAGTGATATTAAATGGGATAAACGCAGCAGAACCAATAGATAATTTCGCCAAGTATGTTTTTACATTATTATAAAAGAAAAACAGAAAATGATGAATCTTCATTAATTTTCGAAGCAATATTTAAAAATCTAATCTATTCATTTTTATGAAAAACATAATTTTTACCGAAAATGCTCCTGCACCAATCGGTCCTTACAATCAGGCTGTACTTAAGGGAAATACACTTTACACATCAGGTCAAATTGCCATAAATCCTGCTACGGGAGAATTAGTGACGGATACAATTGAATCCGAAACCAAACAAGTGATGCAAAATATGAAAGCAGTTTTAGAAGCTGCGGGAATGACATTTGAAAACGTTGTAAAAACAACTATTTTCATAATGGACATGAATGATTTTGGAAAAATAAATACTGTTTACGGTTCTTACTTTAACGAAAAAACCGCTCCGGCTCGTGAAACGGTTCAAGTGGCTTGTTTGCCAAAAAACGTAAATGTAGAAATTTCTATGATTGCTATTCTTTAGTAATTTGTGAGCAGTAGTAGTTTTATAATCATAGAAATAGTCAAATCAAACTGCTACAACGTACGTTAATTAATGATAATGGATTGCAAATAAAAAATCACTATCAATTTACTTTCTGACAAGTAAATTGATAGTGATTTTTTTTGTAAAAAACTGAACGCTCTTACTGAAAACTATTTATTAGTAATATGATAAGCAATTAGACCATCAATTGGTCTTCTCAGAACATTGCCTAATTTTAATTCATATTTATCAAAGGTTTCTTGTAATTCCTCTTTCAAATAAAAGGCGATAGAACCTACAAAGTGAATAGGAACTTCTTTATAGTTGTCATATTGTTTGATATAATTTTTCACAAAGGATTTCATTCCCTTGAATATAATTTTTTTGCAAAATTCAGTGTCTTTATGTTTAATTAAGAACTTGGCAAAAGTCGCTAAATAAGCATTTGGGTTTGCTTCTTTATACAATTTACTTTTAACTGCATCAGGTTCTAAATTGTACTCTTTTTCAAATTCAAGAGCCAATTCTTTTGGCATTTTATTAAAATAATACTTTCTGATTAATTCTTTTCCAAAAACATTCCCACTGCAGTCATCCATAACTATATACCCCAATGATTGCACTTTTTGATGTAATTCTTTCCCATCAAAATAGCTGCAGTTTGATCCAGTACCTAAAATAGAGACAATTGCTTTCTCTCCTTTAGGAGTTGTAGCATAAACTGCGGCATAAGTATCTTCGTTTACAGAAATTATTGCATTTGGAAAATACTCTTGAAAAATCTGCGAAAGCATCAATTTCATATTATCGGTACCACAACCTGCTCCATAAAAAAACAAATGTGTAGCGTTCTTTTTATTTTGCAGAATATCAAAACGATCATTCAAACGTTCAATAATTTCATTTTTTTCTAGAATTTCAGGATTCAATCCTGATGTTTGTGTGGTAAACAATACCTTTCCATCATCATCTATTGCTATCCAATCGGCTTTGGTAGAACCACTATCAACTAATAATCTCATTTTTTTGGTTTGTTTTTGGTTTTTTAGATTTCGTTTTACAAATTCTAAAATTTGTTTATAAAAGATTTTGTGTTTTGAAAAATTGAACAAAAAAATAAAATCCCGTTAATGTAAAGATAACGGGATTTTTATAAATATAAATAATTATTTCAAACTTGAAATATGTACCGATAAATCAATTAATTTACTTGAATATCCATATTCATTATCATACCAAGATATAATTTTGAAAAAAGTAGAATTCAATCCAATTCCAGCATGAGCATCAATGATAGATGTTCTTGAATCAGAAACGAAATCTTGAGAAACCACTAAATCTTCCGTATATCCTAAGATACCTTTCATTGTAGTTTCAGAAGCTTTTTTCAATACTGCCATAATTTCTTCGTAAGAAGTTTCTTTTTCAACTTTTACAGTTAAATCAACTACAGAAACGTCCGTTGTAGGAACACGCATTGACATACCTGTTAATTTTCCGTTTAATGAAGGAATAACTTTCCCTACTGCTTTAGCAGCACCAGTAGAAGATGGGATTATGTTACATGAAGCAGCACGTCCACCTCTCCAGTCTTTTTTAGAAGGTCCGTCAGTAGTCATTTGAGTTGAAGTTGTAGCATGAACAGTAGTCATTAAAGCTTCAACAATTCCAAAATTATCATTAATAACTTTAGCCAATGGAGCTAAACAGTTTGTTGTACAAGAAGCATTAGAAACGATTAAATCAGAAGCTTTTGCCGATTCATGGTTTACACCCATTACAAACATAGGAGCATCAGCTGAAGGAGCAGAGATAATTACTTTTTTTGCTCCACCTTTAATATGCTCATTTGCCGTTTCGATAGTAGTAAAGAAACCCGTACATTCAGCAACAACATCAACATTTACCTCATTCCATTTTAAGTCTGCAGGATTTCTTTCCGCTGTAACACGAATGTTTCTACCATTTACAAAAAGTTTTCCTTCTTTTACTTCAACAGTTCCATTGAAACGACCGTGAACTGAATCATATTTTAATAAGTACGCTAAATGATCTACATCTAACAAATCATTTATAGCTACAACTTCTACATTATCTCTATTGAAAGACTCTCTGAAGACAATTCTTCCAATTCTTCCAAAACCGTTTATTCCTAATTTTACTTTTGACATTTTAATTAATTTTTTGTTTATTTTTCTCTAACTTTATTTAAAGTCTAATTTCCTCACAATAAACTTCATTTTTTTATTTATGTAGACATGATGTCTGATACTCTCAATAACTCTCTATCAATTTCTGTTTTTCCCTTGATGGCTTGTTCTAATGGCGTCAATGCTACTTTATCATTTTGTAAACCAACCATGTAATTTGATTTCCCTTCCAATAATGACTCCACAGCTTTTACCCCTAATCTACTTGCTAAAACTCGATCAAAACAAGATGGTGAACCACCACGTTGCATATGGCCCAGAACCGAAACACGTACATCATACTCCGGTAAATTGGAATCTACATAATCTTTTAATTCGAATACATTTTTACCTATTTTATCTCCTTCAGCAATAACCACTATACTAGATGATTTACCGGAAGCCTTACTTTTTTGAAGGGATTCCAGTAATCTTTCTAATCCTAAATCTTCTTCAGGTATAAGAATTTCTTCTGCTCCAGCACCAATACCGGCATTCAAAGCAATATGACCAGCATCTCTCCCCATTACTTCAACAAAAAACAATCGGTTATGAGAACTTGCTGTATCTCTAATTTTGTCAATTACATCAACAACAGTATTCAAAGCTGTATCATACCCTAAAGTATGACTTGTTCCAAAAATATCATTGTCAATCGTCCCGGGAATTCCCATTACTGGAAAATTAAATTCATTATTAAATAACAAACCACCTGTAAAAGTTCCATCACCACCAATTACTACTAAAGCATCAATTCCAGCTTTTACAAGATTTTCATGTGCTTTTTTTCTACCTTCTGCTGTTCTGAATTCCGTAGATCGAGCCGATTTTAAAATCGTTCCCCCTTTATTAACAATGTTATTTACGCTTCGAGGTCCCATTTCTTTGAAGTCACCTTCAATCATTCCTTGATATCCTCTATAAATTCCTATACATTCTATGGTATGATAAGCACATGTTCGAACAACTGAGCGTATCGCTGCGTTCATTCCCGGCGAGTCACCACCAGAGGTTAGAACGCCAACCTTTTTTATTTTTTTTGGCATTATTTAAGTATTAAAGTGTAAAATTAGCAAACATTCGTCACTTTTAGAGGTGAGTTATTAATAAATTAGGACTGCCTTCTAAATTCAAACGTTTTCGTTAATAAGTTTTTAAAAAACCAAAAAAATATTAGTTTTATTTAACAAAATTAAATAAAAATCCATTATTTTTAATAATTAACAGTTAAAGGTAGTTAATAATTGAATTTTTAGGAAAAGTGCTATAGGAAGATAATTAAAATAACTAAAAATATTTTATGGTAAAATAGAATTGAATGATTCAAAATGACTTATCGAAATATGATAATAAATAATGAATTAATCTTCATCAGGTACTTTAGCATCCCGATTCATATCAGGCTTTTTCAATTTAGATTTTTTAGAATTGGAAAAATTAATAAAATCTGGAGATGGATCAGAGTCCTGATCATTAACAGTAGGATTAGAGTTGTTTTCAACTCCCAATTTATGATTTTTAAATATTTTATTGACAAACTCTTTAAAGGTATCAAAATCCACCTCGTAAGAAACCCCTACACCTTGTGTATAACCAATTCCTTGTCCGATGTAATTAATATCATTTTCCTTATTAAAAAGACGCAAATTCATCGTTCCATCTTCATTTACTCTATAAAGTACTTCAACATCTCCTACAATTGCTGATTCATTGATTCCTCCAAAAGGAACTCCTACTTTTCCATTAATAGTAATTCTTTCATTTATTTTTGATGAAATGGTAGCTATAAATCTTCCGTCGGTTTCTCTTCCAATTCTTTTATCTGCAGAAACAAAATTGAATCCAACTTTAAATTTCTCATTATCAGTGCGTATTATACCACCTAATAAACTTGTAGCAGTTTCAAACAAACTTCCAGAAAAATCAGATTGATTAACTCCCTCCGGACTTAAAAAACCTCCTGAAGACAATAAATATAAAGCTTGAGTCTGCCTTACATCTTTATCATTTAATTTGTATTGAATTTCAGATTTTAAAACATTGCTGACTGTTGGGAATTCAATATTAAAATCAGGTTCCGGACTAGTTAAATCTCCGCGAACACCTATTATAACTTCAACCGGTACTTTTGAGTTAAAGGACGAATTTTCTAAAAGTACAGCAGGATTTGCCGTCGTTTTATACACCGCTTCTAAATTTAATTGGGCTTTCATTGGATTTCCTTCCCAGGTAATGGATCCGCCTTTTTTTACTATGAACTTCTTATCGATCAGTCCGCCATATTTAAAGTTATAGCTTCCTTCATACGCCTGGAAATCTCCCCACATATTAAATTTACCTAATGTATTTATCTTAAATAATAAAGATCCGAAACCTTTCCCTTTCATTCCGTGCCCCGTGTTTCGATCTAAAATTACTTCTACTTCGGCATCAGGGGTTATATCTAAATCAAATTCTAATTCGAGTCCTTTATAATTTCTGGTATCCTCAAAGATCCCTTTTTCGATATTATACTTTTCCTTTGGAGTAACAAAATGAATAAAACTATTATCGCTGACACTTTGGGCATTATTAATTGGAATTTTGATGCTCGTTCCTTTTTCAGATTTTGCATCCACTTTTATAAAAAGTCCATTTGTGGGCCCTTTTATGGTTGCGGTACCGTCAATGAATGCAGTGCCATAATAAGCTGCATCATCGCTGTCTTTTGTATCTAATGCTAAAAGTCTTTTTGATTTTATAGTTAAGTCTAATTTCCAATCCGAAAAATTTTTATGCTGAATACTTCCGTTTAAAGATCCTTTTGTACCATATTTACTATCTGTGAGCGTATTATCTCTAAACAAAAACCGTTCATCAGAAAGGTCAATTATAGTTCTATCATTCAATGCATAATCTACATTCAAATACGGAATAGTCAATCCGGCATTGTCAACATAAAGGCGACCATTAATATCAGGCTTTTTAAGATTTCCCTGAATAGTAGAATTTCCCGAAACAAAACCTCTGATATTAGACAAAACAGTACCGCCAAGAGAGCTTAACGTACCCAAATTAAATTTATCGAATTTTAATTTTAAATCAAGAACTGTTTCTTTATTAACGATTTCAAAATTTCCATTAGCATTAAAAGACTCAATATTTTCATTTTCAATATTGGAATTAATGGTGAATTTTTTAAAGTTTTCATCTCCTTCTATATTAAAATTTAGCAGACCTAAATCTGTTTTGTTTACATTTAAATGATCAATTTCAATTGAAGCTGTAGGCTGATAAACATTTTTATTTTGCTTGTAATGTACTTCCCCATTAATATTTCCATCAAAAACAAACTTCTCATTTTCGGGCGTTATCTTATTTAAATCAACATCCTTAAAACTCAATTTTAAATCTTTGTAGGAAGGTCCATTTAAATCTCCCATTAATGATATTGCCTGATCTTCATGCGACAATATTATATTATCGATATTGAAATTTTTAAATTCCTTATCAAAAACAATTTGATTATCTGGTGTTTCTTGCTCATTCAAAAACCATAAATAATCTTTAAATTTAACTTCTGATTTACTAATTCCAACCACATTTTTATTGTTCTTATTGATGGTATGGTATAAATTCAGATTAAAGTAATCCTCTCCTTGATTTCCTCCTTTAAATTCAGAACGAAAGAATAAAGTATCTTTCATTGTTACATTAATCAAACTAAAATCTCGTATTTTGTAATACTTGGTTTTTATACTATCCAACTCAATATAAGCATTGTAAAGAGGGTTTTTATTATCGACAGAAATTCTGATGTTATCAAACGTATTTTCTGAAGCTTTAATCTGCGGTGAATTAAAATTAAGCTTAAACTCTTGATTATCTGAGTTAATATTTCCTTTTACAATAGTATTAGGTCCGATTGATATTTCCGGATAAAATATTTCAATAATTTTATTATAAATGGTAAAATCAAATTTAAGAAATTGTCCTTTTTTAACTTTAGTGGGTTTGTAATTTGTATAAAGACTTCCTAACGAATTAGTTATCATATTTTTTAACTGGCTAAACTCGTATTTACCAATAATTTCACCCTCCATAACGTCTGGAGATTTCACCACTATAGTTCGCACTCGATTTTGATCAAAACTTGATTTTATTGCAAAATCATCAAAATTATAGGTTCCTTTTACATTTTGATACGAGGTCTTATTGATATACAAATCACCCTGCAGATTCTCAATAGTATTTCCTGAGGCCTGAACCACAACATCCCCTTTAAAAATAGATATAGAATCTTTTACAAAATTTAATTTGTGTAGATCTGCATTTTCAACATTTATATGAAAATCATACCTGCTGTCCTTTTTACTTAAATCCAGTAAGCCATCAAAAGTCATACTTAAATTAGGGTCATTTACGGAAAGTTGTCCTTTATAATTTGGCATTTTAAAAGTACCATTTACAACAACATTATTATACGTGTAATTGTTATAATCAATTTGGGTGACATCACCCTTTACCGAAGTGTCTAAATATTTTTCTTTAAAACCTTTTCCATCGACGTCTAAATCAAAACTTACTCTCCCAATGTCTTTTCTTTCAAATAAAGTACCAATATCAAAATCTTCTAAAACAACATTTCCAATATAAGACGCTTTATCAATGACGTCAATATTTTTCATCTGCAAATTAGAGGTTACTTTCCCCAATTCTGTCATCATGGAAAAATCAGCATCGATTGTCCTAGTCGTAATATGAGTAGAGACAACGGCAGTAAATTTCCCTAATTTTTTTAGTGTAGTTGGCAACTTTTTCCCAAGAATGTCCGGAAGTATAACTATAAGATTATCGTAACTGGAGGAAAGTTTATCAAATTTACCGTACATATAAAATCCATGCTCTTTGTTTGCAAATAAATTCTTGAAATTTACATCTCCTATTATCTGAGTATTTTTAGAATCAATTAATTTTAACTTTGTTATTCTTAAATCATTCAGGGTTCCTTTGATATTTGCCTTTGTAAAGAAATGTTGGTTTTTCCCTAATTCTTTATAAAAAAAGCGAATGTCATTTGACGCTATTGAAGCAGTATCCAATTTTATATTAAACTGAACTTTATCAGTAAAATTGGAGAAATCTTCTATTTTATAATTTAAATATACCGTTCCTTTTAACTTCGACCCCCTGGTTAATAAATCCAAGTTTTCAAGCTTAATGCTCTTTTTGGAATAACTGAATTTTGAACTTAAATTTTCAACATATAAGCCGCGATGATCCAAAAAGGACATTTTGTTGATTGTGGTAGTAACATCGGGGCCATACAATTGAAAATTAGTTACAGCGGCATTCAATTTAGTAAAATTAACTGATACTGGAGTTTCGCGGTTTTCATCAGTCAAAATAAAATGTCCGTTATAAACGTGTAGTTTAGAGGATTTTAATAAAAAATGCTTTTCTGATTTTTTTCCTGTTTCAAAAGCAGCGATAAACTTTTCTATATTTGATTGCTTTTCGTTTTTATACGTTTTCAAATTAAAAAGTAATCCATCTAGACGTAAGTCACCAAAAATCAAATCGCCGTCTAATAATTTTTTACCTTCTAAAATAGTAGTTTTGATTCGATTTGAATAAATCAAAGTGTCTTGATGATGATCTAGAATTAAGACTTTTTTAAACTTAATACCACCAAAAACCGATATAGCAACTTCATCAATTGCAATATTGGTTTTAAAATCTTTATTAAGGCTTCGTACAAAATATTGCGCTATTTTCGTTTGAACAAAAGGAGTGCTCAACGTAATACCAAGTACCAATAAAAGTAGGATAAGTCCAAGTATAGAACGAAATACTATTTTTCTTAATTTTTTGATACTCCTTTATTTTTTTAAATTTTATAAAATTTGATTTTGCTTTTGGAAACAGCATTCCTTTAATAAAAATTCTTTAATTTTGGCTCCGCCGTAAAAATAAATATTTTAAAATCGGTTCGTCAAATATAAATCAAAATTTGTGCCTTTTTATGCAAAATCCTGAGGTTTTTATTCTTGCCATCGAAAGTTCATGTGATGATACAGCTGCCGCTATTTTACAAAACGATAAAGTCTTGTCGAATGTTATTGCCAATCAGCTAATTCATACCCAATATGGCGGTGTAGTTCCTGAACTTGCTTCTCGCGCACATCAGCAAAACATAGTTCCGGTAATTGACGCTGCGCTACGTAAAGCAAATATACAAAAAGAACAATTATCAGCAATCGCATTTACCCAAGGACCAGGATTGATGGGGTCACTGCTTGTTGGGAGTTCATTTGCAAAATCATTAGCATTAGCTTTGAAAATTCCTTTGATAGCTGTAAATCATATGCATGCTCACATATTAGCACATTTTATTGATGAAGAGGGATTTGAAAAACCCACTTTTCCATTTTTGGCCTTGACAATTAGTGGAGGTCATACCCAAATTGTAAGAGTGAATGATTTTTTTGACATGACTATAATAGGAGAAACCACCGATGATGCCGTTGGCGAAGCTTTTGACAAGAGTGCAAAAATACTAGGTCTGCCGTACCCTGGCGGCCCTTTGGTAGATAAATACGCTCAATTAGGAAATCCAAAAGCATTTGTTTTTACAAAACCAAAAGTTCCAGGATTAGATTTTAGTTTTTCGGGATTAAAAACCGCTATTTTATATTTTATTCAAAAGAAAACGCTTGAAAATCCAAATTTCATTGAAGAGAATTTGAATGATATTTGTGCCTCGATTCAATTTACAATAATTGAAATTTTGATGGATAAATTAAAATTAGCTGTAAAAGAAACTGGAATAAAAAAAATTGCAATTGGAGGAGGAGTTTCTGCCAATTCAGGAATTCGAAAAACATTAAAAGAAACAGAGAATAAATATGGATGGAAAACATTTATTCCTAAATTTGAATACACTACGGATAATGCTGCAATGATTGGAATTGTAGGTTACCAAAAATTTTTAACTGAAATTTTCGAAACTTCATCTGTTGTTTCGAAAGCAAGAATACAATTCTAAATTATGCAATTATTTTACAATATAAATATTGACGAAACCACTGAAAACTTTTCTTTTGACAAAGAAGAAAGTAAACATATTATAAAAGTATTACGAAAAAAAGATACTGATATTCTATATGTTACCAATGGTTTAGGTTTATTATTTAAAACCGAAATTACTTTAGCTTCTGACAGTAAATGCACAGTGAAAATTATTTCTTTCGAAAAGTCAGCACCTTCAAAATATCATTTGCATTTAGCCGTTGCTCCTACTAAAATGAATGATCGATACGAATGGTTTCTTGAAAAAGCAACTGAAATTGGCATTCATGAAATCACTCCTATTATATGTGACCGTTCGGAACGAAAAGTAATTAATACCGAACGATTTGATAAAATAATATTGACTGCAATGAAACAATGCAATCAGTTATATCTTCCAAAACTGAATAGTGCCATGACTTTCAGAGAGTTTGTAAAACTTAAAAATGAAGGTTTACAATTAGTTGCTCATTGTGAAGAAACGGATAAAAAAACATTAAAATCTGTTTTAGTGCCAAATGAAAATATTACAATTCTGATAGGTCCTGAAGGTGATTTTTCTGAAAAAGAAATTGAAGCTGCAATAGAAAACAATTATATTCCTGTTTCTTTAGGAAACACCCGATTACGAACTGAAACCGCTGCCATTGTAGCTTGTCATAGTGTAGTTTTTGTAAATGAAAATTAATAATTAATAATTTCCTGAAATAATTATGAAAAAAATATTTTACATAGTATTGCTAGTATCTATTTCTTCATTTTCACAGGAAATAGCATTATTAAAGTATAGTGGCGGTGGAGATTGGTATGCTAATCCAACTTCATTGCCCAATTTGATAAAATTTTGCAACGCCAATATAAACACTAAAATAAAACCTAAACCAGAAACTGTCGAACCAAGCAGTCCAGATTTGCTTTCCTACCCATTTGTTCACATGACGGGACACGGAAATGTATTTTTTAGCGATAGTGATGTAATTAATCTCAGAAATTATTTATCATCTGGTGGTTTTCTCCACATTGATGATAATTATGGGATGGATCAATATATTCGAAAAGAAATAAAAAAAATATTCCCTAATAATGATTTAGTTGAAATTCCAGCAAATCATGTAATTTTTCAAAGGCCATATCTTTTTTCTAGTGGATTACCAAAAATACATGAGCATGATGGCAAACGACCACAAGCTTTTGGACTATTTTTAGAAAATAAATTAGTGCTATTCTATACTTATGAATGTGATTTAGGTGATGGATGGGAAGACCCTGAAGTACATAACGACCCTGTCGAAGTTCGTGAAAAAGCCCTAAAAATGGGTGCTAATATTATAAATTATATTTTTAATTATTGATTAAGTACCTGCCATAAAAAAGGAAAAAATCATTTTACATAGTACTAACCACCACCACTTTTTTAAGTAAAAGTTATTATTTCAGATTAGTTGAGCTACTCGAAGAATCTTTCGCAGTACTTGATTTATTATCTAAATTAAAATGAAGGATATACTTTCTGAAACCAAAGTCAATTCAGGTGTAAAAGAAATTCATTCCCCAAAAAATGAAGTATAAAAACTCTTTAATACTTACAAAAATCGACGATTAAATACCTAGAATTTCAAATCAAACGAAAAAATCAAAAAGGAGTCGTAAATACCTTGTAAAATGATATCACAAATAATTAAAACCGTATTTTATTTGTTTTAATCAACTAATTGTTATAAAGTTGTGAAATAATTAACCAAAACCAATATTTTATAACAAAAATTATGAAGAAAATTTTTTTAACTGCAACTGCATTTTTAATGCTATTCTCTTGTCAGAATGACACAACTGAAACAACAACTTCAAATGCTACCGCAATCACAAAACGCAGTTGTGCATCGCAAGATGTACTAGCTGCACAATTGAAGGCTGATCCAACTTTAGCTTTACGAATGAACCAAATTGAAGCTTACACTCAAAATGCAATACTAACGAATCGTTTAGTAAATGGAAAAGTTGAAATTCCAGTCGTTGTCAATGTATTGTACAGAACAACTGCCGAAAATATTTCCAGCGCACAGATACAATCGCAAATTGATGTCTTAAATAAAGATTTCAATGCAACAAACTCTGATTTCAATCAAGTTCCCTCTTTATTTGCAGGTGTAAAAGCAAATGTTGGAATTACATTTGTATTAGACCAAGTAATTAGAAAATCAACAACTAAAACTTCATGGGGAACAACTGATACTATGAAAAAAACAACTTATGGAGGAATTGCGCCTACTTCACCTACTACGAAACTCAATTTGTGGGTTTGTACAATTGGTGGTGGAATATTAGGATATGCACAATTCCCTGGAGGTGCATCTTCAACTGATGGTGTAGCTATTGACTCAAAATATGTTGGATTATCTGGAACTGCAAATGCTCCTTACAACTTAGGAAGAACTGCAACTCATGAGATAGGACATTGGATGAATTTACGTCATATTTGGGGTGATGCTAATTGTGGAAGTGATCTAGTATCTGATACACCAACACATAACGATGCAAATTATGGTGTTCCTGCATACCCACATTACAGTACATGCTCAGGAACTCCAGTAGAAATGACTATGAACTATATGGACTATACTGATGATAGAGGAATGTATATGTTTTCAAATGGACAAAAATCAAGAATGGCTGCTATATTTTTATCAGGTGGTGCCAGATATGGATTTGGAATATAATTTAGATTATGGATTGAAAGATTACAAAAACCGCTAGTATTAGCGGTTTTTTTTGTGAAGTTAAGTGAACTTGCGTACTATAAAATCTATATTTTCTATTATTTATTCCTGATTTTAATCCAGGATGTTTAGCGTTTCTTAAATAATTAATTCATTTTTAATTATTTAAGTAAAAATTGTTGTTCATTATTAATTGTAAGATTAAGCATCCTAATAAATAAAATTAATTACGAAAACGATATAGTAGATAAATTTTTATTTTAGATATATTTTTTTTATTCAAAAAATTGTTATAGAATTGTATAATTATTAACCAAAATGACTGTTTTACAACAAGTAACCCTAATTCATTATGAAAAAAATTCTTTTAACTGCAACGGCATTTTTGATGCTTTTCTCTTGTCAAAATGACCAAACAGAATCAACTGCTGCTTTAACAAATGCAACAGCTCGTCGTTCATGTGCATCTCAGGATGTTTTAGCTGAACAATTAAAAGCTGATCCTACATTGGCTTTGAGAATGAACCAAATTGAAGCTTTCACACAAAAATCAATGCTAACCAACCGTTTGGTAAATGGTAAAGTGGTGATTCCGGTTGTAGTAAATGTATTATACAGAACTGCTGCCGAAAATATCTCTGATGCTCAAATACAATCACAAATTGATGTATTAAACAAAGATTACACTGCTACAAACTCTGATTTCAGTACTACTCCTGCCGAGTTTGCTGGTGTTGCTGCAAATATAGATATCACTTTTGAATTAGTAAAGATTAATAGAAAATCAACTACTAAAACTTCATGGGGAACAAGAGATGCAATGAAAAAAACAAAACAAGGTGGTTTAGATCCTACAACACCTACAACGACACTAAACATGTGGGCATGTACAATTGGTGGTGGAATCTTAGGATATGCTCAATTTCCAGGTGGCACATTAGCGACTGATGGAGTTGTAATTGATTCTAACTATTTTGGTTTATCAAGTGCTGCTAGCTATCCTTATAACTTAGGAAGAACTGCCTCTCATGAAGTAGGTCACTGGATGAATCTTCGTCATATTTGGGGAGATGCCTCTTGTGGTGATGATTTAGTTTCTGACACTCCAGTGCACAAAACTTCAAACTTTGGAGTACCTGTATATCCTTACGTAAGTACATGTTTACCTGCTCACAATGAAATGACAATGAATTACATGGACTACACTGATGATAGAGGTATGTATATGTTTACTAATGGTCAAAAAGCTAGAATGACTGCTTTATTTGTTTCAGGTGGAGCAAGAGCAGGTTTCGGAATATAATTTTTTTTTATATTATACAATTAAAAACTCGCTACTTATTAGCGAGTTTTTTTTTGACATGTTTAGAGCATCATCTTCCTTTCATGATAGTGTAGCATAATTTGAAGCTAATAAATTTAATTATAGTTCTTACTGGTGAAGCTAGAGCTAGTTTAGGCATATCATTTTTTAAATTTTTGAATGCAAAACTGCCGAGTTGTTAGCGAGTTTTTTTACCTTTATATCCTAAAAAACATAAATGATAACATCAAAAATTGTAGCTAATGGAATTTTAAGAGCAACAGCTGCTGTTGTTTTAATCGCTTCAGTACTTTATTTTCTGTATCAGATTCAATCGGTACTGATTTATCTGATAGTAGCATTAATTCTTACTCTAATCGGAAATCCAATTTTAGATTTTTTTAAAAGAAGATTAAAATTCAATCATACGTTCGCTACAATTGCAACTTTGTTTCTATTCATTCTTATTATTGCTGGTTTTATCATGATGTTTATTCCTTTGATATTATCTCAAGGTCAAAATTTATCTCTTTTAAATACCGCAGAAATTGAAAAAAGTATAGTCAAATTACTCAATCAAATTTCCGTTTTCTTAGAAAGTCATCAGATAGATTCATCAAAAATGTTAAAAGAAGCAAATATTACTTCTAAAATAAATTTTAATCTCATTCCTAATTTTTTAAATGCAATTCTTGGAACGATAAGTAGTTTCGGAATCGGACTTGCTTCTGTCTTATTTATCACTTTTTTCTTTTTGAAAGATAGAACCTTATTCATATTAGGAGCAAAAAAATTAATACGCGACAATCATGAGGATCAAATTTTGAATTCTTTAGAAAAGATAAATTACTTGTTATCGCGTTATTTTATTGGTTTATTAATTCAATTATTTATAGTTTTCCTTTTATATATCATCGTTTTGCTGATTTTTGGGATTCCAAATTCAATTGTAATTGCATTTCTATGTGCAGTCTTAAATATCATTCCCTATATTGGCCCATTAATCGCCTCCATTTTAGCTGCAATTCTAACCATGATTAGCAATTTAGGCACTGATTTTCAATCTGAAATATTACCTACTACACTATATGTATTATTAGGTTTTTGGATCGTTCAAATTATTGACAATAACATATCTCAACCTGTTATTTTCTCTAAAAGTGTAAGCTCTCATCCATTAGAAATATTTCTTGTGATATTAATGGCTGGATTTCTGTTTGGAATTTTAGGAATGATCATAGCGGTTCCTCTTTACACTATCCTAAAAGTAATAGGTAAAGAATTTTTCCCAGAAAATAAAGTGATTCAACTGCTAACTAAAAATATTTAATTTTGGATATAAATATTTTAAATTCTGAAATTCAAGAATTTATACAAAAATATATTGGAACCTCTATTTCAAAATTAGCATTACAAAAAAATCCTTTTCCAAAAGTGGAATGGATTTCAATTTTGAATCAAATAGAAGCAAAAACAAAAGCTAAAGACAAACTACCAACTTGGTTTTCGACAAATAATATTATTTACCCTGCTAAAATTTCAATTGAGCAAACTTCGTCCGAAAAAACAGCTTTGTACAAATCTTCTATTGTTTCTGGAGCTAGTTTAATCGATTTGACGGGCGGTTTTGGTGTAGATGATTATTATTTTGCAAAAAAAATAAAAACAGTTGCGCACTGCGAAATTAATTCAGATTTATCAAATTTGGTACAACACAATTTTCAGCAATTGGATGCAAAGAATATCAATTGCTATTCAGGGGACAGCTTAGCAACTTTAATAGCATTAAACAAAAAATGGGATTGGATGTATATCGATCCTTCAAGAAGGAATAATGCCAAAGGCAAAGTTTTTATGCTTAAAGATTGTTTACCTAATGTCCCCGAAAACATTGACTTTTATTTTAAGAATTCAGATTCAATTCTAATAAAAACAGCCCCATTACTCGATATTTCGGCAGGTTTATTGGAACTTAAAAATGTTAAAAACATTCACATTGTAGCTTTAGAAAATGAAGTAAAAGAGCTGCTGTGGGAATTACATAAGGGATATTCAGGAGCGATTATTATCAAAACAGTCAATATAAATAAGGATAAAACAGAAACTTTTGAATTTATATTAAACGAAAAATTGGAATTACCCCATTTTAGTTTACCTCAAAAGTATTTGTATGAGCCCAATAGCGCCATTATGAAATCAGGAGGGTTTGACGAAGTGAGCAGTTTTTTTAAGATTAACAAACTCCATAAATTTTCTCATTTATATACCTCCCAAGGATTAATAGATTTCCCAGGAAGAATTTTTGAAATTTTACATACGCTACCGTACAATAAAACAGAAATAAAAATACATTTAGAAAACAAACAAGCCAATATAACGACTAGAAATTTTCCTGATACCGTGGAAAGTATTCGAAAAAAATGGAAAATAAAAGATGGAGGAAATGTTTTTTGTTTTTTTACAACCGATGAAAATAATCATAAAATAGTTTTAATTTGCACCAAAATAAAATAAAAATGAAACAACTAATTGCAATCACTTTATTCTTCATAAGCTTTACTTCTTTTGCTCAAAAACCATGTGAGTTCAATGTAGATGTTACTGATTCTATCGGAACTTATAAATCAACTAAAGAATATATCATTTCCGAGCAAAATTTTGCAGGTAATACCAACTATATCTTTTTTTCAATAGCTTTAACAGATGGATTACCTACCTTGAATGTTCAGACGCTTCAAAAAAGTAAAGGATTCTTAAAAGCCAATTGTTTTGACAAAAATTCGAAATTATTTTTACTATTAAATAACGGAAAAATAATCACCTTAATTCATATTGACGAAGAAAATTGTGGCTCTTTGATTCGGGATGACAAAAATTTTGACAATCGAGTAATTACAGGCAGTTTTATGTTTCTAAAAGACAGCTTTGAAGAATTAAAAAAATCCCCTGTATCGTTACTAAGAATTAAATATTTAACCGATACTGAAGATTACGTGATCAAAAAAGAATTTACTTCTGAGTTAAATAATGTGGTTTACCAACCTGAAAAATTCTTTATTAATACCATCCCATGCATAGAATAATTAGTCACAATTCCATTTGACATTTGACACCTTATCAGTCAATCCTGATTTAAAATTATAGTGCCACCATTCAGAATCAATGGAGTTAAAGTTAGCTTCTGACATTATTCTTTTTAACAACAGTCGATTTTCTTTGATCTCTTGGGATAAGTCAGCATAATTGTGACTCGCTTCTTTGCCAAAAAAATCGAAAGGAGTTCCCATTTCTAATTCTTTTCCATTGCTGTCGACTAGAGTAATATCAACCGCCCCGCCCCTATTATGAATTGAACCTTTACTTGGGTTAGCCACATATTCTGGATTGGAAACAATCTTCCACATTTTTTTCTGAATATCTAAAGGCCGGTAACAATCAAAAATTTTAATTTTGTAACCCTCTTTTATGGATGATTTACTGGCCTTAATCAATGCATTCACCGTTTTTAATCGAAGAAAACATTCCCCACAATCATATACTTTTGCTTTCAAGAAATTATTGGTTGTTGCATATTTCATGTCATACACGAAATCTTGACTATAATTTTTTAAATTTACGAAGGTAGTATCATTAATTAAGATAATTTTTTCTTCCATTTTAATGCTTACAGCTTGTGATTTACAGGAAACAATACAAAAAAACAAACAAAAAGGTATAATTGATTTTAAATAGGAAATCATAATTATTATTTTTTTATAAAAATAAGATAATTTAAGAATTTATCTAAGATATAAAAACAAAAAAACCGATACTAATTAAAGTATCGGTTTAAGTGAAGGCAGAAGGATTCGAACCTTCGACCGCCTGCTTAGAAGGCAGGTGCTCTATCCAGCTGAGCTATGCCTCCATTGCTCATGTAAAAAATCTAGTCGGGGTGGCAGGATTCGAACCTGCGGCCTCCTGCTCCCAAAGCAGGCGCGATAACCGAGCTACGCTACACCCCGAAAAACAAAATTATAAAGCGGAGGGACAGGGACTCGAACCCTGGCACCGATTACTCGATGACAGTTTAGCAAACTGCTCCATTACCACTCTGGCACCCCTCCAAACTCAAGGAAACGTGTCCTGTTTTGCGGTTGCAAATTTAAGACATCTTTACGTTACTCACAAGTATTTGAAGGATTTTTTTTTAATATTTTTTGACCTTTGTACAAAAACACTTCACAATCAAACAAATAGAGTTCAATAAATATTTAAAACATATTAAGATGGAATGAAAATATGAAATTGTATAAAAAAGATTAAATTTGCTAGATAAACTAACATTATATATATCATGAACAAAAGAGTTGTTATTGTGTCTGCCGTTAGAACACCTATCGGAAGTTTTATGGGAGGATTATCCGCAGTCCCTGCTCCAAGATTAGGCGCGGTTGCTATAAAAGGAGCTTTGGACAAAATTAATTTAGATCCAAATTTAGTTGATGAAGTGTTTATGGGTAATGTTGTTCAGGCTGGAGTTGGACAAGCTCCTGCTCGTCAAGCCGCTATATTTGCTGGTTTGCCAAATACTGTGGCTTGTACAACTATCAATAAAGTATGTGCTTCAGGGATGAAATCAGTGATGTTAGGCGCGCAAGCAATTATGTGCGGTGATGCCGAAATAGTTGTTGCCGGTGGTATGGAAAATATGAGTTTGATTCCGCATTATATGCATTTAAGAAATGGAACGAAATTTGGCCCAACAACCATGATCGACGGAATGCAAAGAGATGGATTGTCTGACGCCTACGATAACAACGCTATGGGCGTATGTGCAGACTTTTGTGCATCCGAATATAAATTTACAAGAGAAGAACAAGATAACTTCGCAATTCAATCGTATGAGCGTAGTTCAAATGCATGGAAAGAAGGGAAATTTGACAATGAGGTAGTTTCAGTTCCTGTTCCGCAAAGAAAAGGAGATCCGATTATTGTTTCGAAAGACGAAGAATTTACAAACGTGAAATTGGATAAAATTCCAGCATTGAATCCAGTATTTACTAAAGACGGTACAGTAACAGCCGCTAATTCATCCACAATAAATGATGGTGCCGCTGCAATAGTTCTAATGAGTGAAGAAAAAGCAATAGCTTTAGGATTAAAACCATTAGCTTACATCCGAAGTTATGCTGATGCAGCACAAGAACCAAAATGGTTTACAACAAGCCCTTCAAAAGCCATTCCTAAGGCTTTAGAGAAAGCAGGATTAGCTATAAGCGATGTTGATTATTTTGAATTTAACGAGGCGTTTGCAGTAGTAGGTTTGGCTAATGCCAAAATCCTAGGCTTAGAAGACAATAAAGTAAATGTAAATGGTGGTGCTGTATCTCTAGGGCATCCTTTAGGTTGCTCAGGCGCTAGAATCATTGTAACATTATTAAATGTTTTAGAACAAAACAATGCTAAAATTGGCGCAGCTGCAATTTGCAATGGTGGCGGTGGAGCTTCAGCAATTGTAATCGAAAGAGCCTAAATAATTATGAATTAGGAGTTTTGAGTTGTGCAACTCAAAACTCCTAATTCTTAACTCTTAAATTAACCTAAATGTTTGGAATTTGTAATCTAGCAATGGTACCTCTTCGGTCTGAAGGCAGTGATAAAAGTGAAATTGTTTCTCAAGTTTTATTTGGCGAACATTTTGAAATTTTAGAACAGCAAAAGCAGTGGTCTCTTATCAAAATGCAATATGATGGTTATGAAGGCTGGGTAGATTCTAAACAATTTCAATTAATTTCTGAATCAAGTTTTAATCAGCTATCCGCGGAAGCGATTATTCTAAATGCAGATTTAATAGAATATATAACTGGTCCATCCAATTTATTGATGCCAATCCCTTTAGGTTCATCATTATCTTTTATAAATCACATGGAGATAAACACTTCTAATTTTGATTTTGAAGGAACAAAAAAAAGTGGAAAAAAAAGCAAAGAATGTTTGATTACGACCGCTTTTATGTATTTGAATGCAGCGTACCTTTGGGGAGGAAAAACTCCATTTGGTATTGATTGCTCTGGTTTTACACAGATGGTTTATAAACTGAATGGCTACAAATTATTGCGCGATGCTTCACAGCAATCAACACAAGGAGAAGCTTTAAGTTTTATTGAGGAAAGTGAACCGGGAGATTTAGCTTTTTTTGACAATGACGAAGGCAATATTATCCATGTAGGAATAATTATGGATGACAATTATATCATTCATGCAAGCGGAAAAGTTCGAATTGACAGATTAGATCATCTAGGAATATTTAATTCCGAAACAAATAAGCATACCCACAAACTTCGGGTTATCAAAAAAATTGTTTAAATACAAAAAAACCTATCAAGATATTTGATAGGTTTTTTTGTATTCAAAGCAAAATTTACATTTTTGCTTTTAATGCTTTTTTCTTTTCAGTCATTTCCAAAGCACTATAAACACTTAACAAGGTGTTTTTTACCTCTGTATTTTTAGGATCTAACTCACTTGCTTTTTCTAAGTAAGGTAAGGCACTTGTAAAAACTACTTCTCTTTGTTTTTTTAGAATCGCATAACGTTTATTGTCTTTTTCAGAATTGCCTAATTTACTCATTTCTTCAAAAAGTACTTTATCAGCATCCAATTTTAAAATTGCTAAATTCAAATAAGCATTTACATAATCTGGTTTTATTTTAATTGCTTGCAAATAATATTTCTCAGCTTCAGCATTATTCTTTGCATTATAACTAATTACTCCTAAATTAAATATTAAATCAGCATCATTAGGATTTTTTTGCAGTACTTCTGAAATTAATTTTTTGTAGGTATCAAAGTCTTTTGTTTCCAAATACAAATTAGCTTCTGTTAAAATTAATGAAGTATCTTCCGGATTTGCAATTCTAGCGGCTGCAATTGCTTTTTTAGCCTCTTCAGTTTTACCTTTTTCAACTAAAATTAAAGCCATGTTTTTATATATCTCTCCTCTTTTTGAAGGCAAAGTTTCCGTTCTTGGTTTTTCATGAGTTCCTAATTTAACCATTCTGTCTCTTTCTTGAGCAGTCGTAAAAAGATCTTCCTCTCCACTTAACTTATTAACAGCTAAATAACTAGTTCCTTTTCCAGAATAATTCAAAGTTTTCAACTCATCATACAACCTGAGAGCTTCGTCGTAATTCTTTGCGTTTATATAAGTAGAAGCTGCATAATACAAATTAAGAGTGTCTTTTTTATCTAATAAATAAGCATCATATAATTTTTTAGCACCATCTGCATGCTTATCAATTTTAGAATCGGCAATGGCAGCATTTATTAATTTAAATTTTATACCAGTGATAGAAGTCGCAGCTTGTGTTGAAAATTTAACTTTTCCACTTGCTTTTTCAACAGCAATTAAATCTTGATACGCTTTTGCGGCTAATGAAAGATTCGTACTAGTGTCAACATTCTTATTTGCTAAATCTAAATAAGCATTTCCTTTAATAAAGAAAAATTGTGCTTTTTCAACATCAGTTGCATTAGTTATCAAAGATTCAGCACCTTGTAAAATCGTTGCAGCTTCTTGAGAATTTCCACCTTTCATTGCTTTTTCAGCCGCTTTTATTTGATCTTTTTGAGCAAAAGTAGCTACTGATATCAATAAAGCTGACGCAAGTATTACATATTTACTTTTCATAATATTCTATTTTATTTAATAATTATTCTTGTTCTTTTTTATTTATGCTTCATCATCAGAATCATCCTCTTCGGTCTCCTCGTCAATTTCATCCTCTTCAGAATCGTCTTCATCCTCATCAGCACTCTCATCTTCAAGAACTTCTAAGACTGGTTTCACTCTTTCAATAACTTCCGTTTGAATAACATTTCCATCTTCGTCAACAACCACTTCTGCTACATCGTCTTTCATTACTTTGGTAACTGCTGCAATTGAATCTTTACCTTTTAAATTTATCAATTTAACCCCTTGAGTAGCACGTCCCATTACACGCAAATCTTCAATAGCCATTCTGATTGTTAATCCAGATTTATTAATAATCATCAAATCATCAGCGTCAGTAACGGCATTTATCGAAATAAGATTTCCGGTTTTTTCTGTTATATTAAGTGTTTTCACACCCTTTCCTCCACGATTAGTAATTCTATAAACATCTTCACCATCTTCATCAACTAATTTGGTACGTTTACCATATCCATTTTCAGTTACTACTAAAATTTGTGAATCGTTAATATTTTCCTTATCTACAGTAACCATGCCAATCACTTCATCCGTATCATCTTTAAGTGTAATTCCACGAACTCCAGAAGCAGTTCTTCCCATCGGACGGGTTTTAGTTTCCTCAAAACGGACTAATTTTCCTGATTTTACAGCAAGAATAATTTGACTTTCTCCGTTAGTTAATTTGGCTTCCAACAATTCATCACCTTCTTTAATAGTTATGGCAGCAACACCATTGACTCTAGGCTTAGAATATTTCTCTAAAGATGTTTTCTTAACCTGACCTTTTTTAGTCACCATAATAAGGTTATGGCTGTTAATATACTCTTTATCTTTTAAATCCTGGGTACAAATAAAAGCTTTTACTTTATCATCGCTTTCAATATTTACCAAATTTTGAATTGCTCTACCTTTAGCGGTTTTACTTCCTTCTGGTATCTCATAGACACGCATCCAGAAACATTTTCCTTTTTGGGTAAAGAACATCATATATTGATGATTTGTTGCCACAAACATGTGTTCTAAGAAATCCTGATCTCTTGTTCCAGCACTTTTTTGCCCAACCCCTCCTCTATTCTGAGTTTTGTATTCGGTAAGGTTTGTACGTTTAATATAACCTGCGTGGGAAATCGTAATTACCACATTTTCATCAGCAATTAAATCTTCAATACTCACATCACCACCTGAGTATTCAATTACAGAACGGCGTTCATCTCCGTACTTATCACGAATTTCTTCCAATTCTTCTTTTATCAAAGCAATTCTTAAATTAATATCGGCCAATAAAGCTTTTAAATGCTCAATTAACTTCATAATCTCCTCATATTCTGTTCTTAACTTGTCTTGTTCCAGACCTGTCAATTGACGCAAACGCATTTCTACGATAGCACGAGACTGAATATCCGATAATTTGAATCTTTCAATTAATTTTTCTCTAGCTTCTTCGGTACTTTTTGAAGCTTTAATTAAAGCAATTACTTCGTCAATGTTATCTGAGGCAATAATCAAACCTTCTAATATATGCGCTCTTGCTTCCGCTTTTTTCAATTCAAATTGCGTTCTGCGAGTCACCACATCATGACGGTGTTCAATAAAATAATGAATCAGATCTTTTAGATTCAACATCTGAGGACGCCCTTTTACAATTGCAATATTGTTTACACTGAAAGAAGATTGTAATTGTGTAAACTTATATAACGTATTCAAAACTACGTTTGGCGTAGCATCACGTTTCAAAATATAAACAATACGCATCCCGTTTCTATCCGATTCGTCACGGATATTAGCAATACCATCTATTTTTTTATCATTTACTAAGTCGGCGGTACGTTTAATCATATCCGCTTTATTGACTTGGTATGGAATTTCAGTAACGATAATACACTCACGACCATCCACTTCTTCAAAACCAACTTTAGCACGCATTACAATACGTCCTCTACCTGTTTTAAATGCTTCGCGAACGCCTTCATATCCATATATTATTCCACCTGTAGGAAAATCTGGAGCTTTAATATGCGTCATTAACTCGTCAACCTCGATATCATTATTATCCATGTACGCTAACGTACCGTTAATTACCTCGGTTAAATTGTGAGGCGGCATATTTGTTGCCATACCTACCGCAATTCCTGTTGCACCATTTATTAATAAGGTAGGAACACGAGTTGGCATAACTGTCGGCTCTTCTAGCGTATCATCAAAATTTAATTTAAAATCAACCGTTTCTTTATCAATATCTGCCAAAATCTCTTCAGAAATCTTACGCATTCTAGCCTCCGTATAACGCATCGCTGCAGGACTATCTCCATCTACAGAACCAAAATTACCTTGACCGTCAATCAATAAATAACGCATACTCCATTCCTGTGCCATACGAACCATGGCATCATAAACAGAGGTATCACCGTGTGGGTGATATTTTCCAAGAACTTCCCCGACAATTCTTGCGGACTTTTTATGGGCAGATCTGGAGTTAACTCCTAAATCATGCATTCCATAAAGTACTCTTCGATGTACTGGTTTCAAGCCATCTCTGACATCTGGAAGTGCTCTTGATACAATTACTGACATCGAATAATCGATGTAAGCTGTTTTCATTTCATCTTCAATGTTAATAGGAATTAACTTTTCTCCTTCAGACATAAATTGTTATATTAAAAAATTATATTAGTTTCAAAACGTGCCAAGATACGTCTTTTTGAAATTTTTGAACCTATTTCAGAATACTTATTTCAATGATTTATTAACAAATTTTTCTTCCGCTTTAGTTAATAAATTATGTAAAATTTAACTCTGATATTATTAATATTTTTGTCTATTAGCTGACAGTAGTTGGAAAAGGAACGATTTTTGTTTTTCAATCACTAATTCACTAAATTTACAGTATCAAATATATATTATGGATGATAATTTTTCACCAAGAGTAAAAGACGTTATAACCTATAGTAAAGAGGAAGCTTTACGATTGGGTCACGACTTTATAGGAACAGAACACTTGATGCTTGGGATCTTAAGAGATGGAAATGGAAAAGCAATTCAAATTTTGAATAACTTATCTGTTGATTTGGATTATTTACGCAAAAAGGTAGAAATTCTTAGTCCTGCAAGCCCTAGCGTTGAAGTCAATGTAGAAAAGAAAAACTTGCATTTGACACGTCAGGCAGAACGAGCGCTGAAAACCACTTTTCTTGAAGCAAAAGTATTTCAGAGTTCTTCAATTAGTACAGCACATCTATTGTTATGTATTTTAAGAAACGAAAACGATCCAACAACCAAGCTATTGAATAAACTTAAAATTGATTATGATATAGCTAAAGAACAATATTTAAATATGACTCCAAATGACGAAGAATTTTTAGAAAACTTGCCAAAAAACGAATCATATAATGACGATTCAGGACAAGATGACAGTCTTAAAGAAGGAACTTTTAATAATCCCGCCAATAAATCAAACAAAAAGTCTAAAACGCCAGTTTTAGATAATTTTGGTAGAGATTTAACAGAAATGGCCGAAGAGGGAAAATTAGATCCAGTTGTAGGACGTGAAAAAGAAATTGAGCGTGTTTCTCAAATTTTAAGCCGTCGTAAAAAGAATAATCCACTACTTATAGGAGAACCTGGAGTAGGAAAATCTGCTATTGCTGAAGGTTTAGCTTTGCGAATTATTCAAAAGAAAGTATCGCGAATCTTGTTTAACAAACGTGTTGTTACATTAGATTTAGCAAGCCTTGTTGCCGGAACAAAATACAGAGGACAGTTTGAAGAACGCATGAAAGCAGTGATGAATGAATTAGAAAAAAATGATGATATCATTCTTTTTATTGATGAAATTCATACTATAGTTGGTGCTGGTGGTGCAACTGGTTCTTTGGACGCTTCAAATATGTTTAAACCTGCTTTAGCAAGAGGTGAAATTCAATGTATTGGCGCAACAACCTTAGACGAATACAGACAATACATAGAAAAAGATGGCGCATTAGAAAGACGTTTTCAAAAAATAATTGTTGAACCAACCTCAGTTGCGGAAACGATTACAATTTTGAATAATATCAAAAATAAATACGAAGATCATCATAATGTTACTTATTCACAAGAAGCAATTGAAGCTTGTGTGAAACTAACGGACAGATATATGTCGGAACGTTTCTTACCGGACAAAGCTATTGATGCATTAGACGAAGCAGGTTCAAGAGTTCACATCACAAACATTGAAGTTCCAAAAGCGATATTGGATCTAGAACGCCAGTTAGATGATGTTCGAGAATTAAAAAATGTTGTAGTCAAAAAACAGAAATATGAAGAGGCAGCTAAACTTCGTGATGATGAAAAACGCATAGAAAAAGATTTAGCAATTGCCCAAGAACAATGGGAAGAAGATGCCAAAAATAACAGAATTGAAGTTACTGAAGATAACGTTGCTGATGTAGTTTCTATGATGACAGGTATCCCGGTAAACCGTATTGCTCAAACCGAAAGTAACAAACTTGCTAAATTGCCAGAACTCATTGAAGGTAAGGTTATTGGACAGAAAGAAGCAGTAATGAAAATTGCTCGTTCTATCCAAAGAAATCGCGCCGGATTAAAAGATCCGAACCGACCAATTGGTTCTTTTATTTTCTTAGGACAAACTGGTGTTGGTAAAACACAATTAGCAAAAGTATTGGCAAAAGAATTATTCGATTCTGAAGATGCATTGATTCGTATTGACATGAGCGAATACATGGAGAAATTTTCTATCTCCAGACTTGTTGGTGCGCCTCCCGGATATGTAGGTTATGAAGAAGGTGGACAATTAACAGAGAAAGTTAGAAGAAAACCATATTGTGTCGTACTCTTAGATGAGATTGAGAAGGCGCATCCTGATGTTTTCAATATGTTATTGCAGGTTCTTGATGATGGTTATTTAACTGATAGTTTAGGTAGAAAAATTGATTTCAAAAACACTATAATTATTATGACTTCCAATGTTGGAGCCAGACAATTAAAAGATTTTGGACAAGGAGTTGGTTTTGGCACTGCTGCCAAAGTTGCACAGGCCGATGATAATTCGAAAAGTATCATCGAAAATGCGTTGAAAAAAACTTTTGCTCCAGAATTCCTAAACAGAATTGATGATGTAATTGTATTCAACGCTTTAGAAAAACATGATATTGATTTGATTATTGAAATCGAATTGAAAAAATTATTTGCTCGTGTTGCAGAATTGGGTTATCAATTAAGTTTATCTGATAAAGCCAAAGCTTTTATTGCAGATAAAGGATTTGATAGACAATTTGGCGCCAGACCATTAAAAAGAGCCATTCAAAAATATGTTGAAGATGCACTTGCTGAAGAAATTATTACTTCAAAAATTGCTTCTGGCGATGAAATTTTTATGGATATTGAAGATGGAGCCCAAGAACTGACTGTACAGGTTCATAAGGCTGGTGAACCAACCAATCTATAGTTTATCTCAACTTTAAATATTAATAAACCCGTTACGTTTTTATAACATAGCGGGTTTATTCTTTACACAAATTCTTATTTTTTCGAAAACAAATATTTACATTTGATTTTAAAAAAATAGGTTAAATAAAATCAATTTATGTCTCAAAACAAAGTCATCTTGGGTAGCGAAGAATGGTGTTCATTCCCTGAATTAGGAATTCCAACAATAAAAGCACGTGTCGATTCAGGTGCTAAAACATCTGCTTTACACGCAATAAATATTGCCCCATTTATCAAGAATGAAAACAATTGGGTAAAATTTGATATCAACCCTATTCAAAATAACCTAAAAACGGTGATTCATTGTGAAGCCCCTTTGGTTGACAAACGTATTGTAAAGAGTTCCAGTGGATTTAGAGAGCAGCGCTATGTTATTCAAACCAATTTGAAAATTGGTGATTCGATATGGCCAATAGAAATGACTTTGACCAATAGAGATTCAATGGGTTTCAGAATGCTTTTAGGGCGTGAAGCCATGAGCGGCAGAGTTCTTGTTGATCCGGAACAAAAATATCTTTTAGGACAACCCACAAGTGAAAATCTGAAGGAACTTTATAAAAATTCCGAAAAAGCAAGCTCTGGTTTACGAATTGGTCTTTTGGCCAGTAATCCTGAATTGTATAGTAATAAAAGAATTATGGAAGCGGGTGAAATGCGTGGTCATGAAATGCACTTTTTGAATATCAAGGAATGCTATATGAAGTTAGATGCAAAAACACCAGAAATACATTATCGTGGCGGAAAAATTTTAAATCAATTTGATGCTATTATCCCTAGAATTCGCCCCAGCATCACATTTTATGGTTGCGCTTTGACTCGTCAATTTGAAGCTTTAAAAGTTTTTTGTTTAAATTCTTCGACGGCAATCACGCAATCGCGAGACAAATTATATTCATTGCAATTATTACTGAATCATGGTGTTGATATTCCTACCACTGGTTTTGCAAATTCCCCTTTAGATACCAACGATCTGATAAAGATGGTTGGAGGTTCTCCCCTGATTGTAAAATTACTTGAAGGTACCCAGGGAAAAGGAGTGGTATTGGCGGAGACAAAAAAAGCAGCTGAAAGTGTTATTAATGCTTTCAAAAGTTTAAATGCCAATATTTTAGTTCAGGAATTCATTAAAGAAGCTAACGGGAAAGATATTCGTTGTTTTGTAATTGATGGTAAAGTGGTAGCTGCGATTCAACGCGAAGCGATGCCAGGTGAGTTTAGAGCCAATATCCATCTTGGGGGGACGGCGTCCATCATAAAAGTTACTAGTGAAGAAAAACGCATTGCAATTAAAGCTGCTAAAGCCATGGATTTAAAGGTTGCAGGAGTCGATATTATTCGCTCTGCAAAAGGACCTTTATTATTAGAAGTAAATTCTTCACCTGGACTAGAAGGTATTGAGGGTGCTACTAACAAAGATATTGCAGGCGAAATGATAAGAGCCATTGAGAAGAATTTCAAATTGGGTTAACTAATTTATAGTCATTAAAAATGAATACATATATTGACATTATACTTAGAAGCATATCTGTTTATTTTTTTATGATTATCGCTTTACGGATTTTTGGAAAGAAAGAATTATCACAATTAAATACTGCCGATGTGATACTAATTTTATTGATTAGTAACTCTGTGCAAAATGCCATGGTCGGTAAAGACACTTCTCTTTTAGGGGGATTATCGGCTGCAACTGTGCTTTTCTTTATCAATTTTGTGTTGAAGAAATTGATGTACAAGTATAAAGGTTTTAGTGATTTTATGCAGGAAAAACCAGAAATCTTAATTCATGACGGAAACTTAGATTTTAAATCTTTAAGTAAATTAAATATTACTGCTGACGAACTAAAAGAAGCTATGCGCGAACATGGCGTAGAAAATTATAAAGATGTAAAATTGGCCATGTTAGAAATCGATGGGAATATTAGTATCATTTCTGGCGATAAAAACCTTAAACAAACACATTATAAAAGAAAAATCAGAAGAAAAAAAATTATAGTTTAGAGCTCGTTCTTACAATTTTCAAGCCTGATACTATTATTTGAATTCATAAAAAAAACATTCGCTGAGGAATGGTTTTTTTATGAATTCAAATATATATTTTTAAAGAAATAAACTTAAAGCGTAATATACTAATCCCGCTAGAATCGCTGAAATCGGAATAGTTAAAACCCACGCCCATAACAAACTTACTGTCATTCCCCAGCGTACTGCTGAAATTCTTTTAGTTAGCCCTACTCCAATTATCGATCCTGTAATAGTATGTGTTGTACTGACAGGGACTTTAAAATGTTCCGTGAAATATAAGGTTAATGCACCTGCAGTTTCTGCAGCGACTCCTTCAAAAGAAGTAACTTTAGTGATTTTGGAGCCCATCGTTTTTACAATTTTCCAGCCGCCACTTAAAGTACCAATTGCAATTGCAGTATAACAAGCTAATGGAATCCAACCTGGCATAGTGCCTTTTATATTTAAATCCTCATTAGGCAACACTACTTGTAACCATTCTGGGAGAGTTATTATATTTGCTCCGCTGGTGTTTATATAAACCGCAACAGCCGCAGCAATAATTCCCATAACTTTTTGCGAATCGTTTCCACCATGTCCTAAACTAAAAGCAGCAGAGGAAATCAATTGCATCTTCTTCAACCAGGATGTGGCTTGGTGTAAATTTAAACTGCTAAATATCAAACAAAACAAACTTACTGTTAAAATGATAAATGCAACTAAAAACCATTTGATGTTATGAGATTCAAAAACAACACTCCAAAAATGAGAATCAAAACGAGGTTTCTCAATATCTGCATAATTTACCATCTGACCTTGCACAAACCAAATTGTCAAGACCATTAGGGATAACGTGAAAATTTTAGGGAAAATATTCTTTTTAGATGCGTTTAAAAGCCATATTGAAATTAAATAAGAAATAAGAGCTCCTAATAACGGCGCCAAAACAATAAAAGCAACAATGATAAAAACCCCAGACGGCATTCCACCATCTTTACCTGCTTTGTACCAACTCACAATATTATACCAGTGTCGCGTATGCACAACACCTTCTTCAAGAATTGTGTAATCCGCAAATCCGTGAACAGCAATAGCATGTGCCAATGCAGCTCCTGCAAAACCACCGATCAATGTATGTGAAGAACTGGAAGGAATTCCTTGCCACCAAGTAATTAAATTCCAGATAATTGCCGCAATAACTCCTGCGAGAATAACAACAAGATTAATTTCACTGGTTTCAGCTGTTTTTGCGACTGTATTTGCAACTCCAAGACCAAAAACCCAATAAGCTAAAAAGTTAAAAAATGCGGCCCAAATTACCGCTTGAAAAGGAGTTAAAACTTTCGTAGCAACAACTGTAGCTATAGCGTTGGCAGCATCATGAAAACCATTTATATAATCAAAGATTAAAGCCAAAACTATAATAACAATAAGTAAAGTCATAATGATCTTTTAGTTGAGAAATTAAGAATGTTTTACAGAAATTGATTCCAGAACACCTGCTACACTCTTACATTTATCAGTTGCTGATTCTAAAACTGACAACACTTCTTTATACTTAATAATGTTTTTTACATCCGTTTCATTTTCAAAAATTTCGAAAACAGCTTTATTATAAACATTATCTGATTTATTCTCCAGCTTATTTATTTGTGCACAAGCATCAGTAATCTTCTTAATATTTTTTAGATTCCTAAGTTCTTTTACAGCAATATCTATATTTTGGCAGGCTTCAAGATTGATTTCTGTCAATTTTCTAATAGACTTTGTAATTTTATCTACTTGATATAATCGCATTCTACTAGCAGCTCCATGAAGATAATCAGCCACATTGTCAATTGAAGTAATTAATGAATGGATGTCTTCTCTGTCAAATGGTGTAATGAAATTTCTACTCAACTCAAGATTGGTTTGACGTGTTATGTCTTCTCCTTTTTGCTCTAATGCATCTATTTTTTCAAAAAGAACTTCACGCTCCTTCAACGGAAGATTTACGGCTTCGTGCAAGTTGGAAGCTAATTCAATTAAATTACTTGAAGCTTCTTCAAAAAGGGGAAAGAATTTCTTGTCTTTAGGAACCAAAAATTGGAAAATACTGTTTAATGACATTTTAATAATTTTAGATTGTAAAATTAATTTTTTATTTTATGCTAATTTTATAATAATGTTAACAAATCATCTTCAATCTGAAAACTATTCAAAAAAGCGACTGATTTTTCTATATCATAATGCAAAATTCGATCTTCTTTTACCAATGGAACTTCTTCCCGATATGCACCTAAAAACATTTCGATAAAATCACTTGATTGTAACGGTCTTCTATATTCAATAGCTTGGGAAGCATTCATTAATTCAATAGCTAATATTCGCTCTAAATTGTCCATAACTCGCAACGCTTTTGTAGCTGCATTTGCTCCCATACTCACATGATCTTCCTGTCCGTTACTAGAGACGATGCTATCAACGCTTGCAGGGGTAGCCAATTGTTTATTTTGACTTGCAATACTGGCAGCTGTATATTGTGGAATCATTAATCCCGAATTCAAACCTGGATTATCGACCAAAAATGCGGGAAGACTTCGCAAACCTGAAATCAGTTGATAGGTTCTTCTTTCAGAAATACTTCCTAATTCAGCCAAAGCAATTGCCACGAAATCCAATGCTAATGCCAAAGGTTGTCCATGAAAATTACCTCCCGAAATGATTTGGTCACTTTCAATAAATATATTAGGATTATCCGTTACTGAATTGATTTCTGTTTTAAAAACTTTTTTTACATAATCAATAGCGTCTTTTGATGCACCGTGAACCTGCGGCATACATCTGAAAGAATACGGATCTTGAACATGTTTTTTTTCTTGCTCAATAATTTCACTGCCTTCAAGAATACCTTTTATACGATTGGCAGTTACAATTTGTCCTTTATGAGGTCTGATAAAATGGATTAACTCATTAAAAGGTTCCATTCTTCCATCGAATCCTTCAAGAGAAATCGCACCTATTAAATCTGCCAAATAAGAGAATTTATTAGCTTTCATTAATATGTGTGCGCCATAAGCACTCATGAATTGAGTCCCGTTCAATAAAGCCAGACCTTCTTTGGATTTTAAAACGATGGGCTCCCAATCGAAATGTTTTAAAACTTCACTAGAATGGACTTTCTTTCCTTCAAAAAATACATCACCTTCACCCAATAAAGGCAATGACAAATGCGCTAATGGAGCTAAATCACCTGAGGCTCCCAGAGAACCTTGCGTATATATGACAGGTAAAATATCATTATTATAAAATGCAATCAAACGTTCGACTGTCTGCAATTGTATTCCTGAATGACCATAACTCAAAGATTGAATTTTAAGTAACAACATCAGTTTAACAATTTCATTTGGCACTTCTTCACCTGTTCCACAAGAATGTGATTTCACAAGGTTTTCCTGAAGTTTTGACAAATTTTCGTTTGAAATTTTCACATTACAAAGAGATCCAAAACCAGTATTTATTCCATAAAGGGGTGCTGAGTTCATCTCCATTTTTTTATCTAAATAGTCCCTGCATTTCTGAATATTAATTTTTGCCTCATCAGACAACTCCAGCGATTTATGGTGAGCGATAATTTCATGCAAAGTTTCTAAAGAAAGTACGGCTGTACTTATATAATGTGTATTGTCCATTTCAAGTTGTGTTTGATTGTCCAAAATTCAATAAATCAATATTAAAAAGCAACATATTTTATTGATAATTTAAAAATCATATCTAAAAAAGTGCAATTAATAGATTTCATTCAAATAATCCTATTTTTACTATTATTCTTTAAAGCTCTTCATATTTATTTTCAAATGATTATCATCTACAGTCTAAAAATTTCAACCCATTTATTTTAAAATTAGAAAATTTAAAGCTATCTGGTCTAAAAGGATCTAAAGTTTACATTTATGCATAAAAAAAGAACTTTAAACTACTCATAAATAGCTTTGAAATTTTCAACAATTTTAAGAATAGCTCCGATAAACAGCTTGTATATTAAACAATATCTAATTTTCATCAAATTGCAATTGAATTTTTAAAATATTCGCAAAAAAAGGATTAAGTGTTCCTTTTTTTTACAAAAAACTGTACTTTTGAAAAACAATAATGACAGCTAACAGAACCACATATCAATCTTCGATAACAACTCAAATTCGGGTTGCCATTTCTGTTACTTCTACATTTACAACTACAACAACTACTACCCCTTAGGGGTATACAATTTACATATAATCCTATTTTATATTTTTCTTTTTTTAAGAAGGAAAGATATTGGATATATAAATAGTCTTCCTTTTTTATAAAATAAAATAAACAAAATGAAAGTATTAAAATTTGGCGGAACCTCGGTAGCCAATGCACAAAATATAAAACTCGTACTGGACATAGTCATCAATAAAGCACAAGAGGAAAAATTAATAGTAGTAATTTCTGCTTTTAGTAAAGTAACTGATTTACTTCAACTCGCTTCCCAAAAAGCGGCTGCCGGTGATGAAAGTTTCAAAGATATTCTTATCGAAATAGAGAAAAAACATTTAGATGCTTTAAAAGAATTTATTCCCGTAAGTGAGCAAAGTAGTTTATTAAGTCATGTAAAAAGAATTGTAAATCATCTGGAAACTTTACTGGATGGTTGTTTTCTTTTGGGAGAATTATCTGCTAGAACTTCCGACACTATTTTGAGTTTTGGCGAATTATTGTCTTCTTACATTGTCGCCGAAGCATTAAAACAAAATCTAAAAAATAGCGGTTATAAAGACAGCCGAGAATTGATAAAAACCGACAATCATTTCGGAAAAGCAACCGTAAATTTTGAAGTTTCGAACCAATTAATTGCTGATTTCTCTGCTTCGAATGAGAATCAAGTGGTTGTAATGCCAGGATTTATTGCCGCATCACTTGATGGCATAAACACTACGCTAGGTCGTGGTGGTTCCGATTATACAGCTGCAATTCTAGCTGGAGCTTTGAATGCATCAGACTTAGAAATTTGGACTGATGTAAATGGGATGTTTACTGCTAATCCAAAAATTGTAAAACAAGCACAACCTATCGCCTTCATTTCCTATCAGGAAGCGATGGAGTTGTCGCATTTTGGTGCCAAAGTTTTATACCCGCCAACCATTCAACCGGTATTGAAAAGGAATATTCCAATCCTCATCAAAAATACTTTCGAACCGGAAGCCGAAGGAACTTATATTTCAAATCAGGAAATGGCTCACACTAACCCTGTAAAAGGAATTAGTCATATCGATAATATAACTTTGATTACACTTGAAGGACCAGGAATGATTGGTGTTACAGGTTCGTCTAAAAGACTTTTTGAAGTATTATCACATAAAAATATCAATGTGATTTTTATTACTCAGGCTTCATCGGAACATTCAATTTGCATTGGAATTTTAAATTCGGATGCTGATGTGGCTGAAGATGTCATCAACAAAGCTTTCGAAGTAGAGATTTTACAAAATAAAATTGATCCCTGTATTGTTGAAAAAAACCTGTGCATCATTGCTTTGGTTGGCGAAAACATGAAAAATCATCAAGGTTTAAGCGGAAGAATGTTTAGCACTTTAGGTAAAAATAACGTCAACATCCGAGCGATTGCTCAAGGTGCATCCGAAAGAAATATTTCGGCGGTTATCAATGAAAGAGACGTTAAGAAAGCACTAAATACTTTACACGAAAACTTTTTTGAAGAAAACACGAAACAGTTAAACCTATTTGTAATGGGCGTCGGAAATGTGGGGGAGAAATTCATCGAGCAAATTCACCAACAAAAGAAATTCCTTAAACACAATCTGAAAATAAACCTACGCGTTATTGCTTTGTCCAATTCCAGAAAAATGTATTTTGATGAGGATGGAATCGCTCTAAAAGAATGGCAATTTTTACTAGAAACCGGAGAACCAGCTGATAAAGAAAAGTTCATTGCGAATGTAAAAGAACTCAATTTACGCAACAGCATTTTCGTTGATATTACTGCAAATGAAAGTGTATCTAAAACCTACGAACAGTATTTAAAACGCAATATTGCCGTAGTAACTTGTAACAAAATTGCTTGTGCTTCGGAGTACGATAATTATAAAAAACTAAAAAAATTATCTAGACAATTTAACGCTCCTTTCTTATTTGAAACCAATGTTGGTGCTGGATTACCAATTATTGATACCGTAAAAAATCTGATTGCCTCAGGTGATAAAGTGAATAAAATTCAAGCGGTTTTATCAGGAAGTTTGAACTTTATCTTTAATAATTTTGACGAAAAAAATACTTTTCATGATGTTGTAAAAGAAGCAGGAGTACAAGGATTTACAGAACCGGATCCTAAGATTGATTTGAGCGGAATTGACGTTGCCAGAAAGATATTGATCCTGATTAGAGAAAGTGGATACAAAATGGAAATTGATGAAATTGTCAATGAATCCTTCATGCCGGCAGAATGTTTGGATACTGCTTCAAATGAAGCTTTCTTCGAATCACTGAAAAATCATGCAACACATTTTGAAACTATTTATAAAGAAGCGTTGAGCAAAGAATCCAGACTAAAATACGTCGCGCAATTCGAAAACGGAAAAGCAAATGTTGGTTTAAGATTTATTCCGAAAGACCATCCTTTTTACAATCTGGAAGGAAAAGATAATATCGTACTATTCTTTACGGACCGTTATGTGGACCAACCTTTATTAATAAAAGGCGCTGGTGCAGGAGCTGCAGTAACGGCTTCAGGAATATTTGCTGATGTAATCAGAATTGGAAACGTTTAATTAGTGGTCAGTGTTCAGTCCCATTTTTCAGTTTGAAAATGGATAAAAACATTGTGTCTTTGTGCCTTAGTGGTAAAAAAAATAAAAACTATGAATGAAATAAAAATATTTTGTCCTGCTACAATAGCCAATCTATCCTGTGGATTTGATGTCCTTGGTCTTTGTTTAGAAACTGCGGGTGACGAAATGATTATTCGAAAATCAGACATAAAAGGGATTCGTATCACTAAAATTGTGGGTGCCGACTTGCCTTTGGAAACCGAAAAAAATGTAGCTGGAGTATCTGCTTTAGCTATGTTGGAAGCCATTGAAACAGAGTTTGGATTTGAAATTGAGATCTACAAACACATCAAAGCCGGAAGCGGAATTGGGAGTAGTGCCGCCAGTTCAGCTGGAGCTGTTTTTGGAATAAATGAGTTATTGGGACGTCCATTTACAAGAAAAGAGTTGGTACAATTTGCCATGCAAGGCGAAAAACTAGCCAGTGGAAACGCCCATGCTGATAACGTTGCTCCTGCCCTTTTGGGCGGCTTTACGTTGGTAAGAAGTTCAAATCCTTTGGACATTATCAAAATAGAAAGTCCTTCAGAATTGTATGCCACAGTCGTTCATCCGCAAATTGAGTTGAAAACATCGGATGCGCGTTCGGTATTGAAGCAAACGGTTTCCCTAAAAAGCGCTATTATTCAATGGGGGAATGTGGGCGGTTTAATCGCAGGATTGTACACCAAAGATTATGATCTAATCGGTCGGTCGTTACATGACGAAATCGTAGAACCGTTGCGAAGTGTTTTGATTCCGGGATTTGATTTAATCAAAAAAACTGCTTTAGAAAACGGAGCCTTAGGTTCTGGAATATCTGGTTCTGGTCCTTCTATTTTTGCTTTAAGCAAAGGAAAGGAAACCGCTGATAAAATCGCCAATGCCATGAGCTCCGTATACGATGCAATGAATTTACCATATGAAATTCATGTTTCTAAGGTAAATGATGAAGGAATGAAAATAATAGCGTCCTAATCCTCAAAGAGGGAATTAAAGAAAAAATATAGTCATCTTGAAATTACAGTAACACATTGTGAATCCACTTTCATCTCCCTTCCCTTTGGGGAGGATTGGGGTGGGGATTCTAAAATATTATACATAATGAAATATTATAGTTTAAACCATAACGCACCTAAAGTTTCTTTCAAAGAAGCCGTAATACAAGGATTGGCGACCGATAAAGGATTGTATTTTCCGGAAACCATTATCCCCTTAACACCCGCTTTTTTTGATACTATCGGAAATTTAAGCAACGCGGAAATTGCTTTTGAAGCGATAAAACAATTTGTGGGTGACGAAATCCCGGAAGCCATTCTAAAACAAATTATTGCCGAAACTTTGTGTTTTGATTTCCCTATGATTGAAGTGGAAAAAAACATTTATTCCCTTGAATTGTTTCATGGTCCAACTATGGCTTTCAAAGATGTAGGCGCGCGCTTCATGTCTCGTTGTTTGGGTTATTTCAATAAAGACAACAAAGACAGTAAAAATACCGTTCTCGTAGCTACTTCTGGTGATACTGGTGGTGCTGTAGCAAGTGGTTTCCTTGGCGTAAAAGGTGTAGAAGTGATTATACTTTATCCATCCGGAAAAGTGAGCGATATTCAGGAACGACAATTGACAACTTTGGGAGAGAATATAAAAGCGCTTGAAGTAGATGGTGTTTTTGATGATTGTCAGGATATGGTCAAAAAAGCATTCTTGGACGAAAGTCTAAAACATAAAAACCTGACTTCGGCGAATTCGATTAATATAGCGCGCTGGTTGCCACAAATGTTTTATTTCTTCTTTGCGTATAATGCATTAAAAAAACAAAATAAACCGTTAGTTTTCTCTTGTCCAAGTGGGAATTTCGGAAATATTTGCGCGGGTATTATTGCAAAAAAAATGGGATTGCCAATTGAACATTTTGTAGCGGCTACGAACGTAAATGATACGGTCCCACGATTTCTAGAAAACGGAATTTATGAAGCAAAAGCTTCTATCGCAACGATTTCGAATGCGATGGATGTTGGAAACCCAAGTAATTTTATCCGAATTCAGGAAATTTACCACAACGATTTGCAGCAATTCAAAAAAGATTTTTCTTCTTTTACTTTTACAGATCAAGAAACTTTGGCAGCAATGAAAACCATTTACAATACAGACGGTTACATCGCAGAACCGCACGGAGCAATTGGTTATTTGGGATTGAAAAAAGAATTACAAAACCACCCAAATGCGATTGGTATTTTCTTAGAAACTGCCCATCCGATAAAGTTTTTAGACACGGTTGAACCAACTTTAAACGTAAAACTTCCGATTCCTACCCAAATTGAAAGCGTATTAGGCAAAGAAAAAGTAAGTACAAAAATTAAAACGTATGAAGAATTAAAATCCTTTTTGGGGTAATATTTAAAGATACGCACTAAAATACAAAGTGCCCGAAAAATATTTTCAGCCGTTTTTGATTATTGAAATAATTCTATTTCAAATTATTCGCATTATAAAGCTAAACTTCTCGGATTTCTTCTGGCTAACGCTCAATGTCATTAAGTTAAGGATTTATCTCTCTAATTTTTAGTTTATTGTATGTTTTATTTGTAAAATTTTTCGTATATTTATATGATAATCAATCATTTATAACTTTAAAAAAAAACAGCTGTTTTTATTTTCAAAAAGATACAAACACAATTATTTAGTGACGAATTGAACCACGAATATATAGTTTCAGAAAAACACTTTACACGAAATAGAAAACAGAATTTTCCTTTTATCTTGCTATTTATGTTAAACTTACTTAGAAAAAGGCTCACGATGGAAATAGGTAACTTCATAAGTTTTCTAAAACCCAATATTGGTAGTAAGTTTACTAAGAGCGCATTTGTTCAAGCTCGAATGACGGTAAAACCAGAAGTCTTAAAAAAACTCTCCCAAACATTAATAGATGAATTTTACACTGATAATGATAAAGCTATAAAACTATGGGAAGAATTTAGACTATTAGCAATAGACGGTTCTCGAATTACCTTACCGATCACTAATGAATTAAAATCTATTTATGGTGATGCAAAAAACCAAACAACCACTGGCATAGTTCAAGCAAGATGTTCAGTAATATACGATGTTAAAAACAACTATGTTTTAGGTGGAATTTTAGCTCCTTTGAATTCAGGAGAAAGAAAATTAGCTTTGTCACATTTATTGCATTGCAAATCCAATGATTTATTAATTTACGACAGAGGTTATCCTTCATATGGTTTTATTTATAAGCATATAAAAAAAGATTAAAATTTTCTCATGCGTGTGAAAGTTTCTTTTAATCAAGTTACCATTGATTTTGAATCAAGTAAAAAGAAATCTCGAATAGTAACTTTCTATCCTAGGGAAATCACTAGCATCAATTCCATTTGGACTTTCATCGGTAACAAATATAGCTTAGAGAAAATTTAACCTACAGCTTGCAAACTTATAGGAGCATTACAGCTAGCATGAACATTGGAATATCTTGAAAAAGAATATTACATCATGGGATTAGAATGTAGTGTTATTTTTACAGGAGTAAAGGATGAGAAAATCATCATGTAAATTTCTGCTCATGAAACCGATCATGTTACTTTTTTGACCAATGGTACAAGAAGCATTGGAAGTCCAAATTTTGTCAAGAAACCAACTTTTTATTTTACGGTTCGTTTGACACGTTTCATGAATATCAGACATTTTTAGCTTTAGCGTAGTCTTTTGAAGATACTGGTTTAAGATCTCATAAAAGTCAGATTACTAATTTAATATCTGCGCCAAATTTATTTACAACCACTTTACAGATTCATTCTGTTGAAGCGACATTATTGAATGAAGAAGCAGGATTAGAATCCTACAATGAACCTCTCACGACAGATCAAGTAATTGCTATCGCGGGATTATTTATTGTATTATTATAGGGAACTAAGAAAACACTCAATAATGGTTATGAATTAAAGATCATTGCATAATTTTTCGGAAGTTCCATTCCTTTAAATTTTATCTTTCCAAGTAAGAAGCCCAAAATCTAATGGTAGATTTTGGGCTTCTTCGTGTAAGTATATTAGATAAATTTATTCCAAAGGCAAATTAAGTGTTAAAGTGATTGCTTCCAAAACTTCAAAAGCAGTTTCTGCCATCTTATTCCCTTTTGTATCCAATAATGGATTAACCTCCACAAATTCGATACAAACTACTTTTTTAGATTCAATAATCTGGTTGATAATTGCAATTATTTCGTACTGATCAAATCCCTTAGGAACGGGCGTTCCTGTTCCGTAAGAAATCATATCACAATCCATCGAATCCACATCAAAAGAAATATATAATCTATCGCAATGCGACAACTTTGACAAAACTTCTGCTACACATTTTTCAAGACCTCTATAACGTATTTCATCAACTTTATAATTTCTAATATTCAACTTTTCTATCTGCTTATCTTCCGCTTCTTCTGTGTCACGAACACCAAAATAAACTAAATTTTCAGCTAGTATTTTGGCTCCTTGGCATCCAATATTTTTCATATCTTCCCAAAGCTCTTGTGTTTCTGGAGCAACTTCATTATTCTGACAACTCAAATTATCATCAGCAATGGCAGCAGACAATGGCATTCCATGAATATTTCCCGAAGGTGACGTGTAAGGCGAATGTAAATCAGCATGAGCATCAATCCAAATCACGCCCAATGTTTGTTCCGGATAAACCGCTTTTATTCCACTTATGGTTCCCAATGCCGAAGAATGATCTCCTGACAAAACTATTGGAAAATAATTATTCTTTAAATTTTTCTTGACCGCATTACAAACCCGAGAACATTGTTCTACAACATGCTCAATTCTTTTGGCGGAAGTACTTCGATTTTTATCATAAATGGATTCGTTGTGTGTTTTCACATCTTCAAATTCAAATTGATTAAAATAATCACTATTTTGATTAATAGCCGCAATTTCGATCGCATCGATACCCATATCCGAACCTCTCGTTCCGGCACCGATATCAGATCTGTTTTTTATTAATTTGATTGCTTTTTCCATTGTAATCACCATTATTTGAAATCATTTAATGCTTTCTCAATAATCGCCAGACATTCGTGAATTTGAGCCTCGGTAATGACCAATGGCGGAGCAAATCGAATTTTGTTTCCGTGTGTTGGTTTTGCCAATAAACCATAATCTCTGAATTTCATACAAATATCCCAAGCTAAATCGGATTCCTCATCGCTGTTAATAACGATAGCATTTAATAATCCTTTACCGCGAACCAACGTGATTAAAGGGTTTCTTGCAGCAATTTCGTTAAGTCCCGTTCTTAAAACTTCTCCTAAGTAAGCAGCATTTTCAGCCAGATTTTCATCACGAACCACTTCAAGAGCTGCAATGGCTACAGCAGCTGCAACAGGATTTCCACCAAAAGTAGAACCATGCTGTCCTGGTTTGATTACATTCATAATTGGGTCATTCGCCAATACAGCCGAAACCGGATAAACACCACCTGAAATGGCCTTACCTAAAATAAGAATATCGGGTTTAACTTCTGGTTTGTTTTCACATCCTTTTTTACAAGAACAATTTCCACAAGTAGCTAATAATCTTCCCGTACGCGCAATCCCTGTTTGAACCTCATCAGCAATGAACAAAACATTGTATTCCTCACAAAGTGCTTTGGCTTTTGCCAAATAACCTTCCGAAGGAACATAAACGCCAGCTTCTCCCTGAATTGGTTCTACCAAGAAACCTGCAATATTTTTTGTTGATTTTAAAACATTCTCTAATGCCTCAGTATCATCATATGGTATTTTTATAAATCCTTCTGTAAAAGGACCAAAGCTTTTACGTGCATTCTCATCATTTGAAAACGAAATAATAGTGGTGGTTCTTCCGTGAAAATTATTCTCGCAAACAATTATTTGTGCTTGATTTTCAGGAATTCCTTTTACTTCATATGCCCATTTTCTACATATTTTCAAAGCAGTCTCAACTGCTTCAGCTCCAGTATTCATTGGCAAAACCTTATCAAAATTAAAATATTTGGTCATATATTCTTCATAAGGGCCCAATTGATCGTTATAAAAAGCACGTGAAGTCAACGTCAGCGTTTGCGCTTGTTTTATCATAGCACCAACAATTTTTGGATGACAATGTCCTTGATTTACTGCCGAATAAGCAGACAGAAAATCAAAATATTTTTTCCCGTCGATATCCCAAACATACACTCCTTCACCTCTTTCCAGAACTACCGGCAGAGGATGATAATTGTGAGCACCGTATTTATTTTCTTTTTCTATCAACTCGTTAGACTTTGAAGAAAGTGTTTGATCTATATGTTCCATAACTTACTGTTTTTTAAAACTTTGAAACAAAAATAACTAATATTTTTTATTTAACAACAATATATGAATATTTTGACTTGATTTTGATGTAAAATAATTAATATTACTTTTAATACTACGTAAATAAGTCATTTTATACAAAATAGTATGTAGTTTTAGTTTTAGATGAAAAATAATAATTACTTTTATACGGATTAAGAATACCTTTTTAATTTAATAAAAAAACTCATGGATGCATTATTGGATGAATTCGATATCAATATTATTAAAGAACTCGAAAAAGACGGTAGAATGGCCTATTCAGCCATTGCGACAGCTTTAAAAATATCCAATACAATGGTTCATCAGCGGATCAACAGATTAATTGAACAAGGAATAATTATTGAAATAAAACCAATTATTAATGAGAAAAAAATTGGTTTTGACTGGGCATCTTTCACCGGTATCACATTAAACAAAGACCAAGATTCGAATCGAATTATTGCCGAATTAAAAAACATCCCCGAAATCACAGAATGTTATTATGTCACGGGTTCTTTTACCCTTTATATAAAAATTGTAGCCCGAGACCATGAGCACATGAGAAAAATTCTTTATGAGAAAATAGACAATATTCCTGGTATCTCAAAAACGGATTCTATAATAGAGTTGGGTTGTGCCTTCAAAAGGAACGTTTCATTGTAAAATGTAAAACTATCAAAAGACAAATTAAATGCAGATAAAAAAACAAATTCTAAATCAGTTTTGGGTTAAAACCCTATTTGTTATTATTATTTTGTCCGTTAGCTTTACGATGAAAGCACAAAAAACAAACGGTAAATTATTTATTATTGGCGGCGGAATCAAATCTGATAAGATGATGAAACAGTTAATCACGATATCTAATTTAAAGAAAAAAGATTATATCGTGGTTTTACCCATGTCGAGCGCACAACCTGACAGCGCTTACATTAACTTTAAAGAACAAATCAAGAAACTGACTCCCAATCCAATCGTGATGCTCAATTTTGATCATGAAACGGTTAATGATAAAGTATGGAATGATTCCTTACAGCATGCAAAACTAATTTTTATCAGCGGCGGCGATCAGTCTAAATTTATGAATGTTGTGCGAAACACTACAATCAGTACCGCTATTCACAACGCTTATGAAAACGGCAGTACAATAGCAGGAACGAGCGCCGGAGCAACTGTGATGTGTGAACATATGATTACAGGAAATCAAAAATTAGAGACTAAATATACCGAGACTTTCAATAATATTCGATACGATAATCTGGAAACCACTGAAGGATTAGGTCTTGTTAAAAATGTAATTATAGACCAGCATTTTCTAAAAAGAAGTCGCTACAATCGATTACTATCTGCTTTAATTGAATTCCCAAATTACACAGGAATTGGTATTGATGAAAGCACAGCCATTATTATTAGTAATAAAGAAATCGAAATTATTGGCGAAAGCGAAGTTATTGTGGTTAAAAAACCAAAGGGAATCAGCAAATCTAAAAACAATAATTTCGTAAGTATAAAAAGTTTGAAAATGGCCATTTATAAAGAAGGTCAAAAATTTAAAATTTAATAAAAATGAAGCATTTCAAAAATAATTTACCGTTGGCTATTTTAGTTTTTTGTTTAAGTTTTCCAATGTTTTCGCAAAACATTTCTACTAAGGAAATTAAAAGACTCCAAGAATTAGCTCAACAAGTAACAATTATCAGAGACAATTGGGGAATTGCTCATGTATATGGGAAAACTGATGCTGATGCTGTCTTTGGAATGCTTTACGCACAATGTGAAGATGATTTCAAACGAGTAGAAACGAATTATATCGAAAAATTGGGGAGACTTTCCGAAATTAAAGGGCAATCGGTTTTATACAATGATTTAGAAATAAAACTTTTGATTGACACAGAGGAAGCGAAAGCGGATTATAAAAAAGCTACGCCTTGGCTAAAAAAATTATTGAATAGTTATGCTGACGGAATAAATTTTTATTTAAACAATCACCCCGAAGTGAAACCTGCATTATTGACCCATTTTGAACCTTGGTATCCTTTACTGTGGACAGATGGCAGCATCGGAGCCATAAGTACTGCCGATCTTTCGACAGGAGAATTGAAAGCTTTTTATTCTGGAAACACGGATAAAGTAGCCTACATAGAAAGAGAAAAAGACGTGCAAACAGGTTCTAATGGATTTGCAATTTCCCCTTCAAAAACTGCTTCCGGAAATGCCATTTTGTATATCAACCCGCACACCACCTTTTATTTCCGACCTGAAATACAGATAAGCAGCGAGGAAGGATTAAATGCTTACGGCGCAGTAACTTGGGGACAATTTTTTATATATCAAGGTTTTAATGAAAATTGTGGCTGGATGCATACGTCTTCAAATGTGGATGTTGCCGATATCTATGCCGAGAAAATCGTAACTAAAAACGGCAAATTATTTTACGAATACGATAAAAAATTAGTTCCAATTATCGAAAAAAAAATAACCATCAATTACCTTGAAAATGGGAAACTGATTCCCAAAACCTTTAAAACATACTTTACCAACAACGGTCCAATAATGGCAAAAAGAGATGGAAAATGGATTAGCTTAAAATCAAACAATCGTTCCATGAACAGTTTGGTGCAAAGTTGGGTAAGAACAAAATCGAAAGGATTTGACGACTACAAAAAAGCAATGGACTTAAAAGCCAATACTTCAAACAATACTGTTTACGCAGATAATAAAGGAAATATTGCTTACTGGCACGGAAATTTCATTCCAATTAGAGACAAAAACTTAAATTGGTCAAAAGTGGTGGACGGCTCAACATCCGCCACACAATGGAAAGGATTGCATCCCGTTTCAGAAACAGTTCATTTATACAATCCCACAAACGGCTGGCTGCAAAATTGCAACTCCACACCCTATTCTGCGGCTGGAATTAACAGTCCGAAAAAAGAAAATTATTTACCTTATATGGCGCCCGATGGTGAAAGTTTTAGGGGATTAAATGCCGTTCGCTTATTAAGTCAAGGCAACAATTATACGCTGGACAAAGTAATTGCCGACGGTTACGATACAAAACTAACTGCTTTTGAATTTTTAATTCCAGCCTTAGTTGCCAGCTTCGAAAAAAATATAAGTAAAGAAAATCCGCTTTATAAGGAATTAGCAGAACCAATAGCGCTTTTAAAGAACTGGGATTATTACACCAACGAAAATTCAACAGCTACAACTTTAGCTATTGAATGGGCCTATAAATTAGATCCTATTATTCAAAAGGTATATGTTGAAGAAGGTGAATTAGATCAAGTCCAAAATACTCAGAATTTTGCAAAAAATGCTTCTCCCGATCAATTGATTCCTCAACTGCAAATAGTGGTGAATGAATTAAAAACAAAATTTGGCACTTGGCAAATTCCTTGGGGAGAAATTAATCGTTTCCAGCGATTATCGGGTGATATTACTCTCGTATATAATGATGCATTTGAAAGTATACCAATAGGTTATGGACCAGCACTCTGGGGGAGTTTACCAGCTTACAAGAGCAATTATCAAAAAGGCAGTAAAAAGCGCTACGGATTTAACGGCAACAGTTTTGTATGTGCAGTAGAATTTGGCCCAAAAATAAAAGCAAAGTCTTTACTAGCAGGTGGAAACAGTAGCGATCCAAAATCGAAACATTTCTATGACCAAGCTGAAATGTACCGAAAAGGACAATTCAAAGACGTCTTGTTTTATAAAGATGATGTTCAAAAAAATGCTGAAAAAACCTATCATCCTGGCGAATAATCTCTCTACTCTTCATTATCAGAATTAAAAATACAGTGATAAAATAAAAAAATCAAAGTCTTAATTTTAGAACAAATTAATTAAGACATTTGTAAAAATAAAAACACCCGATATGAAAAATATTTTCTTTGCCCTTTTAGGATTCGTATTGTTTTCTAATGGCACATTTGCACAATTAAAAGCCGTAAAATACACGGATAAAAATCAAAAATTAAATGGATTGTCGATTGCTCCAAAAAAAGGCAGCAAAACTAAACCTGGAATCTTAATTCTTCCCGCTTGGAAAGGAATAGATACGCATGCAAAACAATCAGCCGAGCAATTGTCAAAAATGGGATATTATGCATTTGTCGCTGATATCTATGGCGAGGGAAACTACCCAACCAACACACAGGAAGCTGGAAAGCAAGCTGGTTTTTACAAGACTAATGTAGCTGATTATCAAAGACGCATTCAACTTGCTTTAGATCAATTAGTGAAAGCAGGTGCAAATCGGGATAATATTGTTGTGATAGGCTACTGTTTTGGAGGAACTGGTGTTCTGGAATCAGCTAGATCAGGAATGAAAGTTAAAGGAGTCGTTTCTTTTCACGGAGGTTTAGGACGTGATGCTGCAAGAGTAAATAATCCGATCACCACAAGAATATTGGTTTTACACGGTGCAGATGATCCTTACGAATCCAAAGAAGAAATTGCAGCTTTTCAACAAGAAATGAGAGATACAAAAGCAGATTGGGAAATGATTTATTATGCTAATTCAGTTCATGCTTTTACAGACCCTGAAGCTGGAAACGATAATTCAAAAGGAGCTGCATACAACGAAAAGGCTGCTAAACGTTCTTGGGAGCGCATGAATTCTTTCTTGAAAGAAGTTTTGAATTAATTTTTTTTAAAATATTTTTTTAAAACAGTATAAGTTCAGTTTTTTTGTTAGTTTTATAGATAGTAATTCAACAAAAAATATAGAAGTTATACTGTTTTTTTTTATGTCAAAAAGTAAAATTAGAAACGACAAAACATGTCTCAATTGCAGATGTGTGGTAGAAAATAGGTTTTGTCCTAATTGTGGACACGATAATACTGACACCCGAAAGCCGTTTCATCACCTTTTTGTTCATTTTTTTAAGGATTTAAGCCATTATAAAAACGCTTTTCAGAAATATGATTTATTACATTCCTAAAAAGCAGTTTATTATTTTTTATTAACTTCATTCTTATCATCATTATATTTATACTTTTTGCCTTTTACACATTTATAACTTTACATTAAAAAAACATGAAAAAAATAACCGCATTGAGTTTGCTTTTGGTTTTAAACATCAGCTGTACTTCTCAAAAAATGAGCCTTACTGATGTTGACCCAACAAAATACATGAAAACTATTACAGCTGAGGATTTAAAAACACATCTGTATATTGTCGCTGCTGATTCGATGGAAGGACGCGAAACAGGCTCTGCCGGACAAAAAAAAGCAGGTGTTTATTTGATCAGTCAGTACAAGAAAAATAACGTTCCTTTTCCTAAAGGAGCTACTGATTATTACCAACGAATTCCTGCAGCTTTCTTGAATGCAAAACGCAACGAAAATTTAGCGGATTCAGAGAATATCTGGGCCTATATTCAAGGTTCTGAGAAACCAAATGAAGTCTTGGTTATTTCGGCCCATTACGACCACGTAGGGATTAAAGATGGCGAAGTATACAATGGTGCTGATGATGACGGTTCCGGAACTGTCGCTTTACTGGAAATTGCGCAAGCATTCGAAAAAGCCAAGAAAGAAGGGCACGGCCCCAAGCGCTCTATTCTTTTTCTTCATGTAACTGGCGAAGAGCACGGTTTACATGGTTCGCGTTACTATTCTGAGAATCCTTTATTCCCTATAGTAAATACGATTACAGACATCAATATTGACATGATTGGCCGTCGCGACGACGCACATACAAACACGAATAATTATGTCTATGTAATTGGTGCGGATCGTTTATCAACGGATTTAAATACTATTTGTACTGTTGCAAATGCAAAGTATATTAAAATGGATTTAGATTATAAATTCAACGATCCTAAAGATCCAAATCATTTTTATGAGCGTTCTGACCATTATAATTTTGCCAAAAATGGTATTCCTGCCGTTTTCCTTTTCAATGGTGTTCATGCTGATTACCATCAAAAAACAGATGAACCAAACAAAATCGAGTATGATGCTTTAGCCAAAAGAACCCAACTGGCTTTTGTAATCGCATGGGAATTGGCAAACAGAGAAAATCGTCCGGTAGTCGATAAAAAAACACTTTAGAATTAGGGCAAATCCCGCCGAAAAAACGGGTCGGGCTATACGTTACAAACGAAGTTCACTGAACTCCTATGTAAATAAATAGTACGTGAAATACTCTTTTTTTGTCTCGTTAAAAAACGAGATAAAAAAAAGGATCTCCACTGCTATCCCTTGTGCAAAAACATAAAAAAATAGCTTTGAAGGAATTTAGAGCTCTTTTTTATTTAAATTCAAACCATAAAAAAGCCCATATATATGGGCTTTTTTCTATTTTAGATATTCAAGTTTAAAATCATTTTTAAGCAATCTCATCGAATACAATTTTATCAGCGCTGTCTATTTTGATCGGTTTATCTGTTGGCAATGTAAAATAGAAAGAGGAACCTAAACCTTCCGTACTTTCCACCCATATTTCACCACCATTTTTTTCTAAAAATCCTTTGACTAGTAACAAGCCTATTCCTGCTCCTTTGTTTTCTACTCTTGCTTTGGAAAGTATATTCATTTGTGGTGTAAAAAGTTTTTCCTGAATTTCTTTTGACATACCAATACCTGAATCTTTTATCTGTACAACTATTTTACCATCTGTCGTTTTTGCTGAAACCGTAATTTTGCCACCTGGTAAGGAATGTTTGATTGCATTTGAAACTATATTTTGGATAACAGAAAGCAGCATTTTTCCATCCGCAAAAACCTCAGTATTCTCATCAATTTCATGATGAAGATTTATTGTATTTAAAGAAGCCGTATCATTTAAAGTGTCAAACACTTTTTTTACATATCCTACCAGTTCAATTTTTCTTGGAGAAAACACTTCTGCAGCGTATTTTATTCTTGCCCACTCGACTAAATAGTCTAACATATTTAACTCATCTGTCGATGCTTTGTGAAGGAGTTCCAGCATTTCTTTGACTGTACTTGGATTCATCCTTTCAAAGTTATCTTTCAAATATCCGGTTGTGGCAATAATACTAGATAATGGACTTCTCAAATCATGTGAAAGAATGGCAAGAACGCTTTCTTTATGAGCGTTAAGATCTTCCAATTCCTTTACATAATTTTTTATCGCGTCTTCTGATTTTTTTCTTTCCGTTAAGTCGCGTAGGATTTTAACGTATCCTAACATTTCTCCATCTATTCCAATTAGCGGGAAAACTAAACCATGAGCATAAAATTCACTTCTATCTTTACAAATGTGCGTTCTATTATCTGTAGCTCTTCCTTCTTTTAATGCAGTTTCAATTTCATTTTTAGGGATGCCCTTTTTTTTATCTTCATCTGTAAAAATTATGTCAAAATGTTTTCCTATAATTTCATCCGGATCGTAACCAAATATTTTTGTTGACCCAGAACTCCAGCTGTTAATTACAAATTCATTATCAATAGTGAAAATAGAGTAATCTTGTAAACTGTCAATGATTTGGCTGTAAAATTCAGCAGTTGGAATATAATTACTTTTTAGAATTTTAGAATTGATTTGCTCGTTTTTCATTAGATAAATTAAAAGGTATTTAAAAATTTTGAATGCAAAATAGTATTTGAAAATCAGGCGTTAATGAGCGCAAAGATATGCAAAATGATACATGAATATTAAAAAATGAAAAATATTAATCGTACGGTAAGAATGCCACTACTATCACCTATTTTCCTAAATCAATTTACACTATATTCATTACACTGAAATTGTTTTTACTACTTATAAAAAAAGAATAATTAGTATTAAACTAATTATATTCATTTTACGATTGTCTTTACAAAATTCAAGCCAATAAATAAATTCAAACAATATTACGAAAATTAATTCCACAAAAAAAGCCCCGAATTTCTTCGAAGCTTTTGCTTTCTGGGTGGGAGACGGGGCTCGAACCCGCGACCCTCGGTACCACAAACCGATGCTCTAACCAACTGAGCTACAACCACCATTTGCTTAGCGGTGGCAAATATACAACATAAGTTTACTTCTGCAAATAATTTTTTTAAAAAATTACATCAAAATTAGATCAAATCTCCTAAGCTATTGACTGCCAAATATCTTTCAACTGTAAAACCTTCCGCGTGATCTACTCCCACGAGCCTTCCAAAATCCTGAGAACGGTAATTAAGGCTTTCAAAGAAGTTTCTGCTGGTGATTGGTGACTCCGGTTCTTTAGAATTGGCATCGTAAAATTGGGAACGATACGCTATAATAGATTCAATTTTCTTATCCGTAAAACCTGTAATGTCAACCACAAAATCTGGTACAAGGTTTTTCCATTGCATATAATGGTAAACTAACTTAGGTCTCCAGGCCTCTTGACTTTCTCCATCAACACTCGTTTCTACTTTTCTCAATCCTGATAAAAAACAGGCATCCGAAACTAATTTACTTCCCTTTGCATGATCTATATGGCGATCGTCAATTGCATTACACAATACAATTTCTGGTCGATACTTACGAATCATTTTTATAACCTCCAACTGATGATTTTCGTCATTTACAAAAAACCCGTCACGCATTTCTAAATTCTCGCGTACTAAAACACCTAAAATTTTTGCAGCAGCATTTGCTTCCTGATCTCTAATTTCAGCCGAACCACGGGTTCCTAATTCTCCGCGGGTTAAATCGACTATTCCCACTGTTTTACCTAAGGAAATTTCTTTTAAAATGGTTCCGGCACAACCCAATTCTACATCATCCGGATGCGCGCCAAACGCTAGTATATCTAATTTCATTTAAATTTTATTTACTGTTTTTTTAGTTTAATGTTTAAAGTTCCTGCATACACCTGAAATCTGAAATTTTTCATCCTAAATCTAAAACCTTCTTCATCGTGATCGATTTATTGACGCTTTCCCTCCACTCTTTTTCAGGAATACTGTCCTTTGTTATACCACAGCCCATATACAAATGTACTTTGGTCTTTGTAAGTTTCGAAGAAATTTTAATTTGCATGCATCGCAAGTTAACGTATAAATCAGATTTTAGTTCTTTTTTTTTAAATCCTTCTTTGTTTAATTCGCCTAAAAAACCGGTGTAATATTCTCTGTTATAGCCTTCATTTTCCAAAATAAAGTCTTTGGCAGTTTCTTTTGGCAATCCACAAACGGCCGGTGTTGGATGCAAAATGGAAACTACTTGTTTCAAACTTGAATTCTCCTTTATTATCCCCTCAATATCTGTTTTAATATGGGCTAACGTTCCTGCTTGTAAAGTGTAAGGACTGGAAATTGCCACTTCAGAAGTCAGACTTTTTAAATTATTCAAGATAAAATCAGTGACAAATTGCTGCTCTTCCATTTCTTTTTTCTCCCAAACTACTTCAGCCTCATTATTAATTTTTTGTGTTCCGGCAAGTGCCATCGTATAAAACTTCTTGTTTTTGGCCTTCAGTAAACGCTCTGGTGTAGCGCCCATCCATAATCCTATTTTTGGATGAAACCAACAATAGCAAAAAGCAGTTGGGTAACTTTGAATTAATTTTTCAAAAATCGAAACTAAATCAAAATTGGACAAATCAACGATTTCTTCCCTTGACAGAACCACTTTTTTTAAAGTGCCTTTTGCAATCGCATCAATCCCTTTTTGAACAAGATTTTCGAAATGCTCTTTAGCTTTGCTGTCTTCAGAATCTTTAAAAACAGAAACTTGAGTTTCTTTAAAAGAAGTGATCAGCGATTCCCATTTTACAGATTCATTTTTAGGGATAAGAATCATTTGGCTTCCTTCAAAAGGAGCAAAAACAAAACCACTCTCTTCAAAATTTTCAGCAAAATATAAATGGTCGTTATTTTGAAAAAAACCGGCTAATTTAATATCATTTGGTTTTCTGTACAATACAAAAGGCAAATTTTGAGCTTTTTGCTGTTTCACTTTTATAAAAAAATCAATCATACATTAAATTTTTAAAATGGATTGCAATAAAAAAAGGTCGTCAATTCTTATTTTTTCTCTTTGGTCAAAACCATATTTGTCAATTTACATAACGAAATCAGATTTCCGTCTTCATCAGTCACTTTAATTTCCCAAAGATGCAGCGTTTTTCCTTTATGAATAATTCTGGCCGTTCCATAAACAACTCCTTCGCGAATGCTCCTTAAATGATTCGCCGAAATTTCAATTCCACGTACTTCTTGTTCTTTGTCATTAATAAAAAAATGAGAAGCCGCACTGCCCACACTTTCTGCCAAAGCTACCGAAGCGCCGCCATGCAATAATCCCATAGGCTGATGAACTGAAGAGTTTACAGGCATTTTGGCCACTAGAAAACCCTCACCAGCATCAATATATTCAATATTTAGGGTTTGCATTAAGGTATTTTTTGAAAATTCATTGCAGTATTCCAGCATTTTACTTTTATCCAACATCATCCGATTTATTTTTAAAATGTAAATTTAAATAAAAGATGAGTTAGAAAACAGCAAAACAATTGATAATATAAACTCAAAATTAAAATTCATAGCTATCCAAATGAGTTTTTTCCTATTTTTACAAAAAATCTAACGCAATGCGTCCTATCACTTTTTTGTTATTTATTGGAATATTGATTTCAGTTTGCTCCTGTCGAAGTGATTTTGAGACAACAGCCAGCACTGGTGATTTGACTTTTTCTAAAGATACTATTTATTTAGATACTGTTTTTACCAGCATTGGCTCTAGTACGTACCGTCTTAAAGTCTACAATAAAAGTAAAAATGACATCACCATTCCCACCATACAATTAGCGAAAGGATTGAATTCGAAATATAGAATGACGGTTGACGGAATGCCGGGAAACAACGGCAAAATATTCAGCAATGTAAATTTATTAGCCAAAGACAGTTTATATATTTTCATTGAAACCACAGCCAATATTACAGATGCTAATCCAGCTAATTTTCTATATACCGACCAAATTCAGTTTGATAGTGGTGAAAACCTTCAAAAAATAGAATTGGTGACCTTAATTCAAGATGCCATTTTCCTTTATCCAAAACGATTCGCTGATGGAACCACGGAAACACTTCCCATTGGTGATGAAAAAATTGATGGTTTCTTTTTGAATGAAAATGACGCTGTAAACGGAAACGAACTCCATTTTAAAAACACAAAACCTTATGTAATTTACGGTTATGCCGCAGTTCCTTCTGGAAAAACGGTAACTTTTGATGCAGGATCGAGAGTTCATTTTCACGCAAATTCAGGTCTTATTATATCTAATTCCGCATCTATTAATGTAAATGGAGCCATATCAACCACCGATAAACTAGAAAAAGAAGTCATTTTTGAAGGAGACCGTTTAGAACCTGATTATTCTGATGTTCCGGGACAATGGGGAACGATCTGGCTGACCAATGGCAGCACCAACAACAATCTGAATCATCTTACCATCAAAAATGCCACCATAGGATTATTGGTTCAAAACAATGACGGAACAACCGTAAACATAAAAAATACTCAAATTTACAATTGTGCTAATTATGGGATTTTGGCACAAACTGCCAAAATTAACGGAGAAAATCTGGTAATCAATAATGCCGGTCAGGCGAGTTTAGCCTGTTCTTACGGAGGAAACTATAAATTCACTCATTGTACCTTCAACAATAATTGGAATAGTTCGGAGCAAGTGGCCGTTTTTGTTAGTAACTATATTACGGGTGCCGTTCCTGAAGTCAAAGATTTAACCGCGGCAACATTCAACAATTGTATTATTTACGGTTCGTATTCCACTGAAATGATATTAAAGAAAAAAACGGCTGCCGCGTTCCAATACCAATTCAATAATTGTCTGCTCAAATTTGATAACGTATCCAATACATTTACTGCGAACCCTGATTATCAATTTGGAACTGATGCTGCACATTACAACGCAATAATTTTAAATAAGGATCCGAAATTTTTTAAAATTTCCCAAAACAAATTCAATATTGACGATACTTCTGCCGCTTTCGCAAAAGGGAAGTCGACATATCTGATTCCGATAGACATCAAGGGAAACACTCGAACTTTACCACCGGATTTAGGAGCGTATCAAAACAAAGCATTTCCAAAATAAACATTTATGAATGAGACTGTATTTCATTTAAATCCAGGAAAAAACTTTTGATTTACTTAAACATTTAGTAACCTGAAGCACTAATAAAAATAGTAGTTTTATCAAAATTTTAACTTAAAAAATGCAATCCATTATCAGATTATGAAACAAATCTACTCGCTACTCTTTTTATTATTTTTTACAATAGGTTTTGCGCAAGCTCCGGCTGCGTATTATTCGAACGCCACAGGGACAGGTTATACGTTGAAAACCCAATTATATAATATTATCAAAGATCATACGGTCAATGATTATGCAGGATTGTATGTTACCTACCAAACTTCTGACATTGATAATTTCTTTGAAAACGACGGCTCCGTCTTAGATATGTATTCGGAAAATCCTGCTGGAGTTGATCCTTATAACTATAACATAACGTCAACACAACGATGTGGGAACTATACAAAGGAAGGAGATTGTTACAATAGAGAACACATCATACCACAATCTGTATTTAACGAAGCTTCACCAATGGTTTCTGATGCCCATTTTATTACACCTACAGATGGAAAAGTAAATGGAATTAGGTCTAATTACCCCCATTCAATGGTATCAATTCCTACACTAATTACTCGTAACGGAAGTAAACTTGGCGAAAGCACTACCGCTGGATATACAGGTCCGGTTTTTGAACCAATAGATGAATTCAAGGGAGATATTGCCAGAATGTATTTCTATTTTGCCACTCGTTATGAAAATACAGTTGCCGGATATTCATACCCTATGTTCAATGGTTCAACCAATAAAGTATTTACCACAGCATTTTTAAATCAACTGCTGGCTTGGCACAATCAAGATCCGGTAAGTAGTAGAGAAGTGGCCCGTAACAACGCTATTTATGCGCGTCAAAACAATAGAAATCCTTACATTGATCATCCAGAATATGCAGTATCCGTATGGACTACAGAACCTGTTGATACTCAAGCTCCAACAGCAGCAACAAATCTAACGGTAACAACTACAACATCAAACTCGGCTACTTTAACATGGACAGCAGCAACAGATAACATTGCAGTCACCGGCTATGATTTGTATTTAAACGGTACTTTTAAATCTACTGCAACCGGCTCAACAGCAACTTTATCAGGCTTAACACCCTCTACTACTTATTCCTTTTATCTAATAGCTAGAGATGCTGAAAGAAATTCTTCGGTTTCCAGTACATCAGTAGATGGAACGACAACTGCCGCACCTGCTGGAGGAACAACAGCTCCAGAAATATTCTTCTCAGAATACGTTGAAGGTGCTGGTTTCAATAAGGCATTAGAAATTGCTAATTTCACAGGAGCAACAGTTGATTTATCCGTTTATTCCATAAGAAAACAATCAAATGGTGCTGGAGCTTGGACTGCTGGTTTGAATCTAACTGGTACATTAAACAATGGAGCCGTATTTGTCTTAGTTGATCCGCAAATTGCAGTAGCCTGCTATACAGCTGCCAGCGCAAACCTATCTTCCGCACAAGAAGCATTTAACGGAAATGACCCAATGGGTTTGTTTAAAAATGGTGTACTTTTAGATATCATTGGGACATTTAACGGGGGAGCGACAAATTTTGGAGCCGACGAGACCTTGCGAAGAAAACCAAGTATTTCAGCACCAAATACAACTTTCAACAAAACTGCTGAATGGGATGTATATGCTAAAGACACTTGTAATGGTTTAGGAAGTCATTCATTGGCAACCCTTTTTAATGTTGATTTTGATTCTAATGAATTTAATATTTATCCAAATCCATCAAATGGAAATGTCAAAATAAATTTCGAAAATTCGAATGAAAAATATTCTGTTCAAATGTTTTCAGTATTAGGACAAAAAGTTTTTGAAAAAGAATACAACAACATTTCATCTGCAGCTGTAAACAATCTTCAAAAAGGAGTTTATTTAGTCAAAATAACAAACCATAGCAAATCGGTTACTAAAAAACTAATTGTAAATTAATATAATGAATTAATTTATTTAAAGCGGCATTAGATGGTGCTTTTTTTTGTTTTCATTTTTATAAATAACAAAATTACTTTACCATGTATTTTAAATGAGCACTACAGGTTTCTTTCTTGCATCCTATTTTAAATTAAAAACTAATTCACTTCAAATGTTAATAATTTTGTTAAAAAAATCATAAAAATCTTCACAATTCCTTAACATAAAACAGCCTTAAAATTATAAATTTGTGCATCTTCAATATTTTAAAATCTTTAAATCAAGTTTTGAAAACGGAGACTAAACCAAAACCAATTTTTTAAACGATGAAAAAAATCTACGCTTTCTTATTACTAATGTTCTTTACTGCGAGTATTGCCCAGATGCCTACGGGATATTATTCAACGGCTACCGGAACGGGGTACACTTTGAAAACCCAATTATACAACATCATTAAAGGTCATGTTGACAATGGCTATGCCGGTTTATATACCACTTATCAAACTTCGGATGTTGATAATTTTTATGAAAATGACGGTTCCGTTTTAGATATGTATTCTGAAAAACCTACTGGAACTGACCCTTATAATTATTCTTTGGGAACAACGCAAAGATGTGGAACTTATAGTGTTGAAGGAGATTGCTACAATAGAGAGCACATCATTCCTCAATCTACTTTTGGATCTGCAGCACCAATGGTTTCTGATGCCCATTTTATAACACCTACCGATGGAAAAGTAAACGGTCAAAGATCTAATTATCCTCATGGAATGGTTGCGTCTGCAACCTGGACTTCTTTAAATGGCAGCAAACTTGGATCAAGTGCCGTATCAGGGTATACAGGTACTGTCTTTGAACCAATAGATGAATTTAAAGGAGACATTGCCAGAATGTACTTTTATTTTGCAACGCGTTATGAAACTGCGGTTTCTGGATATACTTATGGTATGTTTAACGGAACAAGTAATCAGGTATTCACTACTGCTTTTTTAAACATGCTTTTAGCTTGGAATACACAAGACCCGGTAAGCGCCAGAGAAGTTGCTCGCAACAATGCTGTTTATGGTACTCAAAACAATAGAAATCCTTACATAGATCATCCCGAATATGTACAGGCAGTTTGGAACCCGACAGCTGACTCTCAAGCACCAACTGCTCCAACAAATTTAGCAGTAACGGCTTCAACATCAAATTCAGTAGCATTAAGCTGGTTAGCTGCGACAGATAACACTGGAGTTACAGGATATGATGTATATATGAATAGTGCATTAAAAACAACAGTAACTGGATTATCAACAACTATAACCGGACTTACGGCCTCAACAGTGTATTCTTTTTATGTAATTGCCAAAGATGCTGCAGCAAACTATTCTGTTACAAGTAATACGGTCAATACTACAACCTCTGGCGCTACTGACACCGTAGCGCCAACAGCACCAACCTCATTAATAGCGTCTGGAACTACTAGCACAACAACTAATTTAAGTTGGACTGCCTCTACTGATAATACTGGAGTTGCTGGTTATGATGTGTACCAAGGTGCAACATTAAAAGCAATAGTAACAGGCACAACTTATTCTGCAACGGGTTTAACAGCTGCCACCGCTTACTCTTTTTCAGTAAAAGCAAAAGATGCTGCCGGAAATGTTTCTGCCTCAAGCAATGTAGTTAATGTAACTACCGCAACAGCTTCGATATCTTATTGTGCTTCTCAAGGAAACAGTACTGCTGATGAAAAAATCAGTAAAGTCGTTTTTGGAACGATAAACAATTCATCAACTGGAACTGCAGGTTATGAAAATTTCACTTCATTAACTACAAATACGGCACGCGGAACAGCTTACTCATTTACAATTACTCCTGTTTGGACCAGTACAGTATACAGCGAAGGATATGCAGTTTGGATTGACTACAACCAAAACGGTCTGTTTACAGATGCCGGAGAATTAGTTTGGTCTAAATCAGCCTCCACAACAACTCCAGTTTCAGGTTCTTTCACTATACCAACAACGGCAACTTTAGGAACGACAAGAATGAGAGTTTCTTTGAAATACAATGCAATTCCAACAGCTTGCGAAGCGATTCCTTTTGGACAAGTAGAAGATTATTCTGTAACAATTACCGCAGCAACTTCAGATACTATATCTCCAACAACTCCAACTTCTTTATCAGCTTCTGGAACTACCGCTACCAATTTATCCTGGACAGCTTCAACGGATAACGTAGCGGTAACTGCTTACGATGTGTACCAAGGTCCAACTTTGAAAGCAACTGTTACGTCAACAACCTATGCTGTAACCGGATTAACGGCTTCAACAGCTTATACTTTTTCCGTAAAAGCAAAAGATGCCGCCGGCAATTTTTCTACTTCAAGTAATGTAGCTAGTGTTACTACTGCCGCCGGTGGTTCAACAGCTACCGATTTATTGTTTTCTGAATATATTGAGGGTTCTTCAAATAACAAAGCATTGGAAATTTCGAATGCGACAGGAAATGCCGTAAATATGTCCATTTACAGCATTAAAAAACAAACAAATGGTGCCGGAGCCTGGAGCACAGGACTCGCTTTGACAGGAACCTTGAATAATGGAAGTAAATTTACCATTGTAAATAGTTTGATTGCTTTAAGTTGTTATTCTACAAGTTCAGCAAACCTTTCTACATCAGCTGCTGAAATGGCGTTTAATGGAAATGATGCTGTAGGATTATTTAAAAACGGAGTCTTAATCGATATCGTTGGAACTTTTAATGGAGGAACGGCAGATTTTGCTGTTGATGTAACTTTAAGAAGAAAATCGACTGTAACTTCTCCAACTACAACATTCAATAGTACTGCGCAGTGGGATTCTTATGCCGTTGACACTTGTAGTAATTTTGGAAGTCGTATCACTACAAAACCAACTAAAACAGCACAAATTGTAGATTTTAGCGACTTTAAAATGTATCCAAATCCGTCTGACGGGAACTTTTCAATAGACAATTCAGATAAAGACTTTACAATTGAAATCTATAATATCCTTGGTCAAAAGGTTTTTGAAAGAAAGAATGCAGATGGTTCAAACCTATCTGTAACCAATCACAACAAAGGGGTGTATCTGGTAAAAATAACGGATGACTCAAAATCCTTGATTAAGAAACTGATTATTAACTAGTTTTAGTTAAAGAATCGATAATTAGAAAGCGGCATTAGTAGACTGCACCCAAAAAGTTAAACACTATTTGGGGGCAGTCTAAATTGCCGCTTTTTTTTGTTCCAAATTTAATCTTAATTGACTAAATTTGCACCGCAATACAACAAACTATATAACAATGATCCATTTCTTTGAAAACCAAAGCAAAACTGTTTTTGCCGTACAGACGCAAAACGAAATTTCAGCTCAAGACATTTCAAAATTAAACTGGCTTTTTGCCGACTCAAATAAAATAGAAAAATCCGTACTGACGGATTTTTTTGTTGGTCCTCGGGCCGCTATGGTTACGCCTTGGAGTACAAATGCTGTCGAAATCACCCAAAACATGGGCATTGCGGGAATCATTCGAATTGAAGAATTTCACAAAGCTACTGCGGACTTCTCTGATTTTGACCCCATGCTTTCGCAAAAATATACCGAGCTAGATCAAGATATTTTCACTATCAACATACTTCCTGAAGCTATTTTAGACATTGATGATATTGCAGCTTACAATAAAAAAGAAGGATTGTCTTTAAGTCCTGATGAAGTAGATTATTTAGATAATTTAGCCATCAAATTAGGACGAAAACTAACGGATTCTGAAATTTTTGGTTTCTCACAAGCCAATTCAGAACACTGTCGTCACAAGATTTTTAACGGCAAATTTATAATTGACGGAGAAGAAAAAGAGTCTTCTTTATTCAAAATGATTAAGAAAACGTCTCAAGAAAACCCTAACGATATTGTTTCTGCTTACAAAGACAATGTGGCTTTTGTAAAAGGACCACGTGTGCAGCAGTTTGCTCCAAAAAGCGCTGACAAACCAGATTTCTATGAAACAAAAGATTTTGATTCGGTTATTTCATTAAAAGCAGAAACACATAATTTCCCAACAACCGTAGAGCCTTTCAATGGAGCTGCAACAGGTTCAGGAGGAGAAATTCGTGACCGTTTAGCTGGTGGACAAGGTTCATTGCCATTAGCCGGAACGGCAGTATACATGACCTCCTATTCCCGTTTGGAAGAAAACAGATCTTGGGAAAACTCGGTTTCAGAAAGAAAATGGCTGTATCAAACGCCAATGGATATTTTAATTAAAGCCTCTAATGGAGCTTCTGATTTTGGAAACAAATTTGGACAGCCTTTGATTACAGGTTCTGTACTTACTTTCGAACACCAAGAAAATGCTTCGACAGGCTCAGCAAAGGCTAGAAAATTAGGTTACGATAAAGTAATTATGCAAGCCGGTGGAATTGGGTACGGAAAATTAGATCAAGCGATAAAACACAAACCACAAGAAGGCGACAAAATCGTTATTTTGGGTGGTGAGAATTATAGAATCGGGATGGGTGGAGCTGCGGTTTCCTCTGCAGATACAGGAGCTCTTGGTTCCGGAATTGAATTGAATGCAATACAACGTTCGAACCCGGAAATGCAAAAACGTGCGGCCAATGCGATTCGTGGTTTGGTAGAAAGTGATAATAATCCAATTGTTTCCATTCACGATCACGGTGCTGGAGGACACTTAAACTGTCTTTCAGAATTAGTGGAAGAAACAGGCGGTTTGATTGATTTAGACCAATTGCCTGTGGGTGATCCTACGCTTTCTGCAAAAGAAATTATTGGTAACGAATCTCAGGAAAGAATGGGATTAGTTATTGGTAAAGAAAATATCGATTTACTTCAAAAAATTGCCGATCGGGAACGTTCACCAATGTATCAGGTGGGAGAAGTGACTGGCGATCATCGTTTTACTTTCGAATCAAAAACTACCGGTGCTAAACCAATGGACTTTGCTTTGGAAGACTTTTTTGGAAGTTCTCCAAAAGTAGTAATGACCGATAAAACGATCGAATACAACTATGCCGGCTTAGAATATACTACAAAAAACATCACTACTTATTTAGAGCAAGTACTTCAACTAGAAGCGGTTGCCTGTAAAGACTGGTTGACTAATAAAGTCGATCGTTGTGTAGGCGGAAAAGTGGCCAAGCAACAATGTGCGGGACCATTGCAATTACCATTGAACAATTGTGGTGTGATGGCGTTGGATTATTTAGGAAAAGAAGGAATTGCGACTTCAATAGGCCACGCTCCTATTTCAGCGTTGATTGATCCTGTGGCTGGAAGCAGAAATGCGATTGCCGAATCCTTATCTAATATTGTTTGGGCACCAATAAAAGACGGACTGAGAGGAATTTCTCTTTCGGCTAATTGGATGTGGGCATGTAAAAATGAAGGTGAAGACGCTCGTTTGTATGCTGCTGTTGAAGCCTGTTCTGATTTTGCGATTGAATTGGGAATCAATATTCCAACAGGAAAAGATTCGCTTTCTATGAAGCAAAAATACCCGAATGACGAAGTGATTGCGCCGGGAACGGTAATTATTTCGGCAGGTGGTAACTGTACAGATATCAGAAAAGTAGTAGAACCTGTTTTACAAAGAGACGGCGGTTCTATTTATTATATCAATTTATCGCAAGACGAATATAAATTAGGAGGTTCATCGTTTGCACAAGTTCTGAATAAAATTGGAACCGAAACGCCAACGATAAAAGATGCGGCTTTCTTCAAAAAAGCGTTTAATACCATTCAGGAATTAATCTTAGAAGGCAACATTCTTGCTGGACACGATATTGGAAGTGGTGGTTTGATTACGACTTTATTGGAAATGTGTTTTGCTGATGTGAATTTAGGAGCTAAAATAGATTTCTCTGTTTTTGAGGAAAAAGATATTATCAAATATCTTTTTGCGGAGAATATCGGAATTGTTTTTCAAGCTAAAAACGATGCAACTTTAGAAAGCAAGTTAAACCAAAACGGGGTTAGTTTTTACAAATTAGGAACTGCAACGAGTGAAGCGACTTTAGACTTTGGTCCTTGCAAATTAGACATTGCAAAATACAGAGATGTTTGGTTCAAAACTTCGTTTTTATTAGACCAAAAACAATCGAAAAACGGAACAGCACAACAGCGTTTCGACAATTATAAAAACCAAGCATTACACTTCACTTTTCCTGCCCATTTTACAGGAAAAAAACCACTTATCGACGCTTCTCAACCACGACCAAAAGCGGCTATTATTCGTGAGAAAGGAAGTAATTCGGAGCGTGAAATGGCAAATGCGATGTACTTGGCTGGTTTTGATGTAAAAGATGTTCACATGACCGATTTGATTTCGGGGCGTGAAACTTTGGAAGACATTCAGTTTATTGGTACTGTGGGAGGATTCTCTAATTCAGATGTGTTGGGTTCAGCCAAAGGTTGGGCAGGAGCATTTTTATACAACGAAAAAGCAAAAACCGCTTTAGACAATTTCTTCAAGCGTGAAGATACGTTGTCAGTGGGGATTTGTAACGGCTGCCAATTGTTCATGGAACTCGAAGTGATCAATCCGGAGCATGAAGTACACGCAAAAATGTTGCATAACCAAAGTCAAAAACATGAAAGTATTTTTACTTCGGTTACGGTGCAGGAAAACAACTCGGTGATGTTGTCCAGTTTGGCTGGTGCAACATTAGGCGTTTGGGTTTCGCACGGAGAAGGAAAATTCAACTTACCAATGGGCGAAGAAAATTATAATATTGTTTCTAAATATGCCTATGAGGGCTATCCTGCTAATCCAAATGGCTCTCATTTTGATGTTGCGATGCTTTGCGACAAAACAGGACGCCACTTGGTGATGATGCCACACATTGAGCGTTCTACATTTCAATGGAACTGGGCACATTACCCAAAAGACAGAGACGATGAAGTTTCACCTTGGCATGAAGCGTTTGTCAACGCCAGAAAATGGATGGATAAATAATATTTTTTGCTAAATTATACTGAAAGCGTTCCTGAAAAGGATCGCTTTTTTTGTGGGAAAAATTTATAAAGCCCTAACCTATTTTGTAATAAATTTAGTATATATTTACAATAGCAAAAACTATTTATAGCACAAAGCTAAACCAATAGAGTGAATTGAAACTACTTTATATGTGGTATATGCGAGTTGGTGTTAATCATACAGAAAACGGAAGAATTTAGTAATGTAACACAACAAACTATAGATTTTATATTTGTGAAATAAAAGATTTAGTTTAAAAATATTATATGAAGATAAGAGAAAGTTTAATGAGTGATATCGAATCTTTTTTGCTAGAAGCACTGAAACTTTATAATGTTGAAAAAATAGTTAATAGATCTGAATATCTTTACTTAAAATCAAGAATATGTGCTTTAAGCAAAGATGATTTTGAATCCAAAGAAAAACATAAACATTTCTTAAGATACATTTACCAAACAGAATTGCTAGCGCAAAGAAATACAATACAAAATCTATTCAGTAAAAATCTACTTCGAAAAGAGCATTTTAATAATGATCTCCCACATTATTTTTGGGTTGATAAATATCTTAGAACACTTTTAGATTGGTTAAAATAATCCCTACCGCGTTGATATACTTCAACCGTTAGCGCAGTTCACGACCGCAACGTCAAGAAAATTTATTGCAAGGGAATGTAATTTCACCATCATCTTCGATACTTCAGTAGCAATTTTTTGCTAATAAAATGTTTAATTACTATTTTTTGTAACTTCGGACATTTCAAACAATAAAATTTAAAATTAAACTACCCCAAATCATATGAATACTACTAAAAACTGGCATGAAAAACATAAAGAAAAATTAACCTTCGGTAGTCGTTTAGCTGATTCAGTAGCCAGCGGAATGGGATCTTGGAAATTTATTATTGTTCAGACATTTTTAGTAATATTATGGATGGGATTAAACCTCGTCGCCTATACCCATCATTGGGATGTTTACCCTTTTATCTTACTTAATCTTCTCTTTTCGACACAGGCTGCTTATGCTGCTCCTATAATCATGATGGCTCAAAATAGACAAAATGATAGAGATAGAGCCCAAGCACAATCTGATTACCAAACCAATAAAGATGCAAAACTAGAAATAGAAGCTTTGGCCATTAAGTTGAATTCGATTGAAGTAGATAAATTAGATAAAATAATAAGAATGTTAGAAGAGATGAAAAATAATTCGAAGGATAAATAACGTGGCCAAAAGTTTACCCCGCTACGCAAAGTGTCCTTGTAAATAAATAAATTTCTCGCGATTGCTACGTAAATGTCTCTGAATTTTCTCCCGAGAACGTGAATGTCCCACTCGTGAACACTAACAAAAACAACTATAAATTTGTAATATTTAATGAGAAAGTTATAGGTTGTTAAAACATTAATACTATGCAAAATTATGACGAATTAGTTTATAGAGGCACATCATTTACATTGAATGCATTGAATTCCAAAATAATAGAATCACTCGAAACAAGTGTGTCAACCATTGTAGTTAAGAATCTTCAAATGATTCAATTACAAAAAGCAATCTTAGCTATCGGAATGTTTTCATTATTTGATTCAATATTGCAAGATGGATTATCATGTCGAAATGGATTCGAAGGGGCTAAAAAAACACTAATTAAAATTGGAAAAATTGAACTCAATGATCGTTTCGATAATTTTATTTGTGCTATCAATGTACTTAAACATGGACAAGGTAGGAGTTATAATACGTTAGTTTCAAAATATAAATTATTACCCTTTAGGATTAATTGCCAGGAGAGAATTTCTTTGATGAAGGTGATGTCACAGAAGTTTCTACATTAATTGTTGTAGATGATACATTCGTTTTAAACTGCGCCAAATTGATTGAGGAAGTCTCAAAAGAGATAAGAAATGAATACCCTAGTTATTGTTTGTAAACTAGTTTTAAAACTGTACCGCTCGTGAACACTAACAGAAATTACTATAAATTTGCAATAGGCACGAGCGGGATACTCGCGCCAGCAATGGAATTATACAAAACAAACACATTGAAAAAAAGGCAATTTCCTGAACCTGTTATAAGAACAAAATCACGCTCCAAAAATTAATTTTCTAAAAATAAATTCATCCAATAATATGGATTGGGCAAAATTTAAAGTTTGTTTTGTACTTTTAAAGCATACTCATTAACCCAAAAAACTTAAATTACAATAATGAATTATCATTTTAGAAAAGCGGAATTATCTGAGATAGCTCCAATATGGGAAATATTACAACAGGCAATCATACGAAGAAAAGAAGACGGCAGTAAGCAATGGCAGGACGGTTATCCTAATCCAGAAGTTGTACAAAAAGATATTGTACAAGGAGAAGGATTTGTTTTGGTTAATGGAGAAACAATCATCGGTTACAGTGCAGTACTAATTAATGACGAACCTGCTTATGCTGAAATTGAAGGAAACTGGCTTACGAATGATGATTTTGTTGTCATACATCGCGTAGCAATTTCTGAAAAATATTTGGGCAAAGGTTTCGCTAAAATTATTATTAAAAACATAGAAGATTTTGCGCTAAGTAACAACATATACAGCATAAAAGCAGACACCAATTTTGACAATATAGCCATGATTAAAATCTTTGAAAATTCAGGCTATACGTATTGTGGCGAGGTATATTTTAGAGGAAGTTCCAGAAAAGCGTACGAGAAAATACTAGCTAATTCTTTCTGAAATTTTTACAATTTAGTCAACTTTAGAAAAAGCACTACTTTTAATTTGCAGGATTCAAGTTATAAATGCAACTTTTTGATTAAACATATAATTAGGTGTTTCAAAATTAAATCTTTTTCTTGGTCTATTGTTTAATTTCTCTTGTATTTCTATAATTTTCTCTGGAGTTATTTCATCAAATGATGATGATTTGGGTATGTATTGTCTTATTAATCCATTTAGATTTTCATTTGCACCACGTTCCCAAGGGCTGTAAGGGTTGGCAAAGAAAAAATCTATTTCAAGTGCCAAACTAATCTCTTGATGTTGCGCAAACTCTTTTCCATTATCAGAAGTTATTGTATTTATAAAGTGTTTCCAGTTCTGTAGTAATTCGATTGTTGCTTGTTTTACCAATTCACT
>NZ_FNVP01000002.1 GCF_900108015.1 Flavobacterium urumqiense | reverse complement strand
TTCAAAACTTAATCCTAGCACTTCAAATAAAGAAATATACTTCTTTACTGTATTCCTGGAAAGAGATAAGTACTTACTTATGAATAACTTACTTTTGCCGTTACAGTAGAATTTAATTGCTTTTCTAATTTTACTCATGTCTGTTATTTTGTTTGCCATAATCCGTGTTTTTTTAAACGAATGTATGGTGCTAACAACATGAAAAAGTCAGTAGTTTTTAATGTCCAATTTTACCTCAAATTCAGGTGGTCAATTTGAACTGGAAAGTGGTGGTCAGTTTGCTCCGAAACTGGTGGTCAATTTGCACTGGAATTGGGTGGTCAATTTGACCGGTTTTTCCACCTTATGGATATTACCAGTTTATTCGTATTGCTATTACACTAGTTGCGTTAATAAACGCTTTCGACTTGTATAAAAAGAACAAAAGCGTATTACTAGTTGTGTTTGTTTCAATCATTATTTTATACAATCCAATTTTCCCAATACATATTAGCAAAGCAATTTGGATACCACTAAATTTACTTACCGCTGTGTTTTTTGGAGTGTTTGCATTTGTCCATAAAAACAAGGAAGTTGGGATTGTGGATGTGTAAGAATGATGATTTTTTACCTGCTGGTTCGAAGTAGAATCTTTTACCTTTCATTATAACTCAATAAATCAAACCCATTTTTATTCAATACTCATAAAATGAAATATGCAAATCACAGCGACACTAATCCAGCTCCAACCATTACAAACAGGAGAATCTAAAAACGGTACTTGGCGTAAACAAGACATTATTCTAGAAACAGATGGACAATATCCTAAGAAAATATGTGTCAGCATTTGGGGAGACAAAATAAATGATGACCAATTAAAAATAGGTAATGTTTTAACGATTTTCTACGAATTAGAAAGTAGAGAATACAACAACAAATGGTACACTGATGTAAAAGCTTGGAAAATAGAAACTGTTACTTCACCTTCAACACCAAAAAATGAAGCAATTCCTCAAAATTTTCATTCTAACGAAGAAGATGATGATAATGATTTGCCTTTTTAAAAGAATTAAAAATACACAAACAAGTACCTCAAAATGCAGAATACAAATTCACTTTTTAATGAAGCATTTTACTTAATCAACAGTAGTGTTATAGAAAATAATGGCGAAGATTATTACAGTCTAATTCATAGCAATACAAATTTCAACGAAAAAAGAAGATTTACTTTCAAAGCTAATATTGAAGATTACTACAAAGCAATTGATTTGTTTGAGCAGTTTATAGCCATCAAACCCAATTGTAAATATGCCTACAATTACTGTGGTACTGCTAGGAGAAGCATAGAAGATTATGAAGGTGCAATTTTAGATTACACAAAAGCAATCGAAATTGACCAAAATTATGAGATTGCATATTTTAATCGAGGAAGTGTAAGAGGAATTTTAAAGGAATTCGAAGAAGCAATACAAGATTTTTCGATTGCTATTTCAACAGATGAAAACTTTGCAAGTTGTTATGAAACTAGAGGTTTGTCAAGAAGTAATTTAAAAGATTTTAGTGGTGCAATTGAAGATTTCGCAAAGTGTATAGAGTTAGAGCCAAATAATTACAGAGCCTATGTTTTAAGAGCTAGTGCAAACTTAGAACTAGAATTTTTCGAAAAATCTATTGCAGATTTTACAAAAGTTTATGAATTAGACCCTGCAAATTTTAGATATTACAGTTTAAGAGGTTGTGCTTATTTTAGTTTAAAAAATTACAAGAGCGCCATCAAAGATTTAACAAAAGCTATTGAGATAAATCCAGAGACTCTGGTTTCTAGGAACATGCTAAAAGAATCCGAATACAAACTTTTTGAAGAAGAACGTGTTATTATTGATGCTGGAATGCCATCAAAAAAACCATTAATCATTAAAGCATTCTCTGAAATGAATATTTCATTATTAGAAGAACTTTTAAATGATAACAGAACCTATCAAAAAGCAACTAAAACAACTTTTTTAAAAAAGATGAATATAGTCTTTCAACAATTTAAGCAGGAAAAAGATACTGCCTTAATACCTTATGTGGGGAGTTGTGGTGGTGAAACATGTAAAAGTTATGGATGCACAGGGTTTTCATTTATAGCTAATTATTCTAATTCATTTGTTGATTTAGTTTTTGATGAAACTGAAAACGATTTCAAAGACATTTATTGTTGTTGCAGAATAAAAACTAAAGATGTAGATGTTAAGAAGAACCGTAAGTTTTACTTTGATATTGGATTAGATGAACAAGCAACTTATTTCCCTTCTCCATCAAAGACAAAAACATTTCAAAATTGTAAAGATTCTTATAATGAAATAGTGAAGTCAAAAGCTCAAATGCTAAAAAAAGATTTTCTCTTAAACTGGTTAGAAAGAAACAGGAGATTATACGACTATATTGAAGATGATGGCAATGAACTTGCTACGTTTGTTTACAGTTCAATAGATAATTTCAGAAAATTATTTTCTAATATTGAAAGTAGGATTAATTACATCAACCATGAAATACCAGCATTTGATGCATTAGAAGAGTACCAAAAATTAGATATTTCAATTGAATCTATTGTACTAAAGTGGTTGGTTGTCAATGAAGAACTTTATAACGGAGTAAAGAAATCATCATATAATATTGATAATGATGGTAGGTTAAAAATAAACCATCATCAATTACTTACTGAGCGAAAGTATATTGAAGGTAACTACAAAATCATAACTCAGTTTGAAACTGCTTATCAGGAACATTATTGGTCAATGATTACTAAATACCAAGTATGAGATAACGAAGCATTTGGAGAAATGTGTACTGATTCAGAGGAGTACAAGAAATACTTTTCATTAAAATACCAGTTAGAAAAAAGAAGAATTCAAGTATAAAAATAATATTAACCGTAAATTAAAACTACACATGAAAAAGAGTAAACTATTTTTAGTTGCAATAATTACAATGATTTTAATAACTGCAACATCTTGCTCCAAAAGTGATGAAAGCACAAATTCTTCATTAACCCCAACAGAACAAAAACTAATTGGAAAATGGAATACGTCTTCAAATCTTAAAGGAAATACATATTCCTATAATTCAGACAAAACAGCTGCGTATATTAACACTTATAATGGAGTTGCAACAACTTATAATGGAGCATGGACTATTATTGATGGTGATGTTCTAATTGAATACTATCCAGACAAAGGAGAAGCTTGGAATAATAATTGGCAACAGAGCCCAACTTTGAAAAATAAGATTGAGTTTATAAATGATAAAACTGTAAGGCAAACAGATTTTTATAATAGCAGTCAAATTAATATTCATTATAAAGAAAATTAATATTTCAAAAGTACTATTAAAACCGCCTCAAAAGGGTGGTTTTCTAATTTAATACAAAGCCTATGAATAAGAAACTGCAACAGGAACTAAAGTTCAAGATAGGTGAGCAATATGGAAAATATGAATTTGAGTTAGATTGGGTAACTTCTGTAGTAGATAACAATCTAAGGTATGAAGTTTACAGATACATTGGTAAAGATAAAAGCAGTTTCTTTAACTTCGAAATACATAAAATCCTATTAGCTTACAATTGTGATTTTCTTACTGGTGTATTCTATTTTATAAAAGGTGACTGCTATTCTGAATTAATAGAAAAACTGAATTTAAAAAGTAACAAAAGGATTAAATCAGATGATTTTAAAAATCCTGTGTTATTGTCAATTACCAGCAATCAAAGAATTATTGTTATAAAGAATAGCGAAAATATTATGATGTTAATTGTATCATATAATGAGATACAGTTGGAAACTTTTTTTGACATAAATAATCTTGGGTTAAACATAGGTTAAACATTTAAAGGAAAAAGAATTAAAAAATGCAATTAAAAGAAAAACAAAAAATCTGTAACCCCTTGATTTTAAAGCTATGTGAAAACAAAAGCAAGAATATATTACATATACGGTAGTGACTCATAATCAGGTGGTCCCTGGTTCGAGCCCAGGTGGGACCACGATAAACCCCTCAAAAATAATACTTTGAGGGGTTTTATTTTTTAAATATATCGAATTAGGGCTATATGTAAAATGCATATCTTTGTATAATAAGAAGTAGTTTTTGGGGGAGGAATAGATTTTTTTTGTTAAATTTAATAAAGATTGATAATAAATAGCTCAGATTACTTTTTTTAAACGATTGATTTATTATTTTTGGGAATTATGAATACTTTGCCAAACAAATTTTATCTTTTTATAGCTTTCCTGTTTGGGACGTTTTTTGCCATTGCCGGTAATCCAGCACTTCCGGAGCCGAATCCTTCCGGACGAAGAAAACCACCCCCACCACCAGGATTGCCTATTGATGAAAATATTTTTATACTAATAATAATTGCATTGATTTTTGGAATATATGTTATTTACAGTCATAAATTAAAAACAAAAACTCCAATTTAAATTGGAGTTTTTGTTTTTATAAAAATTGTAATGTTATTTATTAGCGTATAATCGAGAGATATACTTGCCAATTACATCAAATTCAAGATTTATTTTTGTGCCAACTTCAAATGATTTAAAATTAGTGTGCTCGTGTGTATATGGAATAATGGCCACGCTAAATTGATTCTTCTCTGAGTTTACGACTGTTAAACTAACGCCATTTACAGTGATTGATCCTTTTTCGATAGTGATATTATTTAATGTTTCATCATACTCAAAGGTGTAAAGCCAGCTTCCTTTAGTTTCTCGTGCTACTATACAAGTTCCTGTCTGGTCTACGTGGCCTTGTACAATATGGCCGTCAAGGCGATCGCCAAGTTTCATGGCTCTTTCAAGATTTACGCTGTCGCCTATTTTCCAATACGATAAATTCGTTTTTTTAATTGTTTCGTCAATTGCTGTTACTGTATAAAGAGTGTCTTTTAAAGCTACAACAGTCAAGCAAATTCCATTATGAGCAACGCTTTGGTCAATTTTAAGTTCGCTGGTAATAGAAGAATCTATCGTAATATGAATATTGTCTTTCTCTTTTTTTATTTCTTGGATTACACCAAGGGTTTCTATTATTCCTGTAAACATTTCTTGTTTTATTTTACTAAATTTGCACTTCAAAATTAGCAATAAATAACGTTAGATCATGATGAAAAAAGCAGAAAATATAATCGTTGGAATTTCAATTGGAGATTTAAACGGTATTGGAAGCGAAGTTGTTTTAAAAACATTCGAAGATTCGCGTATGTTAGAGTTATGTACGCCAGTTATTTTTGCTAATGTGAAAATAATGTCATTTGTGAAAAAGAGTTTTGAGTCCACTTCAATGCTACATGGAATTGATAAATTAGATCAGATTGTTGTAGGGAAGATTAATGTATTCAATCTTTGGAAAGAAGGGGTTGATTTAAATCCTGGAACTAATGATGAAAAAATTGGTCAATATGCAATAAAATCATTTGTTGCTGCTACTAAAGCTTTAAAAGAAGGTGTTATCGATGTGCTGGTAACGGCACCCATAAATAAATATAACATACAATCAGAAACATTTAAGTTCCCGGGACATACAGATTATTTGGACCAAGAATTAGAGGGGAATGCCTTGATGTTAATGGTTCAGGATAACTTAAGAGTTGGATTGTTGACGGATCATATTCCTTTAAGTGAAGTAGCATCGAAGCTAACCGAAGAGTTGATTACAAAAAAAATTGAAACAGTAAGACAATCATTAATTCAAGATTTCAGTGTTAATAAACCTAAAATTGCTGTTTTAGGTTTGAATCCACATTGTGGTGATGGAGGAGTCATTGGGACGGAAGATGATTTGGTAATAAAACCAGCATTGAAAAAATTATTTGAAAAAGGAACTTTGGTATTTGGCCCTTTTGCAGCAGATGGTTTTTTTGGCAGTAACCAATATGAAAAATATGATGCTATTATTGCGGCTTATCATGATCAAGGATTAATTCCGTTTAAGACTTTGTCTTTTGGTAAAGGAGTCAATTATACCGCTGGATTAAATAAAATCAGAACATCTCCTGATCACGGGACTGCTTACGATATTGCAGGAAAAGGTATAGCAGATTATAATTCATTTAAAGAAGCGGTTTATTTGGCTATTGATATTTATAATTCTAGGAATCAATATAAGGAAATCAGTGAGAAACCGCTCAAAACAAAAGAAAAACAGTTATAAACAAAAAAAGGTGAATAAGTTATTAGATTTGCAATAATTTTATATCTTTGCACTCCCGTACCGAAGCCTCGGTGAAGGGTAAATTGTTGTTGAAATGAACAAGACTAAAGAATATTTAATTCCTTTCGTAGGATTAAAGCTAGGCAAACACCAATTTGAATTTCAAATTAATAATGCGTTCTTTAAAATCTTTGATTATGATGAATTTCAAAATTCAAATATCAAAGTTAATGTGGTTTTAGAGAAGAAAAATAACATGTTGGAGTTAAGTTTCAAACACTCAGGTACTGTAAATGTACCTTGTGACCTTACAAACGAAGATTTTGATTTACCAATAAAAGGTAAGATGAAATTGATTGTTCGCTTTGGAGAAACGTATAATAATGACAATGAAGATTTGCTGATTTTACCGTTTGGCGAATTTGAAATAGATGTTTCACAATCTATTTATGAAATGATAGTGCTCTCAGTACCGCTAAGACGCGTCCATCCAGGTGTGAAAGACGGAAGTTTAAATACGGAAGCCTTGACAAAACTGAAGGAATTGACAATAAAAGAACAGAAAAAAGAGCCTAAAAAAGAAGAACAAAAAGAAGAAAATATTGACCCGCGTTGGGACAAATTAAAGCAACTATTAACGGATAAATAATATAGTAAAATGGCGCATCCTAAGAGAAAAATCTCCAAAACAAGAAGAGATAAGAGAAGAACACATTACAAAGCTACTGTAGCACAAATAGCTACTTGCCCTATAACTGGTGAGGCACACTTGTATCACAGAGCTTACTGGCATGAAGGGAAAATGTATTATAGAGGGCAAGTTGTTATAGATAAATCTGTAGCTGTTGCTTAATATGTTTTTGTAAATGATATTAGAACTCTCACTATGTGAGAGTTTTTTTGTTGTCTATAATTTTCGTTAAATAAGAGGTTACAAATTAATGAAAATGAAATTTTTTTTGTAATTTTCAAGTCTTTTAAAAAATTTCAAGTGGCAACATTTGACAAGAAATAATCGAATACAATGAATACAATTACGGCCGCAATTACCGCTGTTGGAGCCTATGTTCCAGACTTTGTACTTACAAACAAAGCGCTAGAAACAATGGTTGACACAAATGACGAGTGGATTACTTCTCGTACAGGAATAAAAGAAAGAAGAATTCTCAAAGACGAAGATAAAGGAACATCTTTTTTAGCTATAAAAGCAGCACAAGATTTATTAGCTAAAGCAAATGTAGACCCTTTAGAAATCGATTTGTTGATAATGGCAACTGCTACTCCTGATATGCCAGTAGCATCAACAGGTGTATATGTGGCAACACAAATTGGCGCAACAAATGCATTTGCGTACGATTTACAAGCAGCATGTTCTAGCTTTTTATTCGGAATGTCTACTGCCGCAGCTTACATACAATCAGGACGTTATAAAAAAGTACTTTTAATTGGAGCAGACAAAATGTCTTCTATAGTTGATTATACGGATCGATCAACCTGTATTATTTTTGGTGATGGTGCCGGAGCAGTATTGTTCGAACCTAATTACGAAGGCTTAGGTTTGCAGGACGAGTATTTACGCAGTGACGGAATAGGGCGAGATTTTTTGAAAATTGATGCTGGTGGATCTCTTCATCCTTCCTCTTTTGAAACAGTGAAAGAGAATAGACACAATATTATCCAAGACGGTAAAACGGTTTTCAAATATGCGGTTACTAATATGGCCGATGCGAGTGAGTTAATTTTGAAAAAAAATAATCTTACTAATAAGGATGTAGATTGGCTAGTTCCTCATCAAGCTAATAAACGTATTATTGACGCTACCGCAAATAGAATGAATTTGGATGACTCAAAAGTTTTAATGAATATTGAAAAATACGGGAATACCACCTCAGCAACTTTGCCATTGGTACTTAGCGATTTTGAAGATTTATTTAAAAAAGGAGATACAATTATTTTGGCAGCTTTTGGAGGAGGGTTTACTTGGGGATCCATTTATCTAAAATGGGCTTACGACAAAAAATAAATTTAAACTAAAAATAAACAATTATGGATTTAAAAGAAATTCAAAATTTAATCAAGTTTGTAGCTAATTCAGGGGTTGCAGAAGTTAAATTAGAAATGGATGATGTTAAAATCACTATTAGAACAACTTTAGAAGGAAATGTAACTGAGACTACGTACGTACAACAAATGCCAAATCTTGCTCCACTTCAACAAGCAGTAGCTCCTCAGCAAATTGCTGCGATTGCTCAAGTTGCAGAAGCTCCAGTGGTAGAAAATGCTCATTACATTACCATAAAATCTCCAATTATTGGAACTTTCTACAGAAGACCGTCACCAGATAAATCGATGTTTGTTGAAGTAGGTAAAACTATTGCTAAAGGAGACGTGCTTTGCGTTATTGAAGCTATGAAATTGTTTAATGAAATTGAATCTGAAGTATCTGGTAAAATTGTAAAAATATTGGTTGATGATATGTCACCTGTAGAATTTGACCAACCTTTATTCTTAGTAGATCCATCATAAGAAATTTTAAATAATGAATTTGTATGATGCATTTTTTTATGTGTCCTTCAAATAATTTAAAATTTATAATTTAAAATTTATAATTTCAATAAGATGTTTAAAAAAATATTAATTGCAAATAGGGGAGAAATTGCGCTTCGCGTAATTAGAACATGCAAGGAAATGGGTATCAAAACTGTAGCTGTTTATTCTACTGCCGATGCTGAAAGTCTTCATGTAAAGTTTGCTGACGAAGCAGTTTGTATTGGACCGCCTCCAAGTAACTTGTCTTATTTAAAAATGTCAAATATTATTGCCGCTGCCGAAATTACCAATGCAGATGCGATACATCCAGGTTATGGTTTCCTTTCTGAAAATTCAAAATTTTCTAAAATTTGCCAAGAGCATGGTATCAAATTCATTGGAGCATCTCCTGAAATGATTGATAGAATGGGTGATAAAGCTTCCGCAAAATCGACTATGATTGAAGCTGGTGTTCCTTGTGTTCCAGGTTCAGTAGGAATTTTAGAATCGTATGACCAAGCTTTACAGCTGTCAAGAGATTTCGGTTTTCCGGTAATGCTGAAAGCAACTGCCGGCGGTGGAGGAAAAGGAATGCGAGCTGTTTGGAAAGAAGAAGATTTGATGAAAGCTTGGGAAGATGCCCGTCAGGAATCAGCTGCTGCTTTTGGAAATGATGGAATGTATCTGGAAAAATTAATCGAAGAACCTCGTCATATTGAAATTCAGGTTGTTGGTGATTCTTACGGAAAAGCATGTCACCTTTCTGAAAGAGATTGTTCTGTTCAAAGACGTCATCAAAAATTGACTGAAGAAACACCTTCTCCATTCATGACCGACGAATTGCGTCAAAAAATGGGAGAAGCTGCTGTCAAAGCTGCTGAATATATTAAATATGAAGGCGCAGGAACAGTAGAATTTTTGGTTGATAAAAATCGTAATTTTTACTTCATGGAAATGAACACTCGTATTCAAGTGGAGCATCCTATTACGGAACAAGTTATTGATTACGATTTAATTCGGGAACAAATAATGGTTGCAGCCGGAATTCCTATTTCAGGTAAAAATTATTTACCACAATTGCACGCCATTGAATGTAGAATTAATGCGGAAGATCCTTACAATGATTTCCGTCCTTCTCCAGGAAAAATTACTACACTTCATATGCCAGGAGGACACGGTGTTCGTTTAGACACTCATGTGTATTCAGGATATACTATTCCACCAAATTATGATTCGATGATTGCCAAGTTAATTACTACTGCACAATCCAGAGAAGAAGCAATTTCTAAAATGAGAAGAGCTTTAGACGAATTTGTGATTGAAGGAATAAAAACAACTATTCCGTTTCACAGACAATTAATGGATGATCCTCGATATATTTCAGGAAATTATACAACTGCTTTTATGGATACCTTCAAAATGAATGATCCAGAATAATTTAAAATAATATTTATTTTAAAGAAAAAACCTTACAGTGATGTAAGGTTTTTTCTTTAAAAATATATTGTTGCTTTTACAATGTTTCGTTCAACCATTTGTAAAACTCTTTTTGCCAAACTTGTGCATTTTGTGGTTTTAATACCCAATGATTTTCTTCAGGGAAATATAAAAATCGACTTTGCACGCCTCTTAATTGCGCCGCTTGAAAAGCTTCTTGCCCTTGTCCTATTGGTACACGAAAATCTTTTCCGCCTTGGATGATTAAGATAGGTGTATTCCATTTTTCGACCAGCGTCATTGGATTAAAAGTCGTGTAGGTTTTTTGGGCAACTGCATTGCCTTTTTCCCAATAAGCACCGCCAAAATCCCAGTTGTTAAAGAACACTTCTTCAGTAGTCCCAAACATACTTTGTGTATTGTAAACTCCATCATGAGCGATGAAAGTTTTAAACCTGTTGTTGTGAATTCCGGCTAAGTAAAATACAGAATAACCGCCATAGCTAGCACCTACGCATCCTAATCTTGTTTTGTCTACATAGTTTTCTTTAGCTACATCATCGATCGCAGATAGATAATCATTGATAACTTGTCCGCCCCAATCTTTGCTAATTTGCTCGTTCCAAGCTACGCCATGACCTTGCATTCCACGTCGGTTTGGTGCTACAACAACATAACCATTTGCGGCCATTAATTGGAAATTCCAACGAAAAGAATAGCTTTGTGTTAAAGGAGATTGCGGCCCTCCTTGGCAATATAAAAGCGTTGGATATTTTTTTGAAGCATCAAAATTTGGAGGAAGAATTACCCAAACCAACATTTTTTTACCGTCGGTAGTTGTAACATATCTTCTTTCGGTTTTGCTTAACGCCAAAGATTTATAGCTTGTTGTATTTACATTTGACAATTGTTTCCAATTGTTTTTCTTTTGATTATAAGAAAAAATTTCAGCGGCATGATTCATGTCAGTTCTGGTTACGATGATGTTTTCACCAGAAAATCCAACTAAATCATTTACGTCAAAATCTCCATTGGTAATTTGATGAACAGTAACGGCAATTTTTGTCAAACCTGGAAAATTTACTTCGAATAATTGTTTCGTCCCATCGATTGGCGCAACAAAATAAATCTTTTTACCATCTTTACTCCACATAAAATGATCAACTGTGCCATCCCAACTAGCGGTTAGGTTCAATTTCATTCCTTTAAAACTGACTACAAGGTCATTTTTATCGGCTTCGTAACCATCACGTTTCATTTGCAACCAAGTCAGATATCCTGTTGGTGAAAATTGCGGTGCCATGTCATATCCAAGATTTTCTTCGGTTCTATTTATGGTTTTTCCAGTTTCCAGGTTGTACTCGAAAATATTGGTATTTGTTGAAATAGCATATTGTGTACCTTCTTTTTTCTTACTTACGTAAAGAATACTTTTGCTGTCAGGCGACCAAATATAATCTTCGTCACCTCCAAAAGGTTTTTGTGGGCTATCAAAACTCTCGCCTTTCAGAATGTCAATTGCAACTGCACCTTCTTTGTTTTCTTTATAAAAAACATGGTTGAATTTCCCCTCATTCCAAGTATCCCAATGACGATAATTCAATCCGTTGTAAATTTGAACTTCTGATTTTTCTAATTCAGGATATAAATCTTTTCCAAGTATCTTATCGATTTTTACTTCTTCATTGTAAACAATGTATTTTCCGTCTGGAGAAATATTCTTGTCTTTTAATACCTCTTTGGTATCCTTTATTTCGTTAGAATTTCCTCCAGTTATCGGTAAACTATAAAATTTAGAATTTGATTTATTTTCTTCGATAGAAGGAGTAGAAACTTTATAAACTACATTTTTTCCGTCTTTCGAAAGGCCTAATGCAGTTACTCGTCCTAATTTCCAAAGTAATTCCGGTGTCATTACATTTTGTGCCATAGCATTTAAACTCATTATTATTAGGGGTATAAGCAGTGCTTTTTTCATATGAATAATTAATTTTTTTGAACTATAAAAATAGCTATTTTTTTTCGATGTTCGGCGCTTTCACCGTGGCTATTTCACCCTGATTACTTCACTATACTTTTATTTTATTGGAGTTCAGTACAGTTTATTTGTAGAGGAAATCCTTTTGTTTTATTTCTTGAAAGAAATAAAAGATTACGACAGATAGAGGGATTAGCTTCTGAAATAAATTCAGAATAAATCCAAAAAAATATTATTTTTATAAAAAATATTGCGACATGGATTTAAGCTATTGGGAATTAAAAAATTGGTTTACGAATGTAGATTACACTATAGTAGGAAGTGGTATTGTGGGACTTCATGCTGCATTACGCTTGCGCGAAAGATTTCCTGACGGCAAAATTCTAGTGTTGGAAAAAGGAATGTTGCCGCAGGGCGCCAGTACAAAAAATGCTGGTTTCGCCTGTTTTGGAAGTTTATCAGAAATTATAGATGATTTAAAATCCCATTCGGAAGAGGAAGTTGTTAATCTTGTCAAAAAACGCTGGAGTGGTTTACAATTATTAAGGAAAAGGCTTGGTGATGCGGCGATAGATTTTAAACCTCACGGTGGTTATGAGTTGTTTTTAGCAGACAGTGAAAGCGCTTATTCCGAATGTGTTGGAAAACTGTCATTTATAAATGAAATTCTAAAACCGATGTTTAAATCAGATGTTTTTGCTAAAGAAGTAGATCGTTTCGGATTCGGTGGCATTCATGAATACCTTATTTTTAATCCATTTGAAGCACAGATTGACACAGGGAATATGATGCAGGCTTTGATGAAAGAAGCAGTTTCGGCGAATATTTTGATTTTAAATCAGCAAACGGTAAGCTCCTATTTGGATAAAGGAAATAGAGTTGAAGTAGCGCTTGAGGATTTTAGTTTCATCACAAAAAAATTATTATTCGCGACCAACGGATTTGCAAATGTATTAACTAATGGAGCAGTAAAACCGGCAAGGGCTCAAGTTCTAATTACGGAACCGATAGAAAATTTAGATATAAAAGGGACTTTTCATTTGGATAGAGGTTATTATTACTTCAGAAATATTGGGGATAGAATTTTATTGGGTGGTGGCAGAAATCTTGATTTTGATACGGAAACCACAACCGAATTTGGACAAACAGAAATTGTACAAAATAGATTGGAAAAATTATTAAAAGAAGTAATTTTGCCAAACCAAAAATTTGAAATAGCCCATCGTTGGAGCGGAATAATGGGTATAGGCAACAGCAAGAATCCGATCGTTTCCCAATTAACAGAAAATGTATATTGCGGAGTAAGATTAGGAGGAATGGGAGTGGCAATAGGAAGTTTAATAGGAACAGAATTAGCAGATTTAGTATAATGGCAACGAAAATATCATCAAGAAGATCAAAACAACCCGTAAAAAAAGACACAACTTCTTTTAGGAATAAACTAAGTAGATTTATATTCAAAATTTTATTGTGGTTCCTAGGACTTTCAATCTTCTTCGTTGTTCTATTTAAATTCTTACCTGTACCATTTACTCCGTTGATGGTCATTCGGGCTATTGAAAATAAAGCAGCTGGGAAAGAAGTTTATTTCAGTCACGATTGGGAGCCGCTTGAAAATATTTCGGTCAATTTACAGAAAGCAGTTATTGCCAGTGAAGATGGAACTTTTCTGAAACATAATGGTTTTGATTTTACTGCGATGCAAAAAGCATACAAAAGCAACGAAAGAGGCCGTAGAATAAAAGGTGGAAGTACCATATCACAGCAAACTGCCAAAAATGTATTCCTTTGGCAAGGACGAAGTTATTTAAGAAAAGGACTGGAAGCTTATTTCACCATTTTGATAGAAACCATTTGGGGAAAAAAACGCATCATGGAAGTCTATTTGAACAGTATCGAAATGGGTGATGGAGTTTATGGAGCACAAGCTGCGGGAGAACATTGGTACAGAAAAGAGGCGGCAAATTTAACACCACAACAAGCGGCAGGAATAGCTGCAATTTTACCAAATCCGCGAAAGTTTAAAGCAACAAGTTCTTCTTCTTATATTAATAATAGAAAAGCTAAAATTGTCCGTATCATGCGACATGTGGGAAAACTAAAATATTAAGTCAGTTTTGTTCCAATCTTTCTTAATATTATAAAAACAAAAAACCGTAAATACTTAACTAAAAGAATTTACGGTTTTTTTGTGGAGAATATCGGATTCGAACCGATCACCTCTTGCCTGCCAGGCAAGCACTCTAGCCAAATGAGCTAATCCCCCAAACTAGATCGCAAATATAACATATTAATAGAGTAAAAAGCAAATTTCAAAAAAGCAAATCCATTCTATTCGAAAAAAAAGCAAAAGCATCCTCTATTATTTTTTAACTTTACATCAAAATAGCTGCTATGATAACACAAAATCCAACTGGTTCACTGATTACAACAATTGATGACAAAATAGCTACTGTCGAATTTGGGCATCCTGCCAGCAATTCTTTTCCACGGGAATTATTGGATCGGGTAACAAATGCATTCAATAGTTTAAGCGATAATCCGGATGTTTCCCTTATTATAATGCGAAGTGAAGGTGTCGGTGCTTTTTGTGCAGGTGCTTCATTTGATGAACTCTTGGCGGTTTCAAATCTGGAAGAAGGAACAAAATTCTTTTCCGGATTTGCCCATTTAATCAATGCCATGCGAAACTGTAAGAAATTAATTGTAGGTCGTGTTCACGGTAAAGCAGTTGGTGGTGGTGTAGGAATTGCGTCGGCTTGTGATTATGTATTTGCTACGATTGATGCTTCTATAAAATTATCTGAATTGGCAATCGGTATCGGTCCATTTGTTATAGAACCTTCCGTTTCAAGAAAAATAGGAAAAACGGCACTGGCAGAAATGACTTTGGCAGCTCATAAATGGAAATCAGCTGATTGGGCAAAAGAGAAAGGATTGTATGCCGATACTTTTGAAAATATAGATGATCTTGATGCTGCATTAGAAAATTTCTGTTCCAAATTAGCCAGTTACAATCCGGAAGCTTTAATCGAGATGAAAAAAGTTCTATGGGAAGGAACAGCTCATTGGGAAACGTTATTGTTAGAACGTGCCGCAATCACCGGAAAATTAGTACTTTCTGACTATTCGAAAAAGGCATTAACACAATTTAAAAAATAAATTAAAATGACAATCATAAAACTTGTTCAACAGGTAAATATTGCAGAAAAACTAAAAAACGCAACCGATAGCAGTTATCAGACCGGCGTAATAATCGGGTCTTTTGTGCCCTTTGTAATTTTAATCGGATTGGCTTACTGGATGTATTCCAGTGCAAAAAAAAGAGACAAAAACGGTTAATTATTCACTAAATTTGCAATCAAAATAAAATCCGATGAGCAATATCAGAATTACAAAACAATTTAGTTTCGAAACCGGTCATGCCTTATATGGCTATGATGGGAAATGTAAAAATGTTCATGGGCACAGTTATAAATTATCAGTAACCGTAATCGGGACCCCAATCACGGATAGAAATAATGTTAAGTTTGGAATGGTAATCGATTTTACAGATTTGAAAAAAATTGTAAAAGAGGAAATTGTGGATCAATTTGACCATGCAACGGTTTTTAATGAAACTACACCTCACATTGAATTAGCAAACGAATTAATAAGCCGCGGTCATCATGTTATTTTGGTAAATTATCAGCCAACAAGCGAGAATATGGTTGTCGATTTTTCTCAAAGAATCATTGGAAGACTGCCAGAAGGAATTAAACTTTTTTCCTTGAAACTGCAAGAAACAGATTCATCTTTTGCAGAATGGTATGCGAGTGATAATTTCAAATCCATACTTTAACTTGATGCAATTACCGAACAACAAAAAAATATATTTCGCCTCTGATCAACATTTTGGAGCCCCGACTCCTGAATTGAGTTTTCCAAGAGAAAAAAAATTTGTAGCTTGGCTTGATGAGGTAAAAAAAGATGCAGAAGCTATTTTTTTATTAGGCGATTTATTTGATTTTTGGTTTGAATACAAAACAGTAGTCCCAAAAGGGTTTGTTCGAGTTCTGGGGAAACTCGCCGAAATCCGAGACAGCGGAATTCCTATATATTTCTTCGTGGGAAATCACGATTTATGGATGGAAGGCTATTTTCAGAAAGAGCTAAATATTCCGGTGTATCACGACAATCAAGAATATACTTTTGGAGATAAAACATTTTTAGTAGGGCATGGTGACGGAAAGGGTCCTGGCGACATGGGTTACAAACGAATGAAAAAAGTATTTACAAATCCATTTTCAAAATGGCTTTTTAGATGGCTTCATCCAGATATTGGAGTAGGACTGGCACAATATCTTTCGGTAAAAAACAAACTGATTTCTGGCGATGAAGATGTGACCTTTCTTGGTGAAGACAATGAATGGTTGATTCTCTATTCTAAAAGAAAACTGGAAACTAAACACTACAATTATCTTGTTTTTGGTCACCGTCATTTACCTATGAAAATAACTGTAGGAGAAAATTCCGAATATGTGAATCTGGGTGACTGGATTACGTATTTTACCTATGGTGTTTTTGATGGTGAGAATTTCGAAATCAAAAAGTATGGTAATTAATTCATTCCCACTCCAAACAAATAATCCTCCAAATTTATTTTAAACAAAGTTCCATCTACCAAGTCTTTTACCGAATTTAATTCTTCCATTGAAACAGCCAAATCAATTTGGGAGCAGGGAGTTTTTAGCAAAAATTTGTGGCATTTGATTTTAAGTTCACAATTGTCGCAGCATTTATTTAATTTGATGCTTTCCTCAATACAACAATTAAATACTTGGAGTTCGTGTTTGGTAAAATAAAATCCTGTTTCTCTAAAAATCAACTGTACTTTATCTGATACCACTTCATCTTCTTTTTTCCAGTAAAAAGAAGTTCCTGAATCATTGTAATATATTTGTTTTATTTCTTTCATTTAAGATTTATTTGAAACAAATATAGCAATTATTTAGATTTATTCTAAATAAAAAAATTTAAAAAAGTGACCAAAAAAATTGGGAAGAAATTCTAACATTATTTTAGCGAATGGTTATATGAAGTTTTCTTTTAGAAAAAATCTATTTTCTACTCGCCCTTTTCATGCTCCTCAATATCCTTTTGCAAGTCCAGTTTTCTAAAGCCTGGCGAGAATATTCCTGTTCCAAGTACAATTAGTAGCGTCATGCTTCCGCCAAAAACAACTGAAGTTACCGTTCCCATTAGTTTTGCTGTCAGTCCACTTTCAAAAGCACCCAACTCATTGGAAGAACCTACAAATATTGAATTCACTGCCGAAACTCGGCCTCGCATGTGATCCGGTGTTTTCAATTGCAAAATAGTCTGACGTATCACCACGGAAATTCCATCGACAACACCACTAAAAAATAGTGCTAGTACAGATAACCAAAAAATAGTGGAAAGTCCAAAAACAATTATACAAAGTCCAAAGGCAAAAATGGCTGATAATAGCTTCATTCCCGCATTTTTATTCATAGGAACATAAGCTGAAACAATCAGTATTAAAAAAGAACCAACAGCTGGAGCAGCTCTCAACACACCAAAGCCTTCGGGACCAACTTTTAAAATATCTTGGGCAAAAATAGGCAACAGCGCAACGGCTCCACCAAAAAGAACCGCCACCATATCTAATGATAATGCGCCCAAAATGGTTTTGTTATTGAAAACGAACTTCACACCTTCTTTCAAACTATCCATAATGGGTTCGCCAATTTTTGGATTCAAAATAGGCTTTGCGGCAATTTGAGATAAAGCGATTAATGAAAATACAGAACAGGCAAAAACGGAACACATCGACCAGTGAACGCCAATCAAAGTAATAGAAAATCCCGCTACTGCAGGTCCTAAAACAGAACCTATTTGCCAAACCGAACTGCTCCATGTAGCAGCGTTTGGATATACTTTTTTAGGAACAATTAAGGATAAAAGCGAAAATATGGTTGGACCAAGAAAGGAACGTACAATTCCTCCCAGAAAAACCATAAAATAGATACCGTACAAAATCGCTTTTGTAGAATATCCGCTTACAATTGGCGGCCATGTTAACAAAAACAACCCCAAACTGATTACTGAAAACCCTAAAATACACTTAAAAAGAAGTCCTTTTTTTTCCTTTTGATCTACAATATGTCCTGCAAATAAAGCCATTGCAACGGCAGGTATTACTTCCATTAATCCAATAATTCCTAATGAAAGCGGATTTTTGGTCAAACTATATACTTGCCATTCTATAACAATAAACTGCATGGACCAGGCAAAAACCATCGCGAATCGCAGTAATAAAAAGGTATTGAATTCTTTATAACGCAAGGCTGCGTATGGATCGTGTGTTTTCTTCATTTCAGTAACCTAAATTATTTAATGTCTCTTAATCGTAATTGCAAACTTACTTTTCCGTTCCATTCATTTTCATCAATGCAGTACACGGCATCAAATGTTTTTTGGTTGGTAGTCAAATCGAATTTATCGCCTAAACCAAAACCAATAGCAGCAATACCTTCAGAGTTGTTTTGTTTTACAAAAAGTCTTAAATGTTCTTCTTCTTGTCCCATCGGTTTTCCGTAACCGGTGTCTTTTACATTTTTGCTCAGGAAAATGGGGGTCATATTTTGTGGCCCAAAAGGCTCAAATTGTTTTAAAATCCGTGTCAATTTGGCGGTGATGTCTACAAAATTAATTTCGGCGTCTACCGAAATTTCTGGTGTCAGCATATCAGGATGGATAGTTCTCTCCACCTCTTTTTCGAAGGCGTCTTTGAATAGTTGGTAGTTTTCTTCTTTTAAAGTCATTCCGGCGGCATACATGTGACCACCAAATTGTTCCAAATGTTCAGAACAGGCTTCGAGTGCATTATAGACATCAAATCCTTTTACAGAACGTGCCGAAGCTGCATATCTATCACCGCTTTTAGTAAAAACTAAAGTCGGACGATAATAGGTTTCTATTAATCGGGAAGCGACAATCCCAATCACGCCTTTGTGCCAATCCTCTTGGAAAACTACAGAAGTAAATCGTTCTTTTTCCTGATTTTCTACTATTTGCTGCAGCGCTTCTTTAGTAATTAATTTATCTAAATCCTTTCGCTCTGAATTATAGGCCTCAATTTCGGAAGCAAATTGTTGGGCCTGCTCAAAATCAAATTCGGTTAATAGTTCCACGGCATGATTACCATGTTTTATTCTGCCGGCAGCATTAATTCTTGGTGCGATGATGAAAACAACATCGGTAATATCTAAAGTTTGTTTTTTTACTTGATGGATTAAAGCTTTGATTCCTGGTCTTGGTTCGGAGTTGATGACTTGTAAACCAAAATAAGCCAAAACCCTATTTTCACCGGTCATTGGAACGATGTCGGCGGCAATCGCGGCAGCCACTAAATCTAAATAGGGAATTAAATCATCAATAGTCTGATTTCTGTTTTTACCTAAAGCCTGAATCAATTTAAAACCAATTCCACAACCGCACAATTCATCATAAGGATAGTTACAATCGTCTCGTTTTGGGTCGAGAACGGCAACTGCTTCGGGTAAAAATTGACCGGGCCTGTGGTGGTCACAAATGATAAAATCGATGTTTCGCTCTTTGGCGTAAGCCACATGATCAATGGATTTTATACCACAATCTAAAGCAATTATTAATGAAAATCCATTATCATCGGCGAAGTCGATTCCTTTAAAAGAAATTCCATAACCTTCGTCATAACGATCCGGAATATAAGTAGCAACATTTGGGTAATACGTTCTCAAATAGGAAGAAACTAACGAAACAGCGGTTGTCCCGTCGACATCATAATCGCCAAAAACGAGAATGTTTTCTTGATTGGCTATCGCTTTTTCAATTCGGTCCACTGCCTTTTCCATATCTTTCATCAAATACGGATCGTGCAAATGCTCTAATGTAGGTCTGAAAAAAGCCTTCGCTTCTTCAAATGTTTCGATACCGCGCTGCACTAATAACGTAGCCACAAAATCTTCCACATTCAAAGCTTTCGCCAAATTTTTCACGGTATCTTCGGAAGGTTCTGATTTGAGGGTCCAACGCATATTAGTTTGGGATTTTAGATTTTGGAATTAAGATTTTATCAATTCGAAAAAAGTATAACCGCTAATTCGCTAATTATGTCTTTCGATTTAATTGAGAATCAGTGGTTCAACTATTTTTATTTTAACTCTAAAGCTTCGCCTTCAAACTGAATTCCGTTCCATCCAGTTTTCATGAAATTACGAATATTCTGGTGATCTGTTCCATTTGGATTTTTTAAAACATCTTCATAATAATATGCTCCAAAACAAGCTAATGTTTCTACCTCAGTTAAGTTTTGTAATTGTGCAAAGGCAAATAATTTGCAAGAACCGGAATTTTCTCCTGTAGCATTGTGTTGCAAACCGTTCTCAAATGACGTTGGAGTAAAGTCGTAATTTTCTTCAATTGTTGCAATGGTTTCGGTAAACGCTACTGCTGCAGGAGTTTGATTTAATTTTTCTAAAAAAGCTGCTATAGTCATATTTATTAAGTTGTTAGAATTGAGCGGCAATAGTTTTTGCGGCAAAAATAGCTCCGTCCATATAACCTGGATTTTGAGTAGCGGTTTCTGCCCCCGAAACGTACAATTTCCCGTTCTGCAATGGGTTTTTAAATAAAGAATGTCCGTTGTTTTGATGCGCCAATACCAGTTGCTCGTATGGTTGAAACGTTAAGGGTTCTTCCCTCCAAACGTTTTCATAATAGGCAACATAATCGTTGGCTTCTAAACCAAAAAAAGTAGTAAGTTGTGCGATTACTTTTTCTTTACGTTCTTCCAAGGACAGGACTGCGGTTCCACCGTTTAGGAATCCTTTCAATGCAAAACCGGAATTATCGGCGGTGCTGTGGTCGTACATTTCCTGAATGATACTTGCTTGGCTAAATAACGTTCCAGAATAGTGATTCTGTCTCCAAAAAGGAGTTGTATACTCGACGGAAAATTTTATGGATTCGCCCATCCAAGTATGGGTTTTCTTGGCTAACTGTATAAAAGCATCGGGTAAATTGGGTTCAAATACCACCGAATTTACCAACAAATTAGGAGGAATAGTGCTGATTACTTTATCTGCAGAATAGCTGTTTCCCGCTGCATCTATGACGATTAATTGATTGTTGTCCTCTTTTATCGCAGTTATTTTGGTTTGTGTTTTAATATGTTGCATCCCAATTTCGGAAATTAATTTTTCAATCAGTTTTGCTGTCCCGCCCTTGATTCGAAAAGAAGGTTCTTCGGAATCCGAGATTTCAAATTTTTGTGGCGGTACAAAAGACATGGTTTCAAACAACGAAATACCTTGTGTATGTTGTCTAAAATAGGGGAGTTCTAAAATATTGAGTACTTCCAAAAGATGGCGATGTTGGTTTCCAAACCATGTGGCACCCATTTCCATAGTAACACCGGTTGTGCCAGTTATCGTTTTTATGCGGCCTCCAATTCGGGTATTGGCCTCTAATAACAGGACTTCAATTCCTTTTTTTTGAAGTAAATAAGCGGTGTATAGCCCACAAAGTCCAGCTCCAATTAGAATAACTTTTTCCTTTTTCATGCTTACTCTTCAGGTGAGAATTTAGATTTTTTAGGTTCTTTTGTTATTGGTTTACCGCCTAAAACCACAACAATTTCTCCTCTTGGAGCTGTTTTTTCAAAATGAGTCAAAACTTCTCGTACCGTACCTCGAACATTTTCTTCGTGTAATTTTGATAATTCTCTACAAACACAAATCGGTCGCTCTTCTCCAAAATAAGTAATAAATTCCGTTAAAGTTTTTAGTAATTTATGTGGTGAAACATACAAAATCATCGTGCGCGTTTCTTCGGCTAAAGCCAAATAACGGGTTTGCTTCCCTTTTTTGTCAGGCAGAAAACCTTCAAAAACAAATTTATCATTGGGCAAACCACTATTCACTAAGGCTGGTACAAATGCTGTGGCGCCGGGCAAACATTCCACCTCAACTCCATTTTCGACACAAGCGCGGGTCAATAAAAAGCCAGGGTCCGAAATGGCAGGTGTTCCTGCATCCGAAATTAAGGCGATATTTTCTCCGGCTTTCAATCGAGAGATTAAATTTTCGATGGTTTTGTGTTCGTTGTGCATGTGATGGCTGTACATGTGCGTGCCAATTTCGAAATGCTTCAGTAATTTACCGCTCGTCCGAGTATCTTCGGCAAGAATCAAATCAACTTCTTTAAGAATTCGAATGGCTCGAAAAGTCATGTCTTCGAGATTGCCAATTGGCGTAGGAACTATATATAATTTTGACATAAAATGTAAACCGATGTTGTAGTAATATTAAATAAAATACTAAAAGCGTATTTCAAGAATTAGCAAAAAAGTGCTAGTTTCTATAATCCAGAACTTTTTAAAGGAATTTTTTCTCAATAATATCCATGAAGCGATCTTCATAATCCTCTTTTCCTTCCCAGTTGTTGTAATCCGGTTTAACCATATCCAGAATGAAATCTCTGGTTTCGTAGAACGTGTCAAACGTAATTAATTGATTTAAAACACGGTTGTAATCCTCACTGCTATTGCCAAAAAGATGCTTTGTAAATGCAATGCGATCATTCAAATCGATATTGATGCCCTTAGCTAATTTTTCGTTTAACGAAACTGTTTTTGGTTCCGCAGTTTCTTCTTTTGCGGGAATCGCTTTTTCTTCCTCAGCAACAATTTCTTTTGGAGTTTCGATAACCACTGCAGTAGGAATATTTTCAATTTGTTGCACTTTTACGAACTGGGTGTCATGGTAATTTCCTCCTAATAAATCTTCGAAAGAAATTTGTACAGCCTCATTTTTCTTTGGTGCTTCAATTTTAACATCTTTCTTTGGTTCCTCAATTTCAGTTTCCTCTGGCGTTTCTAAATTGAATGCAGGAATGAATGGAGCAGTTTCAGGTTCTGTTGTTCCGTCTGTTAGGATTTCTCCGTCTGTAACTAATTCATCAATTTCTTCCTCTTCCTCTATTGGCGTTTCAATAACTTCTTCTTCCGAAATTACTTCATCGACAACGATATTTGTTGCAGGCTGCAATATGCCAGTAGTTTCTGTTTTTTGTTCCAAAGGCGTTTCAACAACTTCTTCTTTTACTTCATCAATTACTTTTCTTATATCTAGTTGTGCCGATTCCTCTTTATTGAAAGCCTGTTCTATTTGTTTTTCAATTTCAATTGTGCCAATTGTTGGTTTTACATCGCCAAAATGTTCCTCTACAAATCGCAAGACAGAAAGTTTTTCGTATAATTTCTGCGTTTCCAAATATAATTGATTGATATCAGATTTATTTTTTAGCTGTAATATTCTGTGTGCAATGCTGATTAAATCGGCTTCCAATTTTTTTTTCATGACTTTGAAATTATAGTGTGTTAGGCGGGTCTTTTTTAATAAATTTCTTCCTGAGTTTTATTTAACCGAAGGAAGAAGTAACCTTTAATAAAAATGTTATACTTTTGAAACGACGTAAAAGTATAACATTTTTAAGTCGGTTTATTACCATCACAAAGTAATAAAAACTATTCATTTTTTAAGTCAGAAAAATACAAAATGTTTCTCGAAAATACAGTAAATCATAAAGAACAATTTGGTTGGATCGAAGTCATTTGCGGCTCCATGTTTTCGGGTAAAACCGAGGAACTCATCCGCCGTTTGAAAAGAGCGCAATTTGCCAAGCAAAAAGTAGAGATTTTCAAACCTGAAATTGATACACGCTATCATGACGATATGGTAGTTTCGCATGACGCCAATGAAATCCGTTCCACACCGGTTCCAGCCGCCGCAAATATTGCTATTTTGGCGCAAGGTTGCGATGTGGTAGGAATTGATGAAGCACAGTTTTTTGATGACGAAATTGTCAAAATTTGTAACGATTTGGCCAATCAGGGAATCCGAGTAATTGTTGCCGGATTGGATATGGATTTCAAGGGGAATCCTTTTGGTCCAATGCCTGCATTGATGGCTACTGCAGAATATGTTACCAAAGTTCACGCCGTATGTACACGCACCGGAAATCTGGCGAATTACAGTTTCCGTAAAACCGATAATGACAAATTGGTCATGCTGGGCGAAACCGAAGAATATGAACCGTTGAGTCGTGCCGCGTATTATCACGCGATGCGGAAGGATGAAGAGAAAAAATAAAAATCCATTCCCTTCCCTATGCTTCAGGACTCGCCAAGGGAGAGGGAGTCGAAACTAGATTGAAAGTATAGTAGGTACTGAAAATGACAAACCCTTTCGGAGTTTTAAACTTCGAAAGGGTTTGTCATTTTACAGAAACATTATTTTATTTTTTCAATACTTTAGAGAAAAACTGCACAATAAAAACAGATGATTACAAAGCTTTATTTAGAAACACTAAATTTCAAATCAACAATCTTACATTTTCTTCCTCATTCTCGCCACCGGAATATCGAGTTGTTCTCTGTATTTTGCAATCGTTCTTCTGGCGATAGGATAGCCTTTTTCTTTTAGAATTTCAGCTAGTTGATCGTCCGGAAGTGGTTTTTTCTTATCTTCCTCTTCAATAATATTCTGAAGAATTTTCTTGATTTCCAGTGTAGAAACATCTTCCCCTTGATCATTTTTCATCGCTTCCGAGAAGAATTCCTTGATCAGTTTCGTGCCATAAGGCGTTTCCACATATTTGCTGTTGGCCACACGTGAAATGGTCGAAATATCCAGACCCACCATATCGGCAATGTCTTTTAAAATCATCGGTTTTAACTTGGTTTCGTCGCCTTCAAGGAAATAGTCGCTCTGATAATGCATAATCGCATTCATGGTTACATAAAGTGTTTCCTGACGTTGACGTATCGCATCGATAAACCATTTAGCCGAATCTAGTTTTTGTTTGATAAACTGCACTGCATCTTTTTGCTGTGCTGATTTATCACGGGAACTCTTATACGTTTGCATCATTTCCTGATAATCTTTAGAAACATGCAGAGAAGGAGCATTTCGGCCGTTTAAGGTCAGTTCGAGTTCACCATCTACAATTCTGATGGCAAAATCAGGGACTACATTTTCGGTAACTTTATTGTTTCCGGTAAAAGATCCGCCTGGTTTTGGATTCAGTTTTTCTATTTCGTTAATGGCTTTTTTAAGTTGCTCATTCGAAACATTGTATTTTTGAATTAATTTATCGTAATGTTTTTTGGTAAACGCATCAAACTGATTTTCGATGATATCAGTGGCTAATTCCACATATTCTGTTGGTGTTTTGTGTTTCAATTGCAACAACAAACATTCCTGCAAATCGCGTGCGCCCACACCTGATGGTTCCAATTCGTGAATGACTTGTAACATTCTTTCTACCGTTTTCTCATCGGTGTAAATTCCTTGGGTAAATGCCATATCGTCCACCATATCAGGCACGCTGCGACGGATATAACCCATATCGTCAATACTTCCTACCAGAAATTCAGCAATTTCGCGCTCTTCATCATTCAGGATGAAAGTATTCAATTGATTGATTAAATCCTGATGGAAACTTACCGGAGCGGCGAAAGGCGTTTCGCGCTCATCGTCATCATCACTGTAATTATTTGCTTGTGTTTTATAATCGGGTGTGTCGTCGTTGCTTAAATATTCGTCGATATTAATGTCTTCGGCATCGATTCGCTCCGATTCGGCATCGTCATAATCGTCATAATCTTCGTTTTCGAATTCGTCCTTTTCATAATCATCTTCTTCTTTTCCTGCCTCTAGTGCTGGATTTTCGTTCATTTCTTCCAATAAACGTTGTTCAAAAGCTTGCGTAGGCAATTGAATTAACTTCATCAACTGTATTTGTTGAGGAGATAATTTTTGGGATAATTTTAAATTTAAGAATTGCTTTAGCATATTTAAGGCACTAATTTATTTGCTTTTTTGCCACTAGGACGCAAAGACACAAAGTTTTTACATAATTTTTATAATAACAAGGCACAAAGTTTTTTTTATTTAATTTTTACAGACACAAAGGAGTTAAGTTTATTAATAATTCTTTTTTGTGTTAATAAATCTTCGAATACCACTTTTTATTAATGGAAAATTGAAATTAATAAAAAATCCTAAATCTTTATTTAGCAATTTTAAATGGCTGATAATTTGAGCTTCCCAAACCGGATTTACTTGTTCTACTGCTTTTACTTCTACGATAATAGAATCTTCAACTAATAAATCGAGTCGTAAACCTTTACTAAATTCAATGCCATCGTAAACAATGGGAATGTCAATTTGTCTTTTTACATCAAGACCCGCTTTACTGATTTGGTGTGCCAAACAAATTTCATAAACTCTTTCCAATAAACAGGTCCAAGTTCTTTATGAACTTTAAAAGCCGAATTAACAACTATTCTAGCAATGGCTTCAGTTCTTTCTGTAATCATATTTTATTTTTTTTACCACTAACTTTTTTTTGCCACGAAGGAACTAAGTCGCAAATCCCTTTATCTAAAATAGTTTATCACAAAAACACAGATAAAAAAATAGTTTTTTTGGAATTTTTTTGAGTCTTAATGTCTTTACGTAAAACCTCTTTTCAGTTTTACAAAAGTTTTTAATTTTCATTCATCACATTAAAAAACTTAGTGTCTTAGTGCCTGTGCGGCAAAACCTTTTTTTTAGTTTTATATTTTTTTAATTTTCATTCATCACATCAAAAAACTTAGTGTCTTAGCGTCTTTGCGGCAAAACCTCTTTCCAACTTTACAAAAAAAAACGTAATGTCTTAGCGCCTTTGCGGCAAAAAACTTCGTAGTAAAATCTAAAATTCCGCATTCATTGGCGTTCTTGGAAAAGGAATTACATCACGAATGTTTGTCATTCCTGTTACAAATAATACCAATCTTTCGAATCCAAGTCCAAAACCAGAGTGAACTGCTGAACCGAATCTTCGCGTATCAAGGTACCACCACAATTCTTCTTCGTCGATTCCTAAGGCTTTCATTTTTTCCACCAAAACATCAAAACGCTCTTCTCTTTGAGAACCTCCCACGATTTCTCCAATCCCCGGGAAAAGGATATCCATTGCGCGAACTGTTTTTCCGTCTTCGTTCAAACGCATGTAAAATGCTTTGATATTTGCCGGGTAATCAAACAAGATTACGGGACATTTAAAGTGTTTTTCCACCAAATAACGCTCGTGCTCTGATTGTAAATCAGCACCCCATTCGTTGATGATGTAGTTGAATTTTTTCTTTTTATTTGGCGTACAATCTCTTAAAATATCAATTGCTTCCGTGTATGAAACACGTTTGAAATTGTTTTCCAAAACAAAGTTTAATTTTTCCAAAAGAGGCATTTCACTTCTTTCTGCAACTGGTTTCGATTTCTCTTCATCCAACAATCTTCCTTCAAGGAATTTCAAATCCTCAGGACATTTGTCCATTGTGTATTTGATTACGTATTGAATAAAATCTTCGGCCAAATCCATGTTGTCATTCAAATCATTGAAAGCCACTTCCGGCTCAATCATCCAAAATTCCGCAAGATGGCGGGAAGTATTCGAGTTTTCGGCTCTAAATGTTGGTCCAAAAGTATAAATCTGACCCAAAGCCATTGCAAAAGTTTCTCCTTCCAGTTGTCCCGAAACCGTAAGGTTCGTTTCTTTTCCAAAGAAATCTTCCTTATAATTTACTTTTCCGTCTTCGGTTCTTGGTGTTCCTTCAAATGGCAAAGCGGTAACTTTGAACATTTCACCGGCACCTTCAGCATCCGATCCCGTGATGATTGGCGTATTCACATACACAAAACCTTTCTCTTGAAAATAACTGTGAACGGCAAATGACAATACGGAACGCACTCTCATTATGGCGCCAAACATATTGGTACGAACTCTTAAATGCGCATTTTCACGCAAGAAATCCAAACTCGGTTTATTTTTAGGTTGTATGGGGAATTTCTCCGCATCGGAGTCTCCAAGAATTTCCAGCTTAGCCACCTGAATTTCAAATTTTTGTCCGGCGCCTTTACTTTCTACCAAAGTTCCTGTTACAGATATTGCTGCTCCGGTGGTAATTCTCTTCAAAGTTTCATCTGGCGTGTTCTCAAAATCGACAACACACTGTATATTATCAATGGTCGAACCATCGTTTAAGGCAATAAATTGATTGTTTCTAAAAGTTCTCACCCATCCTTTTGCATTTACTTCATGAAGCGTCGTGGTACTGTTTAATAGGTCTTTAACTTTTGTATGTCTCATTTTAATTATATAATTGATATTGAAAATTGTCTTGTGTCCGAATTGCAAATATAAATCATTTGTTTGTAATTGTCGCACTGAGCTAGTCGAAGTGAGGAGCTATTTCCCGCTATTCGCTATATCTTTTACTTTTCAAAGGAAAAAAGTAAAAGGATGCCGCTGCTATCAGGGCTAAACGAATGGGAAAATTGGGATTTTTCAGAAAGATTTGGAGGAATTTCCTTCGCTGTTTTTTTTAACCTTAATTGATTATAATTTTATCCCGTAGGGATTTTATATTTGTAGAAAAATGTACGATTCTTTTCTTTTGTCCCGTTAGGGACTATACATATTACTTAAATTGGCTTAGTCCTTAACGGGACAAATGCTTTGAGTGCTTAAGATTGCTACCACTATTTCGTGCTTAACGGCATAAATAGGAAACTAAATAATTTGTAGGCGACCGCAATCCCTTAGCCCCGATAACAATGAAAATCCTTTCTACTCCTAAACTTGTTTCAGGATAATGAAACAAGTTCAGGAGTAGAAAGATTGAAATGAATAGCGGGAAATAGCTCCTAAAAAAACTTAATTAAGTTCTTCAATAAAATCTTCTTTTTTAGCTCTTTTTTTCTCAAATGTTAATACTAATGCTGGTAAAACCAACAAGTTAGAAAACATGGCGAACAATAAAGTACAAGAAATCAGACCGCCAAGGGCAATAGTTCCGCTAAAACTAGATAAAGTAAAAATGGCAAACCCAAAAATCAATACAATGGAGGTATAAAATGTACTGATTCCCGTTTCACGTAAGGCACTAAATACAGATTTTTTGACCTTTCCTTTATTTTGTAGTAAGTCCAGACGGTATTTTGCCATAAACTGAATCGCGTTATCCACCGAAATTCCAAACGCAATGCTGAAAACCAAAATCGTTGAAGGTTTCAGCGGAATACCAAAATAACCCATCAACCCGGAGGTGATGCAAAGCGGTAAAATATTGGTGATCACGGAAGCCAATACCATTTTTCCGGATCTGAATAAATAAGTCATTAATCCCGCAATCAATAAAATGGCAAAAATAAGCGACTCAATAAGGTTGTTTATCAAGTAGGAAGTTCCTTTTTGGAAAACTAGTGCTTTTCCGGTAAGCGTCACTTCATAACGGTCTTTTGGAAAAATTTTGTCAATTTTTTGATGTAGTTTACTTTCCACTTTTGCCATTTCTTTGGTCCCAATGTCTTTCATGAAAGTCGTAATTCTGGCATATTGTCCTGTAGAATCAACGTAGCTTTTCATCAAATTCTCTTTGGTGTTTTTAGTTGCATTTTTGGCATACGAAAGGATGAATGCCTGTTCTTGCGAAGTGGGTAATTCGTAATATTCCGGGTTTCCGTTGTAATACGCCTGCTTAGAATATTTAACCAAATTTACAATGGAAATCGGTTTTGACAATTCGGGAATTTCCGAAATGGTCTTTTGCAACTCGTCCATTTTTTTCATAGTAGATAATTTCATAACCCCTTTTTTGCGTTTGGTGTTAATCATAATCTCCAGTGGCATAACTCCGTTGAATTCTTTTTCGAAAAAGACAATATCTTTAAAGAAAGAAGCGCTTTTTGGCATCTCGCCAATCAAACTTCCCGAAACTTTCATTTGTGAAACTCCAATTACGCTAAATACCAATAGTAAGGCATAAATGATATAAACAGTTTTTCGTTTGTATTTTACGATATTTTCCACCCAATTCAATAAAGTTGAAATGTAATTTTTGGTTAAATGATATAAGTGTTTTTCCTTTGGCAAAGGCATGAAACTATAAATAATAGGCACAACAGCTAAGGTAAGTAGATAAACGGAAATGACGTTTATGGAGGTTACTAACCCAAATTCGAAAAGTAAATCGTTCCCCGTAATCATAAACGTGGCAAAACCTGCTGCAGTTGTCAGATTCGTCATCAGTGTAGAAACACCAATTTTAGAAATCACACGTTGCAAAGCTTTGGCCTGATTGTGGTGGATTTTTATTTCCTGCTGGTATTTATTGATAAGGAAAATACAGTTTGTAATTCCAATGACAATAATTAATGGCGGAATTATAGCCGTTAAAATGGTGATTTTGTAATGGAATAAACCAAGCGTTCCAAAAGACCACATTACTCCAATAAGCAAAATACACATCGAGATAAATGTTGCTCTAAACGAGCGGAAGAATAAAAAGAAAATCAAAGAAGTAATGAACAAAGCCGCACCAATAAACAGTCCGATTTCGCCTTTCATATTCTCGGCATTTATAGTTCTGATGTAAGGCATTCCCGAAACGCGAAGATCAATTCCGGTAGTTTTCTCGAATTTCTCAATTTTAGGAACTAGGTTTTCGATAATGAAAGTTTTTCGAGCAGCAGTATTGACAATTTTCTTGTTTAAATAAATTGCTGAACGAATGCTTCCCGATTGTTTATTAAATAACAATCCTTCATAGAAAGGAAGATTGTTGAATAATTCGTTTTTTATTTTCTCTAAATAAGCAGGATTTACGGTCTGTTTTTGATCAATAAGAGGAACTAATTCAAATTTTTCTGCCGTTTCATTTTTCTCTAATTTTTTTAAATCATTCAAAGAAACAACCAATTCCACTTCTTTGGAATTTTTCAAGCCGGTCATTAATTCATTCCAAGCAGCAAAAGCTTTTGGGGTAAAAAATGCTTTGTCTTTGAAACCAATTACAATTAGATTTCCTTCTTCGCCAAATTTGCTTAGAAAGTCTTGGTATTGTTGATTTACAATGTGTTTTTTAGGAAGCAGATTGGCTTCTGTATATGTCATACCCAGGTTTTTCCATTGCAGAGCCAGAAAAACGGTTATTGCAAGTATAACTCCCAGTATTACTATTCTGTTTTTAAGAACAATTCGGGCGATTGATTCCCAAAATCCTACTGTTATTTTCTTTTTCATATATGAATTAAAATGGATGCAAATGTAATCAAACTGACATGAATTATAAAGATTAAAAGATATTTTTGGGGCTATTGGCAGGAAAAACGGAGTATTTTTTATTTTACAATACCATAATATTGTGGGATATAAATTATACATTTGATTTTCTCACCTTTGCTTTATAAAGAAGAGAATATCTATTTAAATACATATATGAAAAATTATAAAAATCTATTATTTTATTTTGGCGTAACTGGAGGTTTCACCGCTTTAATCTATTGGATTATTAAAAAAGGAAAGTACTTAGAAGGAAGTAAAAAAATTGCAGTTTCTGGGGTTGAGAATGGTTCGTGGAATGATTTTATCGCTTCTATGCAACATAATTTTCAAGATCCATTAGCGATTTTGTTAGCACAAATCGTAACTATTATTCTGGTAGCGCGTTTTTTTGGCTGGGTTTTTAAAAAAATAGGACAACCTTCCGTAATAGGGGAGATTATTGCAGGAATTGTTCTCGGGCCCTCTTTATTGGGAATGTATTTTCCTGAATTTTCGGCAGCCTTGTTTCCTGTAGAATCTTTAGGAAATTTGAAATTTTTGAGTCAGATAGGATTGATACTATTTATGTTTGTAATAGGTATGGAACTCGATTTAAAAGTGTTGAAGAATAAAGCAAATGAAGCTGTAGTTATAAGCCATGCCAGCATTGTTATTCCGTTTGCTCTGGGAATTGGGTTAGCTTATTTTGTATACAATAGATTTGCTCCCGAAGGTGTAAAATTCCTTTCTTTTAGTTTGTTTATGGGAATCGCCATGAGTATAACCGCTTTTCCAGTTTTGGCAAGAATAGTTCAGGAAAGAGGTATTCATAAAACCAGGTTAGGCGCTATTGTAATTACTTGTGCCGCCGCGGATGACATTACTGCCTGGTGTATGCTTGCAGTGGTAATTGCGATTGTAAAGGCGGGAACTTTCGTTAGTTCATTATATATTATTATGCTGGCAGTACTTTATGTTATTGCTATGCTGTTTATCGTTAAACCATTTTTAAAGCGAATAGGTGATTTATACGGTTCTAAAGAGAGTATTATAAAACCCGTAGTGGCTATCTTTTTTCTGGTGCTTATACTTTCGTCTTATGCTACTGAAGTTATAGGTATTCATGCATTATTTGGAGCCTTTATGGCGGGTGCTATTATGCCGGATGTTCCTAAATTCCGAACCATATTTATCGATAAAGTAGAAGACGTGTCGGTGATACTTTTACTGCCGTTGTTTTTTGTATTCACAGGTTTAAAAACAGAAATTGGTCTTATTAATGATCCTTATTTATGGAAAATTACCGGTTTTATTATATTGGTAGCGGTTGTTGGTAAGTTTTTTGGAAGCGCTTTGGCAGCCAAATTCGTGGGTCAGAACTGGCGAGATAGTTTGACCATTGGTGCGTTGATGAATACTAGAGGGTTGATGGAACTTATTGTATTAAACATAGGATTAGAGCTTAAAGTTTTAACACCCGAAGTTTTCACTATGATGGTTATAATGGCTTTAGTCACCACTTTTATGACGGGTCCGGCGTTGGACTTGATAAACTATATTTTTAAGACTAAGGATGTAAATGACTCAGAAGTAATGCTAAATCACAACAAGTATAGAATTTTACTTTCGTTTGGAAACAACGAGAAAGGAAGGTCACTTTTGAGATTGGCACATAGTTTAATAAAAAAACAAAAAGAATCGTCAAGTATTACTGCGATGCATTTATCATTGAGTGATGAAATGCATCAATTTAATATGGAAGACAAAGAAAAAAATAGTTTTTATCCTGTTGTTGAAGAATCACAATTATTAAATCAGGACATCACGACTATTTTTAAAGTTACCATGGACATAGAAACGGAGATTGCTGATATTGCTAATCAAGGTGACTATGATTTATTGTTGGTCGGTTTAGGAAAATCAATTTTTGAGGGCACTATCTTAGGGAAGGTAATTGGTTTCACAACCAGAATCATCAATCCAGATCGATTGATTGATAAGTTTACCGGAAAAGAAGGTCTTTTTGAAAATTCGCCATTCGATGAAAGAACAAGACAGATTATTGCTAAAACTAAAATGCCTTTGGGGATTTTGATTGACAAAGAATTGCAAAATGTAAACCAGGTTTTTATTCCAATTTTCAGTCCGGAAGATTCATTCCTGATTGATTATGTGCAAAAATTAATTTATAACAACGATTCTAAAATCAGGATTTTGGATGTAAACGGACTTGTCAACACCAATTTTGTGATGGAAAGTGCCGTAAATTCTTTGCAACAAAAATATCCTGATAATATAGGTTTAATAGAGGGCGAAAGTGTCAAAAAAGAATTTTTAGACAAGCAGAATTTAATGTTAATTAGTCTCGAAAGCTGGAAAGTCCTGGTAGATTCCAGAAGTGACTGGTTAAGTGAAGTTCCATCCGTCTTAATTTTAAAACATTAAAAATGAACTGGATTTTATTAATTATTGGCGGCCTTTTCGAAGTAGGTTTTGCAACTTGTTTAGGCAAAGCCAAGGAAAGTTCAGGAATAACCGCTACAATATGGCTGGGCGGTTTTTTACTTTGTTTAATCATCAGTATGATATTACTTTATAAAGCCACACAGACCTTGCCTATAGGAACTGCTTATGCGGTTTGGACTGGAATAGGAGCGGTAGGAACTGTTTTGGTAGGGATTTTTATTTTTAAAGAGCCCGCTGATTTTTGGAGGGTTTTCTTTATCACTACTTTAATAGCTTCCATTATTGGACTTAAGTTTGTGTCGAGTCATTAACAGGTATTTCATTTTTAAACAATAAAAAATCCGTCTTGTTATTTTTAACAAGACGGATTTTTTTATAGATTTCTAAGAAACTTAAATCTTCATGATTTCAGATTCTTTATGAACAAGAAGTTCATCTATTTTTTTGATGTAACTATTAGTTAAGTTTTGAACTTCTTCCTCGGCGCTTTTACAAATGTCTTCGGATGTTCCTTCTTTTTCTAATTTTTTAATCTCTGTATTAGCATCTTTACGAGCATTTCGAATACCAACTTTAGCGTCTTCGGATTCCACTTTAGCTTGTTTAGCGAGATCGCGTCTTCGTTCCTCCGTTAATGCAGGAACGCTTATGATAATTACATCGCCATTATTCATTGGATTAAAACCAATATTGGCAATCATAATCGCTTTCTCGATAGGATGCAACATGTTTTTTTCAAAAGGTTGCAACGTAATCGTTCTGGCATCAGGAACACTAATTTTTGATACTTGAGAAAGTGGTGTCGCTGATCCGTAATAATCAACAAAAACACTTCCTAGCATAGCTGGAGATGCTTTTCCTGCACGAATATTCAAAAATTCTTTTTCTAAATGCGCAATAGAACCTATCATTGATTCTTTGGTGCTGTCTAATATAAATTCAATTTCTTCAGTCATAATTTAGATCGTTGGATTATTAGATTTTAGATCTTTAGACTTTCTGACAATCTAAAAGTCTAAACAATCTAATTTGTCTATTTATATGTTTACTACGGTTCCTATGTTTACTCCTTCGCAGATTTTCAAAAGATTTCCTATTTTGTTCATGTCAAAAACTACAATTGGTAGTTTATTTTCTTGGCTTAATGTGAATGCAGTGGTATCCATAACATTCAATCCTTTTTTGAGGACATCATCAAATGAGATGAAATCAAATTTCACAGCCGATGCGTTTTTCTCCGGGTCACAATCGTAAACACCATCGACACGTGTTCCTTTTAGAATAACATCAGCATCAATTTCTACACCGCGTAAAACAGCTGCCGTATCCGTGGTGAAATAAGGATTTCCTGTTCCTGCTCCAAAAATTACAATTCTACCTTTTTCGAGATGACGAACGGCTCTTCTTTTAATGTATGGCTCCGCTATTGATTCCATTTTTAAGGCGGTTTGCAAACGGGTTTTCATGCCTTTATCTTCTAATGCGCCTTGTAAAGCCATTCCATTAATGACAGTAGCCAGCATTCCCATGTAATCACCTTGCACTCTGTCCATTCCTGCACTTGCTCCGGCAACTCCTCTAAAAATATTTCCACCGCCTATTACAATCGCTATTTCTACACCTTTTTCATGAATTTGCTTGATTTCATCAGCATATTCAGCTAGTCTTTTTGGGTCAATTCCGTATTGCAAGTCGCCCATTAAAGCTTCCCCACTTAGTTTTAGAAGAATTCTTTTGTATTTCATTTTTGTGTTGCGTTGATTGGTGCAAATATAGGCATATTCTATTTTTTAAAAAAAGTGTTGCTTAAATTTTATAAATTAAGTTTTTCGTAGGATTTTTTTGCGGCTTCATAGCCAATGTTGAATATGGCATCCATCTTGACTTTGTTAGTTTCAAAAGTGCTGTAAAGGCACAAATCCTTTGGTTCTATGACCCAATCGCAAATATTAAATTTATGCATATTTGAATTTGCCGAGAGGATATCAAATGCTCTGGTAGTTACTGCTTTTATAGAACTCAAATCTTTAGCTTCAATTTTTTGAATTGGACTCACGTAAACCCCAATTACGGTTTCACATTGTCCTTGCAAAACATCAGTTGGAAAATGATTTAGTATACCACCATCGCTAAATATTTTACCGTTAATTTCATAAGGTGACAATATTCCAGGAAATGCTGATGACGCTAAAATGGCATCGATTATTTTTGTTTCCGGACCAAATACTTTTAATTTTCCTTGAATCATATCCGTTGCTGTAATCTGAATGGGGATTTTTAAGTCACCCAAGACGGCATCTTTGAAAATAGAATGAAAGTAACTTTTGAATGATTCCGAATCAATTAAACCCGCTTTTTTGAAGGTTATGTGTTTCCAGTGAAAAAGATAGATAGACTTAAAGAATTCAAGAATTTCTGCGGGTGTTTTACCCCAGGCATACATAGCACCAACAATGGATCCGGCACTTGTACCAGCTATTCTAGAGGGATGAATTTTTTTTTCTTCCAAAAATTTAATGACTCCAGCATGGGCAATTCCTTTTGAACCTCCGCCGGAAAGTACTAATCCTATCGATTTTGTTTTCAAATCCATCTTTACTATTTGTTATAAAATTACTCTTTTTGTCCAATTGAAGATGATATATGTCATATTTAAACCCCGTTTTTATGGTAACTTTGTGAAAACAAATCATTCAACATGAAAACTTCTGTAGCTAAAGCATTATTTAACAGCCATTCCTATCCAGAATATAGAAAACTAATTTCTGACTTATTATTGGAGGGGAAATCAACCGGTAATGAGCAATCCGAAGATTTAACACATTATAGCACATTAAATGAAACCCGAATGAATCGTTTGAATAAAACGATGAAAATAACTGATGAAAATAGTCTTAAATTAAAATCTTTAAAAGGAGAATACATTTGGTTAGTTATTTCCGAAAGTTGGTGTGGTGATGCCGCTCAAATAGTGCCTATTGTCAATAAAATGGCTGAAGAGTCTGGTAAAATAGAATTAAAAATAGTTTTGCGGGATGAGAATGAAGATCTGATGAACTTATTTTTAACTAATAAAGCGAAAGCAATTCCAATAGTAATTGTCATTAATAAAGAAACGGGAGATGTTCTGGGGAACTGGGGACCTAGACCAAAAGGTGCAGCCGACTTTATCAAAAATTATAAAAAGGAATTTGGTGCTATTGATGAAACTGCAAAAAATGAGTTGCAATTATGGTATTTGCACGATAAAGGATTGAGTACTCAGGAAGAATTGATTAATTTGATGCTTGATTTGGAACGCTAATTAGATTTAAAAAGTAATTAAAGAAAGTCCCAAACTTATATTTCCAGAATCTCTTTGATTGTTTATCGGGAAAGAATAATGGTTTAATTCAACAAACAGGATTATATCATCAGCGTTTTGTATGCCCAAGCTTATTTTTTTGTAATCGCCCATTAAGCCTCCCCGCCCCACAGCTATTGCTTTTCCTAAACCAAGTTGGAGTGTAATTCTGGTGTCGTTACCAATGAGTGGACTCAATCTAAAATTTGCAAAAACGGGAACTACAACCAGTTTGTCGGTCCATTCCCAGTTAATTCCGGAATGGATTCCTAGTCCAATCCATTTTTTGTAATGGATTCCATATCCAAACTTAGATCCCAGACCGTCAGGTAGAAACCAAGTTCCTTTTTCGTGTGTATAGGGATTTTCTTCATCTTTGTCAGGATTTCCTTTTATGGAAACGGTAACGTCAAATTGTGTGTAAGTGAATTTTTTATTTTGAGAAAAAACGGAGAAAGTAAAAAAGAACAAAACGGTTAAGAATCCTAAAAGTCTCAAAAAACTAAATATTTGATTCTAAACTCCCTTCGAAAGTAATAACATCTACACCGTTTTTTACGTCATAATCACCGATTTTTGTTCTGCGTAAAACGGTTAAATGAGAACCTGAATTCATGGCTTTGCCAAAATCAAAAGCTAGGGAACGAATGTAAGTTCCTTTGCTGCAAACCACTCTGAAATCGATTTCAGGAAGTGCGATTCTGGTAATTTCAAATTCGTGAATCGTTGTTTTTCTCGTCGCAATTTCAATTGTTTCTCCAGCTCTGGCATGCTCGTACAAGCGTACGCCATCTTTTTTTATTGCGGAATAAATAGGTGGTTTTTGGTCAATTTCGCCCAAAAATTGTTTCACGGTTTCGTGAATCAAAGCGTCATTAATATGTTCCGTTGGGAAAGTTTGATCGATTTCGGTTTCTAAATCGTACGAAGGCGTGGTCGCTCCAATGTGAAAAGTTCCTGTATATTCTTTGGCTTGACCTTGAAGTTCAGTAATTCTTTTGGTGAATTTTCCGGTACAAACTAACAATAATCCGGTTGCCAACGGATCTAAAGTTCCAGCATGACCAATCTTAAATTTTTTTGGAAGATTCAGTTTCGTTATTAAAGCCCATTTCATTTTATTTACCGCCTGAAAGGAAGTCCAATTGAGAGGTTTGTCAATGAGTAAAATTTGTCCTTCTAAAAAATCTTCAGTTGTCATTAAATAATAGTCAATGGATGAATGAAAAAGTGGATTATCAATAATATAATCCCGGCTATGATTCGGTAATAACCAAATAGTTTAAAACCTTTTCGGCTTAAAAAACCAATGAATGATTTTATAGCTAAAAGTGCTACTACAAATGCCACAATATTACCGATTATAAGGAAGTTGATTTGATCGTGTGTTAATACATATCCGTCTTTATAATAGTCATAACATTTTTTTGTTGTTGCGCCAAACATCGTTGGAACAGCAAGAAAAAAGGAGAATTCTGCTGCAGTAGTTCGAGATAGTTTCTGAGACATTCCGCCTACAATACTGGCTCCACTTCGTGAAACGCCCGGAATCATCGCTAGGCATTGAAACATTCCAATTTTGAATGCTTGCAGATAAGTAATTTCTTTGCTAACAGGAGAAGAAACTTCTGGAACTGCAAACCAATCATCAACTTTTAATAAAATAATTCCTCCTATCAAAAGAGAAATAGCTACAGTGACAGGGCTTTCTAGCAAAGCATCTATTTTTTTGCTGAAAAGCAATCCAAAAACTACTGCTGGAATAAAAGCCACCAATAATTTGAAATAAAAATCGAATGATTGAAAAAATCGCTTAAAGTATAAAACCACTACTGAAAATATAGCTCCTAATTGAATGACAATTGTAAAAAGCTTCGTAAAATCATCGTGAGCAATTCCAAAAAAAGAAGATGCGATAATCATGTGGCCTGTTGAAGAAACGGGTAAAAATTCAGTAATTCCTTCAATAATGGCAAGAATAACAGCTTGTAAAGTATTCATTTATGCTTTTTTTGGATTTTTAAGGATAGCAAAAACGGTGATTCCAAAACCAATTAAAACGGTTGTTGGAGCCAAACGAATTCTTCTAAAATCAAAAATTGCTTCACTAAATACTTTTGGGTCATCGCTTCCACCGCCTGACATGAGTATAAAACCAAGTGCTATTACTCCAATCCCGATTAATAGAATTTTATAATTTACTTTCTCAAAAAGGAATTCGTGGTTTTGTTCGTTATTTTTCATGCTATTTTTTTAAAATCTGAATTCAAAAATCATTAATCTGCAATCTAAAATTAGTAAAGGTCGTCTGTTCTCAAATTCAGGAAACGTTGTGTCGCAAAATAAGTACTTAACCAAGTAATTAAAATTCCAACTCCCAAAACGCCGAATAATACTATTCCAATAAGTAGTTTGTCATCAAGAATGCCAAGATTCGGGAAATTTGTTTGAACATAAATCAAAACACCAATCAGCGCAATGATAGCCAAACCAGCACCCAAAAGACCGAGTTTTAAGCTTCGCATTACAAATGGTTTTCTGATAAATGATTTTGTTGCACCTACCATTTGCATGGTTTTGATAATAAATCGGTGAGAATGGATTGATAAACGCAAAGAACTATTAATTAATAAAACGGCGATAAAAGTTAGAAAAACACTAACGATTAGAATCCACATACTTACTTTTTTGATATTGTCATTAACCAAATTCACTAATTGTTTGTCATAAACGATATCCGAAACCATAGCGTTTTTGCGTAAACTACTTTCAATTTTTGCGATACTGTCTTTAACAACATAATCTGCTTTTAAATGAATGTCAAAGGAATTTTGCAATGGATTTTCACCCAAAAATTCTAAGAAATCTTCACCAATAATATCCGTATGTTGCTTTGCAGCAGCTTCTTTAGTTACGTAAACATATGATTTTGCAAAACGAGCTGTTTTTAATTCCCCATCAAAAGCTTTTAGAATGCTGTCATTCGCTTCGTTTTTGAAAAATACCGTCATGGCAATTTTTTCTTTAAAATCGTCGGCTAGTTTTTTAGAATTTATAATAAAAAACCCTAGCATTCCCAATAGAAATAAAACCAAGAATATACTTAGAACTACTGAAAAATAAGAAGAAATTAACCTGCGTTTTTGAAATTTATCAAAGGAAGAACTCATAGTGTACTAAAATTATTGGGTAAAAATAACAAAGAATTTCTTTATTTAAAGTTAATAACGCTCAAAGTTTTAACTTTCGTACAATAAACGTAAATTTGGCATCTAAAATATTCATCGCGATAAAATTTAGAACCTTAGTTACTCATTTACTTAGAATCCTGTAAAAATGACTTGAGTTTGCGATAGCATGAATCCATTAAAAGAACAATTAAAAAAGCAGAATGACTTGAGTGCGCGACAGCATGGCTCCATTAAAAAATAATAAAAAAAGGGAATGACTTGAGTGTGCACAGCATGACTCCATTAAAAAACAATAAAAAAAGGGAATGACTTGAGTGCGCGACAGCATGACTCCATTAAAAAACAATAAAAAAAGGGAATGACTTAAGTGCGCGACAGCATGACTCCATTAAAAAACAATAAAAAAAGGGAATGAAATACAATCCGAACGAAATAGAGGCCAAGTGGCAGAAATATTGGCTAGAAAACCAAACGTTTAAAGCCGAAAATAACTCAAAAAAACCTAAGTATTACGTACTTGATATGTTTCCTTATCCATCAGGAGCGGGATTGCACGTTGGGCATCCGCTGGGTTACATCGCTTCTGATGTATATTCCAGATACAAAAGACACCAAGGTTTTAACGTATTGCACCCAATGGGCTACGACAGTTTTGGATTGCCTGCGGAACAATATGCGATACAAACGGGGCAACGTCCAGAGGAAACGACTTCGGTCAATATTGACGGAGGAACGGATAAGGAAGGAAATAAAATCGCCGGCTACCGAAAACAATTGGATAAAATTGGATTTTCCTTCGATTGGAGCAGAGAAGTGCGCACCTCAAATCCGGATTATTACAAGCATACGCAATGGATTTTCATCCAATTATTCAATTCTTGGTACAATAAAAAAAGCGACAAAGCCGAAGATATTTCGACTTTGGTATCCCTTTTTTCAACAGAAGGAAATGTGATTGTCAATGCGGTTTGCGATGAAAATATTGAAGCTTTTTCAGCAAATGAATGGAATGCTTTCGCAAAAGAACAGCAGGAGAGAGTTTTGCTGCAATACAGATTGACCTATTTAGCAGAGACTGAGGTGAACTGGTGTCCGGGATTGGGAACGGTTTTAGCAAATGACGAAATCGTAAATGGTGTTTCAGAGCGTGGCGGTTTTACAGTGGTGCGCAAGAAAATGACCCAATGGAGCATGCGAATTTCTGCTTATGCAGAACGTTTGTTGCAAGGATTAAATGATATTGATTGGAGCGAAAGCATCAAAGAAAGCCAGAGAAACTGGATTGGGAAATCCGTTGGGGCGACAGTTTCTTTTAAAGTCGAAAGTCAAAAGTCAAACGGCGAAAGCGAGCAACGATTTATCGATGTGTTTACAACACGTCCCGATACCATTTTTGGAGTTACGTTCATGACCTTGGCTCCCGAACATGAATTGGTAAATCTAATAACAACGGCAGAACAAAAAGCAGCAATCGATGCTTATGTAGAAAAAACGGCAAAACGTTCCGAAAGAGAACGTATGGCCGATGTAAAAACCATTTCGGGAGTATTTACGGGAGCGTATGCTGAACATCCTTTTACCAAAGAATCCATTCCGGTTTGGATTGGGGATTATGTTTTGGCAGGTTATGGAACAGGCGCGGTTATGGCCGTTCCTTGTGGCGATGAAAGAGATTATGCGTTTGCGAATTTCTTCAAGGGTCAAAATGGTATGACAGAAATCAAAAACATTTTTGCCAATATAGATATTTCTGAAGTTGCCTATGGCTGTAAAGACAATGTGATTATTGCTAATTCTGATTTCCTAAACGGACTGACCTATAAAGAAGCGACTAAAAAAGCTATCGAAGAATTAGAAAAACTAAACCAAGGAAAAGGTAAAATCAATTACCGTTTGCGTGATGCTGTTTTCTCTCGCCAGCGGTATTGGGGAGAACCTTTTCCGGTATATTATGTGAATGGCTTGCCGCAAATGATTGATGCGCAACATTTGCCAATCATCTTGCCCGAAGTAGAGAAATATTTACCAACTGAAGACGGTCAACCTCCTTTAGGAAACGCTTTGGTTTGGGCTTGGGATAGTGTGAATAACAAAGTAGTTGAAACTAATTTGGTTGAAGATAAAACAATATTTCCATTAGAATTGAACACGATGCCAGGTTGGGCGGGAAGTTCTTGGTATTGGATGCGTTATATGGATGCGCACAATGAAAAGGAGTTTGCCAGCAAAGACGCATTGTCGTATTGGGAAAACGTCGATTTATACATTGGCGGAAGCGAACATGCCACCGGACATTTATTGTATTCTCGTTTTTGGAACAAATTCCTAAAAGACAAAGGTTTTGCACCCACCGAAGAACCGTTCAAAAAACTGATTAATCAGGGAATGATTTTGGGTATGAGTGCTTTTGTTTATCGATTAAATATAACAAGTGTTTCAGGAGGAAGAGATAGTTTTGGCAATGATACTGTTGGAGATGGCATTTATGGAGAAACAGTATTTGTTAGTTCAAAATATTATAAAGAATTTGTTCGATGTAAAAAACTATATGATTTGACTGACTTTGGACTTTCTTTAAGTAGAGGAAAAGAAGTTTTTATTGGTGGAGAAAAGAATGAAATTTTTACTGAATTATCAGCACGTCTGTTTGAAATGACGACTAACAATACTACTGGAATTACGATTTATGAGGATTCATTCGTTGAATTGGATATGAATGAGTTGCATACTGATGTAAAGTTGGTAAATGCTTCTGATGAATTAGAAATAGAAGGATTTAAAAATCATCCTTTAAATCAAGATTATAAAGATGCTATTTTTATCACTGAAGAAAACGGTAAATACATAGTGGGTCGCGAAATCGAAAAAATGTCGAAATCCAAATACAATGTAGTGACGCCGGATGATATTTGTAATGACTACGGAGCTGATACCTTGCGTTTGTATGAAATGTTTTTAGGACCATTGGAACAAGCTAAACCATGGAATACCGCAGGAATTTCGGGAGTTTTTGGTTTCTTGAAAAAACTGTGTCGTTTGTATTTTGATGACAATGGTTTGATTGTTACCGATAACGAACCAACGAAAGACAACTTAAAATCATTACACAAAACCATTAAAAAAGTAGCAGAAGATATTGAAGGTTTCTCTTTCAATACTTCGGTTTCTCAGTTTATGATTTGTGTGAATGAATTATCCACTCAAAACTGTCATTCTCGTGCGATTCTGCAACCATTAGCGATTTTGATTTCGCCTTATGCACCGCACATTGCCGAAGAATTATGGTCATTGTTAGGAAATGCAGGTTCAATTGCAACGGTTGATTTTCCGATTTTCGACGCGCAACATTTGGTCGAAAGCAGCAAGGAATATCCAGTTTCTTTCAACGGAAAAATGCGTTTTACTATGGTTTTACCTTTGGATTTAACCAAAGAACAAATCGAGGAAATCGTAATGAAAGACGAAAGAACCATCAAACAATTAGAAGGAAGAACACCGAACAAAGTAATTATTGTTCCGGGAAAAATCATCAATTTGGTGGGATAACGTCTAATGTAGAGACGCACAGCCGCGTGTCTTTACGGTAAGTATATTAAATCCAAATCCTAAAATTATTTTTGGAATTTGGATTTTTTGTTTTAATTCATAATATTCATTTGATCTGGATTCTGTTTTATAAATGCCAAATTGACATTGTAAAAAAGTGGTGCTAAATTTGATATGTAAGTGGTAAGTTTATATTTTAAAAACAAGAAAATATGGGAATGAGTTATATAGTACTGGCTGGAGTGATTATGCTTTTTAGCTGGTTGGTAAGTTCAAGACTGAAAAGTAAATTCGAACATTATTCTAAATTGCATTTGCAAAACGGAATGAGCGGTGCTGAAATAGCCGAAAAAATGTTAGCTGATAATGGAATTCGCGATGTGAGAGTAATTTCGGTTGCGGGACAATTAACAGACCATTACAATCCATTGGATAAAACAGTGAATTTAAGTGAAGCAGTTTATAACCAAAGAAATGCTGCTGCTGCAGCTGTTGCTGCGCACGAATGTGGTCACGCGGTGCAACATGCTGTGGGATATCAGTGGCTGACGATGCGTTCTAAGTTGGTTCCAGTGGTAAATATTGCATCAACTTATATGCAATGGATTTTACTGGCGGGTATCTTGTTGATTCGTACTTTTCCGCAATTGCTATTAATAGGAATTATAATTTTTGCTGCAACCACTTTGTTTTCAATAATTACTTTGCCTGTTGAATACGATGCCAGCCATCGTGCATTAGCTTGGTTAGAAAGTAAAAATATGCTGACTCAACAAGAACAGGCAGGCGCTAAGGATTCTCTGAAATGGGCGGCAAGAACTTATGTGGTGGCTGCTTTAGGTTCCATTGCGACTTTATTGTACTACATTTCAATTTACATGGGAGGAAACAGAAGATAATAATACTCGTTTTAATAAATAAAAATCCGTCTTGTTTTAAAACAGGACGGATTTTTTTATCAAATAATCAAATTGACGATTAACCGATAAAACCAAAAATTACAATTGTATCTGTCTGTCAATTTGTTGGTCTAATGAAATGAAGGTTTCTGTTCTGGAAACGCCTTCAATAGCCTGAATTTTTGTGTTGAGCAATTGCATTAAATGTTCATTGTCCCGACATATAATTTTTATCAGAATAGACCAGTTTCCAGTGGTGTAATGGCATTCTAAAACTTCTGGAATTTTTTTTAAATCTCGAACGGCTTCTGGATTTCTTGCGGCTTTATCTAAGTAAATACCAACAAATGCCATCGTATTATATCCCAGGATTTTGTTGTTCACTGTAAACTTTGAACCCGAAATCACTCCGGATTGTTCTAGTTTTCGCAAACGTTGATGAATCGCAGCTCCTGAAATCCCTATTTTATTAGCGATTTGAAGGATTGGCATTCGCGCATCTTCCATCAGGAAACGTAGGATTTCTTTATCGATACCGTCTATTTCTACTATTAAGGAATTGATTTTCATAATTTACTGCTTGAAACTAAAGAATAGTTTTTAGTTTTAATTTAAAACCAAATTTAAGGAAAAAACGAATAATAGGAACAAAAAACGATTTTTTTGTAATGGTTACAAAACAAAAACCATCCGTTTTGGCGGATGGTTTTTGTTATTTAGAGATAAATTAAAATTTATTTTGTTTTGTTTGCTTCGATGATATACTTTTCCAAAGCCATGGTCATCGAGGGAGTTGCAGGTGTAGGTGCAAGTATGTCCACTCGTAAACCGTGATCCAAAGCTTCTTTTTGGGTTGTGCTTCCAAAAACTGCAATTCGAGTATTGTTTTGTTCGAAGTCTGGAAAATTCATAAACAATGATTTTATTCCGGTTGGGCTAAAGAAAGCCAAAACATCATAATATACATCGGCCAAATCAGATAAATCACTCATTACTGTTCTGTAAAAAACAGCAGGAGTCCAGTCCACTTTTAATGCATTCAATGTTATAGGTGCATCGGCATTTAATTGATCTGAAGCAGGTAATAAGAATTTTTCGTCTTTGTATTTTTTTATCAATGGAGACAAATCAGCAAAATCTTTAGGTCCAACATAGATTTTACGTTTTCTATATACGACATATTTTTGTAGGTAAAACGCAATTGCTTCAGACTGACAAAAGTATTTTAATCCTTCAGGAACTTTATAACGCATTTCATCAGCAACTCTAAAGAAGTGATCAACAGCATTTTTACTCGTCAAAATGATAGCAGTATATTGATTAAGATCGATTTTTTGGAGTCTAATCTCTTTTGCATTTACTCCTTCTACGTGAATAAAAGGTCTGAAATCAATTTTTACTTTATGCCTTTGTTGAAGCTCAAAGTATGGGGAATTTTCCACTTTAGGTTCGGGTTGTGACACCAAAATTGTTTTCACTTTCATATTTAAAACGGTTTCTAAGCACTCCCTTTTGTAAAGCAATAATACATAAAATAATAGGGAGCTATTTCAAGAGTGCAAAGATATAAAATAAAATAAAACAACTTACCTAATATTAAATTTTGATAATTTTTTATTGAAATTAAATAGCTTATTACGTTGGCAGCTATTACTACAGCTATAAATACGAAAACGATATTTGGTGATAAGGAGTTGTAATAGAACAAAATAATATTGATTGGCAGTATAAATAACCCAATATAAGTTCTATAAGTAACCTTTTGAAGGTTAAATTGTTCAACAAATTCTTCGATATCAAATGCTGTAGCAATTATTTTTTCGATTAAATATTTCGATAGGATGAAGAAAATAAGAAAGGTTATTATTTGAATATATAAAACCCAATCTGTTTTTAAAGCTTTACCAAAAGAACTAAGCGAAAGCTGAATGAAAAAAGCAAGTGAGATTACCTGCACAAAAAACAAGGAGATGGTAAAACCACTTTTAAGGTGGCTACTGTCTCTGTAAACTTTAATGTATTTATCTGAAAAAATTAAATTTGCAAAATCACCAAAGCGGTTTTCGAAAATGGATTTAGTAATTGCAATAGTCCCAAATGACAACACAAATAAAAGCGTTGCCCAGTCATTATTTTCAATTGTTCTCAGGTGAAGTACATGTTCCGTCATAGCGATGCAAAATTACAAATTTTTTATATCATTCTTTTTATTATAATTTTATTATGAATCAAATCGTATAAAAAGTTTACTTTTGCGGTGAAATTACTCTAAAATATGAACGATTCCATTGTTATAATCCCAACCTATAACGAGATTGAAAATATAGAAAGCATTATTAGATCAGTGCTTTCACAACACAAACCTTTTAATGTTCTTATTATTGATGATAATTCGCCAGATCATACAGCTGATAAAGTGATTCAACTACAATCGGAATATTCCGGTAGGTTATTTTTAGAAAAAAGGGCCAAAAAATCAGGTTTAGGAACCGCTTATGTACATGGTTTTAAATGGGCTTTGGAACGTAAATATGAATACATTTTTGAAATGGATGCTGATTTTTCACACAATCCAAATGACTTAGAAAGATTATATAATGCCTGTCATTTAGGCGACGCTGATTTGGCAATAGGTTCTCGGTACGTCACTGGAGTGAATGTGGTAAACTGGCCTTTAAGCCGGGTATTGATGTCCTATTTTGCATCCGTTTATGTGAAATTGATAACTGGAATGAAAATTCACGATGCTACGGCCGGATTCGTTTGTTACAAAAGAAATGTTTTGGAAAAAATTAATTTAGATAAAATAAAATTTGTTGGCTACGCGTTTCAAATTGAAATGAAGTATCGAACATTTTGTAAAAAATTTCAAATTGTCGAGGTACCTATCATTTTTACGGATAGGATTAAAGGACAATCCAAAATGAGTAACTCTATTATTGTTGAAGCAGTTTTTGGAGTTATTTCACTTAGATTGAAAAAATTAATTAACACATTATAAGAAAAAGATACGATGAACAGGTTTTTAATTAAAAATGCCAAAATAGTAAATGAAGGAGTGATTTTTGAGGGCGATGTATTAATTGAAAATGACTTAATTGTTGAAATTTCAGAAAGTATAAGTGCCAAATCTTCCCAATGTGTGATTATTGATGCCGAAGGAAATTATTTGATGCCAGGCGCCATTGATGATCAGGTACATTTTAGAGAGCCTGGACTTACTTATAAAGGGGATATAGAATCAGAATCGAAAGCGGCAGTTGCAGGTGGAATTACTTCTTACATTGAGCAGCCTAACACGGTTCCTAATGCTGTAACACAAGAAATTTTAGAAGAAAAATACCAAATCGCTTCAGAGAAATCCTATGCGAATTATTCTTTTATGATGGGTGCAACAAATGATAATCTGGAGGAAGTTCTAAAAACAAATCCAAAGAATGTTGCAGGAATAAAAATATTTTTGGGATCATCAACAGGTAATATGTTGGTTGATAATGAAGCGACTTTAGAAAAAATATTCTCAAGTACGCCTATGCTTATTGCCGTACATTGCGAGGATGAATTCACAATTCAAAATAATTTAGCGAAATACAAAGAAGAATTTGGAGAGGATGTTCCTGTAACTGCTCACCATTTAATTCGCAGTGAAGAAGCGTGTTACATCTCTTCTTCAAAAGCTGTAGCACTAGCTAAGAAAACTGGGGCCCGTTTGCATGTTTTTCATCTTTCTACTGCCAAAGAAATGGATTTGTTTACCAATAAAATTCCATTGGAAGACAAAAAAATTACGGCCGAAGTTTGTATTCATCATTTGTGGTTTACCAATGATGATTATGCGACCAAGGGAAATTTGATCAAATGGAATCCTGCAGTAAAAACAGCCAATGACAGAAAAGTGTTATGGGAAGCTTTACTGGATGATAGAATCGATGTGATTGCAACAGATCATGCGCCACATACCTTCGAAGAAAAAAAACTGCCGTATCTGAAAGCTCCTTCTGGTGGACCATTAGTGCAACATGCCGTTGTGGCTATGTTTGAAGCGCATCACCAAGGGAAAATCAGTATTGAAAAAATTGTTGAAAAAATGTGTCATAATCCGGCCAAGATTTTCAAAATTGAGAAGCGCGGTTTTATAAAAGAAGGTTATTATGCCGATTTAGTTATTGTCAATTCAGGTTTGCCTTGGAGTGTAAAGAAAGAAAATATTATTTCTAAATGTGGTTGGTCACCTTTTGAAGGATTTACATTTAAATCCAGAATTACACATACTTTTGTAAACGGACAATTGGTTTACAACTCTTTTAAAGTGAAAGACATCCGTGCAGGAAAACGATTGTTGTTTGATAGATAGAAAAAATGAAGAAAATAATTATACTTTTAGCGATTGTATTTGTGTTTGTTAGCTGTAAGGATGAGGTTATCAAAAAACCAAATCGTTTTATAGAAAAAGAGACAATGATTAATATTATGTATGATTTAGCAGTTTTAGACGGTATCAAATATCAAAATCCGGCTTCTTTGGACTCTTTTAAAATAAATCCAAAGAAATATATTTATAAAAAATACAAAGTTGACAGTCTTCAATTTGCGCAAAGCAACATTTATTATGCTTCTAATTATGAAGAATATTCAGCAATTATAGATCAGATAAATATTAGATTAGTTGCAACTAAAGCAGAAGTAACTGCCTTGATAAAAGCTCAGACCAAGAAGAAGAAACCGATAAAGAAAGCAATTTTGCCTAAAAGTAAAGAGCTAGATTCCTTGGAACTATCGCAGAAAAAAAGTCTTTAGTTACAAAGTTGAAATTTCTTTGATGTATTGATGAATATCTAAAAAATCCGTTTTTAAAATAATTGTGATTTTCTCATTAGAATACTTATTTTTAGAATAAGATGCTTTTGCGATAGCACTGGGTAGTTTTCTTTTTTGCATAAAAATATTCGATAGAATCCAATCCATTCTCCACATAATTTCCATTAAAAATGGTTTTGCATGAAAGGAAGGCCTTTTTACAAGTAGCGAATCAGCAATGCTGTTCAAGATATCTCTAAAGACAATATTTGTTGCAATTAATGTAAATCGTTCGTTATGGATGTCACTTTTCATTAATTGAGCTGCAATTCGGACTACATCAGTCACGGCAATAAATCCGGAACTTCCCAAAGTGTAAAATGACAATCCTTGTTTTACTTTCGTAAAAATTTTTCCGCTTCCCTGTTCCCAAAAACCAGGGCCGATAATAACACCGGGATTTATAATTAGTACTTGCAATCCTTCTTGTTGTCCACGCCAAATTTCCATTTCGGCACCATATTTAGAAATAGCATAATCGCTATGTGGTTTCTCGGGATTCCATTCGGTTTCTTCTGTAATAACTTTTTCATGTGAAGCAATATCACCAAGGGCAGCAATGGAGCTCACAAAACATAGTTTTTTTATAGCATAGGCAACACAAAAATTGACAATATTTGCGGTTCCTTCAATATTGATTTTTCGAATTAAATCTTCGTCTTTTGGATCGAAAGAAATCAAAGCGGCGCAATGATAAACGTACTCGATTCCCAGGAAAGCATTTTCTAAAGCAGGAACGTCAGTGATATCAGCTTGAATCCATTCGATAGCGGCAAATAAGTCAGGCTTTTTGTATAAATTAAAGAGATTTTTAGTTTTTTCGATACTTTTTGCACCGCGATAGATAGCACGAACATTTTCACTCCCGATACTTCGGGATTCCATTAAATGAAACAATAGATGCGCTCCTACTAAACCGGTTCCTCCTGTGACTAAAATCATGCTACGAAAATACGAATAATTTTTTTCGAATAACCTAATAAACAAATAACCTAATCCGCAATAAATTTTATCTTTGTGCAAATTGATTAAAAAGATGAAGAATTTTATTGAAGAAGTAACTTGGAGAGGAATGCTCCACGATGTTATGCCCGGCACAGAAGAACATTTGATGGAACAAATGCGAGTGGCGTATGTGGGAATTGACCCAACTGCCGATTCATTGCACATAGGACATTTAGTTGGCGTTATGTTATTAAAACATTTTCAACTATCGGGACATAAACCTTTAGCTTTAGTCGGTGGTGCGACAGGAATGATTGGTGATCCGTCAGGGAAATCAAATGAAAGAAATTTATTGGACGAATCGACTTTGCGTCACAATCAAGAAGCTATAAAAGGACAATTGTCCCGTTTTCTGGATTTTACTTCCGATGCGGCTAATGCGGCAGAATTAGTGAATAATTACGACTGGATGAAGAACTTTTCTTTTCTGGATTTTATTCGGGATATTGGTAAACACATCACAGTAAATTACATGATGTCTAAGGATTCAGTAAAGAAACGTTTGTCTTCTGAAGCTGCCGAAGGAATGTCATTTACGGAGTTCACGTACCAATTGGTTCAAGGATATGACTTTTTGCATTTGTACAAAAATAAAAATTGTACGCTACAAATGGGAGGAAGTGACCAGTGGGGAAATATCACTACAGGAACCGAATTAGTGCGCAGAATCGCTGGTGGAAAAGCATATGCTTTGACTTGTCCTTTAATTACAAAAGCGGATGGAACAAAATTCGGAAAATCTGAAGGCGGAAATATTTGGTTGGATGCAGCCAGAACTTCTCCTTATAAATTTTACCAATATTGGTTAAATACATCCGATGCTGATGCGGAAAAATACATTAAGATTTTTACTTTTTTATCGAAAGAGGAAATTGAAGTTTTAACCGAAAAACATCGAGAAGCACCACATTTACGTTTGTTACAAAAACGTTTAGCCGAAGAAATTACGGTAATGGTACATTCAGCCGAAGATTTAGAAAACGCTATAAAAGCATCGAATATTTTGTTCGGAAATTCTACTTCAGATGATTTGAAACAACTGGATGAAGCAACTTTCTTAGATGTTTTTGACGGTGTTCCTCAAGCAGAAATCAGTAGAAAAGAGATTGAAGCTGGAATTGATATTGTTGCTGTTTTGAATGAAAAAACAGGTTTTATGAAATCGAATGGTGAAGCAAGACGCGCATTGACGGCTAATTCTATTTCAGTAAATAAAGAAAAAGTTGCCGAAGATTTTGTGCTTTCGACGAAAGATTTAATTAACAATCAATTTGTATTGTTGCAAAGCGGTAAGAAAAATTATTTTGTGGTGAGAGTGGTTTAATAGGTGAATTGTTTATCGTTTATTTGGTTAACCAATTAAACAAATAAACTTTTTAAAGCACCATCAAATTACACCCTCGAATATCAGAATTATCAAAACGTCCCAGTACCTCGAAAGAGTTGTTGGGATTTTTTTTGCCCAAATCCTGCGTAGCAATAAAAGAACAGGAATTGATGTTAGCAAGATCGATAACGTTGATTCCGCCCGTTTTTCCGTCTCGAATATAGGTCAAAGCATCTTCGGTGTCACGAATGAGGATTTGCATCCAAGAAGGACATTCAAATACGCCTTCACCAAGAGAATAGGCCTGCGAAAGTAATTCGGTCATTCCGTATTCTGAATGAATGGCTGAAACGCCAAAACCTTTACACAATTGTTCGTGCAATTCTTCCCGTATCATTTCTTTGCGTTTACCTTTCATTCCGCCAGTTTCCATGATAATGGTATGTTGCAGTTGAAACTGGTGTTTTTCAACTAAGTCCAATAACGCATAAGTGACGCCTATTAAAATGACATTTTGTCCAGCTTGGTCTAAAGCAATTAGTTTGGCTATAAGTTCATCATGATTGTGCAGATAAAAACCGCTTTCTGGATGATTTGACAGTTGAATTAAATCTTCGACCATATAAATCAACGAAGAACCTTTTCTTTCCAGATAGGATGGCAATAAAGCCAAAACGGCATAATCTTCGATGTTGCCGTAAAATTGAGAAAATCCTTTGCGATAACTTTCTTCGTAGATGGAAGTATCAGTTACCAAGTGTTTGCTCGTTATCATTCCGGTTGTTCCGCTACTGGTAAATGTAGCCTGAATCGAATTTGCATTCGAAACCACAGAATGACTCTTGAAAAACTGAATAGGCAAAAACGGAATCTGCTGTAATGATTTTACTTTATGGGAATCTGTTTTCAAAAAATTACAAAATTCTTGATATACTAAGTTATTTTCATATTGAAAACGAAACGTTTGTAAGGCTGTTTTTTCAAATTGCTTTTGAGAAGAAATGGCAAATATATTGGTAGTTGGAATCAAGCTTATTTTTTTACAAAAGTAATTAAAAAATCTGTTGGGTTTCTGTAAACGCAAAGTCTACTAAATGTTTTTCCATAAAAAAAAGCTCCAACATAATTGGAGCTTCTAAATTTATGTTTAAAGGATTATCTTACGATTAATTTTCTTGTAGCTGTTGCTTCCTCCTCGTTAATTTTTATAATATAAACGCCTGGAGAAAGATTGGAGATGTTTAATTCTCTCGAGCTTAGCATTGTTTGAAGTACTTTTTTTCCTAATATATCAAAAATAATTACTTCTTTGTCCAAATCATTTTTTGATGTAATGTAGATTTTGCCATTACTCACAGGATTTGGGTACAAACTTAAACCTTCAATTGAGGTAGTTTGTTGCGTCCTTGGCTGTTGTTTATTTTCCTGAGCAGTAAGGCTCAAGGAAAAGAAAAAAGCCAATAAAGTGATAATATAAAAGTAGTTTTTTTTCATTAGTTCTGATTGTTACTAGTAAAGATATAAAAAATATTTCAAATACTGTACCAAAAAAAACACCTTTCAAAAGAAAGGTGTTTAGTAAATGTATTTATGGTTTTTTTAATAAAAACTATTTAATTAAACTAGTGCCGCCAACGGTTGTCCATGTACCAGCAGTTAATGAAGCACCTGTAGCAGATGTACTTGATGTAAAATTGCCAACTGGAAAACTCACAACTATAGCAGATGTAGCTCCTACAGGTACAGTTTGTGTTGTTGAAGAGATGGTCACATTAGTTAATTTTATTTTTGATCCATTAACTTGATTAATGTTTGTCGTAGCATCTTGAATTTTTACTACAGCACCTTTATAGATAGTTGTTCCTTCAGTATAGTCTCCGTATCCTGAGATAATGATATTGCTATAATCTCCATTTCCTTCTTTTTTGAATTGGAAAGCATCAACTTGAACATCACCAGCAACTTCTGGTACACATCCTGCTTCTCTTTTTAAAGTAATGTTAGAAACTTTTGGCCAAAATCCATTGTTATTATTAGAACATTCGATTTCCATTCCGTAATTTCCTTTACCCGTTTGGTAAGCATACCAGTTAGAGTTGTTTTGACCTTGCCATCCATCTTGCCAGTCAAAAGCATCATCATAGTTACCGTAAGAAATAGCGTTTGTCATACTTACAGTTCCTCCAAAAAATTCATATCCATCATCAGCACCTTTGTAAGAAACTAAGTGGTCTAATGTTGTTCCTGAACCTACTGAATAAAATGTAAATCCATTATTTTCTTTTGTTCCATCAGCTAATTTTGCTCCAGCATATTCAACTCGGGCATAGTTTAATGAACCTCCGTTGTGAGTTGCATTTGTTCCTCCATAAGGTAATGCATTTCCATCTTCTGAAGTAGAAGTTGTTACACCACCAATTGCTTTAATTGGCGCATCGCCGTAAATTATAATTCCTCCCCAAGCACCTGGAGTTGCAGAAGCTTCTGTAAATACAACTGGTTTGTCAGCTGTACCATTAATGTTTAATTTTCCTCCGTTTAAAACAACGAATGCATTGTCTCCAGTAGTTTTATTTGCTGTAATTGTGGAACCTGCATCGAAAGTAACTGTTACTCCTGAAGCAACCTTAACAATACCTTTTAAAGTGTAATTTCCATATGCAAAAGTTTTATTTGCAGTTATTGTACCTGTAATTTCTCCTGTTGCTGCTGGTGTAACAGGGATTGGGCTGTCACTATTAGAGCAAGAATTTAGAAAAAGCCCTGTAGCAAGCGCTAAAGCAAAAAATTTAGTTTTCATAATCAGTTGTATTATTTATTGTTTTTTATTTTTGTCAAAATTATGGGAAAACTTCACAAAGGGTGTTAGCTGAATATTACAATACAGTTATTAAAAAAACACTAAAATGTGAAGCTAATGTTAAGGGTGTTATGTGAATTTTAAGCGTAAAAAAAGCCCTAAGTAAATAGGGCTTTCTCGTGTTAGGCAGTATATGTTAAAAAGTGTATCCTAAATTAACTGAGAATCCTCTCCCTTTTTTGTAACTGTTTGTTATGTTTGATTGTTCTACAATGGAAGAAGTTCCGTTATTTCCTTGTTCCGATTTGCGCATTGGATCAAGTAGATTATCAGCACTGAATTTTAAATCAAAATGATTAGATAATTTGCTGCTCCAGATGAAATCCAACTGTTGCACCGGTAATTCATAAATATGGTCTAATCCACCTGTTCCTACAGCATAAATTCTTTTTCCAAATACAGAATAAACTAATGAAACCGTGTTGCTCCAAGATTTGCTTAAGTCAAATTGGTATTTTAAATCAGAATTGATTAACCATTTCGAAGCGCCTTGTAGTTCTCTATTTCTAAAAGTTTCGATTGATGTAGTCACATTGCCGTCACTATCAGTAGTGGTTGGTTTCACATCTACTTTCGTATGCATTAAAGAAGTGTTGAACCCAAAAGAGAAATCAGTTAAGCTTTCGTTAATTCTTGCAAAATCCAATAGGAGTTCAATTTCTGCTCCATATAAAATTGCATTGTCTGAATTTAAATAAGTTGTGATAGTTGAATTCGCAGCATTAGAGATGAATGTTCTTTCAATAGGCTGATCTATTTTTTTACCGAACAATCCAAGTACTAAAACTTCTTTTGATGTTGGGAATAATTCATATTTTAAATCAACATTGTAGTTGCTGCTATTTTTTAAAAATGGATTTCCTTTTGTTGAGGTTCCATCAGCATTGATATACTCGATAGGATAAGATTCCATTACTACCGGTCTGGTGTATGTTTTTCCGGTAGCAAAACGTAGATTCGAGTTTTCATTCAAACCGTATTTCACATTTAAAGCGGGTAAGACATAGAAGTTGTCATATTTTAAAGTTTTAAATGGATCTGAGAAAGAACCTTGAGTTCTGTACTTTGTTTCTCTCATGGTGCTTTCTAAACGAATTCCTCCGTTTACTTCCCATTTTTCTCCAAACTTGTAAAGTAAGTTGGCATAACCGGCATTAGCGCTTTCCTTTAATTTTGCCTGATATGTTGCATTAGAACTTTCTCTAAAACTAATTGCGTTTGAAGATAAATAACCATTTAATTGCGTATCCAATGAATTTAACGGTGTTGTAAAACTGTTTGGCGCACTATTATTTACCGGTGTAATAAAACGATAGGATGAGGTCATGTCAGACATGTTTCCATTGTATCCAGCCGTAAAAATATTATTTTTTTCAGTTTTACCAAATTTCAACGTGTATTCTCCTAATCCTGAGAAATAAGAATCACCAGAAACATCCAAATACTGTTTGATGAAATTATTTCCGGCAACAGAAACTAAAATATCGTCTGTTCCTGATCTTGTTCCTGAAAAGAATTTTCTATCTGGTTGCGCATACTTCGTAATCGCATAGGAAACTGCCGCTTTTACATTTTGACTTTTATCTTCATTCAATGCATATTCGCCCAATAACTGGTTGTTTAAATAATTAGATTCGTCTAATTGATTGGTTCTAATTAAAGTGTTATTGTTGCTTGAATTTGAATCAGCTATACCAAATTGATCTTTAACCAAATTTTCAGTTGTTCTGATGAAAAGTGTATTGTAAGAAAGTTTCAGTCTATCTGTAGTGTAATTTAATCCTACTAAAGAAGACAGTGATGTTTTATATCGGTATTCTGTATTGTCGAAGTCATTTCTATAAGTGAAGCCAGAAGGATTGTTAGTAAACGTTCTTTCCACTCCGTTTCTAATCGAATAATTATTGTCAAAATTAATAGAAAGTAAGTACGAAAAAGTCTTGTCGTCTTTCAGGTTAAATTTCTCGGAATGAAGAAAACCAATGCTTGAATTTAGAGGACTGTTTATTTTTGAAACATCAAATCCACTTTTAAAAGATCTTAAAGATTCATCTGCAGTAAGCGTGTAACTTGACGGTGTGTTCCCAAGTAATCCTGGAAGTTTTCTGTCGTTTCCGGTCAAGCCAAATAATCCTTTGGTAGAATTAGCGTCTTTAGAAATTAAAAACTTTTCTAAATTGTTATTTACAGTGTAGCCAACTCCGACATTCAATTTGGTTACGCTTTTTGAACCTTTAGATGTTTGGATATTAAAAGTTCCTCCTGCAAAATCACCATAAATATTTGGATTAAACGTTTTATATACTTCAATAACACCTACAATATCGGTAGAAAACAAGTCTAAAGAAATAATTTTTTTGAAAGGATTATTAGTTGGAGCAGCAAGATCGTTTATCAATAAGTTGTTGTAACGGTCTTCCAGTCCGCGTACAAATAATCCTCTTGAACCTACTTTTGTAATTCCTGTTATTTTGGTAAGCCCTTCCTCTACATCGCTAACTCCTTTGCGAGCCATTTCTTGCGCGCCGATACTTTGTTTTATTACAACTGCTTTCTTTTGATCAAGCAATAAGGCAGTTTCTTTTTCTCTGCTCACATTAGATTTTATAACAACATCATCTAGTTTGTAGCTTCCTGAGCCAATAGCTTGATTTACGGTCGCAGTTTCATTTGCTACTATAGTTACAGGAATTTCTACAGATTCATAACCTACGAAACTAAATTGAACAGTATAATTCCCCGGTGCTATAGCAATGGAATATTTACCATCAATATCAGTATTAGTCCCTATAGTGGTCCCTTTTATAAGTACATTAGCAAAAGGCAGGGATTGATTGTTAGCATCTTTGTCTGTAAGGATTCCAGAAACGGTACCTTTATTCTGTGAAAAAGAAAAAGTTGTAATTAACAATGCTATAAACAATATTCTAAATTTCATTTTTGTTTGTTTTATTTTTATGCAAAGTAATGTCTGTTTTGTAAAGTAAAAGTTACTGGATTATTACCATTTAGTTTTGTAAACATTAATAAATCGTTAACATATTAAATTACGGTTAATGTGAATTTTAAACGATTCTTTTATTGCTATATTTACATTCGGAATTAAAAATCAATGAGTATTTCAGGCGTAAATTCCATCAGAATAATATAATTTTTCTATTATGAAAAAAAGAAACACAAAGATTTTACTCGTTGATGATGAGCCGGATATTTTGGAAATTGTCGGGTACAATCTTACTCAGGAAGGATATCAGATATTTACTGCAGCAAACGGAAAAGAAGCTATTATAAAAGCTAAAAAAGAATTGCCGGATCTAATTATCATGGATGTAATGATGCCGGAGATGGATGGAATGGAGGCGTGTGAAAATATCAGAAAAATACCGGAACTGAATAATGTGATTATTACTTTCCTGACAGCAAGAAGCGAAGATTATTCCCAAGTGGCTGGCTTTGATGCTGGCGCGGATGATTATATTACGAAACCCATCAAACCAAAATTATTAGTCAGTAAAGTGAAAGCATTGTTAAGACGCTTGAAAGAGCAAGAGCAAAATAGCGAAACGCTTAACGTAGGTGGAATCGAAATCAATCGGGAGGAATATAAAATAAGAAAAGATAATGTGGAGATTGCTTTGCCTCGAAAAGAATTTGAATTGTTTTACTTATTGGCATCCAAGCCGGGAAAAGTATTCAAGCGTGATGAGATTTTAGATAAAGTATGGGGCAATGAAGTCGTAGTTGGCGGAAGAACCATAGATGTTCATATTAGAAAATTACGGGAGAAAATTGGGGAAGATTTATTCAAAACCATTAAAGGAGTAGGGTATAAATTTGAAGTGTAAACACCTTTTTTTTATAAGAATACAAATTACAAAAGCCAAATCGCTTTAAAAGCGAGGTGTAAAATAAATGAAAATAAATTTTAAGAAAACCTATAAGTTCGCCATAAAATCTGCTTTGTTCATTAGCCTTTTTGCTGCTGGATTTGTTGTGTTAATGGTAGTGTTATTCTTTGGTTCCAAAGTAACTAATTTGCTGCTTTTTGGAATCGTTTGTCTCTTAATTATTTATCTGTTTTCTTTTATAGTTTTACAATATCGAGTCGAACGGTTTATTTACAGACGTGTAAAAAAAATATACGATGATGTGTCGCTTTTGGAATCTAGTACTTTTATAAATCAGCCCATTACCACTGATATGGAAACCTTGACGCGAGAAGTCAAGAAGTTTGCCACCGATAAAAAGCTAGAAATTGAAATGCTGCAGATGCGGGAAGAATACCGAAGAGAATTTCTTGGAAATGTTTCACATGAACTTAAAACACCATTGTTTACAGTTCAAGGTTACATTTCTACTTTGCTGGACGGAGCAATGGATGATAAAAATATTAGAAAAAAATATTTAAAACGTGCCGAAAAGGGAGTAGAGCGATTAATCTATATTGTGGAAGATTTAGATATGATTACAAAATTAGAATCTGGTGATTTGAATCTGGAGTTTTCTGAATTTGATATTGTAGAATTAATACAAAACGTTTTTGATCTATTGGAAATGAAAGCTGATAAGAAGAAAATCGCATTGGCTTTCGAAAATTATCACATACAACCCATTCTTGTTCATGGAGACAAAGACAAGATTCAGCAAGTTGTTGAGAATCTAATTGTAAACTCCATAAAATATGGTAGAGAAGGGGGTTTTACAGAGGTCGCCGTTGTTAATCTGACTAAGAAAAAGGTCTTGGTTCGAATAACTGATAATGGAGAAGGGATTGAGAAAAATAATATAACAAGGCTTTTTGAACGTTTTTATAGAGTAGACAAAAGTGGTTCCCGTACAGAAGGAGGGTCAGGTTTAGGATTAGCAATTGTAAAACATATTATAGAAGCGCATAAAGAGAAAATATATGTGGAAAGTGAATTTGGAATTGGATCTGAATTTTCCTTTACAATTGAAAAGGCAGGATTAAAAAAACCAGAATTAAATCCGAAAGAAATATATAGTAAAAGTCTTAAAATTAATAGATTAAAAAAATAATAGATTTAGAAATTAATGCGAATGAATCCTAAAAGAAGGATTGGGAACTTTTACGAAACGATAATTTATCACCAACATAATAATTTGTTAACATTGGCTTAACATACTAAGATGACCTTTGCAAAAAATTAAATCATACAACAACGATGAAAAAAATTTTATTTGCAGTTTTAGTTATGACTTCAGCGTTAGCTAATGCACAAGATATAAAGAATGATACTATTAAAACAATATCGGTCGATTCTTTAGAAACAATGAGTGTTGATACCGTTAAGACGGTGACAATAGAATCGTTGAAAGAAGCACTAGACGAGCATTCTATGAAATTTTCAGGTTTGGATGAAAGGCTTGCAACTATGGATAGTGATTTGGGGAAATTAACCAAAATTAAATTTTCAGGGTACTTACAGGCGCAATACGAAATGTATAATTATCAAGACAATATTGGGCCAGGGCCTTCCACTACTGCTGTGCCTATAAAAAACACTTTTTTTATCAGAAGGGCACGCGTAAAATTGACTTATGAGCCATTAACTGGTGCGGTTTTTGTAATTCAGCCGGATTATGCTTTTGATAAAGTAACTTTAAGAGATGCTTATGTTCAGTTAAATGATAAGTGGTTGCAAACATTTAAATTGTTTTTAGGACAGTTCAATAGAACAAGTTATGAAGTGGAATTTTCTTCACGCTCAAGAGAATTGTTAGAGAGAAGCAGAATGTCTGGAATTTTGTATCCGCAAGAAAGGGACTTAGGAGCAAAAATTGAAATGGATTTAGACACAAAATATGAGATACCATTTAAATTTCAGTTAGCTGTTTTTAATGGAAATTATGGAGAAGGTTCTTTGACAAATAATCTTAGAGATGTCGATAATAAGAAAGACGTCATGATGAGAGGCGTTTATTCTTTCCAGTTTCCTTCTCAAGGTTTGGGAATTGACATTGGAGCTCATACTTACTTAGGTAATACGGCTGTTTTACAAGCTGGAACTTTTAGCGATACAAATAATAAAAATTTCACAGCTAAAGTTGGGGATAGTTTCCAAAAAAAATGGTTTGGTGGTGAGATGAGAGTTTACTATGATTTTCTTGGCGGAATGTCTCTAAAGGGAGAGTATATTTCTGGAAAGATATCTGGCGAAAAATCAAGTACAGCGTTGCCTGTAGCAAATAGCAACCCTAGTTTTAATTTCAATGGTATTAGAGATTTCACAGGATACTATGCAACTTTGGTGAAAAATATTGGAAAAAGCAATCAAATTGCAGTTCGATATGATAGTTGGGATCCAAACAGACATTTAGCTGGAGATGCAGTGACTATTAAAGAAGATCTGAAATACGATAACTGGTCATTTTCTTGGCAGTACTTTTACGATGATAATGTAAAAATTGTTGCGGGTTATAGTTTACCAATCAATGAAAAAAGTACCACAGTGGGTGGCGATTATATAAAAGATAAATTAGATAATACCTTTACAATTAGAATTCAAGCGGGATTTTAATTATATAATAAATTAGACTTTAATACAATAAAAAAAATAAAATGAAAACAACAAAAATTAAATTAGCGGCTATTCTATTAGTTGTTATGGCAGTAGGATTTTCTTTTACCGCACTGAATAAAATAACAGTTAAAGGGTCTGATACCATGGTTATTTTGTCACAAAAATGGGCTGAAGTCTATATGCAAAAACACCCAGGAACTACCATTCAGGTTACAGGCGGTGGATCTGGTGTAGGACTTGCGGCTTTGATAAACGGATCAACAGATATTGCAAATTCAAGTCGCCCTATCAAAGCTACTGAGGTAGAAAAATTAAAAGCGCGATATAGTACTTTAGGAGTAGAAATTCCTTGTGCAAAAGACGGGTTGTCTGTATATTTAAACAAAGCAAATGGAGTTTCCGAATTAACAATTAAACAAATTGGATTAATTTTTGCCGGAAAAATTACAAACTGGAAAGAAGTAGGTGGAGTAGATGCAAACATTAGATTGTACGGAAGAGAAAGTAGTTCAGGTACATTTGCTTTTTTTAAAGATAATGTAGTGAAAACAGATTACTCTCCAAGTTGTCAAACATTACCAGGAACGGCAGCTATTGTAAATGCAGTAAAGAAAGATAAATTAGGAATTGGTTACGGTGGTGCTGCGTACGCAGAGGGGGTAAAAGACTGTAAAGTAAAAAAAGACGATAAAAGTCCGGGTATTGCACCAACTGCAGAAACGATCAAGAACAAGACATACCCAATTACAAGATACTTATACATGTACTTGAAATCAAGACCAACAGGTGAAACAAAAGTTTTCATAGACTGGATCTTAAGCCCTGAAGGACAAAAAATCATTACATCAGTAGGTTATTTTCCTGTAAAATAAGTTAAGCTTTTAATATCCTTTACTGCTTTTTTCAGTGAAGGATATTTCTGTATTTTAAAAGAAAAGTAGATTTAATGTTACCCTAATAATTGAAAATTATGAAAACAAGTAAATTAAAAATTGTAACAATTTTATTGGCCGTGATGGTAATAGGATGTACATCTAGTGAATCGAAAAATGTAACTGTAAAAGGTTCAGATACCATGGTGATCTTATCTCAAAAATGGGCTGAGGCATTTATGAAAAAAAATCCTAAAACTACAATCCAGGTGACTGGAGGAGGTTCTGGTGTGGGTATTGCAGCACTTATCAATGGTTCAACAGATATTGCAAATGCAAGTCGTCCTATGAAACCATCTGAAATAGATCAAATAAAAGAAAAATATAAAACAAGCGGGATAGAAATTGCTTGTGCGAAAGATGGTTTGTCTGTTTTTCTAAATAAAGAAAATCCGGTTGCGGAACTTACATTAGATCAATTAAGCGGAATTTTTTCTGGTAAAATTACGAATTGGAAAGAAGTAGGCGGCGACAATCATAAAATACAATTGTATGGTAGAGAAAGCAGTTCAGGTACTTTTGAGTTTTTCAAAGAGCATGTTGTAAAAACAGATTTTTCAAAAACATGTCAAACTTTGCCCGGTACAGCTGCTATTGTAAATGCAGTTAAAAAAGACAAATATAGTATTGGATATGGTGGCGCAGCTTATGCAGAAGGGGTAAAAGATTGCAAAATTAAAATAGATGCTAAAAGCGAAGGGATTTTGCCAACGGCGGCAACTATTAAAGACAAAACTTACCCAATTTCAAGATATTTATACATGTATTTGAAATCGCAACCAACAGGAGAAGCCAAAGCTTTTATAGACTGGATATTGAGTGCCGACGGACAAAAAATGGTTGAAGAAGTAGGATATTATCCTTTAAAATAATACGCGTTTGGTCTCATCTACCTTTTTGTTGGGGGAGCGTTTTTTATATTAAATAAACATATGAATTCTTAAATAAAATAAATGGATTCCGAATTTCCAATCAAGCAGAATTTCACTAAAGAGAGTCTAAAGAAACAATTTAGACTTTCTGAATTCCTAGCTGAAAAAATTATTTCATCGGTTGCTTTTTTATCGATAGCCATAATTGTTCTTATTTTTGTTTTTGTTTTTAAAGAGTCGCTGCCTATTTTTAATTTTGGCTCATCCGAGAAAGTAAAAACTGAAATTGAGGCTACTTCGAATTCAGGTTCTAAACCAGAATCTTATGGTTCAGAACCAACTGAAGTTTTAAAACCGGAAACATACGGTTCAGAGCCAGTTGCTAATGAAGACTTGAAGCCTGAAACGTATGGTTCAAAAGCCGTAACCAATGAAGAGCTAAAGCCGGAGACTTATGGTTCAGAGCCTGTCACCAATGAGGATTTAAAACCAGAAACATATGGCGATGTGAAAGCCCAGCTAATTATTCCAGCCTCTTCAGACGAAATGAAAGAAGTTGTCGGGAGTAATAATGATGGTGCTGACAAAACATGGAGTACTTTTTTTACGACAGAATGGGTACCTGTTTCTGAACATCCAAGATTTGGTTTAATAGCTTTATTAATAGGAACTTTAAAAGTGACAATAATCGCTATGTTGATTGCGGGACCTATTGCAATATTAGCTGCAATTTACACTTCTTGTTTTGCATCAAAAAAAGCCAAAGAAATTATTAAGCCTATCATTGAGATGCTGGCTGCGTTTCCATCAGTTGTTATTGGGTTTTTTGCATTGATGGTTTTAGCTACATTCTTTCAAGATGTTTTTGGATATGAATCAAGATTAAATGCTTTTATTGGTGGAGTTGCTATGGCATTAGCAGCAATTCCAATTATTTATACCATCTCAGAAGATGCACTTTCAGCAATACCAAAAACATTTACTGAAGCAAGTTTAGCATTAGGCGCAAGTAAGTGGCAGACTGCTTTTTTTGTGATTTTACCTGCCGCTACACCAGGAATTTTTGCCGCTTTACTTTTAGGAGTTGGTCGAGTTTTTGGAGAAACTATGATTGCACTGATGGCAACCGGAAATGCAGCACTATTGTCAGCAAATCCGTTTGAGAGTGTACGTACGTTTGCAGCAACAATTGGGTCTGAAATGGCGGAGACAGTTTTTGGCGAAACCCATTACAGTGTCTTATTTTTCATTGGATCATTACTTTTCATTTTTTCATTCGTGTTAAATGCCGTTGCAGAGTTTTATGTAAAAGGTAAATTAATCAAAAAATTTCAAGGTAAATAATCATGAATACAGCTATCAAGGAAACAGAAAACCATTTTTTTTCAAACAAAAAAAAGGGTGTAGATGTAAAAGGAAAATTTATTATTGGGATTACTCAGGTTGCGGTACTTTTGATTATAGCCGTTCTTTTTATTATTTTAGGAATAATTATTTATGAAGGACGCGAAAAATTTTCATGGGAATTTATCAGTTCATTTCCAACAAATGGAATGACCGAAGGAGGAATATTTCCTGCTTTAATTGGTACTTTTATATTGGTTATTGTGATGTCAATCGCAGCAGTTCCTTTTGGAACTATTACCGCTATTTATTTAACAGAATACGCTAAAGAAAATTCAAAAATTGCAGCTGCAATTCGATTCTCAATTCGAACATTAGCAGTTGTGCCTTCGATTATTTTTGGTTTATTTGGACTTGGATTTTTTATTCAGTTTGTAGGTGGTGGAATCGATAAAACATTTAATGCAGGTCAATTGCATTGGGGACAGCCTAATATTCTTTGGGCAAGCCTTACCATGGCATTACTAACTTTACCTGTAATTATTGTTTCTGTTGAAGAAGCACTGAAAACAATTCCTCGAGAGTTGCGTGAGGCAAGTTTAGCTTTAGGTGCAACAAAGTGGCAAACTATAAAAAATGTAGTGCTTCCGGGATCTATTTCCGGGATTATGACCGGGACAATTTTGGCTGTGAGTAGAGGTGCCGGTGAAGTGGCTCCTATTTTATTTACAGGAGCGGCTTATTATTTAGCCACTTTACCAGCTTCGTTGAGCGATCAATTTATGAATTTGGGATACCATATTTATATCATGGCAACTCAATCTTCTGATGTCGAAAAAACAATGCCAATTCAGTTTGCTACAACTTTGGTATTGTTAATCCTTACCTTATCACTAAACTTAGTAGCAGTAATTATTAGATCCAGAATCAGAAGAAGAGCGAAATAATTTGAAATCTGACTAATAAATTTTACTTTAGATATAACATAAACACACATGAAAGATATAAAAATACAGGTTAATGATTTATCATTATACTATGGCGAAAAAAAGGCATTAAAGGAGATTTCGATGCAAATCCCTGCCAATAAAGTAACTGCTTTGATTGGACCATCCGGTTGTGGGAAATCTACTTTTCTTAGATGTATCAATAGAATGAATGACCTTATTCCTGAGGTAAAAATTACTGGTGAAATGCTAGTTGAAGGAGTTGATATCTATGACAAAAATGTCGATGTTGTTAATATTAGAAAAAAAATTGGAATGGTTTTTCAAAAATCAAATCCATTTCCAAAATCTATTTATGAGAACATTGCTTATGGTCCAAAAATAAACGGAATAAAAAATAAAACTGAATTAGACGAAATCGTAGAAACTTCATTACGAAAAGCAGCTATTTGGGAAGAAATTAAAGACAGACTTGATGATTCAGCTTTGGGACTTTCTGGTGGACAACAACAACGTTTGTGCATTGCGAGAACATTGGCAGTAAGCCCGGACATTATTTTGATGGACGAACCAGCCAGTGCACTGGATCCGATTTCTACTTCAAAAATTGAGGAATTAGTCCATGAATTAAAGGAGCAGTATACCATAATTATTGTAACCCACAACATGCAACAAGCGGCAAGAACAAGTGATTATACCGGTTTCTTTTACCTGGGTGAGTTGATAGAAATGGGCAAAACTAATGCTATATTTACAAAACCAGAACGAAAGCAAACTGAAGATTATATCACTGGTAGATTTGGATAATTGTTTAATTGTATTATATTTAATTGTTTAATCGCTGGGTCTAAACTCTTAAACTTTAAAATTTAAACTTAAATTAAAAAAAAACATGGCGTCACATTTTGAAATAGAATTAGAAAAACTTAAAAATATAATTGAAAAGATTGGCGTTTTGGCAGAAAATCAAGTAGGCGAAGCCGTTAAAGCGTTACTGTCGGAACCTGTTTCAGAAGGAAAAGAAGTAAAAAAAACAGAAAACAAAATTGACAAACTAGATGTAAAAATCGATGAAATTTGTCAAAGTATTTTCGCTTTGCAACAGCCCGTAGCGTCTGATTTACGCTTTATTATGTCGGCAATGCAAATAAGTAATGAAATAGAACGTATTGGAGATTTGGCAGTTAGTATTATCAAAAAAGCCAAAAATATAAAAGATAAGCACGATCTAATTGTCAAGTTTAGCATTGCAGATCTTGCCAGACAAGTAGAGATTGTTACTTTAAAAACCAATGAATGTTTCTTGACTCGCAGTGAAAATTGTATTGGGGAAATCTTTATTTTAAACAATACGATCAAAAATGATTGTGAGGATGCGATTCACAATATTATCAATGAAATGAAGATTAATTCTAAGGCAGTTGTTTCAGGAACAAATCTGATTATTGTTTTAAAACATTTAGAACGTATTTCTGAGCATTGTACTAATATTGCTGAATATGTTTATTTTATGATCAATGCTAAAATAATCAAACACGAAAAGTTTGGTGACAAGAAATTAGATAGCTAGTTGTTTACCAATGAACGTTATTTAATAGAACTGCAGTTTAAAAAAACACACTAATTACTTACGTTGAAGGTAGTATTAGTGTGTTTTTTGTTTAGGGTAACAAATGGAGTGATTTAAGCACATTAAATCGCTTCAAAAACCTGAAATAATGACTGCCAATTCAATACTGTTTCTATTTGCGGAAGCCCTTTGTACTGTTCTATTTCAAACAAATGTTCTATTTTAAAATCCTCTTGTTCCGCATAAGGAACTAATCCTTCTTCTTTTAATTTTTTGGCTAAATACTGTTGTTCATATTGACCTGGAGTAGGAATAAAAAACGCTTTTTTACCGAGTTTCACCAAGTCCATAATTGTGGTATAACCTGATCTACACAATACCAATTCACTTTCATTAAAAACTTGTTCGAGTTGGCGCGTATTCATAAAATTGAAATAGGTAACATTTCCTATTTTCTCGTTCTTCTGAATTTTTTCTACAATTCCTTTAATAAAAATCACTTTACCTTGATATCGCAAAATTTCTACTTTTAACTTTTCTTCCAATAATCCTCTTTGCGGTTCAGGTCCTGACAGAATAATCATTAAATCATATTTTATCTCTGTTTTTTTTTTGTGCAAACGGCTCAAAGGGCCAATATATTTAATATTTAACTTATTTTTCTCCAGATGACCCAATTTACCGGTCAAATTCGATGTTCCGTCAAAGTCAGGTACCCAACACACAGTGTTTCTTTTTATTATATATTGATGTAGTTTACTGGTTACCCAAGTGGTATTCCCCGTCAACACATTCAATTGGTGTGTTATAAACACAGTAGGTATTTTTTTGCTAAAAACACCTAAACGATTATCAGATATAATGCCATCAATATCATATCTTCTAATCCATTCTTTGGTCAATTTTTTCTCGTTCCAAATCGCTTCCATCATTTTTGGAAAATTTTTTAATAATTTCCATTTAAAATTTTTTCCATTTTTGGAATATTCTATTTGGTAAGATGGGAGTTCGAGGAATTGTAAATAAGGGAATTCTTTTCGCAAAATTTCAAGTGCAATACCATCAGAAGCGATTATGGGAATATAGTTATTTTCTTGTAAAGCCTTTATAATTGGAATACATCTTGTGGCATGTCCCAAACCCCAATTTAACGGTGCAATCAGAATAGTCTTGCTGTATGAATTAAAATCCATTGGTAGAGATATCAATTAGTTTTAGTGTGGTGAAAGATACATAAACTAGAAGTTTGTTTGTATTTGCAAAGCATTACCAAACTATTAAGTTATCTAATTAATTTTTGTTACTTATAGGCTAATATACATGCATTTTTGTAATAATTAGAAAGAGACTATCAATAAATGACAGCCTCTTTTCTAGTGTTTTTAAGATGAACTTATTCTTGAATATAGGTTTTGTTTCCGTTTGAATTGATATAATATTTTCCCCCTCTTAGACAGGTATTATTCTTCACATCGCTTTTTGTCTTCTCAGCTTTGTCTTTTTGCTTCTTTTGCTTCTTTTGCTTCTTTTGCTTCTTTTGCTTTTGCTGTAGCCTTATCTTTCGCTATTTTCTCCGTTTTATCTTTCATTTTTTGCTATAACGCAAAAGTTTCTTATCCGTAAAAGTTTTCAGATAAAATAAAGACAAAACAGCAGAACAATAATTTTTTCATGACCTATTGTTTTTAAAGTTAGAATTATGAAGCCTGATTTTCAATAAATTTAATAATTTTCATCTCTATAATTAAGCTAAATAGCTAAAAATAAGCTCTTAACTGAATACTTCCTGTGTGAATAGTTTGAGTTGATTCACTTTTTCGGCCTTGGTAATTTAGATTTACATCTAAAAATTGAGTTAAGTTTTTCTGCACCAGAAATCTCCACGTCAAGTTTTGTCCAGTTTGCAGTCCTTCCAACATTTGAAAACCAACTGAAGAAAATTCATTTCCTGTAAATTTATTTTGATAGAACGATATTTCTCCATTTAGCGTAACTTTTTTATTACTGGCATAAGAGAAGGAAGTTCCCAAACGATTTTGTAATAATGTTTCTAAATTTTGAATTCGGTTTTCTTTATTTTGTAATTCATAAAACAGATCCCAGCTGGTGTTTTTAGAGAATAGATAACTGATTTTTGGAGCCAACTGATATCCACATAACACATAATTTTTTTCAGGAAAATTTTCGGAAGCAATTGATGTTTGAATGGTCTTTGCAAAAAAATTGAACAACCAGCTTTTCTTGTATAAATGTGTGTATTGTAATTGATGTGAGCTGTTTTTGGCTTCTTGAAAACCTATCGATAATAAATTTTTTGTTTGATTTTGCAAGTAAGAATAGGTAATGGAGTGATTTTGTTTACCCCGATTATAATACAAACTATTTCTGAAACTGGAATTCAATCCTAAGACATTTTCATCCGAGGAACTAAAAGGATTTAATTCGAAATTATTGCCTTCGCTTTTTGTTTTTCGGTCAATTATAAATGCCGTTTGGTTGTAAAAATAAGATAGCAATTTTTTTAATCCAAATTCGTTTTGCCACTGATTTGGGTTTAGCGTAACAGATTGGGAAAACTTATTTTGGTGCGTTTTTATATAGATTCGGTTCGGCAGAAAAATTCTAATATATTTAGCCTGATCTATAAATGGCGCAATTTCAAACTCTTGCAATTCCTGGATTCCATTAGCATTATAATCATTCCAAGTATATACTCCCTGACCTGCGGGAACCTCCAGATAAGTAAATTCTTGTTGTGGAATGCTTCCCGATATGGTTTCATAGACGGTTGTACTTTGAATTAATTGGTTAAAAAAACGGTCGGAATATATTATTCTGGAATTCAATGAAGACTCTCTTTTTTTAGCGGCATCAATAAAATTTAAGTTTCTGTAATTTATATAAATGGACAAATCACTTTTGTTGGTTTGGATCAATTTAGACTTCAAAAAGTAGGTTTGCGAATTATTTACTCTTTGCAATAATCCATTTTGCAAACTGTCATTTTTTCGGTTTAAATAGCCTAATTCAACGAAAACTTTAGTGCTGTCCCCACGACCTGTAAAAAAGCTGTATTCTGTAAATCTTTGGCTTACAGCCGAAAATTGATTTGTTGTTTTATTTTTTTCTTGATTGTCCTCCAATCGCAAACTGTTTCCAATCCAGTTTTTATTAAAATGATAACGAGTTTGTGTTTGGTTTCTAATGAATTTGGATGAAGAGACTACTCCGTCACTTTTTAGGAAACTTCCTTGGTTTTGAACCGTCCAATTTTTCAAACGTAATAACCCATTTAGAATATGTCTGCTACCAGAAAAACTTTCAGAAAAGTCAAGTTTTTCAAATTGGTAGGTTAGCAATCCTCTATTTTGATTTTCCGGATTTTCATTTAAAATAAAATTTAATCCTGAAACCAAAAAACTTTGATTGCCAATTACGGTAGCTCCCAGATTCCAATCTCTGTCGAATTCAATGGTATAAAGACGTTCAACGGACCTGAAATTTTTCTGTACAAATTGATAATTGGCAAAAGCATCAACGTTCCATTTTTTTGAAATCAACCGTTGTTTTGCATTTATTTTTCCTACAAGACCTTTGTTATTGTTGTCATCTAAAGAAGAGAACAAATTCTGGTCATTGTTACTAATTCCTATTTCAAAATCGACAGCTGTTTTTTCTGTGGGTTTGAATTTTCCTAAGAAGGTGGCGATTTGGATTTTCGTTGGAGCTATTAATTGAATTACGGGCTCGTAATTTCCTTGCGGAACTCCATTGGGCTCAATATATTCATAAATTCTACCATTTGCGGCTGAATTTGTCAGGATATAATTCCCCTTATTTGCTCCTACAAAACTAAATCGAACATTGAATAGTTCGTCTTGAGGATTATTTGAATATTCGAAGATTTCTTTAGTTTTGAAAATGGTTTTTTTGTACAACACTTTGTTTTCTGAATACGTGTCTGAATAAGCAGAAGGTGAAACCATCAAATCGGGATTGTCTCCGGAATTTACTAATATTTGAGCTTGCTCCTTAGAGAGATTTTGTTGTAAAGGTTGGTTTCTCAAATCATTTTCGGAGTATAAATAACTGCCAAAGCTCCACTTTTCATTTTCATGAGTGGCACCGGTATAAGTAACAAATCGCGTATAATTTCTATCCGAATATTGGTATTCTATCGTAATCCGCATTTCGGAAGTAATAGTAAAAAGAGCAGTAAATATGATTTCGCCTGCATTATAATCAATGGTGTAATCATTGTTTTCTCCTCTTTTCAGTAAAATTCCATTTACATAAACCCGCTCTGAACCGGAAATCACAAGAACATATAATTCACCATTTTGTCCTTTTAATTTATAAGGACCTTGGTTCCCTTCTTGTCCTGTAAAATTACTTTTGGCATATTGTCCCTTCACAAGTGCCGCAGATGCAAAAACATTGGTTTTGCTGCCTTCTGTTCCAAAGTCGAAACTGGTTGCCAGACCTTGCACTTTTTTATTGAAATTTAGGAACTGTGTTTTTTTATTTTCAAGAAAAATATCCCCGGCTCTTATATTCCATTTGTCGCTAAATAATTCCATGAATACATTGTCGAATTGATCTAATTTTTGGGAATAGCCACCATCTTGTAAAGGGATGTTGCTGTCCTGTAGGGAAGCTCTTAGGCTTACTTTTTCGGATATTTTTCCTGTTATTTGTAAATCTAAATTTGAATTTAAAACGGTATTTTGATTGTTGCCAATAGTTACTCCACGAGTAATACTTCCGGAAGTATTTAATCCGTCAAAAGGGACGTTTTTTTTCTCCGCTTCCGGTTCAATTTTATATAATTTTCCTGAAGTGGCTTCGTTACTCACCACCCGGCTTGGATCGTAAATACGATATTCTTTAGTCAGAATTTCAGGTAGTTTGAGATAGTTAATCGTTATGGAATCAGAAGGAGCCGGATAATTTTCGTTAAGAAATAAGGTGGCTTTTTGAAAGTTTACTTTGTAAAATGAAGTGTCAATTGATTTGCCAGTGGAGTCAAGCACTTTAAAAAAATTAGAATTTAGGCCTCCACTTTCGAGATGGATTGTATCGCGTGAAGCAAGTAATTTTTTGGTTTTGTATAATGAATTGGTTTCCTGGGCTTGCAGTCCAGAAAAACAACCGATGACCAGCCAGAAAAGTAATTTTTTCAACATAAATACAATAGCTCGAAAGTATCAAAAGTAGTATATATAATTGTTAAATCGGCGGTTGTTATTTTTTTGATTTTTAAAAGCCAAAAAGTGATTTTTCGGGTGGGATATAAATAAAAAAAGGAAGCCGCAGTGGGACTTCCATTTTTTGGGTTAGAACAATATAACTTATTCTTTGGTAATTACTTGCATCGTTTCTCGACTCACTTGTTTTAACAAAACAATTTTATTTTTTTCAACAGTTTGTGCTGCATTATCATTAAAATGTCTAATCGTGTATAAAGTAACATTTTCGTTAAATTCGACTTTGAATTTTTTGGATAAAATCGCGTTTAAGTCTGTGAAGTTGCTAAATTTATCTTCCACACAAACAGAAAAACTAATGGCAGAATTCTGAATTAAGTTTACCTTGATTTTAAATTGGTGAAATAAAGCAAAAATCTCGCTAATATTTTCTTCCATAATAAAAGAGAAATCTATTGAGGAAAGCGAAATCAAGAGCTGGTTTCTTTTGACAATAAAACAAGGCAAATAAGGTTCTAAATCAGCACCTTTGGCAACGCGGGTTCCCGGTAGCAAAGGATTAATAAACGATTTCACATACAAAGAAATTTCCTTTTTTTGTAAAGGTTGTAAAGTTTTTGGGTGAATAACGGTGGCGCCATAAAAAGCTAATTCGATGGCTTCACGATATGAAATTTGATTAAGCAAACTTGCATTTTCAAAATATCTAGGATCAGCATTCATAACTCCGGGAACATCTTTCCAGATGGTTACACTTTCGGCATTTAAACAATAGGCAAAAATAGCTGCGGTATAATCAGAACCTTCGCGACCCAATGTGGTGGTGAAATTATTTGCGTCAGAACCCAAGAATCCTTGAGTAATATTCAAAATTTTTCTTTTTACGTTTTTGGCAATATTTTTTTGTGTCAATTCCCAGTCCACTTCCGCATCTCTATAGTTAGCATCAGTTTTTATAAAATTACGCACATCCAGCCATTGTGTTTTTATTCCCATAAAATTCATGAAATGGCTTAGAATAGTGGTTGAAATTAATTCACCATAACTTACAATTTGGTCGTAAACAAAATTATAATTTGGAGATTTATTATGAGCCAAAAAATATTCTAAATCAGAAAATTGGATATTTACAGCACTGAAAACTACATTTTTTTCATCTTCAAACAAATCCATTAAGATTTGATTGTGGTATTTTTTTACTTCTTGAACCGAAGAATTTAATTCAGCTGATTTTTCGAAATAATTTTTAATAACCACTTCCAGTGCATTTGTAGTTTTCCCCATGGCAGAGACCACCAACAATACGTCTTCGTAACCTACTTTTTGTAAAACGTCATAAACATTTTTAATTCCTTCGGCATCTTTAACAGAAGCACCACCAAACTTGAATACTCTCATATTTTTTTAAACAAAAAATTTGTAATTTTATTTTAATCTATTATCTACAAAATAGTTGATAGCTTCTTCATCCATTTGTGCCAAATACCAATTTTTTAGCACTTTTGCCCCTGATTTTTCATAAAATTCGATAGCAGGAGTGTTCCAGTCCAGAACATGCCAGTCAATTCTTCGAACATTGTCTCTCTTGCCTTGTTTGATAATTTCTGAATACAAAGCGTAGCCTAATCCTGTGCCCCTCATCTTATCTTTTACCACTAAATCTTCTAGATGTATTATTTTTCCTTTCCAAGTAGAATAACGATAATAATACAAAGCGATACCTACGATTTGCTTCGCCTGTGCGCTATCGCTCGGGTCGTCATCTAGTTCGGCTACAAAAACATGAAATAAAGGAGTTGTGCCAAAACCATCGCGGACTAAATCAGCGACAGTTACCAGAACAGCATCTGGCTCTTTTTCGAATTCGGCTAATTCTTTAATAAGACCCAAAACGGCAGGCATGTCTTCGGGTGTTCCTTTTCTAATATTCATAGGTAGATTATTTTTTATTGGAATATGGAATTTGCATGGTTTGATAGTTGTTTGTATTAAACGCCTATAATGCTCATTTCATAAATTTTTATTTTTAATGTTTTCAATTGATCAAAATAAAGCTATTTAGCTTAAAATCCGGCAATTTTTAAAGCAAATATACAATAGTGGCAAACTAAGTAACTATTATTGAAATCATTTTCACAAAAAAACCGATATTTGTGACTTCAAAATAACTACAACGATTTCGTAATGGAAGAACGCAACAAAACATTAGGTGAGTTTATCATCGAAAACCAAAATGCTTTTCAATATTCGTCAGGTGAATTATCACGAATTATCAATTCAATCCGTCTGGCTGCTAAGGTGGTCAACTATAAAGTAAACAAAGCTGGATTGGTCGATATAATTGGTGCTGCCGGAGAACAAAATATTCAAGGGGAAGATCAACAGAAACTGGACGTATATGCCAATGAAGTTTTTATCCAAACTTTAATAAATAGAGAAATTGTATGTGGCATCGCTTCAGAAGAAAATGATGACTTCATCACTGTTGAAGGAAGCGACAAAAGCCACAATAATAAATATGTAGTTTTAATGGATCCGCTTGACGGCTCATCAAATATTGATGTAAATGTCTCTGTGGGAACAATATTTTCCGTTTATAGAAGGATCACTCCAATAGGTGCTCCGGTTACAATCGAAGATTTTTTACAACCGGGAATCAATCAAGTAGCAGCGGGATATGTAATTTATGGAACATCGACCATGCTGGTTTACACTACAGGATGTGGAGTAAATGGGTTTACCTTAAACCCTGCAATTGGAACATTTTATTTATCTCATCCAAACATGCAGTTTTCTAAAGATGGAAATATCTATTCAATCAATGAAGGAAATTATGTTCACTTTCCGCAAGGTGTAAAAGATTATATTAAGTATTGTCAGCTTGAAGAAGAGGATAGACCGTATACTTCTCGTTATATAGGAAGTTTAGTTTCTGATATCCATAGAAATATGATAAAAGGCGGAATATATATTTATCCAACAAGTTCTAAAGCTGTAAAGGGGAAATTACGTTTGTTGTACGAATGTAATCCAATGGCCTTTATTGTGGAGCAAGCGGGTGGAAAAGCTTCGGATGGTTTTGGAAGTATAATGGAAATATTACCAACGGAATTGCATCAGCGGGTTCCTTTTTTCTGCGGAAGTTATAATATGGTAGAAAAAGCAGAAGAATTTATGCAAAAAGCAAAATTAAGCAAGTACTAAAGCAAGAAATATAAAAAAGCTTCCGCCATGGCGGAAGCTTTTTTTATTTATGAATGTTTCATCATTTCTGAAACAAAAATGTCTAAATCTACTTTTTCATCCACCAATATCATTGCTTTCTCAATAATGTAGTCTACATTTTCAGGGGTAAAACCTAATGCCAATCCGATTTTTCTTAGCAACAGATCTTGTGTGTCTCCTAAATGATGATCTACATGAACCATTCGTGCTAAATCAAACAAACGCTCCACTCTTTGCTCTTGTAAATACGGAGGATTGATCGGATATTTTAATGGGTTTTCTAAAATTTCTGCATATTCTATCGGAGAAATTTCTAGTCTTAAAGCTAGTTTATCTAAAAACGCTTTTTCTTCTGGAGCAAATTTTCCATCGGCAAGTGCCACACGAACAATAGCTGAAAAGTGACCTTTATTTCTTTGTTTGAATTCGCTATCAAATAAATCTGAAAATGACATAATTATAATTTTTTATTTGACAAAGATAAATCTATTTTTAAATTTATTGATTTTAATTTTCTTATTAATTTTCTTTTATGGAATTTAACTTTTTAAGGGATGATTTATTTCCTCAAATCAATCATTTTCAAAATTAATCGTAAGTTTACAACCCCAATCTCAATCAAATTATTTACCTATGTCAGAATTTTGGATTTATTTTCAAATAGGATTAAAACATGTTTTGGATATTCATGCTTACGATCATGTTTTGTTTTTAATAGCTTTAGCCGTACCTTTCTCTTTCAAGGATTGGAAACAAATAGTACTGTTAGTGTCAATGTTTACAATAGGTCACACGCTGGCTTTGTTATTATCCATATTTGGAATAATTGCCATCAAAGCAAATGTGGTAGAGTTATTAATTCCCATAACCATTTTAATAACGGCAGTTTTTAATCTTTTTACTGCAGGGAAATCAAGTAAAAAAGAGAGCATAAATCTGGTGTTTTTTATCACGCTTTTCTTCGGAATAATTCATGGTTTGGGTTTTGCAAATTATTTCAAATCAATCCTAGGAGGAAGTCCTAGCTCGAAATTAATACCTTTAGGGGAATTTGCATTAGGAATTGAAGCAGCTCAAATTGTAGTGGTTTTTGTAGTTTTGGTTCTATCTTATATTGTACAAACTATTTTTAGATTTTCGAAAAGAGACTGGACTTTGGTTATGTCCGCTTTTATAATAGGAGTAGTTTTACCAATGATTGTAGAAAGTAAAATTTGGATTAGATAAAAAAATGGAAACGATAAAATTAAATAAGTACGATAAAGCCTATCTAAGAATTGCTACGGAATGGGGACTTTTATCCTATTGCAAAAGAAAACAGGTAGGTGCAATCATTGTAAGAGACCGAATGATAATCTCTGACGGATATAATGGAACTCCATCTGGTTTTGAAAATTGTTGTGAAGATGCTGAAGGCTTAACGCGCTGGGATGTTTTACATGCTGAAGCAAATGCTATTCTGAAAGTAGCAAGATCGACACAATCTTGTGAAGGAGCGACACTATATATTACACTTTCGCCTTGTAAAGAATGCAGTAAATTAATTCACCAATCTGGGATAAAAAGAGTGGTTTATCATAATGGATATCGTGATGAATCAGGAATTCAGTTTTTGATTAAAGCCGGAGTAGAAGTAGAGCATATTTCAATATTAGAAGAACAATAAAATTGATAAAACATTAAATGGGTTATCCATTTAAGAAATATACGAACACCTTAGAATCATTGTCAACCCAATTTAAATCATCTTATATTTCTCATGTGATGTAAAGTTTGTTTTTGGTGTTAATTATTAGATAATAAATGAAATTGGAGATGTTCTATTGTTTAATTTTATGGTTTTTAAAGCGTAATTTGATAAAATATAAGTGTGCTTAATTCCATTAATTGACAATCTAGCTTAAATGAAATTCGATAATAAATATCTGCCTATTCTTATTGGTGTGACTCTTGCTCTAGGAGTTGTTCTGGGCGGTGCATTAAATTTTCCCAACCAAAATCAGTTTTTGATAAAAAATAATTCTAAAAATAAGTTGAATAAACTTATTGATTTTATTGATAATGAATATGTAGATAATGTAAATACGGATTCTATTGTAAATCTTACCGTGGACAATATTCTGGCCAAATTGGATCCGCATTCCGTATATATTCCACCAAGTGAACAAGCGGAAGTTGTTGAAAACATGAAAGGAGATTTTGTTGGAATTGGCGTAAATTTCTATATGTACAATGATTCCGTTGCCATAATAAAACCGTTGGAAAATGGCCCTTCGGCAAAAGCTGGCATAAAAGCGGGAGATCGGATTTTGTATGTTAATAAAACAAAATTATACGGACGAAAATTGCCTAATGATAGTTTGTTTGCTAAATTAAAAGGTTCGGTAGGTTCCGAAATAGAACTTACCGTTTACAGAAAATCGGAAGGTAAAAAAATAAAATTAAAAGTAAAACGAGATGTTATTCCAATTAAAAGTGTTGATGTAACGATGCTTTTAAAAAACAATACCGGTTATATAAAAATAAATCGATTTGCTGAAACTACTTACAGTGAATTCAAAGCCGGTCTTTTAGACTTGAAACGGCAAGGTGCAAAATCATTGATTATAGATGTTCGTGATAATGGTGGAGGTTATATGGAAGAAGCTATCGCTATTGCCGATGAATTACTGAAAGACAACCAATTGATTGTTTTTACGAAGAACAAAAAAGGTAATATTGACAAAACATTTGCAACAGAAAGGGGAAGTTTTGAAAGTGGAAATGTATTTGTATTAATCAATGAAAATAGCGCGTCTGCCAGTGAAATCTTAGCAGGAGCCATTCAGGATAATGACAGAGGGACTATTGTTGGCCGACGTTCTTTTGGTAAAGGATTGGTACAACGTGAAATGGATTTTGATGATGGTTCGGCAGTTCGTTTGACCATTGCAAGATACTACACACCAACTGGTCGCTCGATTCAAAAACCATATTCTAAAGGGAATGAAGCTTATTTTAAAGAATCGGACGAAAGATTTGAAAACGGTGAATTGTACAATAAAGACAGTATAAAAGTTTCGGACACTTTAAAGTTTAAAACTAAAAAAGGTAAAATTGTATATGGTGGCGGTGGAATTGTTCCTGATGTTTTTGTGCCGCTTGAAGTGGAACACGGCAGTGAAAGCACGCCTTATTTATTGCAATCTGGTATTGTTGGTCATTTTGTTTTTGAACAATTAGATAAAAATAGAAATGCATTCAAAGGATTGGCTTTTCAACAATTCATAACTAAAATGAATGCGACCGATTTGTATTTTAATTCTTTTCAGAAGTATATTTTCCAGAATGGATTGGATTTGAAATTTGGAAAAAGCAAGTCCTTGGTAAAACGATACCTTGTCGCTGAGTTTGCGCGACAATTATATGGTGAAAAGTATTATTATGAAATTGTATTGAAAGAAGATGCGATGATTAAAGCAGTTTTCGAAAAAAAATAATCAATACATTTTACAGTATGGAAAATAAATTTTCTGGAATGACAGTTAGTTAATGATTATATGTTGGAGGTCTTATGAATGATTTTGACAATTGTCTGAAGCAAAAAAATATTGAAGGAATCAAATCTATTCTAAAGAAGGTTGAATTAAATGAAGAATCTATTTTTGAAATAATTAATAGTTTAGAGCTGATAGGTAACTAAAAATTTTACATTAAACGCAAACGTTTTATCTAATGCTATCGTGAGAATGAGTTTGCACACCGCCATTCCATAAAGTAAGAATATCGGTAGCAACAGCAGCACCGCTTCCGGCAGCAATGGCAAGTTGGCTTCTCCAGCCAGCTAAAGTTCCCACAACATAAATTCCTTCTGCAACTTTATGGTCACTGTTTTTCAGCTGAATTCTTTGTTTTTCTGGAAGTGATTTTTGGTGTGGTTCGATGTATTGCATCAAACCTTCAATCGCAAAAGTATTTGCCGAACTAATACCTATAACAATAGTCTTTGTTTTATAGCTGTTCTTATTTGTAGTAACTATAAAATCCGGAAAAGTTCCCTCGATTTTCAACACTTTTTCATTTGGAATTTGTGCGACATGAGGATACGTTTTGGAAAGATGTTGAATGCTCTCCTCCAGTAAATCGGATCCTAAAGTGTCTGGAGTTATTCCATAAGCATTATTAAAAAGAGCTTCTTGAAGAGAGGATGTTTTTTGATGGATAAAAACGCCAATTTTTTTATCAAAGGCAAAGAGTTTGTTTTTGGCTGATCCTAAAACAAGCGAACATGACATTCCAGATACTCCACCCCCAACAATTAAAATGTCAAACATGTTAGAATTTACCATTCATTTTTTCTTCAATTTTTTTAGACATTCTAAAGATTAGAAGAATTAAGACGGCACATAAAGAAGCTGCAACACCTATAATAGCATATAGACTATTACCTTGAAAAGGATGGCTAAAATCAAGTAAAGTAACATTAAATATGATTAAAGCTAAGGCTAAAAACACGAGTATGTTAGTGAAGATTTTCATGATATTTTTTTGTTTTTTAATGAAAAATTTAAGATTATTTAATTAAAAATTAATTTTAATAAAAATCAAATATTTTTATACATTGTTGCGTTATGGGGTAAATTTATGAAAATTTATTCTACACAAACAAACCTTTAACATTCGCAGCGAATAATTTAACAGCGATGGCAAGAAGAACTACTCCAAAAGTCTTTCTAATGACTCCAAGTCCGTTCTCACCTAACAACTTTTCGATTCTTGCAGATGATTTCAAAACAATGTATACGAGTATGATATTCAGAATTATGGCAATGACAATATTAATAGTTTGAAATTCTGCTTTCAAGGATAATAAAGTAGTCATTGTCCCGGCGCCAGCAACAAGTGGGAACGCTATTGGGACTATTGATGCAGAACTGGCAGCTTCATCACGATACAACCGAATTCCTAATATCATTTCTAATGCTAAAAAAAATAAAACAAAAGATCCGGCAACGGCAAATGAATTAACATCGATTCCAATTAAATTTAAAAATTCCTCCCCTATAAAAAGAAAGACAATCATAATGGCTCCTGAAGCTAATGTTGCTTTTTCTGATTCGATATGTCCAAATTTTGATCGTAAATCGATGATAATGGGGATAGTACCAATAATATCAATTACTGCAAAAAGGACCATACTCACGGTTACAATTTCTCTAATATCGAATCCTATCATATTTTTTTGATTGTAAAGTTAAACTTTTTGGCAAATTATCAGTTAAAATACAAAGGTATTGCTGTATTTTGAAGCTTTTTTAAACTAATATAAAACAATGTTTTATCCGATTTGTTTAGGTGTTGTAGTCGCTGTGAATCTGATTTTATCGATGACAGATTCGATTTTGATAGAAGGTTAAAGTTGGGTTTTAACTAAAAAATTACCATATACTTTGACTACCTTTGCATTTTATAATCACAGTACCACAAAATAATGTTTCAATTAGGAAAAACAATAGTCTCAGAAGACATATTAGGAAAAGATTTTGTTTGCAATTTGTCAGCTTGTAAAGGAGCCTGTTGTGTAGATGGCGACGCCGGAGCTCCGTTGAGTCTTGAGGAAACAAAAATTTTGGAGGAAATCTATCCTAAGGTTAAGCCGTTTTTACGTAAACAGGGAATTGCCGCTATCGAAGCGCAAGGGACTTGGGTAAATGGTACTGATGGGGATCTTGAAACACCCTTGATTGATAATAAAGATTGTGCTTATGTTATTTTTGATGGTAAAACGGCCCTTTGCGGTATCGAACAAGCCTACAATCAAGGAATAATTGACTGGAAAAAACCTGTTTCCTGTCATCTGTACCCAATTCGAGTAAAAGACTTTACCGAGTTTGCCGCTGTCAATTATGACAAGTGGGATATTTGCGACCCAGCCTGTTCTTTAGGTCAGGAACTTGAGGTGCCAGTATATAAATTTGTCAAGGAAGCATTAGTTAGGAAATTTGGCGAAGACTGGTATGCAGAGCTTGAAAAAGTGGCTCTCGACATGAAAAAATAATTTAAAAATAATTAAAATAATCCTTGTTTTTTATTTTTATAATCCTATATTTTACAGTACTTTACGCGCTTTTTTATTTTTCAATACGCTAATATTCAGCTATTTGAAAAAGACACGAAAAATATTTCGATTTTTCTCATTTGTTAAAAACTAAAGCCGATTGTGAATAAGTTTGGCTTTTATTAGTCGCAATATTTTACAACCTTTGTATTCTACAGAAAGCATAAAATTTCGGTGAAATCTAAAAAAAAACACACATTTATAATGGCACAAGTTGAACCAATTTTACAAGAAAATAAAAATCGTTTCGTAATTTTTCCAATCAAACACCATGATATTTGGGAATTTTATAAAAGTATGGAAGCCAGTTTCTGGACTGCTGAAGAAATTGATTTGTCTCAAGATTTAAATGACTGGAATAACAAACTTTCGGAAGATGAGCGTTATTTTGTTAAACACATTTTGGCATTTTTTGCTGCTTCAGATGGAATCGTAAATGAAAATCTGGCTGAAAATTTTGTGAACGAAGTGCAATATGCAGAAGCAAAATTCTTTTACGGTTTTCAAATTATGATGGAAAACATTCATAGCGAAACCTATTCGTTATTGATTGATACGTATGTAAAAGATGAAGTGGAGAAAGATGAATTGTTCAATGCTTTAGAAGTTTTTCCTGCAATTAAGAAAAAAGCGGATTGGGCTTTGAAATGGATTGAATCGGATTCATTTGCGGAGCGATTGATTGCTTTTGCAGCAGTGGAAGGAATTTTCTTTTCGGGAGCATTTTGTTCGATTTATTGGTTGAAAAAACGTGGATTAATGCCAGGATTGACGTTTTCTAATGAATTGATTTCTCGTGACGAAGGAGTTCACTGTGATTTTGCCGTGCATTTACACAACCACCACTTGGTGAACAAAGTGCCAAAAGAAAGAATTAGAAGCATTATTGTAGATGCTTTAAATATCGAAAGAGAATTTATCACCGAGTCACTTCCCGTGAGTTTGATAGGAATGAATGCTGTATTGATGACGCAATATTTAGAATTTGTTGCTGATAGATTATTGGTTGAATTAGGTTGTGAACGAGAATACAACACTTCAAACCCTTTTGATTTTATGGACATGATTTCCCTTCAAGGAAAAACAAACTTCTTTGAAAAGAAAGTAGCCGAATATCAAAAAGCGGGTGTTATGAATACGGATGAGGATGCTCAGAAAATATCTTTTGACGCTGATTTTTGATTTTAACTATTATGAAACATATTGAAAACATAGAATGTTTTTCGAATTTTGATGATAAATATTATTATGAAGAGGTTGGGAAAGCTAAGTTAAAGTTATGTGAATTAAACAATGATAAAAACATACAGTTTAATTTAATTAGAGAGTCATTAGATGTAGATTTAAATAATAAATATTTATGTAATTACACGATTCATGATGTCATTAGTAACGGAGCTGTTTTAGGAGAATTGCGTTGTTTTAAAAGCAATGATTATGATTTTTTTACAATATACACTTTCGATAAACAATAATTTAATTTTGATTGTTAGCTAAATTTCATAAAAACAAAACAACTAATTCATATTAGCCCAGATAGTAATGGAAATCCTTTCTAGTCCTGAACTTGTTTCAGGATCCTGAAACAAGTTCAGGACTAGAAAGATTGCAATGGATAGCTGGAAACAGCTCCAAAAAAAGATGCTGAAACAAGTTCAGCATAAATTACAAATAACGAAAAACAGCGAAGGGATTTTCTGTTTTAAAAAACAAACAAAAGTATGTACGTAGTAAAAAGAGACGGGCACAAAGAGCCGGTAATGTTCGACAAAATCACAGATAGAATTAAAAAACTATGTTATGGTTTAAATGATTTGGTTGATGCCGTGAAAGTAGCAATGCGAGTAATTGAAGGGCTTTATGATGGAGTTTCTACGTCAGAATTAGATAATTTAGCAGCCGAAACTGCGGCTTCAATGACTATTGCGCATCCTGATTATGCACAATTGGCAGCGAGAATTGCAATTTCGAATTTGCATTCCAATACTAAAAAATCATTTTCGGAAACAATGAACGATATGTTTCATTATGTAAACCCGAGAAATGGACAAGATGCACCTTTGTTATCTGAAGAAGTTCATCAGGTGATTATGAAAAATGCTGAATTTTTAGATTCCCATGTGATATACAATAGAGATTTTAATTATGATTATTTTGGGTTTAAAACCTTGGAAAGATCATATTTACTTAAAATAAACGGCAAAATAGTGGAGCGTCCGCAACACATGTTGATGCGTGTTTCGGTTGGGATTCACTTAGATGATTTAGATTCAGTGATTGAGACATACGACTTAATGTCGAAAAAATTCTTTACCCATGCAACGCCTACATTATTCAATGCAGGAACTCCAAAACCTCAGATGTCTTCTTGTTTCCTTCTTGCGATGCAAGATGATAGTATTGACGGGATTTATGACACGTTGAAACAAACCGCTAAAATCTCGCAGTCAGCAGGTGGTGTTGGGCTTTCTATTCACAATGTGAGAGCGACGGGTTCTTATATTCGTGGGACTAATGGAACGTCAAATGGAATTGTTCCGATGTTGCGTGTTTTTAATGATACAGCTCGTTATGTAGATCAAGGTGGTGGAAAACGCAAGGGAAGTTTTGCAATATACATCGAAACCTGGCATGCGGATATTTTTGAATTTTTGGACTTGAAAAAGAACACCGGAAAAGAGGAAATGCGTGCCAGAGATTTGTTTTTTGCGATGTGGACGTCTGATTTGTTCATGAAAAGAGTACAGGAAGACAGTTATTGGACATTGATGTGTCCTAATGAATGTCCGGGACTGTACGATGTTTATGGCGAAGAATTTGAAGCCATGTACATTGATTACGAGAAACGTGGAAAAGGTAGGAAAACCATCAAAGCACATGAACTGTGGGAGAAAATTCTGGAATCGCAAATAGAGACTGGAACTCCTTACATGTTGTATAAAGATGCAGTTAATAGAAAATCAAACCAGAAAAATCTGGGTACGATTCGTTCTTCGAATTTGTGTACCGAGATTATGGAATTTACATCCAAAGATGAAATTGCAGTTTGTAACCTGGCTTCTCTTTCCTTGCCAATGTTTGTTGCCAATGGGAAGTTTGACCATGAATTGATGTATACCGTTACAAAACGCGTAACCAGAAACTTGAATAAAGTAATCGACAGAAATTATTATCCGGTAATTGAAGGAGAAAATTCGAATAAACGCCACCGACCAATTGGTCTTGGAGTACAAGGTTTAGCCGATGCTTTTATTATGTTGCGTTTGCCGTTTACGAGCGACGAAGCTAAAAAACTGAATCAGGAAATTTTTGAAACATTATACTTTGCTGCGGTAACAGCATCGATGGAAATGGCGAAAGAAGAAGGTCCTTATTCCACTTTTGAAGGTTCGCCAATTTCTCAAGGAGAATTCCAATACAATTTGTGGGGAATGAAAGATGAGGAATTATCTGGTCGTTGGGACTGGGCTTCATTACGAAAAGAAGTGATGGAACACGGAGTGAGAAACTCGTTGTTAGTGGCGCCAATGCCAACAGCTTCGACGTCACAAATTTTGGGTAACAACGAAGCATTCGAGCCCTATACTTCTAATATTTACACCAGAAGAGTACTTTCGGGAGAATTTATTGTGGTAAACAAACATTTGTTACACGATTTAGTGGAGCGCGGTTTGTGGAACGAAACATTGAAACAAGAATTAATGCGAAATAACGGTTCAGTTCAAGACCTGAATATTCCGCAAGACTTGAAAGAATTGTACAAAACAGTTTGGGAAATGTCTATGAAAGACATTATCGATATGTCTCGTCAACGTGGTTATTTTGTGGATCAATCGCAATCGTTGAACTTATTCATGCAAAACGCCAATTATTCAAAATTGACATCAATGCATTTCTATGCTTGGCAATCTGGATTGAAAACGGGAATGTACTATTTAAGAACAAAAGCTGCGGTGGATGCGATTAAATTTACATTAAACAATGATAAAAAAGCAGAGCCAATCGAAATTAAAGAGCAATCAATCGCTGTTCCTGCAGTTGCTGAAGCAGTAGAAATGACTTCGGATGAATACAGAGCTATGCTTGAATTATCTAAAAATGCAGGGCCTGACGAATGTGAAATGTGTGGTAGTTAATTAAATGAATATAAAATGATAAAGGCCTCTTAATGGAGGCCTTTTATAAGAATACTAACTTTAAATCGATCGCTGAGGTAAAGAAAAAAAATAATACGCATAAAAAAAGGGACATCTGTGATATCCCTATTTTGGAAAACGTAAAATTAAAACGGCCAGCAAGCTTTTAAAAAATTAAGTTATAAAGATAATGAGGTTGCCTCACCTTCTTTTTATATACTTCAAAAGTATATAATTCGAATCTTCTTTCCAAAATTATTTTTTAAGATAATATCAATGTTGATATTATTAATCTACAACTCTTATGTCATAATGGATTATAGAGTTGTTAACAAAACAAGTAAAATGGAAAATCCATCAAACAATGATTTTTACTACATTTTTAGAAAATGTATAACAACAAGGAATGGAAGAAGAATTTGTAAAACAGACGGAAGTTGTTTTAAAATTCGAATTAAAAAAAGTATTTAAATTTAAAAACAGTTATTGTAATGATAGCTGTTTTTTTTTAGAGCTATTTCCCGCTTTTCGTTGCAATCTTTTTCTTCACCAAAAAAAGGTGAATAAAAAGGATTTCCACTTTAATCGGGGCTAAAACATCAAGAGATAATAGTTTGAATTTGTAAATAATTCACTATATTTGAGATAATTCCCATCAAAAACAATCCTTTTTAAATTACTACCATGGATAATAAAAAATTTACTGTTACAGATGATTTATTAGCTTCCAAAAGCCAGCGTCTCCTGAATCTACTTATCGACTTATTGATTATTTATATTATAGCAATAAGTATTGTCGCTACCATTAATATAATTGCAGATACAACAAACAGTTATGGGGCATCGAACTGGGTTACATCATTAAGCGTAGTTGAAAGTTTCTTTTTCGGACTTGTTACCTTGTTTTTTTATTATTTAATTACTGAAATGTACTTTTCCAGAACCTTCGGGAAGTATTTCATGAAAACAATGGTTGTAAAGCATGACGGTTCAAGACCCAACATGAAAAGTGTAATGATTAGAACACTTTCTAGATTAATTCCTTTTGAGCCTTTTTCTTTTTTAACTGCTAATAGAGGATGGCATGATACATTATCAGTTACTTATGTGGTGAAAAAACACGAATTTCTTGAGAAAAAGAAAATGTTTTCTGAGGAATAAAGAAATAGAAAAGATAAAAATAGCGGTCATTTTAGACTGCTTTTTTGTTTTTAAACACATCCTTTTCTTTATATTCGCTCCTTTTAAATACCAAAAATAAAATGATGAACTGGGAACAACTTTTATCACTGAAACGACAAGGCGACAAAGGCAAAAGATTGCGTGTAGAACAAGACGATACTCGTTTGGGTTTTGAGGTGGATTACGATCGTATTATCTTCTCGGCGGCTTTTAGAAGTTTGCAGGATAAAACGCAGGTTATTCCGTTATCAAAAACTGATTTTGTTCACACCAGATTAACGCATAGTTTAGAAGTTTCGGTTGTGGGGCGTTCTCTAGGACGATTGGTTGGTAAAAAAATAATTGAAAAATACCCGCATCTGAAAGAAGTTCATGGCTACCACATGAATGATTTTGGGGCAATTGTTGCCGCGGCATCCTTGGCGCACGATATTGGCAATCCGCCTTTTGGTCATTCTGGCGAAAAAGCGATTGGAGAATATTTCTCCATTGGAAACGGACAAAAATATAAAAATCAGCTTACTGCTAAAGAATGGCAGGATTTAATTGATTTTGAAGGAAATGCTAATGGTTTTTCAGTTTTAAACAGTTCAAGACCAGGAGTAGAAGGAGGAATTCGACTTTCATATGCAACATTGGGTGCATTTACTAAATACCCAAAAGAAAGTTTACCAAAAAAGCCGACGCAAAATATTGCGGATAAGAAATATGGTTTCTTTCAAACCGACAAAGTCTTTTTTCAGGATGTAGCTTCTGAGATGGGGTTGATTCCAAATAAATCGGGAGAGAATATAGGTTTCGAACGACATCCTTTGGCTTATTTAGTGGAGGCGGCTGATGATATTTGCTATACGATTATTGATTTTGAAGACGGAATAAACTTAGGATTAGTTTCTGAAGATTTTGCTTTAGAATATTTGATAAAATTGGTAAAAGACAGCATAGACACTTCCAAATATAAAACGCTTACCACCAAAGAAGACCGAATAAGCTATTTGCGAGCTTTGGCAATAGGAAGCTTAATTAATGACGCAGTAAAAGTTTTTATCGAAAATGAAACATTAATTCTGGAAGGTAAATTTCCTTTTGCGATCATGGATAAAAGTAAGTATAAAGCACAAATGGATGATATTATCAAGATTAGTGTTAATAATATTTACCAAAGTAGAGAAGTGATTGAGAAAGAAATTGTGGGTTATCAGATTATTCAAACGTTGTTGGAAAAGTTCCTCACTGCGTTCAACAATAAATTCGATGGGAATGCATCTAATTATGATACTTTAATTTTAAAAATGTTGCCAGAAAAGCATCATTTGGAAAAAGAAAACCTGTACAGTCGCTTGTTACATATTTGTCATTTTATTTCGTTACTTACCGATGGTAATGCTTTGTTATTTTATAAAACAATTACCGCAGTCAAAAGTTAAATTACGAACACTTAAATGGTTAATTGTTAAATCAAATAAAAACAATTATGTTTGTGGCACTAATTAACCCTGTTTGAATTTAACTATATCTATGAAAAAAATTACCCTATTAATTTTATTTCTTATCCCTATTATTAGTTTTTCACAATCTAATGCTGAAACGATTCAAAGATATTTGAACAGCAAAACCGCTAAATTGGATGTTTCCAATGCTGATGTTAAAGATTGGATAATTGAAAGTGAAGGAAACTCTACGACAACTAATATAAATAACTGTTATGTTTTACAACGTTATCAGGGCATCGAGGTCTTTAGAGCACTTTCTAATTTCTCGATAAAAGAGGGTCAAGTAATTAATGTAGGCAACCGTTTTGTAGCAAATTTATCTCAAAAAGTGAATGCTACCAAGCCTTCGCTTCCTATACTTGATGCTTTGGCAAAGACATATTTAAAATTAGAAATTACGGCTACTGCACCATTTAAAATTCTGGAAAAAACAGGTCAATATAAATTTAAAATTTCAAACGGCCTGTCTATTGAAGAGCCTGTAAGTGCAAATTTAGTATATCATTTGACTAAAGAAAACACTTTAAAATTAGCTTGGGATTTTACCATAAACACACCTGCCCACAATCATATTTGGAGTATTAGAATTGATGCTTTAAATGGTGAAATATTGGAAAAAATAGACTTAAATATTTCTTGTAATTTTGACAGTAATAAATATTATTCCTCTGCAAATACTTCTTTAAATATGCCTGCAAAGGCTACTTATAAACAATTATTTTCTACGGCTCCGGTATACGCAGGAGGAGGTTCGTATAATGTCATTCCTTTTAATTACGAAAGTCCAAATCACAGTGGGAGAAAGTTAATATCAAATCCGGCAAATGCTTCAGCCTCTCCTTACGGCTGGCATGATATTGATGGCTTTGCTGGTGCAGAATTTACCGTTACAAGAGGTAATAATGTTTGGGCAAAAGATGACTTCCTCGGTGATAACATTGTTGTAGGAAATGGTGCTGATGGGGGAGCGGGTTTAGTTTTTGACTTTTCTTATGCAGGGGCGGGAGCTGATGCATCTTCATACATTGATGCCGCGACAACCAATTTGTTCTATATGAACAATGTGATGCATGACATCTGGTATCAATATGGTTTTAATGAAGCTAGCGGAAATTTTCAAGAGAATAATTATTTACGTGGAGGAAAAGAAAATGATTTTGTTAATGCGGATGCTCAAGACGGATCTATGGCAAATCCTAAGAGTATAAATAATGCAAATTTTTCTACGCCTATAGATGGGGGTAAACCTAGAATGCAGATGTTTTTATGGAATTACGGTCCTGAAATCAAGCCTATAATCGTTAATTCTCCAAAAAATATAGCAGGAAGTTACGTGGCTAAACAAAATTCTTTTAACCCTGGACGAGTTGATTTACATATAGTGCCTAATTTTATTCAATCCGATTTAGTTCTATATTTAGATAGTGCAGGTGGGACTAGCGATGGTTGTAATGCGCCATCAAATGGGAATGCCATAAATGGAAAAATTGCAGTAATAAGAAGAGGGTCTTGTACATTTGTAGTGAAGGTTAAAGCTGCTCAGAATGCAGGTGCGTTAGCTGTAATTATTGTTAATAATGCCGACGGTGCAATAACGATGTCGGGAGCTGACGCGTCTATTGTAATTCCTGCTATAAGTGTAACACAGGCTATTGGAGAATCTCTGATATCGCAAATGCAAACACAAAATGTGAATGTCAAATTACAGGTGGAAAACTCCCCATTTATAAATTCAGATGGAGACTTTGATAATGGTATAATTGCCCATGAATATGGACATGGGATTTCAACTCGTTTAGCAGGGGGGCGAAATAATTCCAGTTGTCTTCAAAATACAGATCAAATGGGAGAGGGATGGTCTGATTGGTTTGCACTTATGTTACAAATTAAGCCCGGCGACGTCGGGACTTCAAAACGAGGTATAGGAACATTTGTATCGATGCAACCAACAGATGGATTAGGAATAAGAGATTATCCATATTCTACGGATAAGGCCATAAATCCTATGACTTATGACAATACAAATAAATATCAATATACAGATAAAGACGGTAAAGAACAAACTGAAATTCATGGAACTGGTTCTGTATGGACTACCGTTTTATGGGATTTGACTTGGGCTTATATCAGTAAGTATGGCTATGATGACAATAAGTACACCGGTATTGGTGGGAACAACAAACTAATGCGAATTGTATTAGATGGCATTAAGTTACAACCCTGTAGCCCCACTTTTGTTAGCGCAAGAGATGCGATTATAGCAGCTGATCAGGCAATTACCGGTGGTAAAGATTATTGTGTGATATGGGGGGTATTTGCAGCTCGAGGTTTAGGTGTAAATGCGTCAGCTGGCGATGGGAATATAGGTAATGATCAGGTAGAGGATTTTACAGCTCCTGCTGCTGGACCAAATTGTGTTCTTGCGGTAAATGATTTTGAAAGCAATAAGGGAATAAGTGTTTATCCTAATCCTTCTAATGGGCAAGTAAATCTACATATTGATCAATATGTCGGCAAAGTTACTATTCAAATAATTGACATCAACGGAAGAGTAGTTTCTAAATTTAAAAATGAAGAATTCAATAATTTTAAAACTATTGATTTAAGCCGTCTTCAAAAAGGAGTTTATATTTTGAAGGTTAACGGTAATAATCTTGATTTTACTGAAAAAATTATTTTGAATTAAATTTCAGATGAAAAATTTTGGTAAATGGCTTGAATGTCAAGAGATGAAAAACCAAATACAGTTTTAATAAATAATCCATCCGTCCAAAATAGACTGATGGATTATTTTATGCTTTATAATTTCTTTGTGGATTCGCGTTCTTTTAATTTAGTTTTAATGACAACGGTTTCGTAAGGAATGTTTTCTTCTTTTGATTCTAATCTTTCAATAAGTAATCTTGCTGCTACTTCGCCTATTTCGATGCCGTGCTGGCTAACAGTAGTTAAACTCGGGGACAATCTTCTAGAGGCAAGAATTCCATCAGCAAAACCTATAATAGATAGGTCTTCAGGGATTTTATATCCTTTTTTAAGACCAAATTTCAATGCAGCTACTGAGTCACTTTCTTCTAAAGCAAAAATTCCATCAATTGTATTGTTATCAAAAATCTTCTCAATTTTCTCGTTTAAATCGTCTTCGGAATCTGTTCTCAAGATTAGATTCGGATTAATGGTTATGTTATTATTCTCTAATGCCTTGAGGTAACCTTCAGCTCTGAGCTTACCCACACTCAAATTATCTATCGAAGAAAATAATGCAATATTCTTACATCCTAAATCTATTAAACGTTGCGTGGAGTTTAAAGCAGAATCAAAATCATCGACAATAACTTTATCGCAATCTACCCCTTCGGCAATTCGGTCAAACATAACTATAGGAGTGCCATCATTAATAATTTCTTTAAAATGATTGTATTCATGGAGTTTTTGTGCTTCTTCAGAAACAGATAAAATAAATCCATCGATAGTTCCATTGCTAAGCATTTCAAGTGTATGGGCTTCTTTTTCTAAAGATTCGTTAGAGATACACATTATTACATTGTATCCTTTTTCATCAACGACTTTTTCTATACCACTAAATACTTTGGCAAAAAAAGAATTTAGAATATTCGGTATAATAACACCAATCGTTTTTGTTTTTCTGTTTTTAAGATTCAGACCAATAATGTTTGGTTTGTAATTCTTAAGTTTTGCGTATTCTTTAATTTTAATTTTTGTCAACTCACTAATCTCCGGGCTATCATTAAGTGCTTTTGAAACAGTAGAAACAGATACATTAAGTTCTTTTGCAATTTGTTTTAATGTTGCTTTAGCTTTCATAAGGAGAAATTTATTGTAATTTATAATGTAAAAAGAAGGTTAAGATAGAAATAATTAGAATATTAACTATATAACAGACAAAAATAACCATTAAAATATAAAATTCACCCTTGAAAAATGATTAATGTTTAATTTACTCCCAAAAAACGGTAGCGGTTTAGTTTAATAAGTCAACTATCTATTAATTCTAAATTCAATCCTGGATAATTATTTTAAATATACATTTGATTATCAGAGTCAAAACAAGATAAAAATAATCATTTAAGGTATTTGGATTTAAAATAATTAATTGTACTTTTGCAACCCCTTTATAGGGGATGGAATGTTTAATTAAAAATATATTATGGACGCATTAAGCTACAAGACACAATCAGCAAGCAAAGCCACCGTTACAAAAGAGTGGATTGTTGTAGATGCTGATGGTCACAACTTAGGTCGTCTTGCTTCAAAAGTCGCTATGATTTTGAGAGGTAAGTACAAGCCAAGTTACACACCACACGTGGACTGCGGAGATAACGTAATCGTTATCAACTCAGAAAAAATTAACCTTACAGGTAACAAAATGGACGAGAAGACTTACATTCGTCACACAGGTTACCCAGGTGGTCAAAGAACTTTAACTGCTAAAGTATTGCAAGCAAAAAACCCTGCATTATTAGTAGAGAAAGCTATTAAAGGGATGTTACCTAAAAATAAATTAGGGGCAGAGCTTTTTAGAAATTTAAATGTTGTTGTAGGATCAGAGCACAAACAAGGCGCTCAAAAACCTAAAACAGTTAACCTTAACGATCTTAAGTAATGGGAGTAATTCACAAAATCGGTAGAAGAAAAACCGCTGTTGCACGTGTATATGTTTCGGAAGGAACAGGAGTAATCGTTGTAAACAAAAAACCATTCGAAACTTATTTCCCTACTGCAACTTTACAGTACAAAGTATTACAACCAATGTCTATGACAGAAAATGTAACTAACTTTGACGTAAAAGTGAATGTTTACGGAGGTGGTTCAACTGGTCAAGCAGAAGCTGTAAGAATGGCATTAGCACGTGTTATGTGTGAAGTAAATGCTGAAAACAGAGCTATCTTGAAACCAGAAGGTTTATTGACAAGAGATCCAAGAATGGTTGAACGTAAGAAATTCGGTCAGAAGAAAGCTCGTAAGAGATTCCAATTCTCTAAACGTTAATATTACCTGTCTTGTTCAAATGGGACAAGACATCGTTTATTTATTATTGAATTTAAAAAACAAAGTTGTTGTTGCTCTCCTACTGAGGTAGGAAATAGTTTAGCATCTAAATGGATAAAGCCGAGAAATCGCCATTTATTCATTGCTAATCAACAGAACGTAAACTAGAACAAAATGGCAAACAAAGTAGAAGTAAAAGAATTACTAGAAGCAGGTGTTCACTTCGGACACATGACTAGAAAATGGGATCCAAACATGGCTCCTTACATTTATATGGAGCGTAATGGTATTCACATTATCAATCTATATAAAACTGCAGCAAAAATTGAAGAAGCGAATGAAGCTTTGAAAAAAATCGCTGCATCAGGTAGAAAAATATTATTCGTTGCTACCAAAAAACAAGCAAAAGACATCGTTGCTGAAAAAGCAAAAGCTGCAAACATGCCTTATATTACTGAAAGATGGCCTGGTGGAATGCTAACTAACTTCGTAACTATCCGTAAAGCTGTTAAAAAAATGGCTACTATTGATAAAATGAAGAAAGATGGTACATTCATGACCCTTTCTAAAAAAGAGCGTTTACAAGTTGATCGTCTTCGTGCTAAATTAGAGAAAAATTTAGGTTCAATCGCTGACATGTCTAGACTACCAGCTGCATTGTTCGTAGTTGATATCAAAGCGGAACATATCGCAATAAAAGAAGCTCAAAAATTAAACATTCCAGTTTTCGCAATGGTGGATACCAATTCTGACCCAAGAGAGGTTGAATTTGTAATCCCATCTAACGATGATGCTTCTAAATCAATTGATAAAATTTTATCTTTAGTAACAGCTGCAATTGTTGAAGGACTTTCTGATAGAGGTTCTGACAAAGAAGGTGAAGCTACTGCTGAAGTCGTTGCTCCTGCTGCTGAAGTTGTTACTCCTGCTGCTGAGGTAGCTGAGGTTGCTCCTGCTGTTGAGGCAGCCGCTCCTACTGCAACTGAAGAATAAATAAACATTTAATTCCAAGTTTTAATTCCTCTCCATAAAAAATTAGAAACCTAAAGTTGATAATTTAATAAAATTGGAAACTGGATTTGAAACTTGGAATTTTTTACTTTTAACCTTAAAAAAATATACAATATGGCAACAATTACTGCTGCAGACGTAAATAAATTAAGAACAATCACAGGTGCAGGAATGATGGACTGCAAAAAAGCTTTGGTTGAAGCAGACGGAGATTTTGATTTAGCGATCGAAAACTTACGTAAAAAAGGACAAAAAGTAGCTGCAAACCGTTCAGATAGAGAATCTACTGAGGGTGCTGCAATTGCTGTTGTAAATGCGGACAAAACTGCAGGAGTTGTTATCACATTAAACTGTGAGACTGACTTTGTAGGGATGAATGAAAACTTTGTGAAAATGGCTACGGAAATGGCTAATTCAGCATTGAACTTCAATACTAAAGAAGAATTTTTAGCAAGTGATTTCAACGGAATGACTGTTGCTGATAAATTGATCGAGCAAACTGGAGTTATTGGTGAAAAATTAGAAATTAGAACTTTTGAAAAATTAGAAGGTGCTTTTATCGGTTCTTACATACACTCTGGGAACAAAATTGCTACTTTAGTTGGTTTATCTGCAAAATTAGATGGTGCTGATGAAGTTGCAAGAAACATTGCTATGCAAGCTGCAGCTATGTCTCCTATCGCTTTAGACGAAACTGGTGTTGATGCTGATACTATCGCTAAAGAAATCGAAATTGCTAAAGATATCCTACGTCAAGAAGGAAAACCAGAAGCAATGTTAGACAATATTGCTAAAGGTAAATTGGCTCGTTTCTTTAAAGACAATACTTTAGTGAACCAAGATTACATCAAAGACAACAAAATGAGCGTTGCTGCTTATGCGAAATCTTTAGATAAAGATCTTATCGTTACAGGTTTCAAAAGAGCTGCTTTAGGGTAATCAGATTTCTGATTTCATAAAATATAAATTCCCATTTTGTTGTAAAACAAGATGGGTTTTTTTTTGTCTGAAAAGGAATTAAAATACTAAATTTGAATGCTAATTATTCATTTATGTTTCAATCCAAAAAAGACACTGTTTATGTTGTTCTAGCTGGAATTTTCATAACCAATGCTGTTGTTGCCGAATTAATAGGTGGAAAACTAATTTACGTAGGTCCATATTTGATGAGTATTGGCATATTGCCTTGGCCTATTGTTTTCTTGACAACCGATTTAATCAATGAATATTTTGGAGAAAAAGGGGTTAAAAAATTATCGTTGATAACCGCCAGTTTAATTGCTTATTATTTTGTATTATTATTCTTCGCTTTAAGAATTCCTGCGGTAAAAGGAGTAAATTTGGTAACTGATGCGCAATTCAATGGGGTTTTCGGACAAAGCATGTGGATAATTGTTGGAAGTATTACGGCTTTTTTAGTGTCACAATTAATTGACGTAAGTATTTTTCACTTTTTTAAAAACAAAACCGGCAACAAAATGATTTGGTTGCGAAGCACTGGCTCAACGGTTATTTCGCAATTTTTTGATAGCTTTATTGTGTTAGGAATTGCCTTTTGGATGACTGGAAAAATGACTACCGACGTTTACATTGCTTCGGCCTTTACCGGTTATTTTGTGAAGCTGATTATTGCTATTTTACTAACGCCGCTAATTTATTTAGGACATTCCTTAATTGAGAAATACATTCATAGTAAATAATTATGGATGATAAAATGCGCTGCAATTGGTGTGAAAAAGATGATTTATATCGAAAGTACCATGACGAAGAATGGGGAGTTCCCGTTTATGAAGATCAAAAATTATTTGAATTTCTGATTTTAGAAACTTTTCAGGCGGGTTTAAGCTGGTATACGATCTTAAAGAAAAGAGAAAATTTTACACTGGCTTTAGATAATTTCGATTACAAAAAAGTAGCTAACTTTTCAGAAGATAAAATACAGGAATTGCTTCTTGATTCAGGAATTATTCGCAATCAATTAAAAATTCGCGCTGCAGTTTCGAATGCCATTGCATTTTTGAAAGTACAAGAGAAATTTGGTAGTTTTTCCAAATACATTTGGGAATTTACCGATGGAAAACCAATTCAAAACAACCGACAATCCTCAAAAGATATTCCTGCCACAACGCCACTTTCAGATGAAATTAGTAAAGATTTGAAAAAACGCGGGTTTAAGTTTGTGGGATCCACTGTTGTTTATGCGCACATGCAAGCAACAGGAATGGTCGATGATCATGTAGCAGATTGCTGGAAAAGAAAATAGTATTTCAATTGACAGTAAGATAGAAGTGCATATGTTTAGAATCTGTCAACTATTCAATTTTCAATATCTCCATAAAATCGGTTCGGTCAATTTCTCTACAGCCCAAACTTTCGAGATGCGGATTATAAACTTGGCAATCCAGCAGTTTGTAGTTGGCTGCCTTTAATTGGTTTGTCAAAGCAATGAAAGCGACTTTTGAAGCATTCGATACCAAAGAAAACATACTTTCACCACAAAAAACATGACCTAAATCGATTCCGTATAAACCGCCGACCAATTTCTCATCCTGCCAAACTTCAACTGATTTTGCAATTCCCAATTCATGAAGTTTACAGTAGGCTTCAATCATGTCATTGGTAATCCAAGTCCCGTTTTGACCGTCTCGTTTTATATTTTTGCAGTTTGAAATTACATCTCTTAAATTTTGATTGAAGGTGACAGTAAAAATATTTCTATTAAGAATGCTGCGCATACTTTTGGAAATTACCAATTCATCTAAAAATAAAACCATTCTGGGATTGGGTGACCACCACATAATTGGTTCTCCTTGTTCAAACCACGGGAAAATACCACTTTTATAAGCAAGTTGCAATCGTTCCGAAGATAAGTCACCTCCAATAGCCAAAATTCCATCGCGGTTGGTTTGGGAAACAGGAGGGAAGAATAAGGCTGCAGTTAAATAATACATCTTTTATATTACTATAAAACCCGACAGTTAAATCAATAGCTGTCGGGTTTTTATTATAAAATCAATTAAGATCAAATGATTAAAATGGTAAATCGTCCGCTTCTTCTTCGTTTAAATTTGTAGCTGGAGCAAATGCTTCAGCAGCTGGCATTGGAGCTATTTGAGCATTAGGAGCATCAGCAGATACTCTTTCTACTCTCCATCCTTGTATAGAATTGAAATATTTAGTTACACCTTGAGGATCTACCCATTCGCGGCCTCTTAAGTTGATAGAAACTTTTACAGCTTCCCCCACTTTAAAACTATTCAATAAATCACATTTGTCTTGTACAAATTCCACTAAAATGTGCTGTGGATATTGTTCCTCAGTCGTTACAACTAGTTCTCTTTTTAAGAAACTTCCATTTCCTACATTTTTAGCTTCTCCAAGCATTTTAATTTTTCCTGTAACTTCCATCTTCGTTATTTTTTGTTGTTATATTGAATTATTTTTTTTTAGCTAAAAGTACTTTCCAAGCAGCTAGAACATCCTTTTTATTCAGGTATTTTTTCGCTTCCATATGCAATTTTTGCTGATCATCTGAGCTTAAAACCCCTTTTACAGGAAAATTCTGTTTTACAAATATACTAACTTCCTCTAAAGTAGGCAAGGCCTCAATATTACCCAACATCCCTAAATCATTTCCATCAAAGACAGCACTTTCTTTTATGAAATCAGGTATCGCATCAACCCCGATTCCCTGTGTTGTAAGTGGTTTTGGTACTTCAAAAAGTCCCTGGTTTGATCTGGAATACCAGTTGGCTCCTAATCTAGAAACTAAGTCTATTTTATATTGATTAATTGCTCCATTTTCGTCTAAAATACGTTCGTCAATATGAATTCTCAGTACTTCACAAAGGATCAAATTGCCAGCTCCGCCTTCGGTTCCCAAAGGGATAATCTGAGTAACTTTGCATTCAAATTGCACAGGTGACTCTTTTACTCTAAAAGGTTTCACAACCTCAGAGGGAATTGATGTAAAACCTGATTTTAGAAACTCATTTACGCCCTCCGCATATTCCGTACTTGCAAGAGATGTTTGTTGCACCATATCAAAATTAACCACATTTATCACTACTTCTCGAGTAGATTCAGCATTGATCAAAGTGTGTTTTATCGAATTGTCACGAACACGTCTGGCAGGTGAGAAAATAAGAATTGGCGGATTGGCGCTAAATACATTAAAGAAACTAAAAGGAGATAAATTTGGGTTTCCCTCACTGTCCATAGTACTGGCAAATGCTATAGGTCTTGGTCCCACGGAACTTTGAAGGTAACCTTGTAGCTTTGCGGTTTCAATACTTTTTGGATCAATAGTAATCATGTTGATGTAGTTTCGGATGAATGGATTTGCTTAATGCAAAAGTAGCGAAACCGTTTAAATTTAGAAAGGAGGTTTAAAGATTTAAGTTTAAATAAATATTTTGCTCTCAATAAAAAAGGCTCTTAAACCAAAAACTAAAATAATAGTGCAAGTATTTCGTTATATTTATACCTCAAAATTTAATTTATGCAGTTTTCTGATAAAAAAAATACAACCCGTTGGGCCATCATTTTTGCTTCATTCTTTATCATTTCTCTAATTCTGTGGAATACATATACCTTTTTTCAAATCTTCAAAAATGAAGAACGTCTTAAAATGAACCTCTGGGCAAATGCACAAAAAACATTAAAAAATGCTGATGAAAATACTGATGTAGAGCTTCCTCTTCAAATATTCAGTAACAATACTTCCATTCCGATTATTCTTACGGAGAATGACATTATCATAAATACTGTCAATGTAGAGGAAGAAATAGTAAAAGATAAGATGAAAGCCAGGGCTTTTTTATCTGATTTACGAAATGAAAACGAAGCCATTGTTATTGAATACGTTCCCAACAAGTTTCAAAAATTATATTATGGCAACTCAGCTTTACTGAACAAACTTAAATATTATCCTGTTGCCTTAGTGCTAATTATAGTGTTGTTTGGCGGCTTAGTTTATAATTTTTATCGAAGTAACAAAATGGCTACTCAAAACAAGCTTTGGGCCGGGATGGCAAAGGAGACTGCCCATCAAATAGGAACGCCCCTTTCTTCCTTAATTGGTTGGGTTGAATTATTGAAATCTGAAAATGTAGAGGAGAGTACCACATTCGAAATAGAGAAAGACATTGAAAGATTACAAACGATTACGGATCGTTTTTCAAAAATAGGCTCTGAGCCAAAATTAGAAACCAAAAATATTATAGAAGAAACACTGCAATCCTATGATTATCTGCAGTCGCGTTTCTCAAAACAAATTGAATTTTCTTTTAAAGCACCGCAAGCGCCAATCTATGTTTTACTCAATCCCACTTTGCACAGTTGGACGATCGAAAATTTGGTAAAAAATGCTATTGATGCGATGAAAGGGAGAGGCAAATTGTCGTTAGAAATAGAACAAGATGCAGGGCATGTGAAAATAAATGTTATAGATACAGGAAGCGGTATTCAAAAAAAACAATTCAAATCCATTTTTGAACCGGGATTTACGACCAAAAAAAGAGGTTGGGGCTTGGGACTTTCTTTGACTAGAAGAATTGTCGAAGAATATCATAAAGGAACCATAAAAGTCCTGAATTCCGAATTAGGAAAAGGAACTACAATGCAAGTTAGTTTTAAAAAAATATCTTGAATAACCAATTAAATCAGTACCAAATTGTTTTAGTAAACATTCCTTTTCTGGCTATATTATTTTTGCTTAAATAGTTTTGTACAAATAGAATATGTTCTTCCGTTTGTGCCAAAGCATTAGTAACTGATTTTTTTAGAGAAGCTAAACTGGATGAATTTTCGTTTCCAACATAGCCCACGTTGTAAAGTGCATTTTTGCATTCAATTAATTTTTGTTTTGGTATTTCAATCATGCTTTTAATTTCGTTATCTGGTAGGGCAGGGCTGAATCTTTTGTTTCTGTAATAAATAAAATCATTCAACAAGTTAATAGCCTGATTGCAATTGTTAGCAATTAGATTTAATTTTTCAACATTTGTTTTTTGGCGTAAGTAGGTTATGTTTCTATCTTTGTTTTTTAATCGTTCTAAAATCAGATTATTTTCAACTCCGTTCTTTTCTATTCTTTCAGCCGAGTCGTATAATTTAGCGATTTCTGAGGATGATTCGTATTTAGCAATTTCACTTTCAAAATCGAAGTATTTCTTTGATTTATTAATTTGAGTTTTACCTTGATAAAACTCTGTGTTTGTTATTGGATAATTTAGAAATTGCCATAAATAATCAAACGGAATGTGTGATGTGATCGATTGTGAAGGGTTAACTTTAAAATAAGAATTATCTATTTTTTTATAGAAACGACCGTTATTTGCGAAACCGGAACCCCAAGTTGGATCAAATAAATACCATTTGCTGTTTATTTTTGAGCCACACCAAGCATGAGAAATGGTGTCAATCACCCCATTTTGTTTTGTATATCCGCTTATAATAACTGATTTTATACCCACTTTATTCGCTAAATCATTAAAGATTTCAGTGTAATCACTACAAACTCCCTTTCTGGTTTTGAGAATATTTTTTATTTTATTTTCAGAAGTTTCTCTGCTATTTGAAGTAAACGTATTATCCATATCATAGCGTATATTGGAGGCTGTCCAATAAAAAATCGCCCGAATTTTGTCATTATCTGTTCTGAAATTTGAATTTATATAATTGGCGATGCCTTTAATTGTAGTAGTAGAGCTATTAGGAATCTTGGAAATTTGGCTGTCAATTAAAGTATAGTCTGTTTGGCTCTGACCAAAACTTAAGACAGATAAAAATAAAGAAAGTAATAAATAAATGTTTTTCATCTTATAGGGTAAGCTTATAAATTAGAAAGGGAATAAGTTTTCACCTATTCCCTTTCTAAACGAAAACCGTACCAATTTATTTTATTTGTAAAAACATTATAAATTGCTTTTAATAAGTATTGCTAATGCTTCAAATTCTTCTTTTGAAAGTGACACTTTATTTTGAAAACGCATTTCATCCATTTCATTTAAAGGAATAAGGTGAATGTGAGCGTGAGGAACTTCAAGTCCTACAACTGCCATTCCTATCCTTTTGCAAGGAACTGATTTTTTTAAGGCAATGGCAATTTTTTTAGAAAACTGCATCAATCCGATATATAATTCATCTTCGATATCAAAAATCTTATCAATTTCGAGTTTTGGAACACAAAGTGTATGTCCTTTAGCGTTTGGATTTACATCCAAAAAAGCCAAAAAATTGTCATCTTCAGCAATTTTATAACTAGGAATTTCTCCTTTTATAATTTTAGTAAATATTGAACTCATGAGTTAAATTTTTAAAGAATGGTCATTCGATGTAAGATGCTGCTCTGTTTACAGAAGAGACTGAATATTACTGCTGAACACTGAATACTAGCTTTAATCGCGTGAAATTTCTAAAATCTCAAATTTCAAAACTCCGTTTGGAACTGTGATTTCAGCAGATTCACCTACTGATTTTCCCAATAAACCTTTACCAATTGGTGAGGTCACAGAGATTTTTCCTGTTTTTAAATCGGCTTCACTTTCGGCAACTAATGTATAAGTCATTTCCATTCCGTTAGTTTGGTTTTTGATTTTTACATTAGATAAAACCAACACTTTAGAAAGATCTAAATGAGATTCATCAATTAATCTGGCGTTAGAATGTACCTCTTCCATTTTAGCAATACGCATCTCAAGCATTCCTTGTGCTTCTTTGGCTGCATCATACTCGGCATTTTCAGACAAGTCACCTTTATCTCTTGCTTCAGCTATATCTGCGGATGCTTTTGGACGCATTACACTTTTTAAATAATCTAATTCTTCTCTTAATTTTTTTAATCCTTCTGCTGTATAATAAGATACTGTACTCATAACTTCCTCGTTTATATAAATAGAAAAAATCCCATCAGGACGGGATTTCTTTCCACTAAGATACTATTAATTTTTTTAGCCTATAATTATATGTTAATCATATATAATTCAAAGTTAAATAAATTAAATTTGTTTCGCTAATTCTTTTACAATATTTTAGAAAATGAAAAAATTTATCCTATTCTTGGTTCTTTCATGCTTTTTCTTTTCCTGCAGTGATAATGGTTTTAACAATAAAAACCCTTTTATACCTAATTATAGCTTCACTATAGATCTCAACATGAATTTGCCTGCTTATTCGAAGCTGCAATACACCAGCAATGCTATTTATTATTCTGGAGTAGGAGCCAAGGGAATTTATGTATTTTGTACGGCACCAGGTAATTACAATGCTTTTGATGCAGCCTGTCCCAATCAAGATTTGAGCTCTTGTTCTACCATGACTCTAAAAGGTATAAATATAGTTTGTGCTTGTGACAGCAAAGAATACAGTTTGTTTACAGGTCAAGCTCAAGGCGGGGCGCAATATCCTTTGAAACAATATCGTGTAGAAGTTAATGGAAATGTGCTTCGGGTTTATAATTAAAACCAAAAAAAATCCTGACAGTCAGACTAGACCATCAGGATTTTTAAAATTTAATTTGACACTATTCTAAAACTTCAGCGTCAATCCAGCCAAGAAGTTGATTCCGGCTTGCGGGTAATAATAGGGATAAACATCCCACATATATCCATTTGAAACATATTTCTTATCAAAAATGTTATTAACCAAGCCGGTAATTATAATTGATTTGAAAACTGATTTCGGTTTGATTTCATAAGCGATATTCAAATCATTTACAAAATAGTTAGCCAATTTCGCAGCCGGTAATTCAATATTATTCATATATTGCTCTCCTACAAATTTTTGTAGCCATGAAATCTGAAGGTTTTCTAGCGGTTTGTAAACGATAATATTCCCTACTATAACCGATGGCGAGTAAGAAATATCAGTAGTTCCATAATTCTCCCCTTGCACAGCTAAATCAATATTTTTATTACTGCTTAAAGTAAAATTTGGACGAATAATAAATTGTTCTGATAAGGCAATTGTAGCATCGACCTCTAACCCTAGACGGTAACTTTTTTCGCTGTTCGAACGAATCGGACTTCCTACATCATCTAGTTTTCCAGTTAATATCAATTGGTCTTTATAGGCCATGTAATACACATTCGAATTGAATTGTACTTTATCAGCAACATATCTCCAGCCCATTTCAAAGTCATTTAACTTTTCTGGTTTAGCATTTCCACCTTCATAATCCGTTCTGTTTGGTTCCCGATTGGCTCGTGCATAAGAAAAGTACAGTTTATTATTAGGAGTAATATCGTAATTCAAACCTGCTTTTGGATTGAAGAAATTGAAATTATCATTTACAGAACCTGTTTCGTAACTATTGGCTTTGTAATGTACGTTTCTAAGTTGCAGATCTCCAAATAAGCTAATTTTTTCTGTGATTTGATAATTGGCTTTTGCAAAAATATTTCCATCAGTTTTAGTTGCAAAATCATCGTAATAATGATCTCCCAATTCACTTTGTGAAGCATATCGTGCCCAAATTACTTTTCCAAAATGGGCTCCCTCATATTTATTATAACCACCTCCAAATAGTAAGTCTAACTTTTCGTCTCTATAATTTGCTGAAAATGTAGTTCCGTAGAAATCATTATCTAACCATTTTTGACGGATTAAATCAGTTTTCTTTATTGTTGCGCCGTTAATGACTATTGGAGCTAATCCATAGCTGGAAAATTTGGCATCTTCTTTATAATTTTCATAAAAGCCTTTTCCTTTAGTATAATGGAAAGCTAAATTCGTACTCCAATTATTGGAAACTTTTTCGTTCCAATGCAATTGATAATGGTATTGTTGGTAATTATCGGTTTCATTGTCATAAAAACGGGTTTTTCCAAATTCGTCTGTGAAAATCCCAGAGGAATTAAACGTTCTGTCACTGTTTAAAGTTGCTTCATCAATTCCATTCCAGGATTGGTAGGTTTTTTCTTTTCCTCCAAAAGCCAACGCTTTAATCAAAGTAGTTTTCCCCACATAAGTTCCTTGAAGAAAATAAGATTTCAAGTCAGAAGCACCTCTGTCAACAAAACCATCCGATTTTAAAGCTGACAAACGACCGGCAATTTCAAAATGGTCATTCATTAATCCCGTGCTGAATTTTACAGTATGTTTTTGGGTATTAAAACTTCCAAATGAATTAGAAATTTCACCGGATGCTTTATCAGAATAGGAATCAGTCAACATGTTTAAACTAGCACCAAAAGCACCAGCTCCATTTGTCGAAGTTCCTACACCGCGTTGCAATTGCAAACTCTCCACCGAAGAAGCGAAATCTGGCATATTCACCCAGTAAGTTCCATGACTTTCTGAATCATTATAAGGAATTCCGTTGATGGTGACATTCACTCTTGTTGCATCGCTCCCACGAACACGTATTCCGGTATATCCGACACCATTTCCAGCATCGGAAGTAGTAACTACTGAGGGAAGATAATTCATCAAAATTGGGATATCTTGTCCTAAATTTCGAAATTTGATGTCTTTTTTATCCAAATTGCTGAAACTTACCGGTGTTTTTGAAGTAGCGCGAACGGCCGAAACCAATACTTCATCGAGTTGATTGACTTTAACAGTGTCTTTGACTTGTGAAAAGGAAGAGATAGAGAATAGAGAAAAGATAATAGACATGCAAGGAGTAAGAACCTTGCTTTTAAAAACTTTACAATTTTGCAATTTTGCAACTTTGCGACTAATAATAGTATTCATCCGTAAAAAGATTACGAATAAAAGGGGGAATTATTCTTTTGTTAAATTTAAATCATTGTTTCCTATGACAAATAGATAGTGTGCACGCTATTTTTTGTCATTTTTTCCCTTAACAGCATTACCTGTTCAGGTTCGTTGGGTATAATCTCAGCTTTATTCTGAATTTGATTCAGAGTTTAAGCACCCCTTTGAGACGGTGCAAAAGTAGTTTTTTTTGTTTAAAGTTTAAAGTTTTAAAAAATAAAAGTAAAAACGAACTAATCTAATTTAGGTTTTTTTCTGTTTTTCTTGACCTCAGACACATTTTTTTTATCTTTTATTCGCTTTCTAATTACCGACTTCGGAATTTTAGTAGTCTTACGTTCTTTAGGAATAAACAATGCATTTTTAATCAATTCTAAAAATCGTTTGATTACAATTTCTTTGTTTCTAAACTGACTTCGATCTTCATCGCAGTTCAAGATTAAAACTAAATCCGTTGTCAATCTTGAAGCTAATTTGGTTTCCAGCCGCACTTTTTCCTCTTCGGTTAATGCTTGCGAGTTTTTCAAATCAAAAGTCAAAACCACTTTAGAGGAAACCTTGTTTACATTTTGTCCACCGGCACCGCTGCTACGAATGGCTTTGAAACTTAATTCTGATATGATTTTCTCTTTTTCCATTTATGCTTTCCCGAAACTTTGGGATTGTTTTCAGTACCTCTATTGAGGTTGGTGTGCCGATTTTAATAAATCATTTACGCTTTTTACAGGATTGAATGTAATTAATGGAACTTGAACAAAAATGGTAATCCAGTTTGCCATAGCTCCATTCCATAAACCAGGTAATTCATATGATTTAATTTCCCGTCCAAATATAGTTTTTTGTACTATAAAACCACTGTTATGGTCTACAAATTGAGTCAAATCAAATTTCTCTTTTTTGTAGTTTTTAATTCCGCAAACTAAGTCGACAGGGTTAAAATGTGTTGAAGCATTAAGAATATTCTTTTGATTTTCATTTGACAGATCTACTTGTGAACTTTCTACAATTTGAAGCGAAATAATTCCATTGTCATCTTTTACCCAGAATGGTCCGCCTCCGGATTCACCTTCATTTTTTACCATTCCACAAACTCTTATGGGTTTGTTTAAAATAGCTTTAATTTCGGTCACTCTGTTATCAAAATTACGTTTGTCAAAACTGTCCGGGATTCTAATGTTTAATTTTTCCTGCAAAAAAAGTAAAATCTCATCAAGATATTCTTGTTGTATTTTGTTGGTGTCTAGTGCATGCAAATACTTGAATATGATTTCTTGCAATTCGATCAAAATTCCTGCCAGTGCTTTTTTATACCTTGCCGTTTTTTCAATATTATTGTGAATTATGTTGTCTATATTTTTAATAAATATAATATCAGAATTCAATTGGTTGAGGTTTTCTATCAAAGCGCCGTGACCTCCAGGTCTAAAGAACAATTTGCCATTTTCATCTCTAAATGGATTATTCTTAAAATCTACTGCGATTGTGTCCGTATTCTTGTTTTGAAACGAATAGCTTACATTTAGTGCTATTTCTGATTTTCTTTTTACTTCACTTTTAAGGGAATTGATTATCGTTTCGAATTGGCCTAAATGGGACTCTGACATTGTAAAATGCATATTTGAAACGCCATCAGAACTCGCATAATACATACATTCATGAAGGTGTTCTTCAACAGGGGTTACAATACGTTTTTTATATTTGTGAAAAGGGAGCGCTCCTTTAGGTTTGGCGGAAAAATCAAAGTAATCTTTTGCTAAAAGTAATTTTATGAAATAATAATTTTTATGGTCCCTATCAAGATATTCAAAATTCGGATATATTTCTCTCAATTTTTTATCAACTTTATTGAAAAAGGGAAATTTCTCTAAGGCCACAATAAAAATAGAAAGTTCTGAATCTTTTTTTCTATTGATGTATGCATTGATGGTCTCATTTTCAATATCAAAGTCTTGTAAAAAGGAAAGTAAAAATTTAAACATTCTACTTGCCGCACCCGATGCAGGAACAAATTTTTCCAGTTTTAAATTTGATTTGTTTTCATCAAAAAAAGTTGCTTTTTCCTGAAAATCATTTTCAGATAATTTTAAAATACCATTAAATAAAGTTGCTGGTGCTACCAGATTGCTCTTTGCTATTCCATTTCTAAAGAAACTCAATTGTTGTTTAATGTTTTTTAGTGGAATTTCATTTTCATAAATTTGTACAAAATCAATAGAAGAAAAACCCATTTTTTTGGCTTCTGTCAAATCATCAATTATAGTAATAGCTTTATTTAATCGTAAATCCTTATCTCCAGTAAGGGTTATGAATGGTTTTTTATTATCAATTAGCGATTGTTTGAAAACTGCAAACACAGATTCTCTGCCTTCTGCTTGATCTCGTAAGTCATCTTTTTCCCAAGGAACGTCAATATCCGTCAGGAAAAATAAATCGTATTTATGTTCGCGAGCTGCCTGATCTAATAATGGATCGCAATAGCCATAATACACTTCTGAAAACACTTTAGTCACCATTAGATTCGTGTCACAAAAGAGATATTTATTGGCTAAAAATAAACATTCATTTTCCAGTTTTGTTTGACCATACGCAATAGGCAGCATATCATCAATATTGCAAATGTCTTGATTTTTATCCCATTTTTCTTGAAGATAATCTCGCGCAAATTCAGGAACCCATTCCGTTTTATAATATGCGGCGAGTTGTTTTGCTAATGTCGTTTTGCCTGTACTTTCAGGACCAAAAAGAGCAATTTTTATAATTTCGGTAGCTCCAGTTTGCTGGAGTTGTCTAAGGTTTTCTTCCATTCTAAATAACCGTAAATGGCAACAATTGTAAATATTATATATTGAAAACTTGTAAAGGTAAATCCTTTTGCAAAATATAAAGGAATAGAAATGACATCTCCAATAATCCAAAATATCCAATTCTCGATTTTTCTTTTTGCCATTAACCACATACCTATAAAGAAAATACCCGTTACAAAGGAATCGACATAAGCAAACCAAGTGGTGAATTTACCAAAATAGTGATAAACAGAAACAACAAATGTGACCGTAAATATAAAGATAATTATTGCTATTTTTTTTTCATGATTAGAAATTACTGAAATTGGGAATTCCACGGCATCCCCTTTTTTTCTGGTCCAATGGTACCAACCATAAATACTCATTATGAAATAATAACCATTTATCATCATATCGCCCCATAAAGTCCATTTCCATAATAAGTAGACGTAAATAAAGGTACTCACTAATCCTGTTGGGAAAACTAAAATATTATCTTTTTTGGCATACCAAACACTGAATAGCCCAAAAATGACCGCAACAATTTCCAGAACTATGTCTAATGTGGGGTAATCTTTATATTGAGAGAAAAAGTATTCTATCATTAGTCAATCTTAAATTATTGATTAAAAAAATTCATGTCATTTTCAAAAGCCGTTCCTATAACCACTAAATCAGCTCCTGCAGCATAAGAATCCTTAATCCCCTGCAAATCTACAATTCCGCCACCAACAACTAACGGAATTTCAATATTTTGAGCTACTTTTTTAATAGTTTGGAAAGAAACAGGCAATTCTGCGCCACTTCCTGCTTCCAGATAAATCAACTTATTTCCTAACATTTCGCCAGCTTGCGCGGTTTGAATTATATAATCAATATTATTCCGGTCTAAAGGCTTGGTTTTACTGACGCGTTCTACTGCCGTTTCATTGCCACTTTCAATTAGAATGTAACCAGTCGAGATTACTTCTAAATCTGTTTGTTTCAAAATTGGAACAGCATTTACTTGATGTTCTATTAAATAGTCGGGATTCCGTCCTGAGATTAAAGACAAAAACAAAATCGCATCAGCTTTATCTGAAATTTGGGATGGGTTTCCGGGGAAAAGAACGATTGGTAAATTGCAGTTTTGTTTAATTTTTAGAATTAATTCGTTTAGAATAGTAGTTGTAACATGGCTTCCGCCAATGAAAATATGGCTTGCCGGCGAATGATTGATTTTTGTAATTAAAAGATCTAGGTTTTCTAAAACTAATTTATCAGGATCAAGAAGAACTGCCAGAAGTTTTTTACGTTCGACTTTAGATTGGATGATTTCGTTATAAATGTTTGTCATTTGTGGCATTTAGATTACGCGGATTTTACAGATTTAAACTGATTTCTGTTATTTAGGACTGTTCCTTTTTACTTGTCTTGTCATTGCGTACCTAGTTCGGGCAAAGCAATGACAAACTGCGCGGCGGAACATTGAATACTGATCACTATTTTTCGAAAGCATAAACTAAGGTAAAATCCTCTATTTCTTCAAAATGAATATTGAAATACTTTACTACATTATCATAATGAAGCTTAGCGTTATTTTGTTTAGCATTTAATTCGAATGATTGAACATTTATATGATCTTTGAAACTGATTCCTTTTTCGTTTCGAATTTTGAAAATGGCTTCTTTGGCACCCCAAATAACGGTCAGTTTTCGGATGTATTCGTCACTATCCATATCCAAAAACTTAAATTCCGAATTACAAAATTTATCTGCGATTCGGGTAATTTTATTTCTTTGCAATTCGATATCGATTCCTACGGTTTCGTCACTGATAATAATAGCGGAAAAATTATGCGAATGTGTTATCGAAATATGCTTTTCTCCATGAAGATGTGGCTTGCCGAATTCATCGTAATACAAATCTAAATCCGTACGTCCAGTTTCCTGCAATAGTTTGCGAACACTAAGGAATGCACACTGGTGCATCTGGGACTTCATTCCTTCAAGGCGAATGCGATTGGTATCGTTTAAGACCACTTGCTCGAATAATTCGGTATAGGATTCGGTTACCTTCCAAACGAGGATTTGAGTAGTAGAATTGAAGTTTACGGTTTTGAAAAGTGGCATCGTGTTCAGGTTTTGTTTTTTAGCCCCGGTAGCAGCGATATCCTTTTTTCACGCTTTTTTGCGTGTAAAAAGATATAGCGAATAACGGGAATAGCTCCAAAAAAAAATTATTTAGTTAATGTTCAAAAGATTAGCGAATTAAACAATTCATAAATCTTTTGGAAAACAGTTAAATTCTAAAGTTATTACGTAAATTTGCAAAAAATTTATAATTACAAATATACTGTAAATGAGTACGACAACTATGCCTTTTGTGGCTTTCAAAGTAAAAGACATTTCTCTAGCGGCTTGGGGAAGAAAAGAAATTGAACTAGCAGAAGCTGAAATGCCAGGTTTAATGGCACTTCGCGCTGAATACAAAAACGAACAACCACTTGCTGGTGCTCGTATTGCAGGATGTTTGCACATGACAATCCAGACTGCGGTTTTGATTGAAACTTTAATCGCTCTTGGTGCTGAAGTAACTTGGAGTTCTTGTAACATTTTCTCTACTCAAGATCAAGCTGCTGCCGCGATTGCTGCTGCAGGAATTCAAGTTTATGCTTGGAAAGGATTGAACGAGGAAGATTTTGACTGGTGTATTGAGCAAACATTATTTTTTGGTGAAGACAGAAAACCATTGAACATGATTCTTGATGACGGTGGAGATTTGACCAATATGGTTATTGACCGTTTCCCGGAATTGGTTGCTGGAATTAAAGGATTATCTGAAGAAACTACAACTGGAGTTCACAGATTGTACGAAAGAGTAAAAGCGGGAACATTGCCAATGCCGGCAATCAACGTGAATGATTCGGTTACTAAATCGAAATTTGATAACAAATACGGTTGTAAAGAATCTGCAGTTGATGCGGTTCGTCGTGCAACTGATATTATGCTTGCTGCAAAAAGAGTAATCGTTTGTGGTTACGGTGACGTAGGAAAAGGAACTGCGGCTTCTTTTAGAGGTGCTGGATCTATTGTTACTGTTACTGAAATTGACCCAATTTGTGCGCTTCAAGCTGCAATGGACGGTTTTGAAGTAAAAAAATTAGATACCGTTATTGCTACTGCTGATATTATCATTACCACGACTGGAAATAAAGATATTGTTTTAGGTTCTCATTTTGAAAAAATGAAAGACAAAACTATCGTTTGTAACATCGGGCATTTTGATAACGAAATTGATATGGCTTGGTTGAACACAAACCACGGTGCATCAAAAATCGAAATTAAACCACAAGTTGATAAATATACTATTGCTGGAAAAGATATTCTTATCTTGGCCGAAGGTCGTTTAGTAAACCTTGGTTGTGCTACAGGTCACCCAAGTTTTGTAATGAGTAACTCATTTACGAACCAAACTTTAGCTCAAATCGAATTGTGGAAAAACAGCGCGTCATACAATAATGAAGTGTACATGTTACCAAAACATTTAGATGAGAAAGTAGCAATGTTACACTTAGCTAAGTTAGGTGTTGAATTAGAGACTTTACGTACTGATCAAGCGGATTATATTGGTGTTCCAGTTGAAGGACCATTCAAACCAGAATATTACAGATATTAGTCTGAAATTAGATTTTTAAAACCCTTGCAGTCCCGAAGTTTCGGGAGCAAGGGTTTTTTGCTTTTGGACATGCAAACAATAGCAAAAAATAATTCTTCGGAAATGCACCATTATCAAGCACTTGTGCTGCACAAAAATAGTATGTTTGTGCATCTATTAACACACATACAAGTAGCAAAATACTTCCCCAACTTTAAATATTATTAAATTCTAATGCTTTTAAAAAAAACAGTTTATTTATTCGTACTATTATTTTCATTAACGCTCAGTCAATTTATTTCTGCCCAAGAGAAAAAACCTAAAGTAGTTTTAGTCTTAAGCGGAGGTGGTGCCAAAGGAATAGCACACATCCCGCTTTTACAAGCTTTAGACTCCTTGAATATTGTTCCTGACCTTATCGTAGGAAACAGTATGGGAAGTGTTATTGGAGGCATGTATGCAATGGGGTATTCTGGTGACAGTATTGAAAAAATAACCAAAACCATCGATTGGGACAAACTCCTAGGAGGAAATATGTCTTTGAAAAGTGTGAGTGTGGAAGAAAAAAGTGAATTTCAGAGATACTTGGTTGGAATAGGAATTAAGGACGGTAAACCAACGAGCGTAAGTTCTTTATTAAACGATCAATATTTAAGAGAATTTCTTTCAGAATTGACCTTTCCAGTTTACAATGTCAAAGATTTTGATAATCTAGCTATTCCATTCAGGGCAATGGCTACAGATGTTGTATATGGTAAGGAAGTTATTCTTAGCAAAGGAAATTTAGCCTTTGCTATGCGATCGAGTATGTCATTGCCCGCCGTTTTTAAAACCATGCCTTATGAAAAAACTCTTTTAGTTGACGGAGGAGTAATGAATAATTTCCCAACTGATATTGCTAAAAAAATGGGTGCCGACATCATCATTGGTAGTGATGTAGGTGGAGGAATGGAACCGATAGACAAATTAGATAATTTTGTATCAGTACTGATGCAAACTAGTATGTTTCCCAGTAATATCAAAGATCCGGAAAATCGAAAACTATGTGACATTTTAGTAGATCACTTTCCTAACTTGAGATTTTCTACAGCTGATTTTACAAAAAGTAATGAAATTTACAAAGATGGTAAAATTGCAACTAATCTTAATTTAGAGGCACTAGCAGCATTAGCAGAAAAATTAAAAGGATTCAAACAACGAACTCATGAACTGCCAAAAATTTCCCGCGAATTTATAATTGATACCATCGTTTATAAAAATATCAGCAAGGAAAATCTTCCTCTTGTTATTGCCCGAACAAATATAAAAACACATACTAAATATACGACGAAAGATTTAACAGTCGGCATCAATGGTGCCATGGGGACAAATCTTTTTAACCAAATCACTTACAGTTATTTCGTGCACGACGGAGACAAATTAGGTTTACTATTAAACGGATTAGAATATTCTAAAAACCAAGTTAATGCATCGCTGCATTACGACACTTATAGAGGTGTCGGACTAATTCTTAATTATAATGCCAGAAATGTTCTGGCCGAATCTTCCCGTCTTGTTGTTACTGCTGATATTGCAGAACAACCAAAAGTGCGAATAGATTTTCAGAAAAACTTCGGTAAAAATAAAGATTGGTGGTGGGGAACGGAACTTTATGGTGCTTTCCTTCAACAGGAAATTTTTATAGATGGAGAATCAGCAGATAACATGCGGTATACTGCTTTTGAATTTAATAATGAGGCAAACCGAAATTTGAATTCTCTACAAAGTTATGTGGGATTTGGCTTAAACTATAGTTACACCGTGGTGAAACCTAAAAATGATCCCGATATAAATGATAACTTACTATCACTTAAAAACTATAATTTTAATAACATAGAAGTAAACGCACATTATTCTTATAACGATATGGATAAAGTTTTTTTTGCTACAAATGGAACAATTTTAAAAGCAAATATAAAGCGATCACTGTTCAACGACATTAACATAGCTTTTACAGAAACAGACTCAACCGATTTTTCGGGTTCAACAAATGGCTTCGCAAAAGTAGGCTTCGAATTTGAAAAAAGACTACAATTAAAAAAGAAGATTACCGGAATAATAGGATTTGATGCAAATTTTATTTTTCAGGACAAACTAAAAGACAATCAGGGCTCCTTTTCTAATTATGGTTATGCCGCAAAATATTTCCTTGGAGGTTTTAATCCAAGTTCCGGCAGTAATCGGTTTGTATTCCCCGGTCTGTATGAGGACGAGCTGAGTGTCACTCAATTTATGGCAATTAAACTTGGCGTACAATTAAATCCCTTGGGTAAATTTTATCTAACTCCACATTTTAATATTGCATCCGTTGGCTTTGGTAATTTTAATGAATATATAGGTCACGTTTCTTCTACAGTGGGAAGTTGGGACGACAATAAACAAACCAGTTTATTAATGTCAGGCGGAGTAGCAATCTCCTACCTATCCATTTTAGGACCTTTTCATTTTGATACCTCATGGATAAACGATATTAACAAAGTAAGATTGTTTTTCAGTGTAGGATTTTCATTTAATCCGTCAAATTAGAGCACTGAATTGAAGTATGCCCGTACTTGATCATTTGAGTTCACGTTGAAGGTCCATTCAAACCAGAATATTACAGATATTAGTAGTAAGAATGTTCTACTAAGTATTAAGATACAACCCTTGCAGCGATGTGAGGGTTTTTTATTTTTGCATGGCCACGTTGAGCGAATTTTTATTATCAGTAAAACCCACCTAACGGATTTTATTTACTAATTAACATGTGTAAAGACCAATGTTTAATTGAAAGCACAATAAAAGTAACACCCATTATTAATAAATCAGTAACGGAATCATTATAATCTAAGTTTATGGTATATTTGAGAGAATTATTTTTATTCAGGAAATTTAACTTACTGAAAAGCCGTAATCATAAAACCGAAGAAAGAATAACCTTAACTACAAAATCATGAATACTTATTCCATTATCGCCCAACTTATAATCGCATTGTCTGTATGTTATGTTTGGATTTTTAGATTTGATAACATCGTTAAAGAATTTCAACAATATGGACTTTCGGATTTAACACGAAATATTGTAGGAGCTTCAAAAATAGCCTTATCAACCTTGTTAATAACAGGAATTTGGTATCCTGAATTAGTATTTATACCGGCACTTATAATGGCCTTTCTAATGATAAGCGCACAATTTTTTCATTTTAAAGCAAAAAACCCTTGGTCTAAACATTTTCCATCATTATTCCTTTTGGCGTTATCTCTTTTTGTCGCATTATGTGCCTCCAAATAATTAAAATATGAATTTCATAAATATGCTTATTTTCTTTTCGGCAGCCTCCTTTCTCATTTACGGAATCGCTTATTTTGTCTCTACAAACATGAAAAATGAATTCAAACGCTTTGGCCTTGAAAAATATGGTCCCTTAACGGCCATTTTGGAATTGGCGGGTGCTATAGGTTTATTTATCGGTACTCAAAATCATACCGTTTTATTGCTTGCTTCCGGGGGTTTAACATTATTGATGCTTCTTGGTACAGGAGTAAGAATAAAAATGAAAGACTCAGTATTGGTTTCTTTACCTGCTTTTTTTTATTTTCTGTTGAACGGCTATATTTTATATAAAACCTTAGAATAAATCAACCTTAAATTACGCTCCTTCTTTAATCAGCACTTTATCTATTCTAAGAATTTGCTGTTCAATCATATTAACATCTAAACAAAAAACCCGTTTCTTTCGAAACGGGTTTTTATAATAATTGAGAAAATCAATTATGCTTCAACTTCAAATGGAAGGATAGAAACATACGATTTGTTATCTCTTTTCTTTTGGAAGAAAACAACTCCGTCTACTCTTGCGTGTAGTGTGTGATCTTTACTGATGTAAACGTTTTCACCTGGATTGTGTTTTGAACCTCTTTGTCTTACGATGATGTTCCCAGCAATAGCAGCTTGACCACCAAAAATCTTAACACCTAAACGTTTTGATTCTGATTCTCTACCATTCTTCGAACTACCGACACCTTTCTTGTGAGCCATGACGTATTAGTTTTATTTTGTTATTATTCTTTTGTGTCTTCTTTTTTAGCTTTAGCTACCTTTTTCTTAGGAGCTTCAACTTCTTCTGTAGTTGCTTCAACTGCTGCTTTTTTAGGAGCTGCTTTCTTTGCACCAACACCAGTAATACCTTCAATTACAATTTGAGTAAGATACTGTCTGTGACCATTTCTCTTTTTGTATCCTTTTCTTCTTTTCTTTTTGAAAACGATAACTTTATCTCCTTTTAAGTGTTGTAACACTTTAGCTTCTACTGAAGCACCTTCTATAGCTGGGGCGCCTAAAGTGATAGTTCCGTTATCATCTAATAAAAGAACTTTGTCAAAAGAAACTTTTGAACCTTCTTCATTAGTCAAACGGTTAACATAAACCTTTAAGTCTTTGCTTACTTTGAACTGTTGCCCTGCTATCTCTACGATTGCATACATACTGAATTGTTTTAATAATTTTTAAGGTTGCAAATATACAATTAAATATTTATCCTGCAATCTCTTAAACAAAAAAATACTTCACCTATTTTATTCTTTGTTTTTCAACACTTTATCCCCTTTAAATCAATAAATTTTTCATCGGAAATTGTTAAAATTAATCGAAAGTTGAAATCAGTAAACAATCATGATTAAAAAAGGGTATTTTTGAAGTACAATTATTTTTCGTTTTTATCTATTGCAAATAGAAATGTATTAATCCGTATGAAAAAATTATTAATGATGTTAAGTACTGCGCTTATGTTGGGAGGAATAGCTTCGGCTCAAAAAATAGCTTTTGAAGAATACAATTTAGACAATGGCATGCACGTCATATTACATAACGATCCATCGGCGCCAGTTGTTGTGACTTCTGTAATGTATCATGTGGGATCCAAAGATGAAACACCGGACAGAACTGGTTTCGCTCATTTTTTCGAACATTTATTATTCGAAGGAACTGAAAATATAAAAAGAGGGGAGTGGTTTAAAATCGTCACTTCAAATGGCGGAGTAAATAACGCCAACACCTCAGATGATCGTACCTATTATTACGAAGTATTTCCTTCTAATAATTTAGAATTGGCACTTTGGATGGAATCCGAAAGATTAATGCATCCGGTAATCAACAAAATTGGGGTTGATACTCAAAACGGAGTGATAAAAGAAGAAAAAAGATCTCGTTATGACAATCAGCCTTATGGAAATATCATTGGTGCTGTAAAAGAAAAGATGTTCAAGAACCATCCATATCGTTGGACGACTATTGGTTCGATGGAACATTTAGACGCTGCTACTTTAGAGGAATTTCAGGCTTTTAATAAAAAGTTTTATATTCCGAACAATGCTGTACTTGTTGTTGCAGGAGATTTTGAAAATGGCAAAGCCAAAGAATGGATTCAGAAGTATTTTGGATCAATCCAAAGAGGCAAAGACATAAAAAAACAAATTTTTGTTGAAGAACCGATTACGCAAATGATAAAAGCGACATACGAGGATCATAATATTCAGATTCCAATGGTTTTGGCTACCTACAGAACTCCTTCAATGAAAACGAGAGATGCCAGAGTATTGGATTTAATTTCGTCTTATTTAAGTGATGGAAAAAGTTCTAAACTATACAAGAAAATCGTCGATGAGAAAAAAATGGCATTGCAAATTGACGCTTTTGGTTTTAGTCAGGAAGATTATGGAATGTATATTTTGTATGGCTTACCAATGGGAACGCACACTTCTGAAGATTTAATAAAGGAAGTTGACGAAGAAATTGTAAAAATCCAAACCAAATTGATTTCGGAGAAAGATTACCAAAAATTGCAAAATACATTTGACAATCGTTTTGTAAATAAGAATGGAAATTTGGAGGGAATCGCTGAAAATTTAGCGACTTATTATTTACTTTATGGGGATGTTAATTTGATAAATTCGGAGATTGAGTTGTTGCATTCTATAACTCGAGAAGAAATTAGAGAGGTAGCCAAAAAATATTTAAATCCAAATCAACGACTTATTTTGGATTATGTTCCCTCAAAGACAGCGTCTCAAAATTAAGACTTTCTCGATAATGAAAAAAACAACTATTCTATTATTCATTTTGTTCATAACAGGAATTATGCAGGCACAAAATCGTCCACAACCAAAACCGGGAGTTTCTCCGGTTGTAAATATAAAAAAACCACAAACCTTTATTTTGGCCAATGGCTTAAAAGTAATGGTTGTTGAAAATCACAAATTGCCCAGAGTAACTTTTAACCTTGCTTTAGACAATGAACCTTTTGTTGAAGACACTAAAAAAGGTGTAGATGAATTAGGCAATAACATGATAGGAAATGGCAGTGTGAAAATTGCAAAAGATGCATTCAATGAGGAAATTGATTTCCTGGGCGCTAATATAAATTTTGGTTCAAAAGGGGCGTATGCCAGTTCTCTCTCTAAATATTCAGGAAGAATTTTGGAACTCCTGGCAAATGGAGCATTACACCCGAATTTCACACAAGAAGAATTTGATAAGGAAAAAGCCAAACTTTTAGAAGGTCTTAAGGCAGAAGAAAAAAGCGTTCCTGCAATAGCGAACCGAGTGGTTGAAGCACTTGCATTTGGTAAAAATCATCCTTCGGGTGAATATATGACCGAGGAAACACTGAAAAACGTGACACTTGCAGACATTAAAACCAATTATGAAACCTATTTTGTACCTGAAAATGCCTATTTGGTAATTATTGGAGATGTGAAATATAATGAAGTAAAGCCAATTGTTGAAAATCTGTTTGGCTCTTGGGAAAAAAGAAGTACGCCAAAACTGACGTACCCCGCTCCGCAGAATGTTCCGTTTACCCAAATCAATTTTGTAGATGTGCCAAATGCCGTTCAATCGGAAATCTCATTGGTAAACACCTTGAATTTAAAAATGAGTGATAAAGATTTCTTCCCAGCTGTCATTGCCACTTATATCCTTGGCGGGGATTACAGTAGTTATTTAAATATGAATTTAAGAGAAAAACAGGGCTGGACTTATGGCGCAAATTCAATAATTGGCTCTGGAAAATACGTTACGAAAATTAAATCGACATCGGCAATACGAAGTTTAGTTACGGATAGTGCCGTGGTGGAATTTATCAAAGAAATCAAAAAAATAAGAACCGAAAAGGTATCAATAGATTTACTCAACAATGTGAAAGCTGGTTATATTGGAAGATTTGTAATGCAAGTGCAAAAACCACAAGCAATTGCACGATATGCTTTAAACATAGAAACAGAAGAACTTCCTGCTGATTTTTATGAAAATTACATCAAAACCATAAATGCTGTAACTCCTGATGACATCATGCGAGCTGCGAATAAATATTTCCTTTTGGATAATACTCGAATTATTATTGCAGGAAAAGGATCGGAGGTAATTCCTGGATTAGAAAAATTAAACATGCCAATATTTTATTTTGACAATTACGGTAATCCTGTGGGAAAACCGGTTTACAAATAATAATTTCTTTTTCTAACTTAAAAACAAATAAAGCTGTCTTTTCGGACGGCCTTGTTTGTTTTTTATAATTACAACATCTGCAATTTGGAAACTACTTCTTCGCCGACAAATAAACCCCAATCAAAATAATAAATGCTCCAAAAAACTGAACAGGAGTCAGCATTTCATTATCCAATAATCCCCAGAAGAAAGCAACTATTGGAATCAAATACGTTACCGAAGTTGCAAAAACAGGTGAAGACATTTGTATCAGTTTAAAGAAAAGAATGTTTGCGATTCCAGTTCCTATAACTCCAAGAACCATTATAAACAAAATCGAATGTTGTACTTTGGCCACATGGATTACTTCAAAAAAACCAGAAAAAATTAAAATGAGAAAAGTGGGTATAACTAAAAAAGCAAAATTTCCCGTGGTAATACTCAATGGACTCAAATCATGAAGATATTTTTTCAGCAAATTGACATTGACAGCGTAACAGATAGAAGCAATTATAACCAAAATGGCATAGTAATAGTTTTGTTCCGGATGGTTTATAGCTCCATTAAAAACTAAAAGCATACTTCCCAAAAGTCCTATAAACACTCCCCAAACCTGATTTTTTTTGAAATTTATCCCAAAAGCCATCGCTCCCAAAATCAATGTATTTAATGGAGTCAAGGAATTAAGAATGGCGGTTATGGAGCTGTCTATTTCTGTTTCTGCAATGGCAAAAAGATAGGCTGGGATGAATGTTCCAAACATGGAAGTAAGTGCAATATATTTCCATTTTTGCTTTGGGATTTTCATCAGACTTTTGAAACCTATCAATAACAGAAAAACGGCTGCAAATAGGATTCGCAAGGAGCCCAGCTGCAAAGCGCTCAATCCTACTAATCCTTTTTTTATTAATATAAATGAACTTCCCCAAATCAAGGCAAGAATCATCAAGTAAACCCATTTCAATTGTCGTGCATTCATAAATCTAAATTTGCCCCAAAATTGTAATAATTTTATGAATTACTGTTCCTTTTTTTTCGTTAATTTTGCAACTGATTATTAAGTAATTAATTTAAATCTCATAAAAATGAATTTCACAAAATCAATAGCAGCGGTAGCAATTGCAAGTTTTTTGTTTATTAGCTGTAAAAAAAATACTTCAGAAGTTGCTAAAAACGTTATGAACAGAACAGAAACTACTGCTCCAAAAGTTAAAAAGGAAATTGCAGCCGCTAATTTGCAAACAGCAAGTTTCAAGGTAGAAGGAATGACTTGCGCTATTGGCTGTGCCAAAACCATACAAGAAGAATTGACAGAACTTGACGGTGTGCAAACAGCGACAGTAGATTTTGATAAAAAACTGGCAACTGTAACTTTTGACAAAACGGTTCAAAATCCTGAAAACTTAACTAAAGTAGTTCAAGCGACAGGCGATGGAAAAACATACAAGGTTTCGAATATGAAATCGTAATCGAAATTACTATATAAAGAAAGCTTCTCAATTGAGAAGCTTTCTTTATTGAACCATATAAGAAATTGAAGGTCATTTAAGAATTGCTTGAATGATAATTATCAATAAGCTTATTTGTTCTTAAATGTTGTTGTGGTTAAAATTGTTTTTATTGAACTTTTTATAAAAATCATTTCCACTTTAGTGTTTCCATGAGCTTTTGCATGTCGTTTCTAACATAGCTTGCCGCCGGCATAATAGAATCAAAGTTGGGTTTTGCATAGAAATAAACGGAGCCCGTTACAAAATGCTTGGTGCTATCGGTTGCATAGAATTGGGAGTTCGTTGCTGCATTTCCATCAACCTGATAAAACATTCCATATACTTTCTTGGTAGGATTTAAATAAGGCTGTTCTAATATGTCATCTGCTTTTATGACGTGTTCGTAGGTCAGTTTTTGGGCATCTCGCAGCAATTTTGCGATATTATTGTTCACGGGTTTATACGTCAAATAAATCGTGGCTTTCATTTTTGGGTACGTGATAGTAAATCCGCAATCTTTTTCTCCTTTGATAACCGCTTCTGAATTAATTTCGAAAGCGAATGGACATTCATTTTCAAAACCTACATATTTTGCCTCGGGATAATCCAATCGTAAATGGCTTGCTGGCTTTGGTACAACGTCATCTTTGCAGCTAAAACTTAAAAATGACGCCAATATTATTGTTGAAAAAGTGATTATTTTTTTAAACATTTTTAATTATTCAATCGTTACTTTTATTTGTTTAATTCTTTTTTTGTCAACCGCTTCTACCGTGAATTGGCAGTTTTCAAAAGAGATTTTTTGATCTTTTTTTGGAAAATTCCCTAAAATCTCAAGAATAAATCCGGCCAATGTCTCCGCTTCTCCTTTTTTAATTTCGAATAACTCTTCCTCAACGGCAATAATTCTATAGAAATCTTTGAGGTTTGTTTTTCCTTCAAAAATATAATTTTTATCATCAATCTGAGAAAAATTAAGGCTTTCATCATCAAATTCATCACTGATGTCGCCTACAATTTCCTCGATTACATCTTCAAGAGAGACCAAACCTGAAGTTCCGCCATATTCATCAACAACAATGGCCAAATGACTTTTCATACTTTGAAAATCTTTTAGCAAATTGTCTAATTTTTTATTTTCAGGAACAAAAAATGGTTCTCTTAATAAGGTCTTCCAGTCAAATTCATTGGTGTTTATATGAGGTAATAAATCTTTGACAAACAAAACGCCTTCAATCTGGTCAATATTGTCTCGGTAAACAGGAATTCTGGAATATCCTTTTTCTATAATTTTTGGACAAATAACTGAAAAAGATTCTTCTATTTCTAAAGCGAAAATATCTATTCTAGGGCTCATCACTTGCTTGGTGTCTGTATTCCCAAAACTCACAATTCCTTCTAATATTTTTTGCTCTTCAGATGAGGTTTCATCTGAGTCGGTAAGTTCTAATGCTTGTGATAATTGATTTACTGAAAAATTAGTCTTTTGTTTCCCCAATTTATTATGCAAATATATTGTTGCTGCTCGCATTGGCAGACTTAAAGGCGAAAGCAATTTATCAAGTGCTGCAATAGGGTAAGCAATCAACTTGGCAAACTTGATATTGTTTCTGCTGGCATATACTTTTGGTAAAACCTCGCCAAATAGCAACAATAAAAAGGTAACGACGATTACTTCCAGAATAAATTTTAAAACGGGTGAAGTTACAGCGGCAAATAAATTTTTCCCAACAAATGAAAACAGGATTACTACGCCAATGTTGATGAAATTATTGGCGACAAGAAGTGTAGCTAATAGCTTTTTGGGTTTTTCTAAAAGATTACAGATAATTTTCCCTTTAGAAACATTTTCTTGTATTGTTTCGTCGATGTCTTTTTGTGACAGTGAAAACAAGGCTACTTCTGCTCCTGAAACTAAAGCAGAGCAAAATAATAAGGCAAATATCCCAATAAAACCAAATACTAAATCAGTATCAATGGCATAGGAAAAGAATAAACTGGGCTCTGGGTCCAAATTAAATAAGATTAGTTAAACAATCAAAACGGTAAATCATTGATAGGTAAATCGTTTTTTTCTGGGTCAAAGTTAGTGTTTTTTGTGGATTCCGAACTTTGAATTTGTTTGTTACTGTCGTTGTCCTTCTTTGTAGATAAAAAAGTAAACTCTGTAACTTGAATTTCGGTCGTGTATTTAGTAGATCCATCCTCAGCCTGCCACTGACGGGATTTTAATCGTCCTTCAACATATATTTTGTCACCTTTGGAAAGGTATTTTTCACAAAGTTCAGCCGCTTTATTGCGTACCACTAAATTATGCCACTCCGTAGAAGTAATTTTTTCATTGGTGGTTTTGTTGATGTATACTTCATTGGTGGCTAATTGAAATCTGCCGATACAGTTGCCTCCGTCAAAATAATGCATTTTGACTTCGTCACCCAAATGCCCTATTAGCATAACCTTATTTAAAGTTCCATTCATGATATTAAATCCTATTTCAATCAAAGATACATTATTTTTGCAATCTTATTTTATTCCTTTTCTATAAAATTATAAATCACGATAGGGAAGGGGAATGTTCTTAAAACGGCTTTATTTATTCCATTTTCAATACTTCCGTTTAGGTTGACTTTCCAAAATTTGATATGCAAATGTTGATGTGACAATTTATGAATGATACTTTTCTCGTTGTATTCTAACATACTTATAACAGTATTATCTTTAAAATAATCACCCTGAACAGCTTCACTTACATAATCAAAATCCTCTTCTTTTTCTGTTTCAATTAAAGGGAACTCATATAGATTATGCCATATTCCTTTATCCGTTCGTTTTTGAATTATGGTGTTGTCATTTTCATCTGCAACAACCAAATAATTAAAGTATCGGTTGCGAATTTTTATCTTTTTGGATTTTACAGGTAACTGATCGACTTTATTTTTTTGCAAAGCGGCGCAACTTTCGTTGAAAACACAACTGCCGCAATTCGGACTTTTAGGAACGCATTGCAACGCACCAAATTCCATAATGGCCTGATTGAATGTTGCAGGTTTGTCTTTTGGCATTAATTCGAAAGCCAAAGCAGCGAATTCTTTTTTGGCGGAAGCCTGAGCAATATCTGTTTCAATATCAAAATAACGGGACAAAACCCGAAATACATTCCCATCAACAACTGGGACTGTTTCGTTATAAGAAAAAGAAGCAATGGCCGCAGCGGTATATTCCCCAATCCCCTTTAATTTTAATAAATCAGCGTAGTTATCCGGAAATATTCCCCCTAAATCAAAGGCCACATATTGAGCCGTTTTATGCAAGTTACGGGCTCTGGAATAATACCCTAATCCCTGCCAGAGTTTCAAAACCTGTTCTTCATTGGCTTTCGCCAAATCAAAAACAGTAGGAAAAGCGGTTGTAAAAGATAAAAAATATGGCATTCCTTGGACTACTCGTGTCTGTTGTAACATGATTTCGGAGAGCCAAATTGGGTATGGATTGGTGGTATTCCTCCATGGTAAATCACGTTTATTTTGTAAATACCATTTTATCAGCACTTTAGAAAAATTCATCTTTAAATATTAGACTACAAAAGTAAAAGTTTATGTGATTAAAATTTAATGAATTAGCTTGAATATTTGTTTTTTAAATTCCTATATTTGCAAACTCAAAAAAATAGTACAACATAATAAAATAGGAAAGAAAATGACGAAAGCAGATATCGTAGCAAAAATTTCAGAAAAACTAGGTCTTGAAAAAGGAGATGTTCAGGCAACTGTAGAGACTTTTATGAATGAAGTAAAAAATTCATTAGAAACTGGAGATAATGTTTATTTAAGAGGTTTTGGAAGTTTTATTGTAAAAACTAGAGCAGAAAAAACAGGTAGAAATATCTCAAAAAATACAACAATAAAAATTCCTGCACACAATATTCCTGCATTTAAACCTGCAAAAGTTTTTGTTGAAGGAGTAAAAATAAATAACGAAGCAAAATAACATAATTAATTAATCATAAAATCTTCAAGATATGCCAAGCGGTAAAAAAAGAAAGAGACATAAGGTAGCGACTCACAAACGTAAAAAAAGAGCGAGAGCTAACCGTCACAAAAAGAAAAAGTAGTTTTAAACTACTTTTTTCTTTTTAAAAGTTCATTGAAATCGAAAGTTAGTAATCAGTATTCAGATTTTAGTATGCAGTTAACTGCAAACGCAACACTGCAAGCTGCCAGCTAATTTTCCCCGGGTTCAATACCTGTTAAAATATTGTTTAATCCATTTGTTCGCTTTGGCGAATAGATAAAAAATTTACAGTGTGAATAAAGAATTAATCATTAGATCTAGTTCTGAAGCCGTAGATTTTGCCTTATTAAAAGATGGAAAACTAATTGAATTACACAAACAGGAAGAAAAAAGCAATTTTCAAGTAGGTGATATTTTTATTGCCAAAATACGAAAACCAGTTGCCGGACTTAACGCTGCTTTTGTAAATGTAGGCTTCGAAAAAGATGCCTTTTTACATTATCATGATTTAGGACCAAATTTAGCTTCCCAATTGAAATTCATAAAACTTGTAAGCGCAGGTAAATTAAAAGATTTCTCCCTAAAAACCTTTCCGTTTGAAAAAGAAATAGACAAAGATGGTACTATTACTGATGTATTAAGTGCCAATCAATCTGTTTTAGTACAAGTCGTTAAAGAACCAATATCTACCAAAGGACCAAGAATTAGCGCTGAGCTTTCTCTTGCCGGACGTTTTATTGTTCTGGTTCCCTTTTCTGACCGTGTTTCTATTTCACAAAAAATAGAAGACAAAAAAGAAAAAGACCGTTTAAAACGATTAGTACAATCCATCAAACCAAAAGGATTTGGTGTTATTGTTCGCACAGTAGCCGAAGGCAAAAATACAGCCGAATTAGAAAAAGATTTGCAGAACCTGCTTAGCAGATGGACTGCAATGTGTAAAAAATTACCAACTGCTCATCATCCTTCCAAAGTATTAGGAGAACTCAACAGAGCCTCTTCGATATTGCGAGACGTTTTTAATGATACCTTTAGTGGTATTCAAATTGATGATGAAGAGTTGTACAACCAAACGAAGGATTATTTGCAAGAAATTGCACCTTCAAAACAATCAATTGTTAAGTTTTATCAATCAAACGATACGCCTATTTTTGAGAAATACAACATAGAGAGACAAATCAAAACATCCTTTGGGAAAACAGTTTCCATGAGTAAAGGGGCTTATCTTATTATCGAACACACTGAAGCTTTACACGTTATAGACGTAAACAGCGGAAATCGTTCTAATAAGGCCACTAATCAGGAAGACACCGCAATGGAAGTAAATATGATCGCTGCTGCCGAAATCGCTAGACAATTACGTCTTCGTGATATGGGTGGTATCATCGTAGTAGATTTTATCGATATGTCTAATCCAGAAAATCGTAAAGTTTTGTTCGAGTTCCTTAGGGAAGAAATGAGCGATGATAAAGCAAAACATAAAATCTTACCTCCTAGCAAATTTGGATTAGTTCAAATTACAAGACAGAGGGTAAGACCAGAAGTAAATATTAAAACTAGAGAAGAAGATCCAAACAATGAAAATGGCGAAATCGAAGCGCCAATATTAATCATTGATAAAATTGCTTCCGATTTAGAAAGAGTTTTAAAAAATCACAAAGAAGTGGTACTTAATGTACATCCATTTGTGGCCGCATACCTTACCAAAGGTTTTCCATCATTACGTTCAAAATGGTTTCTTGAACATAAAAAGTGGGTGAAAATCATACCTCGTGACGCTTACACGTACTTAGAATATCATTTCTACGACAAAAAAGAAAATGCTGTCATAGAATAAATTAATAACTCCTCAAGAAATTGGGGAGTTTTTTTTTGCTCTTTTTTTAGGAGCTATTTCCAGCTATACGTTACAATCTTTTATCCCTAAAAATCGGGATAAAAGGATTTTCACTTCAAACAAAGTTCACTGAGCTCCTATGAAAATAAACATTAAGTGAAGTAATCTGGGCTAGGGCGTTTGTGTAAATAGTATTATTTTCTTTTCTCAGCAAAAAACCGCTTCATCAACTCCGAAGCTTCATTTGCCATAATTCCAGAAACGACAGTTGTTTTAGGATGCAATTGCGTTCCCATTTTTGCAAAACCACGATTTTCATCAGTGGCTCCATACACAATTCTTGAAATCTGACTCCAGTACAAAGCTCCAGCACACATCTGGCAAGGTTCCAGTGTGACGTACAGCGTACAACCCATTAAATATTTCCCGCCAAGATAATTCGCAGCAGCAGTGATGGATTGCATTTCGGCGTGAGCCGTAACGTCATGAAGTAATTCGGTTAAATTATGACTTCTGGCAATGACTTTATTATCAATGACAATTACAGCGCCAACAGGAATTTCGCCCTTTTCAAAAGCCATTTCGGCTTCCTGCAAAGCTTTTTTCATGAAATATTCGTCGGTGAAAGGATTTATCATAATTGCAAAAATAAGGCTTTACAATTTATTTTTAAGTACATTTAAATATTGATATTCAAAAATGGAAAGAATGTACAAAATTGCGATGCCCAAACCTTGTAGCAAAAACTGGGATGAAATGACTCCAAAGGAAAACGGTCGTTTTTGCTTAAGTTGTTCCAAGTCAGTTATCGATTTTACTACAATGCTTCCTGATGAAGTACAGCATTTTTTCATTCAAAATCAAAACAAAAATATCTGCGGAAGATTTAGAAAATCACAATTAGATACGATAACAATTCATATTTCGAGTCGTGTTTTATTAACACAAACGCAATATCACAAAATGTTTTTATTGGCATTGTTTATCGCAATGGGAACCACTTTGTTTAGCTGTAAAGATAAAAATGGTAACAAGCAAAAAATAGATAAAGTAGAAGTTGTTAGCAAACTTGAATTAGATACCAATAGAATAATGATTGGAAAATCGAAATTCGATCCGAATGATAGTTTACACAACAACATTCCCCCACCGCCGCCACCTAAAACAACGCAAGTAAAATTTATAAAAACAAACAAATCTAAAATTAAAGCAAACTCCACCACAACTATATGTGATTCTGTTTCTACAAAAGTTCAGGAAGAGGAAATAATATACATGGGAGCGGCGATTTATACAGATCCTGAATTCAAAGGTGGTATAAAAAAATTCAAAGATTACATACAAAAAAATTATGTATTCCCTAAAAAAACAAAAGAGATAAATGGGGAAATCCTAGCTACATTCGTAATTGGAAAGGATGGTGGGTTAAGTGATATCAAATTAATAAAAGATATTGGAGACGGAATGGGACAAGAACTGATTCGACTTTTAGAAAAATCTGAAAACTGGATTCCTGGTTCTCAAAATGGAAAAATGGTACGTAATTTATTCTCGATAACACTGTTTATAAAAACCAACACCTTAAAAAAGTCATTTTTTACAAATAAATTTAATCACCGAATTGATTCTATAATCGTTACACAATAACCTTTTTGAATAAACTAAATTTCCACTATAAAATCGTAAATTTGTTTTTTTAGATCTCAATGAAAAACAGTTTACTTTCAAACATAAATAACCCAACCGATTTACGCCTGCTTCACGAAGCGCAACTTCCTCAAGTCGCTCAGGAATTACGTAATTTTATTATCGATATTGTATCTGTTAAAGAAGGGCATCTTGGTGCCAGTCTTGGAGTTGTAGAACTTACTATTGCTTTGCATTATGTTTTTGACACGCCAAACGATTTGTTGATTTGGGACGTAGGCCATCAGGCTTACGGACATAAGATACTGACGGGCCGAAGAGAAAGTTTTCATACCAATAGGCAACTCGGCGGTATTTCCGGTTTCCCAAAAAGAAGTGAAAGTATTTACGATGCCTTTGGCGTAGGACATTCCTCGACTTCCATTTCGGCGGCATTAGGAATGGCAATTGCTTCCAATTTGAAAGGCGATTACGATAAACAACATATTGCGGTGATTGGAGATGCCTCCATCGCATCAGGAATGGCTTTTGAAGGATTAAATCACGCCGGAGTTACCGATGCTAATTTATTGGTTATTCTTAATGATAATGCCATCGGTATTGATCCAAGCGTTGGTGCATTAAAAAAGTACCTTACTGCCGTAAAAGAAGGAAAAAACCCAAGGCAGAATAACATGATCAAATCACTAAATTTTGATTATTCAGGACCTTTTGATGGTCATGATATATTTGCCGTTATCAAAGAACTCAAACGCTTAAAAAAAGTAAAAGGACCAAAATTTCTTCATATCATTACCACCAAAGGCAAAGGACTACAACAAGCCGAAGAAAATCAGGTTAAATATCATGCTCCAGGGAAATTTGACGCAATTACGGGCGAAATTCATATAAAATCTGTAGAGAATTTACCTCCAAAATATCAAGATGTTTTTGGCTTGACCGTATTAGATTTGGCTAAAAAGAATGAAAAAATTATAGGAATTACACCTGCAATGCCTTCGGGAAGTTCTCTCAAATTCATGATGGACGCACTACCGAAACGCGCTTTTGATGTGGGAATTGCAGAACAGCACGCCGTTACATTAGCCGCTGGAATGGCCACGCAAGGCATGGTTGTTTTTTGCAATATTTATTCTACTTTTTTGCAAAGAGCATACGACCAGGTGATTCATGATGTAGCTTTGCAAAATTTACCGGTTATTTTTTGTTTGGACAGGGCAGGATTAGTGGGTGAAGATGGAGCCACGCATCACGGGGTTTTTGATTTAGCTTATTTACGTTGCATTCCTAATATGATTATTTATTCTCCGTTGAATGAAATTGGATTGCAAAATATTTTATATACCGCACAATTAGGATTAAACAACCCTATTTCTATTAGATATCCTCGTGGTCGTGGGGTGATTACTAATTGGCAGTCTAAAAATTTTGGAAAATATGAAAAAATAGAAATTGGTAAGGCAATTTGTCTCCAAAAAGGTTCTAAAACAGCTGTTTTATCTAATGGAACTATTGGGAACAATGTTACTTTGGCAATAGCCAAAATAAAGTATCCAGAAACAATTGCGCACTATGATTTTTCTTTCGTTAAACCATTAGACGAAAGATTATTACATAATATTTTTATGGAATTTATAAATATAATAACAATTGAGGATGGTGTTATTAAAGGTGGATTTGGCAGTGCCATTCTAGAGTTTTCTTGTTCATATAATTACAATTCAAAAATTAAAATACTGGGTATTCCGGATGAATTTATTGAACAAGGAACTGTTGATGAATTACAACAATACTGCAAAATTGACGTTAAAAGTCTAGAAGTGCTTTTTTCAAATTATTAAAATAATTATTTGCACCCTTAAATTTATCCGCCTTATAATGAAATTACTGCCTTACAATCTTCTTTTCTTTATATTCTCAATCGTTACAAATAGTTTTTGCCAAGAGACCATATTACCTGAACTTCTACCTGTAACAACGCTTGTAAAAGTTACTGCATATGAACCATTAACAGTAGAATTAAATATACAACCATCAAAACCATTTATTCCATTATCTCATTGGACAAAAAAAAATACCTTAGGATTTTACATTTCTGAAATTGCTTTTGTTAATTGGAGTGCGGGTGGAACCAGTTCCGTATCAGGTTTGATCAAAGGGGATTTTTCAAAAGTTTATACAAGAGAAAATTATAAATGGTCAAATGAACTTATTGTTCGCTATGGCTTAAATAAGCAAGACGGAATCGAAGTCAGAAAAACAGATGATGCGCTCCAATTAAATTCTACATTTGGCTATCGCCAAGACACTATTTCAAATTGGTATCATTCAGCTAAGTTTAACTTTAACTCTCAGTTTACAAATGGTTATTCGTATCCTAATACAGAAATTGCTATATCAAAACCATTTGCACCCGCTTATATTTTCTTAGGAGTAGGGGCTGAAAATATAATTAAGGAAAAGAAGAGAACGTTTTATATTTCGCCTTTTACATTTAAGAAAACGTTAGTTTTAGATCAAAGACTGGCTAATCAAGGGGCTTTTGGTGTTACTAAAGCGGTTTATGACGCAAACGGCATTTTAATTATGGAAGGGAAAAGATCTAAAACTGAACTTGGTTTTTTGATGACCAGTTTTTATAAAAAAGAAATTTTTAAAAATATCAATTTAGAAAACCGATTGAGTTTATATTCTGATTACATCAATAATTTTGGTAATGTCGATGTGGATTGCGATTTAATATTAGATTTAGTTGTAAACCAATATGTAAAAGCAAATATTGGGACACGCATCGTTTATGATGACGATATAAAATCTAAAAAAGAAGTTGATGGCACTCAAGTTACTCAAGGACCTAAAGCGCAACTAAAACAAATGTTAGGAGTAGGAATTGTGTATGTTTTTTAAATAATCATCCTAAAACAAGTTGACAATAATGTTCAATTTATTTTAGGACGTTACTCATTTTAATATTAATGCGCCTCTAGCCAATCTTTCCCGGCTCCTAAATCGACATCTAAAGGTACATCGAGTTTAAAGGCATTTTCCATCTCTTGTTTGATCATTGGTTTGATTTTTTCCAATTCACTATTGTGAACATCAAAAACAAGCTCATCATGAACCTGTAAAAGCATTTTGCTTTTCCAATTTTCCGAAGATAATTTTTCATGAATATTGATCATTGCAATTTTAATGACATCCGCTGCACTTCCCTGAATGGGTGCATTTACAGCATTTCGTTCCGCACCCCCGCGAACTATTGCATTTTGGGAATTTATGTCTTTTAAATAACGACGACGTCCAAGAATAGTTTGAACATAGCCATTCTCTCGTGCAAATTCTATTTGTTCCTGTATGTAGGACTTCAGTCTTGGGTACGTTTTGTAATAAGCGTCAATCAGTGCTGCGCTTTCGCTTCTGGATAAAGAGGTTTGATTGCTCAGTCCAAAGGCAGAAACTCCGTATATAATTCCAAAATTCACCGTTTTCGCATGACTACGTTGTTCTCGCGTAACTTCTTCCAAAGGAACATTGAATACTTTTGAAGCCGTAGATTTGTGAATGTCTTCCTGATTTTGAAAAGCTTTTATCATGTTTTCCTCACCACTTAAAGCAGCAATAATTCTCAGTTCTATCTGAGAATAATCGGCAGAAACAATCGTGTGATTTTCATCCCTGGCAACAAATGCTTTCCTGATCTGTTTTCCTCTCTCTGTACGAATAGGGATGTTTTGTAAATTTGGGTTATTAGAACTCAATCGCCCAGTTGCGGCAACCGTTTGCATATAATCCGTGTGGATACGATTTGTAATTGTATCTACCTGAAGCGGCAGGGCTTCAACATAGGTGTTTTGTAGTTTTATCAATTGGCGCCAGTCAAGAATATCTTTTACAACTGGGTAATCAGTGGCTAAATAGCTCAAAATTTCTTCTCCGGTAGCGTATTGGCCCGTTTTAGTTTTCTTTTGTTTTAGACCGCCAATTTTTAATTTATCAAACAAAATGTCACCGAGCTGTTTTGGCGAAGCCAAATTAAATTTCTCTCCGGCTATTTCAAAAATAGTTGTTTCTAATACTTTGATATCTTCATCCAATGTTTTTGAAAGGGATTTCAAGAAATCAACATCCACACGAATTCCTTCCTTTTCCATATCCGCTAAAACTTTTACTAATGGAATTTCTATTTCTTCAAATAATTTTTTGGTACCTGTTTTGTCTAATTCTAAGGTAAATATTTCCTTAAGTTGCAAAGTGACATCGGCATCTTCAATAGCATATTCTTTGATTTCTTCGAGTTCAATATCTCGCATTGATTTCTGGTTCTTCCCTTTTTTTCCAATTAAAGCTTCAATAGATTTCGGTGAATATTTTAAATACGTTTCGGATAAAATATCCATATTATGACGCATATCCGGATTGATCAGATAATGTGCAATCATGGTATCGAATAGTTTTCCTTTTACAGTAATGTTATAATTAGAAAGAATTTTTAAATCATATTTTAAATTTTGTCCAATTTTCTCGATGTTTTCATTTTCGAAAAATGGAATAAACTTCTCGGCTAAAGTTTGTGCTTCTGCTTGATTTTCTGGAAACGGCACGTAAAAACCTTTTCCTTTCTCATAGGAAAATGAAATTCCAACCAATTCTGCATGCAAGGCATTTATACCAGTTGTTTCGGTATCAAAACTAACAGAAGATTGGTTTTTTAAATTTTGAAGCAGTAATTTAATTCCCAAGTCACCTTGAATTATCTGATAGGAATGCTCCGTATTTTCTAATGTATTGTAATATTTATGACGTGTTTCTTCAGTCGTATCCTCTGGAATTGTGCTCCCAAAAAGATCGAATTGTTCTTCATTTTTAGGTTGTATTTTTTTGTATAATTTTGTATCATCAACAGTGTTATTTGTCGTTGCATTTCCATCTTTTTTAAATATGGCATCAAATTGTTCAGCCATTCTACGGAATTCCAGTTCGTTGAAAAGGGCGTCTGTCTTTTCGACATCAGGAGTTGATAATTCATAATCTGTTTCATCAAAAACGACGGGACAATCTAGTAATATGGTTGCTAAAGTTTTAGATAATAATCCCTTTTCCTTATTTGCTTCAATGTTCTCTTTCATTTTCCCTTTTAGCTTGTCAGTGTTGGCTAAAAGGTTTTCCATGGTTCCAAATTCTTTCAAAAGTTTCTTGGCAGTAACTTCGCCTACGCCGGGCAGTCCCGGAATATTATCGGCTGTATCGCCCATCATTCCAAGAAAGTCAATTACTTGATCTGGTCGTTCGATTTCAAATTTTGCCAGAACCTCAGGAATTCCCCAAATTTCTATTCCATTTCCCATTCGGGCGGGTTTGTACATAAATATGTTTTCAGAAACCAATTGTGCAAAATCCTTATCTGGCGTAACCATAAAAACTTTGTAGTTCTGTTTTTCAGCTTGTTTGGCAATAGTCCCAATTAAATCGTCGGCTTCATAACCTTTAACTTCAATAATGGGAATATGCATCGCTTTTAATAACTCTTGTATGTAGGGAATGGCAATTTTTATGGCCTCAGGCGTTGCATCACGATGGGCTTTATATTCTGGAAATATATCATTCCTTAACTGGCTTCCCCCATTGTCAAAAGCTACCGCTAAATGATCCGGTTTCTCTCTTTTTATTACATCCATTAAGGAATTCATGAACCCCATAATGGCTGATGTATCCATTCCTTTTGAGTTAATTCGAGGGTTTTTTATAAAAGCGTAATAACCGCGGAAGATTAAAGCATAAGCATCAAGAAGGAAAAGACGTTTTTGTTGTGACATGATTGTGATTTTGTAAAGTTTTCAAAAGTACAAAACTTGTCAGATAAAGGAGTGACAGATTGAAATAATTCTTCCTTATTCTTGTCTTGCCGCTATTTATTTAAACACGACTGTTGGTAAAAAAGCAGTTCTAAAAAATTGAAAATTATTTAATTGAAAATCATTGATGTTATTTATTTATCAGAAAAATATCAATAAATAATTTATTGTATAAATAAACAGTTTATTTTTGTAGGAAATTAATAATATTTTACGAAATATCGTGTAGTTAATCGATTAAATAAGCATTTAACCGAGGTAATTCTTATTTTTGTAAAACAATTTTGAACGCCGATTTCGGTTCTTTTATTTAATCTTTTATTCGTTTGTTATGAAAAAAAATTACTCTGCTAAAAAGGTATTACAAGCCTGTCTATTATTTTTCATGATAATCACGACAAATTTGTTTGCTCAAGTGGGAATTGGAACATCAACTCCAAATGCGAGTTCAATTTTGGACTTAACATCTTCAACGCAAGGGCTGTTAACCCCAAGAATGACGACAGCGCAGAGAATAGCTATTTCATCTCCAGCTGATGGATTGATGGTTTATGATACAGATTTGAAATCATTTTTTCACTATGATACCAGTATTTCTGCTTGGGATAAAATTAACACGGATGCTAATTATGGTAGGACTAAATTTAAACGAATAAAATCTACAGATGTTTTAGCAACTGTTTTGGCAGCAGAAAAAAGCGCCGGAGGTGATAAATATCGTTTGGATACCGGTACATTGTATGAAATTAACGGGACAATTAATCTTGATTGGCCGATAGAATTAAACAATGCTTATGTTATTGGTTTAGATTCTGGAGAGGATAAATTGGTTAAAGCTAGCGGAGATCTTTTTGTGGGAACAACAGGTGGGTCAATTAGGGGATTAACTTTGGTGGCATCAGCAGGAAATGTTTTTAATATTTCAGGGCCAGAAGCTATAGGGGCTCAAACACAAAATTTAATTTTAAGAGATGGTGTTATTGCCAATTCAGCTAATGTAGGTCTTATCAAAGGTTTTTCAATGGTATTTGTGAGTATTATACAATATGTTGGTAATGCAAAGGGAATTATTTATCAAGACATTAAAAAGTTGTTGATTAATAATGCAGGTTGGTTTGGAGGTAGCTTGCCTCTGGGTAATTCTGGAACTTATGAAACAATTCAAGGCACGTTTGACTTAGTGCAAAAACAAGGTGGTTTCAGTGAAGTTTCGGGGACGAGTGTTGGCTTTGATGTATCGTCCAATCCAACAATAACAGGAGATGCTGTTATGGAAACAGTTGTTTTTACTGGACTCGGAAAATATGTAAATGGATATGCCGCCGGAAGTTATACGGGATATAATTTTAATGGTTTTTGGTCCGTACGTTCAACAGGAATTCCAAATGAGGGGGATTCTTTTACAACTGGTAATTTATATTTGAATAGAGCAGCAACTCCAGTAGCCGCAATACAATTTACAGATCCGGGTGTAGCCTATAAAATTCCGGGAACCACAATTGCTACGAATTTGTTTAGAATGGATGGCGCGACCAATAATCGTTTATTATATTTAGGTAGAAAATCAAGAACATTTACGGTAACTGCTTCAGTTTCCTTCGAAGGTGCAAATGGTAATACTGATCTTTTGTTTTATTTTGTAAAATTTGCTTCTGATGGAAATACTTCTAAGCCCATAACTTCATCAGAGACTTTTATAGATTCCAATACTGCAAATGTGCAAAGTTTTTCTGTTTCAGGAACCATAAATCTTGTTAATGGTGAATATGTTGAATTGTATGCACAGCGGTTAAATGGTACAAATAAAATATTTACATTTCGTTCATATAATATGTCAATGAAATAAAATAAATAAATTTACAGCTTATTAAAAACCGCATTATTTTTAAACTAAATATTACGGTTTTTTTTGAGATACATATTTTCGAGTTACAGTTGCGTTTTTAAGTTTTAATCAACCGTTAAATTTTAACCAATACTAATCTGTTTTAATTAATTGTTTTGTTATTTTGTCTAAAATTTGATAGAAATGATTTTTAGAATACTATTATTATGTATTGTCCTTCTTATTATTGAACTTTATGCATTCCAAGCATTACGAACTTTGATAAAGGTGAAATGGGTTTTGGTTTCTTATCAAATTCTTAGTTTGCTGCTTTTTATATTTATTATTTATTCTTTCATGCAATTTGATCGCTCAGTAGGACAAACTAAGCAAACTATGTTCACTATGGGTTTGGTGCTTTTAGTATATGTTCCAAAAATGGTTTTAGCTCTAGTATTGCTTGGTGAAGATATTTTTAGAATGGCAGCTGGCTCCGTAAATTATTTTATTAAGAATAATGATAAAACCACTTTTTTTGCTTCAAGAAGAAAATTTGTAAGTCAGGTTGGATTAGGATTGGCGGCAGTTCCTTTTTTGTCTTTAATATATGGAGTGACCGTGGGTAAATACAATTACAAGGTTATCAGACAGCAGATATTTTTTCCTGATCTGCCAGATGCTTTTGATGGTTTTACCATTACTCAAATATCAGATGTTCACAGCGGAAGTTTTGATAATCCCGAGAAGATAAATTATGCTATAGATTTAGTCAACGAACAGAATTCGGATATGATTTTATTCACCGGTGATATTGTCAACACAGATGCGAAGGAAATGCATCCCTGGATAGCAACTTTTAATCGAATAAAAAAACATGAGTATGGTAAATATTCGGTTTTAGGGAATCATGATTATGGTGAATATATAACTTGGCCCACAGAAGCTGCTAAAGAGAAAAATTTTCAGGATATAAAAAATCTTTACGGACAAATTGGTTTCAAATTAATGTTGAATGAGCACACCTTTATTGAAAAAGGAACCGATAAAATTGCATTAGTTGGTGTTGAGAATTGGGGACAGAATTTCAAAAAAGCCGGTGACATCAGTAAAGCTTCCGAACAATTAAATAAGGAAGATTTTAAAATCTTGATGAGTCACGATCCAAGCCATTGGGACTATGAAATCAAAAATCACGATAAAAACTTCCATCTTACATTATCCGGACATACCCATGGAATGCAATTTGGAATAGAGATTCCAGGTTATTTCAAATGGAGTTTGGCGCAATATGTTTATACACAATGGGCTGGTTTGTATGAAAATTTAGGACGATATGTTTATGTAAATAGAGGTTTTGGCTTTCATGCGTATCCAGGAAGAGTAGGAATTATGCCTGAAATTACAGTCATTGAACTAAAAAAGGGTAAGGCTATCGCTTAATTCGTTAAAAATGTTACATTTGTATAATAATTATCTCTTTTTAGTAAATTTAGAAAATTAAATTTTTGGTTTTATGTCAAAATTTGGAGAACTTATAAACACACAAATTCCTGTGTTGATTGATTTTTATACGGATTGGAATGAATCATCAGTTTCGATGCATCCTGTTATTAGAGATGTTGCGGCCGCTCTTGGTGATAAAGCCAAAGTTATAAAAATTGATGTGGATAAAAATCAGGAATTAGCCGAAGCTTTACGAATAAAAGGGCTTCCTACTTTAATGATTTATAAAGAGGGTTTAATGATCTGGAGACAATCTGGGGAGTTAGATGCTAATACGATCATTAACCTTGTTCAAGAGCAGTTATAGTATTGTCACTGACTTGTCTTATTTTATAACTTCACAGACAAAATTGTTTTCTTTTAAGTAGACTAAGGTTTTGGGTAATACATATTCAAGGTTTTTGAAGGCTTTTATACTGTCATGAAAAACAATTATACTTCCAGATCTTACATTGGAAAGTACATTTTCTAAGCATTTTTCTCGCGATAAAGTGGAATCAAAATCTACACTGAGAACATCCCACATTATTATTTTATAACCTAATTGTTGTATCGCTGTCGCTTGTGATCTTTTTATCTTGCCATATGGTGGACGAAAGATTTTAGAATGCAGATTGTTGATTGCAAATTGGTGAATAGTTTCCTTACATCGTTCAAAATTTGCTAAATACCTTTCGGTTGTTGTTTTCCATCCATTCAAATGATTGAAGGTGTGATTTCCAACAGCGTGTCTTTCACTAATTACTTTTTTGAATACTACAGGGTGTTTGACAATATTATCACCAATACAGAAAAACGTTGCTTTAACATTGTGTTTCTTTAATACTTCTAAAACCCATTCGGTAATTTCGGGTGTGGGACCATCGTCAAAAGTAAGGTATATTTTATTTTCAGTATTGGGAAAATCCCAACTATAGTTTGAAAATAGTTTCTTTATAATCCAGTTTGTTTTTACCCAAAGAAAGTTCATCTTTTTATTTTTAAAAGTAAAAAAAAAATAGCGACATTTTTCAATATCGCCATAATCTATGATTGTCAATTTTTTTTAATCAAATTTACTCTTTCTCACGACCAAAACGTTCAAACATTTTAATATAAGTATTGAAAGCGGTCCTGTTTTGATTGTAAAATGCTATATCTCCGCTTTCTTTCATGACTTTCAATAAGCCTCTGTAGCGCTCAATATCTGTTATAATATCAATTCCAATACTAGTTTGATCCGATGCGCTTAAGTTTCCGTAGTAATTAAGATTCTCTTTGTATTTCGACATTAATTTTTCTAGAAGTTGTTGCGCTTTTGCTTTTTCGCCAATATTATAATATCCTTCAGCAAATGGCTCAACTAGTGAATAATATCCAAATTTATCCAATGGCATTTTAGTCATGACTAAATCAATGATGTTTTTAGCTTTGTCTTTTTTTCCTTCGGTAATTAACTGATTCATCAATCGGGAAAGATTCATTCTATAAGTAATGCTGTTTCTTCTAGTTTCAGGATCATGATATATGGTTGGACTTTCGCTATTTCCCCAATCCCATTTCATAACGTTGGCGTACATTTTATCCGAATCTATTTGACCCATGTCCATTTGTCCGGCGTCTTTTTTTAATCTCGTTCTTATAGGAACTAATTTATAAACCATTCCGTCTAGCTGAAGATACTCTTTCATCCAGATATAATCTTCGTTATCAAATGCTCCACCGCTGAAATAGATGGGTCTTTTCCAGTTGTTATTAGCAACGATATCAAGCATCATTAACCTATTTTTATACAATGCATTCCCTTTTATGTCTAAATCTATATAAGGAACGATAGAATCATTGTATTTAGCTGAAACAACTTTGTTTTTGATAATCAAATTTTTATCAACAGGAATTCTAACTTTATTTGTTGGATAAAAATGTATCGTCTGTCCATTCTGCATCTCAACGGTAGATTTTGGATTTTTAATAAAATCGATAAAATCTTTTATTTCCCATCGGCTTTCTACTTTTGGAATATGAGCCACATAATCCAGTTTGTCTCCTACGTATTGATCGTGTGTAAATGAAATGGGCAAGGGGTCAGATTCATACGTTTTGGTTTTCATTTGATCAATATACCAATCAGTCATAAAAAGACTCGTATTTACGATTTTAACGTCTGTTCTTATTTTTTCTATTTCTTGGGCGTACCATAATGGGAAGGTGTCATTGTCACCAATAGTGAATAATATGGCATCTTTATCGCAAGAGTTTAAATAGGCTTTTGCCATAGCTACGGCAGTATATTTTCCAGAACGGTCATGATCATCCCAGTTTTGAGAAGCCATTAATACTGGAGCTGCTAATAAACAGGAAGCAATAAGTAATGGACCGGCAATTTTTGGCGCCAAATATTTCTGGGCACTTTCGTAAAGCGCATAAACACCAAATCCTATCCATATGGCAAATACATAGAAAGAGCCAACTAAGGCATAATCTCTCTCGCGAGGTTCAAAAGGTCTTTCGTTTAGGTAAATTTTCAATGCAATTCCTGTAAATAGAAACAGTGCAAGCAAAACATAAAAGCTCTTTAAATCTTTGTTGGCATGATACATCAAACCGATTAGTCCAAGTATAAATGGTAAGAAGAAATATACATTTCGACCTTTATTATTTAACACATCTGATGGTAGATTATCTTGGGAACCTAAATGTAAGTCATCAATGAATTTAATTCCACTAATCCAATTTCCGTCTAAATTGTCGTATTTTCCTTGAACATCACTTTGGCGTCCAACAAAATTCCACATCAAATACCTCCAATACATGTATCCAAATTGATATTCAAACATGAAACTTAAATTATCAACAGTTGTTGGTTTTTCAATAATCAAATAATCTCCGTAACTTTTTAGAAAAGAAACATAACCATCATTATCAATTTGTTTTTGGGCATACGCTTGTCTGAATTCATTTACCGTTTTTTCAACTTCATTTTTCAACTGTGCAATGGCCTTGTTGTATTCCTCTTCAGTTAATTTGCTTGGGTCAATACCATATTTTGATAAATCATCCTCATAAGGATAGTCCGGATTGATTTTGAATGTAGGAGGACTTGTAAAATTCATGTAATTCGCTACATGCTCCGTACTCCACATTCTTGGTAAAATAGTTTTTTGGTGGTCGTCACTATTTTGCTCGGCATTTTTAAAATTATTTGTGATAATGTATTTACCGGTTTTTAAATCTCTTTCGTAGTTAGGCGCTTTGTCTAAGTAAGGATGTTCTTTGTCAAGGCCAGTAAAGGTTTCCGTGTATTGAGGTCCGTAAAATAATGGATTTACACCGTATTGTTCTCTGTTATAATACGCAAGAACTTCCGCTGCATCCGATGGTTTATTTTCGTTAATTACTGTATTGGCATTTGCTCTGATTGGTAACATCATCCAAGTGGAGAACCCAATTAAAATAAACAAAATACAAAGAATGATAGTGTTATAAAAGATCAAACCTTTTTGTTTGGTATATCGCAAACCAAAGTAAAAGAAGGCGATGAATAGTAATGCAACAAAAATAGATCCTGAATTAAATGGCATTCCTAATTCATTCACCATGAAAACTTCTGTCTTAGCAAAAAAGGCCATAGTCAATGGTAGTAACATTTTGAATATAACTAGTAAAATAGCAATAACAACAACATTAGCAATTATAAAATTTTTGACGGTAACTACTTTATAATGTTTAAAAAAATAAAGAAAACCTATAGCTGGTATGGTTAATAAAGCCATAAAGTGAACTCCAAACGAAAGTCCAACAACCAATGAAATGATTAGTAACCATTTATTTCCTCTTGGCGTATCCATGTCTTGTTCCCAACGCAATCCCAACCAAAAAAGTAAGGAGATAAATAAAGAAGCCATGGCGTAAACTTCGGCCTCTACGGCGTTGAACCAAAAACTATCAGAGAAGGTGTAGGCTAACGCTCCAACAAATGAACTTCCAAGAATAACTATTGCGTTGTCTTTGTTTATGTCAGAAAATCGGGCAATTAGCTTTTTCAGTAGCATTGTGGAAGACCAATACATAAATAAGATTGTAAAGGCACTTGAAAAAACGGACATCATGTTGACCATTAATGCAATGTGTTTGTCATCTGTGGCGAACATTGCGAAAAAGGCTCCAATCATCTGGAATAAAGGAGCTCCGGGTGGATGTCCTACCTCTAGTTTGGCGGCAGTTGCAATATATTCTCCACAATCCCAAAAACTCATTGTGGGCTCAACAGTAAGCGTATACGTTACTAATGCTATTACAAATGTAAGCCAACCTATAATCGTATTCCATTTATTGAAATTGAATGTTACCATATTTCAGACTAAAATTTAGTTAAATTTATTGAGTTACAAAGAAAATGTTTTTTTGTCGAATGATGCGAGCATTAACAAAATTTTCAAAAAAAAAATGAAGTTTGGTAACCGATTGGTTTTTAGTTGTTTTGAAATCAATATTTGATCTTTGTCAAAGCGAACGAAATTTTTTTTAAAAAAACGCATTAAAAAATTTGTGTAGCTTAAAATTTGTATTAAATTTGCACTCGCTTAACAGCAATGGAATTGGTCTATGGTGTAATGGTAACACAACTGTTTTTGGTGCAGTCGTTCAAGGTTCGAGTCCTTGTAGACCAACAAAAGCCTCTCATTTTTTGAGAGGCTTTTTTATTGTAGAAATATTTTAGCTTTTTATCTCCTAAAAAAACTAAAGGTGACTTTGAAAGGGAAGAGCGTGTTAAAGCAGTTTTTAAGAAAACTAAATTTTGAAGGTTATTACGGGTTTTATGGTATGATTTACTAAATCTTCACTAATGCTGCCGTTGAAAAAATGCGCCAATCCAGTTCTTCCATGCGTGCACAGGCCGATTAAATCAGCATTCATAGAAGTAGCAAAATTGAGTATTCCATTTTCAATATTTGAATCGTTGAAAATATGCATGGAATAGTTTTTTACTTCAAAATCTTTAGCAAAGTCATTCATTATTTTTTCCGCGGCAATAGTAGTTTTGAAACTATTGGGAGTGCATATCATTACTAAAAATAGATTTGCATCAAAAATTTCGGCGAATTGAATCATTTTTTGAAACGGTTTTTTTATTTCTTGAGAGAAGTCAGAGGCGAAAACGAAATTTTTAGCTTCAAATTTTCCAGGATCTTTTTTTATAACTAGAACAGGAATGTCAGAAAGACGCACTACTTTTTCAGTATTGGAACCGATAACTATTTCTTCAATTCCTGAGGACCCATGTGAGCCCATAATGATTAAATCGATTTTATGTTTTTTGCTGAATGATAATATACCATGTGAAGCTCGTTCGAATTGGACAGTTTCTATAACCGATATTCCGTTCAGAAATGAGCTTTCCTTGATTTTTTGTAATGTTTCGTTTGCTTTTTTGATAAACAGCATCACCTCTGGAATGCCGCTTCCTCCCGAAACAGCATCGCTCATTTGACCAGGTAATTCCAACATGTGCAACAAGAAAATTTCACAATTGTTCTTTTTTGCAATTTGTGCTGCTAGCTTTAAAGCATCCTCGGCGTGTTTTGAAAAATCAGTTGGTACTAAAATTCGTTTCATAATTAAGAGGTTTTAAATTACGGAAAACTACTATTTTATGTCTTATTAAAGATAAGAAATATTTTAACAGTAATTGATTATTTATTTTTATAAAAAAAAACACTATATTTGCACCGTTATTTATTAAAATCTAGATAATGAGGGGACTAAGTGTCCCCTCTTTTTATAAAAAATATGACATTCAAAGAAAAAGTAAATACAGTGCTGGCGGAAGCCCTTTTAGACAAGCCTTCGGTTTTTCTAATTGACTTGATTATTACAGATGCTTTTAAGGTTATTGTGACCTTAGATGGCGATAATGGGGTGGTTCTGCAGGATTGTATAGACGTTAGTCGTGCAATCGAGAATAATATCGATAGAGAAGAACAAGATTTTTCTTTGGAAGTAGCTTCTGTTGGAGTCGGTTCGGCTCTAAAATTTGTGCGTCAGTACAAGAAAAATATTGGCAGAACATTGATTGTTAAGACTGGTTCAGAAATAATTGAAGCAGAATTAGTGGATGCTGATGATGATTTTGTAATTTTGTCGTGGAAAGCAAGAGAGCCTAAAAAGTTAGGAAAAGGAAAAGAGACAGTTCAAAAAGAACTAAAACTGCCTTACGCAGATATAAAAGAAGCAATTGTTACAGTAACATTTTAATTAAAGAATTCGCATGGAAAATTTAGCATTGATCGATTCATTCTCAGAGTTTAAAGATGATAAACTTATTGATCGTGTAACGCTTATGGCAATTTTGGAAGATGTATTTAGAAATGCATTGAAGAAAAAATACGGTTCAGATGATAATTTCGATATTATTATAAATCCTGATAAGGGAGATATGGAAATTTGGAGAAGAAGAGTAATCGTTGCTGACGAGGATTTAGATTTTGAAAACGAAGAGATTACTTTGACAGAAGCAAGAAAAATTGAAGCTGATTTTGAAATTGGGGAAGAAGTTTCTGAAGAAGTAAAATTAATTGATTTAGGGAGAAGAGCTATTTTGGCCTTGCGTCAAAACTTAATTTCAAAAATTCATGAGCACGATAATACCAATCTTTATAAACAATTTAAAGATTTAATTGGCGATATATATACAGCCGAAGTACATCATGTACGTCCAAGAGTTGTAATTTTGGTTGATGATGAAGGAAACGAAATCATTTTGCCAAAAGAAAAACAAATACCTTCAGATTTTTTCCGCAAAGGAGATAATGTTCGTGGTATAATTGAAAGTGTTGAATTGAAAGGGAATAAACCTCAAATTATTATGTCCAGAACTTCAGAGAAGTTTTTAGAAAAATTATTTGAACAAGAAATTCCTGAGGTTTTTGACGGTTTGATTATGGTTAAAAAAGTGGTAAGAATTCCAGGTGAAAAAGCAAAAGTAGCCGTAGATTCTTATGATGACAGAATAGATCCTGTAGGAGCTTGTGTAGGTATGAAAGGTTCCCGTATTCATGGTATTGTTCGTGAATTAGGAAATGAAAATATTGATGTTATCAATTACACCAGCAATATTCAATTGTTTATAACTAGAGCGTTGAGTCCAGCTAAAGTTTCTTCTATTAAAATTAATGAAGAAACAAAAAGAGCAGAAGTGTTCTTGAAACTAGAAGAAGTTTCTAAAGCAATTGGTAGAGGTGGGCATAACATAAAGTTAGCTGGTTTATTGACCGGCTATGAATTAGATGTTATCAGAGAAGGTGATGTTGCTGGTGCAGCCACTGATGATGATGATGTTGAGTTAACAGAGTTTTCAGATGAAATCGAAAGCTGGGTTATCGAAGAATTTGCAAAAATTGGTTTAGATACTGCAAAAAGTATTTTGAAACAAGATGTAGAAGATTTAGTAAGAAGAACAGATCTTGAAGAGGAAACAATTCAAGAGGTAATGAGAATATTGAAAGAAGAATTTGAGAGTTAATCAATTTGTCTTCAACGATAAACATGCCACTTTACAATTAATTCTTGCTCGGTAGGTATCGAGTTGGGAGTAAAGTGAGGAATAACAAAAAAGGTAATAATAAAAAGGTTTTATGTCTGAAGAGAGAATTATTAGAATAAACAAAGTTTTAAGGGAATTGAATATTTCTTTAGAGAGAGCTGTGGATTATCTAAAAGATAAGGGAATTGCTATTGAAGCAAATCCAAACACAAAAATTTCTGATGATGTTTACAATGTCTTGTGCGGTCAATTTGCTGGTGACAAAGGGAATAAGGAGGCTTCGAAAGAAGTAGGGGAAGAGAAAAGAAAAGAAAAAGAAGCTTTGCGTTTAGAGCGAGAGAAAGAAATCGAAGACAAACGTAAACTAGAGGAAGAGCGTCTAAAACAACAAGAAGTTATAAAAGCGAGAGCAGTTATAGCAGGTCCTGTTCAAGTGGGTAAGATTGATCTTAATCCAAAGAAAGCTGTCGTCGTTCCATCTGCAAAAGCTGTTGAAAAAACGGAAGTTCCTGTGGCAAAAATACCTGAGGTAAAACCTGTTCAAAAGGAAGCATTAGCAGAAAAACCAACACCAGAAAAACCTTTGGAAGAAAAAGTTGTTTCAGATAAAAAAGAGGTAAAACCTGTTGTTGGGATTAAAGAAGTAAAAAAAGAGACTGTCAAAGAAGTCCCTGCGGAACCAAAAGTGGTTGCGAAAACCGAAGCTGTTAAAGTTGATGAAGCGCCAGTTGATGAAACCATCACAACGCAATATCAAAAACTATCGGGAACTACTTTAACAGGTCAGATAATTGATTTATCGCAATTCAACAAACCGAAGAAGAAGAAAGAAGAACCAAAAATCACTCCGAATAAACCGGGTGCTCCAGGTTCGGCTGCGGCCAATGCAAATAAAAATAAACGTAAAAGGATTGCTCCTAAACCGGGTGTTCCTAGACCGCCGGCTGTACCAGGAGTTCCTGGTGCGCCAAATCCTAACAAGATTACACCTAATGTAGGTGGCGGTGGATTCAATGCTAACAGAAGTGCAAGACCTGGTTTTGTAAAAGGAAACAGACCTGCAATTGTTGCGAAAGTTGAGCCTACTGAAGAGGAAGTTAAAAATCAAATTAGAGAGACTTTAGAAAAACTACAAGGAAAAGGTGGTAAATCTAAAGCGGCTAAATATAGAAGAGATAAAAGAGATACGCACCGTCAGAAATCTGATGATGAGCAAAGAGCTATTGACGAAGGAAGTAAAACGATTAAAGTTACCGAGTTTGTTACAGTAGGTGAAATTGCAATCATGATGGACGTGCCAATTACTAAAGTTATTGGAACTTGTATGTCGCTTGGAATCATGGTTACCATGAACCAACGTCTTGATGCGGAAACGTTGACTATCGTTGCTGACGAATTTGGTTATGAAGTTGAGTTTATAACTGTTGATATTGAAGAAGCAATTCAAGTAGTTGCTGATAAAGAAGAAGACTTAGTATTTAGAGCACCTATCGTTACTGTAATGGGTCACGTCGATCACGGTAAAACATCCTTACTGGATTATATTCGTAAGGAAAACGTAATTGCAGGTGAGTCTGGAGGAATTACACAGCATATTGGTGCCTACGGAGTAACTTTGGATAACGGACAAAAAATTGCATTTTTAGATACACCGGGTCACGAAGCGTTTACTGCGATGCGTGCGCGTGGTGCTCAAGTTACAGATATTGCTATTATTGTAATTGCGGCGGATGATGATATCATGCCACAAACCAAAGAAGCAATTAGCCATGCTCAAGCAGCTGGAGTTCCAATCATATTTGCTATCAATAAAATTGATAAGCCAAATGCTAATCCTGAAAAAGTAAAAGAAAGATTAGCAGGTATGAATTTACTTGTAGAAGATTGGGGTGGAAAAATTCAATCACATGATATTTCTGCGAAAGTGGGAACTGGTGTGAAAGAATTATTAGAAAAAGTATTGTTAGAAGCGGAACTTTTAGATTTGAAAGCAAATCCAAATAAAGCGGCTTCTGGAACTGTTGTTGAAGCTTTCCTTGACAAAGGAAAAGGATATGTTTCTACGATATTAGTTCAAAACGGAACGTTGAAAATTGGAGATTATATGTTGGCTGGTAAGCATCATGGTAAAATTAAAGCCATGCATGATGAAAGAGGGAATATAGTAACTGTTGCGGGTCCTTCGACTCCGGTTTCAGTTCTGGGTCTTGATGGAGCAGCAACTGCGGGTGATAAGTTCAATATTTTTGAAGACGAAAAAGAAGCAAAACAAATTGCCTCTAAACGTTCTCAATTAATGCGTGAACAATCAGTTCGTACACAAAGACATATTACGTTAGATGAAATTGGACGTAGAATTGCATTGGGTCAATTTAAAGAATTGAACATTATCCTTAAAGGAGATGTTGATGGTTCTGTTGAAGCATTGTCTGATTCGTTCTCTAAATTATCTACTGAAGAAATTCAAATTAATATCATACATAAAGGTGTTGGAGCAATTACAGAAACTGACGTTATGTTGGCTTCTGCTTCTGATGCGATCATTATCGGATTTAATGTGCGTCCTGCTGGAAATGCAAGACAATTGGCAGACAAAGAAGAAATTGATATCCGTTATTATTCTATTATTTATGCAGCTATCGACGACTTAAAAGATGCAATGGAAGGAATGTTAGCTCCGGAAATGAAAGAAGAAATTCTGGGTACTGCAGAGATTAGAGAAATATTCAAAATTTCTAAAGTTGGTTCAATTGCAGGATGTATGGTTATGGATGGTAAAATTGCCAGAAATGCTAAAATGAGAATCATTAGAGAAGGTGTTGTAGTCTTTACAGGAGAATTGTTAGCGTTGAAACGTTTCAAAGATGATGTGAAAGAAGTAGCCAAAGGATACGATTGTGGTATTCAAGTAAAAGGATACAATGACATTGAAGAAAGAGATGTTATTGAATCCTACCATGAAGTAGCAGTGAAGAAGAAATTGAAATAGAATTTCAATATTATAAAACTAAAATCCCGATTCGTCGGGATTTTTTTTATTTTAGCTAGGATTAGAAGTATAAGTATAACGGGAAAGAATTACAGGACGAGCTGGGGCTTAACATGTACGATTATGGAGCGAGAAATTACGACCCTGCTTTAGGACGTTGGATGAACATTGACCCATTAGCGGAGAAAATGAGAAGACACAGCCCGTATAACTATGCTTTTAATAACCCCAATCTATTTTATTGACCCTGATGGAATGCAAGGATGATTGGATAAATTGGATAGGGAAAAACGGACAACAGCACATCACATATCATGAAGGTATTACAACTGTAGACCAAGCTAAAGCTAATGGATATACAACAGCTACGCAAGTCTTCGAAGCAGATGCTGGAAATATAAAAAAAACAGGAGAAGAATTTAATTTTCAAGCTGGAGGTAAATTTTCAGTAAATAGAAGTGGGACAATGGATGTTGCTGATGGTGGATATCAAACAGAAGGCGGAGCGTATATAAACAAAGGCCTGACGGGTTCCGAACAAATTCTTGAGGTATCAAGCGGATTACAAGACAGCGGTGATTCAATTGCACTAGCAGGTTATGGCTTGACAACAAGTGTTATTGGTGCTCCAATTGGTGTCCCTATGGCTATAGTAATACCAAACACATGTTTTATATGGTCCAAATATTATCTTAAAAAATATAGCTATATCCACAGATACTCATTACCTCTTTTTTAGTTGTATTATTCACTACATTAGTAATAAAATCTTCTACCTCTTCCAATGAATTATAAAATTTATTAGAAAACTCTCGTTTGTATTTTGCCCACATTTTTTCAGCGGGATTAAGTTCTGGAGAATATGGTGGCAGAAAAACCAGAACAATATTTTCAGGAATGATTAATCTTTTAGCCTTATGAAACCTTCCATTACCCGATCGCGCAGATATGTATAGTAGTTAGCGCAGTTTTGTAAACTGTGCCCTTAAACAAAAGCCAAGCGAAACAAGAATGCCAACGCTCTCCTAGGTCTATGTCGGGAATGCTGAGTAAATATCTTTGACTTTACACCTGAAACGATGTTTAAAAAAAACAAAAAAGCAACTCGGGTTGCTTTTTTACTTGTTGTTTATTCGTGATTTCGTTTGAATGTTGTAATTTAAAAGGAAGATAAATTTTAACTTGGTTTTATCAAAAGTACATTTTTGTATTTTTTTCTAATGTCGATTAAATTTCGTTCCGCTTCAATACGGGTTTTAAAATTACCAACCCAAACTTTATAATTAGGTGTGTTAAATACTATAGTTCCATCTAGATTAATAAATTCTTGTTTAAAGCTTCTTAATGTTTTTTTTGCATTTTCGCTGTCGCCACTAAATATTTGAATTTTATAACGGTCATTTACAGAGGCTGAAACATTTAATTTGCGCTTTTCGTTCAATAATTGTTCAAATTTAGGGTCTTGATTTACTCTAACTTTAGTGTCTTGAGCATGCATGCAGCAAGATGAAATTATTAAAGTCAGAGTGTAAAAAAATGCTTGTTTAGTAGCTAAAATTCTCATAATGTGATTGTTTTTATGTAAAAATAGTGATTATAGGATGTAATGAAATATTAAATATTATTTAGAATTAATATAAATTGAATTTAAGACTATTTTAAGGTTTTGTGAATAGTTCTTAAGTCGTATTTTTGTGCAAGTTTTAAAGAATGTATTAGTTTTTTCTGAGAGTATTGTTAGAAAAAACCGTACCAATTTTAGTGGATAATCATTATACTATATGAAAAAGGTGGGTAACCATAATTCGATCACAAGAAAATTATATTTAAGCTTAGGACTTACTTTAGTTTTCTCCTTAACATCAATTGCACAAGTTGCGGCCCCAGTGGCGGCAACACCAGCTCCAGCAGATGCTGCTGTTGCGTCAGGTGGTGACCCTGTAAAGGGAAAAGAACTTTTTAATGCGAATTGCGCAGCATGTCATAAATTAGATGCTAAAGCAACAGGGCCTATGTTAAGAGGTATATCTGCAAAGCATGAAATGGCATGGCTTTACAAGTGGATTCACAATAGCTCTGAACTGATAAAGTCAGGGGATGCTGCTGCGGTAAAAGTCTATGAAGAAAATAACAAGTCGGTTATGACTGCTTTTCCTCAATTATCAAATGCTGATATCGACAACATCATTGCTTACACTTCTGAGCCTAAAGAGGTAGCTGCTGCTCCAACCGGAACTGCTGCTGTTCCTGGTACAGCTGCGCCCGAGAATGCTATCTCAAACAATGTGATTCTTGGTGCGTTAGGTTTAGTTATGGCTATGCTGATAGTTATGCTATTCTTGGTAAATAAAGTTTTGTCGAAAGTAGCGAAAGCAAATGGAATTGAAGTTGCTCCAAAAGAGCCTACTATGCCGATTTGGAAAGCATTCGCTAAAAATCAATTTTTAGTGTTGGTCACTTCGATATTTTTACTTTTGACAGGAGCTTATCTTGTTTATGGTTTTTTAATGCAAATTGGTGTTGATCAAAATTATGAACCAATACAGCCGATTCATTATTCGCACAGAATACATGCCGGTAGTAACGGGATAAGTTGTAAATATTGCCACTCTTCTGCTAGGGTTAGTAAACATTCAGGAATACCTTCATTGAATGTTTGTATGAATTGCCACAAAAACATTGCAGAGGTTTCAGATACTACTGCCACTCCGGAATATTCAAAATCTTTTTACGATGGTGAAATCCAAAAATTATATAAAGCAGTAGGTTGGGATCAATCTACTCAAAAATATACCGGAAAAACTGAACCTGTGAAATGGATTCGTATTCACAATTTGCCAGATTTTGTTTATTTCAACCATTCACAACACGTAACCGTTGCTGGTATTGAATGTCAAACCTGTCATGGTCCCGTTCAAACCTATGAGATAATGAAACAATTTTCTCCTCTTACTATGGGTTGGTGTATAAATTGTCACAGAAAAACGGAAGTTAAAATGGAAGGCAATGAATATTACACCAAAATTCATGAAGAACTTTCTAAAAAATATGGTGTAGACAAATTGACTGCAGCGCAAATGGGAGGTTTAGAATGTGGTAAATGCCACTATTAATCAAATTATTAAGATTTTAATATTTATATATGTCATCAAACAAAAAATACTGGAAAAGTGTTGAAGAACTAGACGAAAATAGTTCTATTGTTGAGGCGCTTAAAAATAACGAATTTGTTGAAGAAATTCCTACTGATGAGTTTTTAGGAAATAATGATGCTTTGTCATCTTCATCAACATCACGTCGTGACTTTTTAAAGTACGTTGGGTTTAGTACTGCGGCAGCTACGCTAGCAGCTTGTGAAGGTCCGGTACACAAGTCAATTCCTTATGTGTTGCAACCAGAACAAATCATTCCTGGGGTAGCGGATTATTATGCGACTTCTGTTTTTGACGGTTTTGATTTTGCTAATTTATTAGTAAAAACACGTGAAGGGCGTCCTATTAAAATAGATAATAACACTATTGCAGGAGCAAAATTTGCTGCTAATGCTAGAATTCATGCGTCGATATTGTCATTATATGATAGTATGCGTTTGAAAGAACCAAAAATTGGAGGTAAAAATTCAACTTGGTCCGCTGTTGATTCTGCTATAAAAGCAAGTATTGCTGATGCCACAGCAAAAGGAGGTCAGGTTATATTGTTAACTAATACATTAGCAAGTCCTTCAACAGAAGAATTAATTGCACAGTTTATTGGTAAAAACCCAAATGCTAAACATGTTGTTTATGATGCGGTTTCTTCATCAGAAGCATTAGATGCTTTCGAAACTGTTTTTGGAGAAAGAGCTTTAGTTGATTACGATTTTTCAAAAGCTTCGCTTATCGTTTCGGTAGGTGCTGATTTTCTCGGAGATTGGCAAGGTGGAGGGTATGATTCAGGTTATGCTCAAGGCAGAATTCCTAAAAACGGAAAAATGTCGCGTCATTTTCAATTGGAATCAAATATGACTTTATCTGGTGCTGCTGCTGACAAGCGTTTCGCGATGTCAACTGCAAATCAAAAACAAGCATTAGTACTTATATATAACATCATTACTGGTTCGTCTGCAGCTGTAAATTTAGATGGTAAGTTTAAAGTTGAAGTTACTAAAGCGGCTCAGCAATTAAAAGCTGCTGGATCTAAAGGAGTATTGGTTTCTGGTATTCAAGACAAAAATGCTCAGTTATTAGTTTTAGCTATTAATCAAGTTTTGGCTAGTGAAGCGTTTACTACTTCAGGGGCAAGACAAATCAGAAAAGGTTCTAACGAAAAAATTACTCAGTTAATCAATGATATGAAAGCGGGAAGCGTTCATACTCTAATTATGAGTGGCGTTAATCCAGTTTATACTTTAGCAGATAGTAAAACATTTGTTGAAGCACTTAAAAAAGTAAAAACATCTGTTACTTTTTCTTTGAAAGAAGATGAGACTGCTTCACTTGCAACAATTGCGGCTCCGGCTCCACATTATTTAGAGTCTTGGGGTGATTTAAGTTTAACAAAGGGTTCTTATAGTATTACTCAACCAACAATTCGTCCTTTATTTAATACTAAGCAATTTCAAGAGGTTTTAATGTCTTTGAATGGAATAGGTGGTACGTATTATGATTTTGTTAAAGCGAATGGATCAACAATCGTTGCGGGATCTACTTGGAATAAAGTGTTGCACGATGGTGTTTATGTTGGTGCGGTATCATCAGTATCTGGTGGTTCAGCTGATTATTCTGCTGCAGCTAACGCATTGGCACAATCAAAACCGGCACAATCTTTTGAATTAGTATTGTACACGAAAACAGGTTTGGGTGATGGACAGCAAGCGAATAACCCTTGGTTACAAGAGTTACCGGATCCAATTACAAGAGTTTCTTGGGATAATTACGTTACTGTTTCCAATGCTGATGCTAAGAAGTTAGGATTGTCTAATGAAATTGTTGCTAATGGTGGTTTGAATGGTAGTTATGCTACTATTACAACTGCAGATGGTTTGAAACTCGAAAATGTTCCGGTTATTGTTCAGCCAGGACAAGCTGTTGGAACTGTAGGTTTAGCTTTAGGTTATGGACGTAAGGCAGCTTTAAAAGAAGAAATGCAAGTAGGTTTAAATGCTTACTCATTATATAAAGGCTTTAATGATGTACAATCGATATCTTTAGTTAAAGCGGATGGAGAACATGAATTTGCTTGTGTTCAAGGTCAAAAAACATTAATGGGAAGAGGGGATATTATTAAAGAAACTACTTTAGAGATATTCAATACTAAAGATGCTGAATTTTGGAACGAACAACCAATGGTATCTTTGGATCACAAAGAAGTAGCAGCTACATCAGTAGATTTGTGGGGTTCATTTGATCGTTCAACGGGACATCACTTTAACCTTTCTATTGATTTGAATGCTTGTACTGGATGTGGGGCTTGCGTAATTGCCTGTCATGCCGAAAACAACGTTCCGGTTGTTGGAAAAGCAGAGGTTAGAAGAAGCCGTGATATGCACTGGTTGCGTATTGACAGATATTATTCTTCAGAAAGTACATTTGCAGGAGATAACGAGAGAAAAGAGAATATCGCTGGTTTGTCAAGTTCATTATCTACGTTCAATGAAATGGAAAAAGCAGGAGATAATCCTCAAGTTTCTTTTCAACCGGTAATGTGTCAGCATTGTAATCATGCTCCTTGTGAGACTGTTTGTCCAGTTGCTGCAACATCACATGGTCGTCAGGGTCAAAATCAAATGGCATATAACAGATGTGTTGGTACTCGTTACTGCGCTAATAACTGTCCATATAAAGTTCGTCGTTTTAACTGGTTCTTATACAACAAAAACAGTGAATTCGATTATCACATGAATGACGATTTGGGACGTATGGTATTAAATCCAGATGTAAATGTTCGTTCTCGTGGTGTTATGGAAAAATGTTCTATGTGTATTCAAATGACACAGGCTACAATTTTAAATGCAAAAAGAGAAGGAAGAATAATCGTAGATGGAGAATTCCAAACCGCATGTTCAAATGCTTGTTCTACTGGAGCAATGAAATTTGGTGATGTAAATGATAAAGAAGCTGAAGTAACTAAATTAGCTGCTGACGAAAGAATGTATCATTTGCTAGAGCACGTTGGAACAAAGCCAAATGTGATTTATCATGTTAAAGTTAGAAATACCTAGTACAAAAAATAATTAATTAAGAATCAATATAAAGGATTATGTCGTCTCACTACGAAGCAACCATTAGAAAACCCTTAGTTATAGGTGATAAATCTTATCACGATGTAACTGTAGATGTAGCTGCGCCTGTTGAAGGTAAAGCAAACAAACATTGGTGGATTGTATTTTCAATTGCATTAATAGCCTTCCTTTGGGGATTGGGTTGTATTATTTACACTATATCTACGGGTATTGGAACATGGGGATTAAATAAAACTGTAGGATGGGCTTGGGATATCACTAACTTTGTTTGGTGGGTAGGTATCGGTCACGCAGGAACATTAATTTCAGCCGTATTATTACTTTTTCGTCAAAGATGGAGAATGGCAATTAACCGTTCTGCGGAGGCAATGACCATTTTCTCAGTAATACAAGCAGGTTTATTTCCTATTATTCACATGGGTCGTCCATGGTTAGCATATTGGGTATTACCAATTCCGAACCAATTCGGTTCTTTATGGGTGAACTTTAACTCTCCTTTACTTTGGGACGTTTTTGCAATATCTACTTATCTTTCTGTTTCATTGGTTTTCTGGTGGACTGGTTTGTTACCCGATTTTGCTATGTTGAGAGATAGAGCAATTACTCCTTTTAATAAACGTGTCTATTCTATATTAAGTTTTGGATGGTCTGGTCGAGCAAAAGATTGGCAACGTTTCGAAGAAGTTTCTTTGGTCCTTGCAGGTTTAGCGACTCCACTTGTACTTTCTGTACACACTATTGTATCGATGGACTTTGCAACTTCAGTGATACCAGGATGGCATACAACAATTTTCCCTCCTTACTTTGTTGCTGGAGCTGTTTTCTCAGGATTTGCAATGGTGAACACGCTGCTTATAATTATGAGAAAAGTGTCTAATCTTGAGGCTTACATTACGATTCAACATATAGAGTTAATGAACATTGTAATCATGATTACGGGTTCTATTGTAGGGGTTGCCTATATTACTGAACTTTTTATAGCTTGGTATTCAGGAGTAGAATATGAGCAATATGCATTCTTAAACAGAGCAACGGGACCTTATTGGTGGGCTTATTGGTCAATGATGACTTGTAATGTTTTCTCTCCACAATTTATGTGGTTCAAAAAATTAAGAACAAGTATTATGTTTTCTTTTATTATTTCAATTGTAGTTAATATTGGAATGTGGTTCGAAAGATTTGTAATTATCGTTACTTCATTACATAGAGATTATTTACCATCTTCATGGACAATGTTCTCTCCTACCTTTGTTGATATAGGAATTTTCATTGGAACTATAGGTTTCTTCTTTGTATTGTTTTTGTTGTATTCTAGAACATTCCCTGTGATAGCACAAGCGGAGGTTAAAACAATATTAAAAGGAACTGGAGATAATTACAAAAGAGAAAGAGAAGCAAATAAAGATTTACATCATGAGTAATAAAGTAATATACGCCATTTATAATGACGATGATATTTTGATGGATGCGGTTAAAAAAACTAAAGCAGCCCATCATCATATTGAAGAAGTTTTTACGCCATTTCCCGTTCACGGATTGGATAAAGCGATGGGACTTGCTCCTACAAGATTAGCCATTTGCGCTTTTATTTATGGTTTGTTAGGTTTGGCTTTTGGGACCTGGATGATGGACTATATAATGATACAAGATTGGCCACAAGATATTGGTGGTAAGCCAAGTTTTAGCTATATTGATAACATGCCGGCTTTCGTGCCAATTATGTTTGAAGAAACTGTTTTTTTTGCTGCTCACTTAATGGTTATTACTTTTTATATGCGAAGTAAATTATGGCCTTTTAAAGTTGCTGAAAATCCAGATGTTAGAACCACAGATGACCATTTTTTGATGGAAGTTGCTGTAAATGATAATGAGGATGAATTGATTTCCTTTTTTCAAAATACAGGGGCAGTAGAAGTTAAAGTAATTGTAAAGAATTAATTGTCGATATGAAAAGTCTATATAAAATAACATTTTTAATTTGTATTACTATTTTAGTTTCGTCTTGCCATAATAATTCGAAACCTAATTACCAATACATGCCTAATATGTACGAGCCTGTAAGTTATGAAACTTACGAGGAATCTAGTGCATTTAAGAACGGTAAGGAAGGTCAACTTCCTCCGACAGGAACAATAAATAGGGGTTTTGAGCCTTATGAATATGAAAATTCTACTGCAGGGTATGATTTAGCCAAATTAAATTTGAAATCGCCTTTGGATTCTATATCTGAAAAAGATGTTGAAAAATCTAAAGAGTTATACGATATTTATTGTGCTATTTGCCATGGTACTGAAGGTAACGGTAAAGGAAAATTGGTAACACAAGGTAAATATCTAGGTGTTCCAAGTTATAAAGATAGAGTGATAACGGAGGGAAGTGTTTTTCATGTTCAAACTTACGGTTTAAATTCAATGGGGTCATATGCGAACCAATTGAATTCACATGAACGTTGGTTAGTAGCGTCTTATGTTATTAATCTGAAAGCTAAATTATAATTGTTGAACAAACTGATCGTAATAGATATGTATACATTTTCAAGTAAATTAAAAACATTTTCTTTTGTCTTAATGGCTGTTGGTCTATTAGGAATTGGATATGGTTTTTTAACTGCACCAAAAGATCTTCAAGAAGTTGAGAAAATTATTGCTTCTGAAACTCATGGTGGTCATGGTGAGGCGAAACATGAAGTTTCAGTTCCTGCTGGAGAAGTTCATGCCGAAATAGGTAAAACTAATGAAGTAAAAGAAGCTGCTGAACATAAAGAGCACACTGAGCATGTTTTGCATCAGTTGCAAAATAAACCTTGGGCATCATTGTATGTTGCTTGTATTTTCTTTATGCTGCTATCAATGGGTGTTTTAGCTTTTTATGCTATACAACAAGTAGCACAAGCGGGTTGGTCTCCTGTTCTGTTCAGAGTTATGCAAGGGATAACAGCTTATTTACCTGTAGGTTCTGTTATATTTTTTATAATACTTGTTGTTTGTGGTTTAAATATTTTCCATTCCAACAGTTTATTTATCTGGTTAGATCCGGAAGTTGTTGCACACGATAAAATCATTGCTAACAAATCAGGATATTTGAATTTTCCTTTTTGGATAATAAGAGCAGCTATCTTTTTGATTGGTTGGAATCTATACCGTTATTTTTCAAGAAAAAATTGCTTAGCTCAGGACCAAGCTTCTGATGATCTCAACTACAAAAAGAACTTCAAAATGTCAGCGGCATTTCTTGTTTTTTTCATCGTAACGGAATCTATTATGTCTTGGGATTGGATTATGTCAATTGACCCACATTGGTCTAGTACTTTATTTGGCTGGTATGTTTTTGCTAGTTTCTTTGTAAGTGGAATTACAACCATAGCTTTGATATCTTTATATTTAAAATCAAAAGGATATTTAGAAAATGTAAACACAAGTCATATTCATGATTTAGCTAAATTCATGTTTGGTTTCAGCGTTTTCTGGACTTATTTATGGTTTTCACAATTTATGTTGATTTGGTATGCAAATATTCCTGAAGAGATTACTTATTTCGTAACTAGAATTCAATTATACAATCTCCCATTTTTTGGTGCAGTGGTGATGAATTTTCTTTTTCCAATTTTGATATTAATCAATACGGATTTCAAAAGGATTACATGGATTTTAGTGATGGCTGGTACAGTTATCTTATTAGGACATTATATAGATTTCTTTAATATGATTATGCCTGGAACAGTAGGAGATAGATGGTTCATTGGTATCTCAGAAATTGCATCCGTTCTTTTCTTCCTTGGATTATTTATTTATGTTGTATTCACTGCATTAACTAAAGCTCCTTTGTTACCAAAAAGAAATCCATTTATAGAAGAGAGTAAACATTTTCATTATTAATATTTAAAATAAGTAAACAGATGACAAGTTTGTTGGTAATTATAGTTTTAGTTTTATTAGCCGTTGCTTTATGGCAATTGACGAAAATATTTGACCTTACTCAAGTAGGTTCAATTTCGGACAATTCTCAAGTAGCCTCAGATGATGATAATAATGTTCAGGGTTATTTAATGTTTGGTTTCTTAGCATTCCTATATATATTCTCAATATACGGTTTGTTTAAATGGGGTCCATTAGTGCTTCATACACCTGCTTCAGAACATGGTTCCTTAGTTGATAGTTTGATGAATATTTCATGGGTTCTTTTATTTATAGTCCAAGCTATAACTCAGGTTTTATTGCATTATTTTTCTTTTAAGTATAGAGGTAAAAAAGGTCAAAAGGCATTGTATTTTGCTGATAACAATAGATTAGAAGCGCTTTGGAGTGTTATTCCAGCAGTTGTTCTTGCAGGTTTGATTCTTTATGGTCTTTATGCTTGGACAAATATTATGTTCATTGATGAGGAAGAAGACACAGTTGTTGTTGAATTGTACGCACAACAATTTAAATGGACTGCCAGATACGCTGGTCCTGACAATGTGTTAGGTAAGGCTAATGTTAGATTAATAGAAGGTGTAAATACACTTGGTGTTGATTTATCGGATCCTTATGCACAAGATGATATTGTAATTAATGAGTTGCATATACCAAAAGGCAAAAAAATTCATTTCAAAATGCGTTCGCAAGATGTTTTGCATTCTGCTTATATGCCTTATTTCAGAGCGCAAATGAACTGTGTACCAGGTATGGTAACCGAATTTGCTTTTACACCGATTTATACTACTGATGAGTATAGAGAATTGCCTTACATGGTAGAAAAAGTGGCGAATATTAATGATCTAAGAACTAAGAAAAGTATTGAACTTGTTGCAAAAGGAGAAACAGCATTAGATCCGTACACTTTTGATTATTTATTGCTTTGCAATAAAATTTGTGGTGCCTCTCATTATAATATGCAAATGAAAGTGATCGTTGATACGCCAGAAGATTATAAAAAGTGGTTACAAGATAAACCTACAGTAGTACAAGAAGTAAAAACGGCTAAAACTCCTGCTGCTCCTGTTGATGGAGCAAAGGGCGCGGATTCTACTAAAGGTAAGGATACCGCTGCAGCTGTTGTTAAAATGGCAATGAAATAATTATTAAGAAAATTTAAAGTAAACGTATATGTCAGCAGAAGCTCACGATCACGGACACGATCTAGAACACGAACACCATCATAAAGAGACTTTTATTACTAAATATATATTTAGTATCGATCATAAAATGATTTCCAAGCAATACCTAATCACTGGTATTATCATGGGTGTTATTGGTGTGGGTATGTCAATGCTTTTTAGAATGCAATTAGCTTGGCCTGAAGAGTCTTTTAAAATATTCAATGTATTATTAGGTGATAAATTTGCTCCTGATGGAGTTATGGCCAATGATATTTATTTAGCATTAGTCACCATTCACGGTACCATAATGGTTTTCTTTGTGTTGACCGCTGGTCTAAGTGGAACCTTTAGTAACTTATTAATTCCGCTTCAAATTGGGGCAAGAGACATGGCGTCCGGTTTCATGAACATGATATCCTATTGGCTTTTCTTTTTGTCAGCGGTAATTATGTTGTCCTCTCTCTTCGTTGAAGCAGGGCCTGCGTCTTCTGGATGGACAATCTATCCACCTTTAAGTGCATTACCTCAAGCTATTCCGGGTTCAGGTATGGGGATGACACTTTGGTTAGTTTCGATGGCGATTTTTATTGCATCATCTTTAATTGGATCATTAAATTATATTGTTACAGTTATAAATCTGAGAACTAAAGGAATGACAATGACAAGATTGCCATTGACAATCTGGTGTTTCTTTGTTACTGCTATTATTGGAGTTGTTTCATTTCCTGTTCTGTTATCAGCTGCTTTGTTATTAATTTTTGATAGAAGTTTTGGTACTTCTTTCTTCTTGTCTGATATTTATATTGCTGGGGAAGTTCTGCATTATCAAGGTGGTTCACCAGTATTGTTTGAACACCTATTTTGGTTCTTAGGTCACCCTGAAGTGTATATTGTAATTTTGCCTGCAATGGGAATTGTATCTGAAGTTATGGCTACTAATGCTCGTAAACCAATTTTTGGTTACAGAGCGATGATTATGTCCGTTTTGGCGATTGCATTTTTATCTACGATTGTTTGGGGTCATCACATGTTCGTTTCAGGAATGAATCCCTTTTTAGGTTCCGTATTTACTTTTACCACGTTGTTGATTGCGATCCCCTCTGCTGTAAAAGCTTTTAACTGGATTACAACTTTATGGAAAGGTAACTTGCAATTGAATCCCGCAATGTTGTTTTCAATTGGTATGGTTTCTACTTTTATTACTGGTGGTTTAACTGGAATTATTCTTGGAGATAGTACTTTAGACATCAATGTTCATGATACTTATTTTGTTGTTGCTCACTTCCACTTGGTAATGGGTATTTCTGCACTTTACGGTATGTTTGCAGGTGTGTATCACTGGTTTCCGAGATTGTACGGAAGAATGCTTAATAAAAATTTAGGATATGTTCACTTTTGGGTTTCTGCTATTTGTGCTTATGGGGTGTTTTTTCCAATGCACTTCATCGGTTTAGCAGGATTGCCAAGACGTTATTATACTAATACGAATTTTCCATTATTTGATGATTTACAAAACGTAAACGTTTTGATAACAACATTTGCTTTAATAGGTGGTATCTTCCAACTAGTTTTCTTATATAATTTCTTTAGTAGTATTTTCTATGGAAAAAAATCGGTTCAGAACCCTTGGAAATCTAATACCCTTGAATGGACTGCACCAGTAGAACATATTCATGGTAACTGGCCGGGTGCACTTCCTGAAGTACATCGTTGGCCTTATGACTACAGTAATCCTGCACATGATGTGGATTTTGTACCTCAAAACGTTCCGATGAAAGAAGGTGAAGAAGTTTTACATCACTAGAAAATATATAATCAAGCCTCTGCGAAAGTAGAGGCTTTTTTTGTGATCTTTTTCAATTGTCTGCTAGTCGTATTTCCCCATTTCCTGTGATCTTTTTTAATTTTCACTGTATTTAGAATTTAGAATTCAAAATTGCTTTGCTATCTTTGTTAAATGAATGAAAATTTAGACCCAACTACTGATGGTTATAATTCTGAAGAATTTGATCTTGAAAAAAGATTAAGACCGCTTTCTTTTGATGATTTTGCCGGTCAAGACCAAATATTAGAGAACTTAAAAGTTTTTGTACAGGCTGCCAACCAAAGGAATGAAGCGCTTGATCATACACTTTTTCATGGTCCTCCGGGTTTGGGTAAAACTACGTTGGCAAATATCCTTGCCAATGAATTAAATGTAGGAATTAAAATTACTTCTGGACCTGTTTTAGACAAACCAGGTGACTTAGCGGGTTTACTGACAAATCTTGAAGAAAGAGATGTGTTGTTTATTGACGAAATTCATCGTTTAAGCCCTATCGTTGAAGAATATTTATATTCGGCAATGGAAGATTTCAAAATTGATATAATGATTGAATCTGGACCTAATGCAAGAACAGTTCAAATTAATCTAAATCCTTTTACCTTAATTGGCGCAACAACCCGATCCGGTTTATTAACAGCTCCCATGAGAGCTCGTTTCGGAATCGCTTCACGTTTGCAATATTATACGACTGAATTGTTGACATCGATTGTTGAAAGAAGTGCCAGTATTTTTAAAATGCCAATTTCTATGGAAGCGGCTATTGAAATTGCAGGCAGAAGCAGGGGAACTCCGCGTATCGCCAATGCATTGTTAAGAAGAGTGCGTGATTTTGCTCAAATCAAAGGAAATGGAACAATTGATATTGAAATTGCGCGTTATGCCTTAAAGGCACTCAATGTTGACGCTCACGGATTAGATGAAATGGACAATAAAATACTGACAACAATCATCGATAAATTTAAAGGTGGTCCAGTTGGCTTATCAACTTTGGCAACAGCCGTATCAGAAAGTAGCGAAACTATCGAAGAAGTCTACGAACCTTTCCTAATTCAAGAAGGTTTCATTATGAGAACACCCAGAGGAAGGGAAGTAACTGATAAAGCGTATAAGCATTTAGGGAGAATAAAGACTAATATTCAAACTGGTTTATTTTAAGGTTTTTAAATAATTACTGCTATTTGTTAAATCTATCTGGGTAATAAACGAGATAGAATATTGATTCAAACTATTCTCACTGAACTCCTATAAAAATAGAAGCTAAGTGCGGTAATAAGGGCTAGGTTATAGTTTTCAAATTTAATTTTTTAGTCATCATTCACAAATCTAAATATTCAGAATTCATTAAATCCGAAGCAAAACGTCTCGGATTTTTGTCATGTGGTATATCTAAAGCAGGATTTTTAGAAGAAGAAGCGCCAAGGTTAGAAAATTGGTTAAATAAGAATCGAAATGGTGAAATGTCGTATATGGAAAATCATTTTGACATACGGTTGAACCCAACTTTACTTGTTGATGATGGTAAGAGTGTGATCTCACTTTTATTAAATTACTATCCGGACCAATTTCAATCAGATTCTTATAAAATATCAAAATATGCCTATGGACAAGATTATCATTTTGTAATCAAGGAAAAGTTGAAAGAATTGCTTTTTTCTATTCAGTCAGCTATAGGAGATGTTTCTGGTCGGGCGTTTGTAGATTCTGCACCAGTACTTGATAAAGCATGGGCTGCTAAAAGTGGTTTAGGATGGATAGGTAAAAATAGTAATTTATTAACTCAAAAAGTGGGTTCTTTCTACTTCATTTCGGAGCTGATAGTTGACTTAAATTTAGAATATGATCACGCTACAACCGATCATTGTGGAACTTGTACCGCATGTATCGATGCTTGTCCAACGGAAGCCATAGTTGCTCCATACATTGTTGACGGTAGTAAATGTATCTCCTATTTTACAATCGAACTTAAAGGAAACATTCCGCAGGAGATGAAAGGCAAATTCGATGATTGGGCTTTCGGGTGTGATGTCTGTCAGGACGTTTGTCCTTGGAATAAATTTTCAAAAGCGAATAACGAGCCTTTATTCAATCCAAAACCAGCATTGCTTTCTATGACCAGAAAAGATTGGAAAGAAATTACAGAAGAAACTTTTAGAGTAGTTTTTAAAGATTCGCCTTTAAAAAGAACAAAATTTGAAGGATTGAAAAGGAATATTGATTTTCTGAAATAATGACTTTTTACAGTTTGGAAGAATTTGCAGTTGGTTAAAAGAAATTAATAAAGATTAAGGTTTAACAGTAGATTCTCTAATAATATTAGAAGTCTTCAGTTCAACCGTTCTTGGTGTAAACGAAATCCCTTCTTTGTGGCAAATCATTTCTTCCAGCAATAAATTGAATGATTGAACACCCATTTCGTGACTGGGTTGCTCGACACTGCTTAATTTTGGGGTAACCACTTGTGACATAAACCAGTTGCTGAACCCTATCAAAGCTACTTGTTCAGGAATCTTAATGCCGTTATCGTTAAAATAAGTCAAAACACCAACAGCAACTAAATCTGTAATAGCAAAAATTCCATCGACATCCGTATGTTCTTTCATTATCTGTTTAGCAAAATCAATTCCTTCTTCAAAAGTTACTTTTTCACAAGTGTAAACTAATTTTGAATCGAAAAGAATGTTGTTTTTTTCTAAAGCTTTTTTGTATCCAATGTAGCGATCAATAGAGTTTTGAGGATTTAAAGGGCCTCGAATATGAACAATTTTTTTACAACCAGTATCTATTAAATGCTGAACAGCATTAAATGCTGCCTTTTGATCATCAATTATTACTTTCGAACATGCAGTTAATTTGTTGATCTTGTCAAACATAACAAAAGGAATATTCCTACTGATTATTTCCTTGATGTGATCATCATTATTTGATTCGTTTGAAAGGGACATGATAATACCATCAACTCTTTTGTTAATTAGTAATTCAACTTGTTTTTTTTCTAATTCTAACGATTCATTAGATTGTAAAATGATAACGAGGTAACCGTTTTTTTCAGCTTCATCAATAATTGCATTAACTACATTTGAAAAAAAATGGTGAACTACTTCAGGAATAATTAAACCAATTGTTTTTGATTCTTTAGTTCTTAAATTTACCGCAAAGCTATTTGGTGTGTAATGTAGCGTTCGAGCAAGATCAATTACAGCTTTTTTTGTTTTTGCACTAACATCCGGATAGTCTTTCAAAGCTTTTGAAACGGTAGTAATTGAAATCCCCAATGTAGTTGCAATTTCTTTTAGGGTAATATCTTTCATGAATCTATTATGTGCTTATTTAAGTTTAGAAAAATATTTTTTGGGTAAGGACTTCGTTTTTAATTCTCAACGTATTGTGATTAATTTATATTGATGAAAACGAATATAGCTTAAAATATTCTTTACCAAGATATTAATTTTTATCGTATTTCTAATGTTTTTATCAAAATAAACAATTTAACAGCACTTTGTTAAATTAAACAAATTTAAAATCTACCTGTTGTTTTTAACTTGATTGTCTTTTATTTATACTTGTTTCCAGTTCGAGTGATTAAAAAAAAACTATTGGTAGATTATTTTTTACAATAAATGTCGTCAAATAAAATTGCTGATTTTCTTCCAATTTCAAATCCTGCCGAGTGAATGAAGCGAAGGAGATGAACCACTTACTAAAACCAAAAATTGCAATCTGTCGTGGAAGTATAATTCCCACTTCATTCCAATATTTGATAGCTCCATTTTGGCATTAATCGCCGAATGCTCGGCAAGTGCTTTTTCTTCATTTTCATAATCATATTTAAAATTAGTATTGTTATCACAGACAAAATCAGCGGCAAATCTATTAGCACTATAGTTGGAGACCGTTGCTAAATCTTTAATATCTTTTTTAAGTAGCTTCACTTATGTCAGAATAATTTTCTAATAGCTAAAAAGCTGTTTTTATAGAAATTCCAAGTTCAATAAAAATTTGCTTAAGCGTTGTATATTTCAGGGATGCCTAAATTAAAAAAATATAAACTGTTTCTTGAAGACATGCTTACAATTTAATTATTGTAAATCAATTTTCAAAAAACAGTTTAGCTTTACTATTTTATTACTTGTGAGTTAGATTATTTTTATCGAATTAAATAAATAATTTAAATGTTATTTAAGTTCTATTATTTTCGCTTCATAAGGTCGCAACATATTTGTTTTCGTGTTAATAAGATCTTGATAATTTCCTAAAATAATTTTTGATTTTAGAGTTAAAAATCCAGTATTATAGGTAGCTTCTTTATCCGAAAAATTCAATAAGACAAGTAATTTTTTACCATTTAGTTCTCTCGTGTAGGCATAAACGTTTGGGTTCTCTTTGTCTAATAAAGTATATGTCCCATAAACAAAGGCAGGTTCTTGCTTGCGTAATTTTACTAATTTTTTAAAATAGTTTAAAGTAGAATTAGGGTCTTTTTCTTGTGCCTCAGCATTTATAGTTTGATAATTTGGATTTACCTTCAACCATGGTGTTCCAGTAGTAAAACCCGCATTTTGAGTTGTGTCCCATTGAAAAGGTGTTCTTCCATTTTCTCTGGAAGTTTGTTTTTGTTGCTCTAAAAAAGCTTGTAAATCCCCACCCTTGTTTTTTAAACCAATGTATCTGTTGCGAGTGTCTAAATCTTTATAATCTTCAATTGAATTAAATCGAATGTTGTCCATCCCTAATTCATCCCCATAATAATAATAGGGTGTTCCTCGCATAGTCATTATAAATGTAGAAAGCATTTTAGATGAAATAGCTCTATATTTAGGGGTGTCGTTACCAAACTTACTGACCATTCTTGGTTGATCGTGATTCGCAAGGAAAATAGCCAGCCATCCTTTATCCTTAAATTCTTGGTCGTATCGAGAAAAAATAGCTTTGTATTTCACAAGACCAAAATCTTTTAAATGTTTACCAATATCAACACTTTCAAAATGGTAAGCCATATTTAATTCTTTTCGATCCGGATCGACAAATAACATTGCATCTTCTGGAGAACTTCCTGCGCCTTCCGCAACTGTCATAATATCATATTTACTGAATACTTCTTTGTTCATTTCTTGCAAATATTCATGTAAATGAGGTCCTACACCATAGTATTTTATAATGTTTTTTTCATATCCTTTTGGTAATTCTGGCCAAGTGGTATCTTTAGAAGCAAACTGAAAAGCATCCATTCTAAAGCCATCAATTCCCTTGTCCAGCCAAAAACGCATAATGTCATAGACTTCGTGCCTCACTTTTGGGTTTTCCCAATTCAAATCGGGTTGTTTTTGCGAAAAATAATGTAGGTAATAGGAATTAGTTTGTGCATCATATTTCCAAGCGTCGCTATTGACATCAAAAAAACTCCATCTATAAGGAGGTTTCCCTTTTTCGGCAGGCCACCAATGATAATAATTTCTATACGGATTATCTCTGGAACTACGGGATTGTTTAAACCATTCGTGTTCGTCACTACTATGATTTACTACTAAATCCATTATGAGTTTTATACCACATTTGTGCATTTCTTGTAACAAAAGGTCGAAATCTTGCATCGTTCCGAAATCCTTCATGATTTCACGATAGTTGCTTATGTCGTAGCCATTATCATCATTTGGGGAAGAATAAATAGGATTAAGCCATACTGCATCTATGCCTAAACTTTTAATATAATCAAGTTTAGAAATAATTCCTTTGATATCGCCAACGCCATCGCCATCACTGTCTTTAAAGCTACGCGGGTAAACTTGATAAACGACGGCCTCTTTCCACCATTTTTGCTGGAGTGCGTCTGATGATTTCACTTTTTGTGAACTAACGCAATGGGTTGCGAATAAAATTAGTGCCATTTTGAAGATGTTATTTTTCATTTAATAAAATTTAAAAAGTAATTACCATTTTAGTTTAATTGTTAGATAATAGTTTCATACGGTTTTAATTCAAACCCTTTTGATGGTTTTGTATAATTCCCGATTAATACTTTTGCATTACCAATGTTGTATTTCGTATTTACCGTCGCTTTTTTGCTCGAAAAATTAAGTAATATTAGTATTTTTCTACCGTCTAATTCTCTTTTGTACGCGTGCACATTCGGATTGTCTTTATCCAATAATGTATATTTTCCATAAATTAACACAGCGTTTTTTTGCGTAATTTGACCATTTTTCTAAAGTAATTTAACACTGAATTTGGGTCCTTTTCTTGCTCGGCAGCATTTACAGTTGTATAGTTGTTATTGACGTTGAGCCATGGGGCTACAGTTGAAAAGCCAGCATTTTTAGTTGTGTCCCATTGAAAAGGAGTTCTTCCATTATCTCTTGCACCATCCGTTTTTTGATTTTTAATAAATTGTTGCAGAACACCAACGGTATTTTTTAGTCTTTGGTATTCGGCCAATGTTTCAATATCGCGATAATCTTCAATTTTGTCAAATTTAGCATTCACCATTCCTATTTCATCGCCATTATAATAATAAGGGGTTCCTTTCATAGAAAGTAAAAAGGTAGTAAGCATTTTCGATGATAATTCTCTAAATTGAGGCGAGTCATTTCCCCAACTTGAAGTCATTCTTGGCTGGTCGTGGTTTCCTAAATAGATAGTTCCCCAGCCTTTTTTGTCATATACAGCATCCCAATCCGAATAGATTTTTTTAAATTCAATTATACTCCAATTGGGATTTATTTTTTTGAAATATCCGGCAACATATCCTAAACTCACACCATCAAAATGATAACCCATATTCACTTCTTTTCTGTTGGCATCAACAAAATTTAAGGCAGTTACTTTTATCATTCCAGCACCTTCAGCCAAAGACATAACATCATATTTACTCAAAACTTCTTTGTTCATTTCCTGAAGATAATCATGCAAATGTGGTCCGCTAGCAAGATATATATCCCATTTTCCTTCATAGTTTTTATCCAATTCTTCTTGGGTAATTACGGGGAAAGTAATGTCTTTGGCTATAAAAGCAAGTACATCCATTATTTATGCTCGTCACTACTATGATTTACCACTAAATCCATGACTAATTTCAAACCTCTTTTATGTATTCCTTTTAGTAAGGATTCGAAATCTTCCATAGTTCCAAATTCCTTCATAATAGATTGATAATTTGAGATGTCATACCCATTTTCAGCATTTGGAGAACCATAAATAGGGTTTAGCCAAACTACATCTATTCCTAAACTTTTGATGTAATCTAATTCTGCTATAATCCCTTTGAGATCTCCAGCACCATCACCGTTTGTGTCTTTGAAACTTCGCGGGTAAATTTGGTAAACAACGGCTGCTTTGCACCATTTTTTTCCTGCAGGTGTTTTCATCTCCTGCGCTATAAAAGTATTGTAGGGTAAACAACCTAAAAACAGTACAAGCGCAAATGATATAATTTTTTTAATTTCTAGTTTCATATCGATTTATAAGTCAAAAGGATTTATAAATTTTTCAATCTTTTTTTCTGATATTTTCGGGTTTGCACCTTCATTAGTTGCCACTAACGCACCCATTGCGCACGCAAAATCGATGGCTTCTTGTGGATTATTTTCTTTTAATAGTTTGCTTAGTAATGCGGCTAGGAAGGAATCGCCAGACCCTACCGTATCAATTACATTAATTTTATAGCCGCTATTGTAATACATTTTTCCATTATAATATAAAACGGCTCCGTGATTGCCTTTAGTAACACAAATATGGGTCGTGTTGGTTTTTTCAGCAATAAAAAGAATATTTTGCTCTAATGAATGATAGGGTGATTTTAGGAAAGAACAAATTTCGAATAACTCATCATCATTAAATTTTATGAAATCGGACTGTAACATTAATCTAATTAGTATTTTTTTTGTGTAAAAAGGAGCGCGTAAATTGACGTCAAATATTTTGTACCTGGCATAATTTATTAGTATTAACAAGGTGTTGTAAGAGGTTAAATCCCTGCAAACAAGGCTGCCGAAGACAAATGCATGCGCTTTTTTTACAGCATTTTCTATTTCGGGGTTGCATTGTATTTTATCCCAAGCGACTGGATGTTTAATGGTATAGGAAGCAGATCCCTTATTATCTAATCTCACGATTACTTGCCCAGTTTCTAAATGAGAATCACTTTGGACAAAAGCCGGATTGACTCCATTTATTTGTATGAAAGCTAATAATTCTGTACCAATTTCATCATTTCCAATTCTACTTATTATTTGAGTGTTTATACCAAGTGAGGAGAGGCGAAATGCTACATTCAATGGAGCTCCGCCGATTTTTTTATGTGTTGGGAAAACATCAAATAATACTTCGCCAAAACAGATAATACTGATTTCTTTTTTTATATTATTCATTTTTAAACATTTTATGTTCTAATTCTTCCAAGGTTAATCCTTTCGTCTCTGGCATCATAAATAAAACAAATACCAGCTGCAAAACCATCATAAAAGCAGAGAAGGCAAATATTGGCCAAGGATTTTCTTTAAAGTGGTCAATCACTACGGGTCCTGATAAAGTTATTAGAGCAGCGAAAATCCAATGAATTCCTGTGCCAAAGGATTGCCCACGCTGACGTTATTTTTTTGGAGTCTAATGAATTAAATCAGTATTAACTGCATGACCCCAGTGCATCGGGCCCCAAACTATGTCGCTACAATAATATTGGAAAAACAAATGATATATGCCTTTGTAATATACCATAGCGTTAGGATCATTCATCTATTTTTTTTTTGGTGAAAAATGAAATTGTGGTCTAAAGGGTTCCGCGTAAAGGATTGACATATTGCGTTCTATTTTATTGCGGGTATTTATTGTAATGTCGTTATTTTCTGAATTTTGTTTGCATGAAAGTAATAATAATAAATTTACAATAAAGATACATTTTGATGATGGATTTCCTGTAAACGTCATTTGCAAAGTGTTTTTTATTAAAATTAGAATATAAAAATATAATTCCTTTTGATATAAACCAATTACAAAAAATCGACAACGTTTTCGATATTCCGAAAACGTTGTCGGTATTAAATTATTGGTAGTTAATGGGATAAAATATATTTTAATAAATAAATTACATAAGTTTGGGTGAATTATTAAAAAATGACAATTATGATTTCAAATTTAAAAAATGTCTTGTTTCTGTTTTTTGTTGGTCCAATTGTTTTTGGTCAAACAAAATCAGACGAATGGCATTTGTATGCAAACTCCAGAGAAAATTATTATGGTGTTGCTATGGCGAATGGACAAATAGGAATAGTTACAGATGATACGCCTCTAAAGACAAAAGAGATAATATTAAACGGAGTGTATGATGGTTCTCCTGAAAATGGTATCAGTAGAATTGTGAGAGGCATTGAATTTCTTAATCTCCATTTGTCTATAAATAATCAGGAAATAAAATCCGATAATATCGATAATTGGAGTCAGGTCGTTTCCATGAAAGAAGGAACAAGCACGACGTCATTTTCATTCAAAGATTTTGCGAGCATTAAGTATACGATTTTAGCGAATCGAGCGGTTCCTTATTCCGCTATGGCAATAGTCGAAATTATTCCTAACAAGGATATCGAAATAAATGCTAACAATTACATGACAGTTCCTGATGAATTGAAGGGGGCAAAAAGTCAATTTAGAGTTTTGAAAGACAATCAATACTTGATGCCAGTTTTTGGAACAATTGCAAAAACATTGACAGGTAAATACACCGTTTCAGCAGCTACAACTTTTCTTTTTGATGGACAAAGCGAAACATTAAAACAAACTGGTAATGAAGTTGGTTTTTCAAAAAAACTCTTAAAAGGTCAAAAATACAGGTTTGCCATTGCAGGTGGAATCTGTACTTCTAAGGATATCACGGATCCTGTAAACGAATCAGAAAGACAACCTATTTATGCCTTACAACAAGGAATTGATAATTTGCTGAATCGACATAAACAAGCTTGGGCTGAATTATGGAATACCGGCGATATTCAAATTCAAGGGGATTTAGATGCACAACAAAGGGTTCGTTTTGCCTTGTACAATTTATATTCATTTATTCGCCCAGAGACAAGGCAGAGCATTGCACCTATGGGATTATCTTCTCAAGGGTATAACGGACATATTTTTTGGGATTCTGAACTTTGGATGTATCCAACCCTTTTGGCTTTACAGCCCGATATGGCAAAATCATGCTTGGATTATCGTTCTGATCGTTTGCAGAAGGCAAAACAAAAAGCTACCATATATGGTTATAAAGGAGCAATGTATCCGTGGGAATCAGATGATACTGGTGAAGAAGCTACTCCAACATGGGCATTAACAGGAATTTTCGAACAACATATTACGGCGGATGTTTCTATTGCGTTTTGGAATTATTATGCTTTTACTCAAGACAAGGCGTGGTTGCAAAAAGAATGGGCTGTTTTGAAAGAGACTGCTGATTTTTGGGTAAGCCGTGCCGTTAAAAATCAAGACGGAAGTTATTCTATATTGAATGTTGTAGGGGCAGACGAGTATGCACAACATGTAGATGATAATGCTTTTACAAACGCTTCCGCGATTGAGTCTTTGAAAAACACAATCAAAGCGGCAACAATTCTAAATGAACCGATTAATCCAAAATGGAAAGCTGTTTCAGATAAATTAGTAATTCATACTGAAAATGGAATCACACAGAATTATAAAGGATATAAAGGACAAACTATAAAACAAGCCGATGTGAATTTATTGGCATATCCTTTACATATTATTACTGATAAAGCACAAATCGAAAAGGATTTAGAATATTATGTTGAAAAAATTGATAAAAAAGATGGCCCTGCAATGGCTTCAGGAGTTTTATCTGTTCTTTATGCGCGATTAGGCGATAAAGAAAAGGCATATAACTATTTTGTGAAATCGTACTTGCCAAATAGTCGTCCTCCATTTGGTGTTTTTTCAGAATCGGCGAATAGTAATAATCCATATTTTGCAACAGGTGCTGGAGCTATGCTTCAAGCAATTATTTATGGTTTTGGAGGCGTTGAACAAACCGATCATGGATTAAAATACAATAAAGGGCTATTGCCAAAAAAATGGAAATCTTTAAAAATTATTGGTATCGGAGTTGATAATAAAACAATCACAATAGAATAGCAAAAGATAATTTTTAAGCCATCCATTCTAGTTTTTAATCAAATAGTTATGATTTAAAGCTAGAATGGGTGGCTTTTTTATTGAAAATAGTCCAAATCTGTTTAAGTGTAACTTTTTTGTCGTGAAATGGTATTCAAGCCTTGTTCTCCACTATTTGATGAAAAATTATATTATAAGGTAATTATTACAATTTAACATTTATTATTATATGTTTAGGGAATAGATATTTGAATTAAATAGTTACAAATTTTTTTTGTCAAAACTCATTTTTTTTAATAAATGTTTCCCGATACTAAATGCCCTAAAATAAAGAATTATTATTTATTCACTCTTTATTTTAGGGCATTTACAACATTGTTATTAATATTTTGAAGTATTTGTTTTTAAAATCGAAAACGTTTTCGATACAACGAAAACGTTATAGTTGATAATATTCATAAAATTATCATAAAATTATAAGTAAGTTTGATTCGATATTAAAACAAACCAATTAAACAAATTATTAACCAACTTATTTATTACGTATGAAAAATAGTCTATTAAAAGGCTTGATGGTGTTTCTAACGATGCTTTGTACAAGTTTGACATATTCTCAAGAAGTGTCTGGTACAGTATCTGATTCTAGCGGTCCGCTTCCAGGGGCTTCGGTATTAGTAAAAGGAACAACAAACGGAGCACAAACTGATCTCGATGGAAAGTTTACTATCAAAAACGTTGGGTCAAACCCAGTTTTAGTTTTTAGTTACATAGGTCTTAAAAGCCAAGAATTAAATGTAGCAGGAAAAAGCTCAGTGAGAGTAATCTTAAAAGAAGATTCAGCTGAATTAAAAGAAGTAGTGGTTATCGGTTACGGTTCTGTTAAAAAGAAAGACGCAACAGGTGCCGTTGATCAATTGAGTTCAAAGAAATTTGACAACGTCGCTGCTACTAACCCTGCTGAACTTTTAAGAGGTAAAGTCGCAGGTGTTCAAATTACTTCTTCAAGTGGAGAGCCAGGTGCTGCAAATTCAATAAGAATTCGTGGTAATGGTACTTTACGTGGGGGTAACGGACCGCTTATTGTTGTAGATGGAGTGCCTTTAGCTGGAGGTGACGTATCTGCAGGTGGTGCTAATATGAATTTAGGTTCTATGAGCGCCAAAGACCCATTGAGTTTTATTAATCAAAATGATATCGAAAGTATGTCTATTTTGAAAGATGCTTCTTCGACGGCGATTTATGGAGCTAGAGGGGCTAATGGGGTAATTATTATTACAACTAAGAAAGGAAAGTCTAAATTGCCAGAATTAACTTATTCTACTTCTTACACGACTTCTTCATATGCTTCAAAATTCGATGTTTTATCTACTGATGAATTTATTGCGGCAACTCCAGGTCAGACAGCAAATCATTTTGGTGGAGCATTCGATTGGAAAAAACAAGTATTGCAAACAGGTAGCACTGTAAATCATGATTTGTCTTTCTCAAGTGGAACAGACAATTCTAATACTAGAGTGTCTTTGGGTATGGCTAATACGGATGGTATTGTAAGAAATACTGGTTTAGATAAAATTACTGCAAGTTTTTACAACTCAAATGATTTCTTCGATGGTAAAGTAAAATTAGAAACTCGTATAGCTTATTCTAATATCAAAGATCGTAGAGGTTTGATTACTAATGACACAGGATATATTGGTAACTTATTAAGTGCTGCATTGTATTGGAATCCAACGCGTTCAGTTTATGATCCAACACAGCCAGGAGGTTTCACAAGAGTAAGTGGTGATTATCTTAACCCTGTTCATTTGATGAATTCGTTCTCTAATAATGGTGATTTGTCTAAATTATTAGGTAGTCTAACCACTACTGTGAAATTAACTAATAGTTTGAAATACAACATGGTTGTTGGTATCGAAACGTCTAATTCTTCTGTAAAGCAACAAGCTACTCCAGATTTAAATATTCAAGATTTTGCAACGGCTACTAATCCTGCGGATTTGAAAACGTACAGAGGACAAGCGACAGTTTCTAATGATCAAAGAGTAAATAAAACTATTGAACACAATTTGACATTTACAAAAGATATTACAAAAGATATTAACTTGAATGCAATTGTTGGATATTCTTTCTATAACTATGCATCTAATGGTACTTACGTATCTGCAAAAGGTTTTGCTGCTACACAAGCTAATTTATTAGAAAATATGGAAGGTGGAATTCCAACAGAAACAAGAACTGGTTCTTATAAAGGATTAGTTGAAATGCAATCTGTTTTTGCTAGAGCATCATTAGCATTCTATAATAAATTGAATCTAGATTTAACGGTAAGACGTGATGGTTCATCCAAAACAGCAGCGGGTAAAAAATACGGAAATTTCCCTTCTTTAGGTCTGGCTTACAAATTAGTTGATGGAAAAGATGGATTAGTTAATGATTTGAAATTAAGAGGAAATATCGGTAAAACAGGTAATACTGAATTTCCTAGAAACTCTTCCGTAGGTACAATTGAATACAATGGTCCGGATCAATTTAATATCGTAAACAATGCGAATTCTCAACTAACTTGGGAGACTACAACTTCTTACGGGGTAGGGACAGACTTTGCTTTGCTTAATAATAAGTTAACGGGATCTGTTGATTATTTCAACAAAAACACTACTGACTTAATTGTTGGTATCCCTTCAACCTCAGGACAGCCATCTCCTCAAGGTATTAAATATACTAATTTACCGGCTAACTTAATAAATAAAGGAGTTGAGGTTTCATTATCTTACAAAGTAATTGATACAGATGATTTAACTTGGGACATTTCTGGTAATGTGGCATTCTTGTCAAATACTATTGAAAATCTTGGTGCTGCAAACGTGTACAACGTTGGGGCCATTCACGGGCAAGGTCTGAGTGATGCATATGTTCAAAGAATTCAAGATGGATATCCGTTGTATACTTATTATCTTCCAACATTTACAGGATATGATGCAAATGGAATTTCTCAATATGCAGATGGAGGCGCTGTAAAATTGTTAGATAAACAGCCTTTACCTAAAATGACTGCAGGCTTTTCAACAAGTTTGGCCTACAAAGGTTTTGATTTCTCAACATCATTATATGGAAATTTCGGGAATTATTTATTTAACAACACTAATGTCGCCCTTTTCTATCAAAATCAATTGGGAGGTAAAAACGTAACTCCAGAAGTTGCAAATTCAGTTCAATCAAGATCTGATGCTAATACACCATCTACTAAATACCTTGAAAAAGGAGACTTTATTAGAATGGGTAATTTAACCTTCGGTTACACTGTTAAAGGAAATGTTTTAGAGCGTTTTAAAGTAAAATCTGCTCGTTTTTATGTAAACGGTTCTAACTTATTTATAATTACTAAATATTCAGGTTTTGATCCGGAAGTTGATACTAACAAATCTTTAAATGGTATACCTTCGGCAGGTATAGATTATTTATCTTATCCGAAAGCTAGAACTTTTTCAGTAGGTCTTAACGTAACATTTTAATTAGAATAAAAATGAAAAAAAATAATTTTATAAAGTACGGTATTTTTGCTGGAGCATTAGTTCTTGGCGTTAGTTGTACTAATTTGGATGAACAAATCCTTGATGCAACTGAAATTTCAAAGGCAGATCCTGATGCAGTTTTAACTTCAGCGTATAATGGATTGCGTCAATTTGAGGGACAAGACGGAATATTTGCGGTGCAAGAGGTTTCTACAGATTTTGTTATTGTGCCAACACGTGCAGGTGACTGGGGTGATGGTGGAGCGTGGCTACAAGATCATTTTCACACATGGGATGCAAACAGTAGAGAAATAAATACTGCTTGGAGACAAATGCTATCAAGTGTTTACAATTGTGACTTAGCATTAGGGATACAAGGAATTCCAGCTAGTAAGAAAGCGCAAGCTCAATTTTTGAAAGCTTATTATTACTACAATGCAATTGATATGTTTGGTCAAGTGCCTTACAGAGAAGCAGGTAGTTCTCCAGATGATTTTCCTAAGGTTTGGACTTCTCCTGAAGCGACAGCTAAAATTATTGCACTGCTTGAAGAAGCATTGCCTAATTTGCCTGCAAAAAATACTTCTGATCCTTCAATTGCAAGTAAAGATGCAGCTCATTTTTTATTAGCTAAAATTTATTTGAATAAAGCGGTATTTGACTCCCCAACTCATACTGGATTTAATGCCAATAATGTGGCTAATATGAATAAAGTTATCGCAAACGTTGATGCTATTTCTGGTGCTACAACATTAGCTTCTGATTATTGGGATAACTTTAAACCAACAAATCATACTAGTCCAGAGTTAATTTTTACAGCTAAAAATATCAATGGTGTTGATATGGGCGCTATTAGAACAAGGTGGTATATGGGGAACCATTACAATCAGGTTCCGAGTGGTTGGAACGGATTTTCGGTATTGCAAGAATACTATGAAAAATTTGACCCGTCAGATAGACGTATAAAAAATAATGATCCTGCTATTATTGCCGCTTTCGGAAGTCCTTTAGGATTGCGTAAAGGACAGCAATTTGATAAAGGGGGAATTACTCCTCTAACAACAAGAGCTCAAAATGGTTCATTACCTTTAGATTTTCAAAGTGATGTGGCAAATTTGCCAGCAGATGGTAAAATCATTTCTCAAAGCTGGTTAGAAAGATGGGGTATTCGTCCACAAAAATACATTCCAGATGTGTCTAATATGGATAAACCGGAAAATGACTATGTGTTATTCCGTTACGCGGATGCTTTATTGATGAAAGCGGAGGCTATAGCAAGAGGTGGTTCAAGCACAAGTACTGTTGTTTCTATTGCTGCTCAATTACAAGCTCGTCAAGGTATTACCACTGTAGTTAATTTGTCCACTTTGGCTAACATTGATAAAGCTAGAGCTACAGAATTGTGGGAAGAAGGTTGGAGAAGAAATGACATGATTCGTTTTGGAACTTACACTACTGCTAGAGCCACAATGAAGAATACTGATGCGTATAGAGTATTGTTACCACTACCAACAACAGCTTTATTGAATCCTAATATTAAGCAAAATCCTGGATATTAAAAGATTTGTTTATTGTTAATTATGTTTTAAGTTAGTTATAAAGAGGGTAATAAATTACCCTCTTTTATTTTTTTATAATTTAGAGCTTCCGACAGAGCTCTTTTTTTTGTTTTATTTTAACTATTCCGTACTATTTTAGGCCGTTTTTAATTTTTTTATAAACCGAAAAAAACATAAATTGCTTCCTTATAATTATTTAAATTAATTCATTTTTAAGATGTTGAAACGTATTGTGTTTTTTTTTCTATTTATAATTTTTGTAAGTTGTTCTAAAGAAAATTCGAATTCCTTGTTTACTAAATTAGATGCTTCTGAAACGGGTATCAGTTTTCAGAATGAGGTGAAAAACGGTAAAAATATGAACATCTTTAAATATCGTAATTTTTACAATGGTGGTGGTGTAGCGGTTGGAGATATTAATAATGATGGTTTGGCGGATGTCTTTTTTACATCTAATCAAGGAACTAATAAATTATATCTGAATAAAGGCAATTTTAAATTTGAAGACATTTCAACAAAATCTGGAATTGAAGGTAAGAAAGCGTGGTCGACAGGTGTGGTGATGGTGGATATTAATGGTGATGGGTTGTTAGATATTTATGTTTGTGATGCAGGAAGTAATATTGATGCTATAAGAAAAAGTCAATTATATATCAATAACGGGAATACCACGTTTACAGAAAAAGCAGCTGAGTATAATCTTGCCGATACAGGAATTACAACTCATGCGGCCTTTTTTGACTATGACAAGGATGGAGATTTAGATTGTTATATTTTGAATAACAGCTTTATTCCGGTGGGGACCTTAAATTATTCTAATAAAAGAGAATTACGAGATAAAGACTGGGACGTAGCTGAAATCCTTAAAGGAGGTGGTGATAAATTAATGCGAAATGACAATGGTAAATTTGTAGATGTTAGCAAATCAGCCGGTATTTTTAGTAGTTTGATTGGTTTTGGTTTAGGAGTAACCGTAGGAGATGTTAATGGGGACTTATATCCGGATATTTATATCTCAAATGATTTTTATGAAAGAGATTATTTATACATCAATAACAAAAATGGAACTTTTACGGAACAAATTCAAGGTTGGGCAACTCATATAAGCCAATCTTCTATGGGGGCTGATATGGCCGATGTTAATAATGACGGTAAATCTGATGTTTTTACTACGGATATGTTACCAGAAGGGGATGCCCGTTTAAAAACGACAACAAGTTTTGATAACTATGATTTATTGACTAGAAAATTAAATCTGGATTTTTTTAATCAATATATGTCTAATGCTTTACAGATTAATGATAACAATAATAAATTTATTGAAGTAGCTAATTATGCAGGCGTGGCTAAAACGGATTGGAGTTGGGGAGCCTTAATATTTGACATGGATAATGATGGATATAAAGACATTTATGTTTGTAATGGCATTTATCATGACTTAACTAATCAAGATTTCATGGACTTTTTTGCAAATGAATTTTTGCAGAAAATGGTAGTTACTGGTAAAAAAGAAGATATTGAAACCATTATAGCCAAGATGCCAAGCACACCTGTTTCAAATTACGCTTTTAAAAATAATCAGAATTTGACTTTTGCAAATAATGCGATAAATTGGGGTTTGGATACGCCAAGCTTCTCTAATGGGGCTGCATATGGTGATTTAGACAATGATGGTGACTTAGATTTAGTAGTGAATAATGTAAATATGGAATCCTTTGTTTACAGAAATAATTCAGAGAAAAATAAAGCAAATCATTTTGTAAAGGTAAAATTGAAAGGAGATAATCAAAATAAATTTGCTGTCGGTAGTGTAGTTGAATTATATTCAGGTAAGGAAATTATAAGACAAGAGTTAATTCCTTCAAGAGGTTTTCAATCTTCTATTGATTATGTAATGACGTTTGGTATTGGAACTAAAAAAATAGATTCATTACAGGTAATTTGGCCAAATGGAAAATCGCAAAAGATAAAAAAAGTAATTCTCAATTCAACTATCAATTTATCAATTGGTGATGCTAAAAAAGAGTATGTCTTTAAAAAAACACAGCCAAAAGCTTTGTTTAAAGAGGTGAAATCAAACTTCATTACTCCTAAAGAAAATGATTATATCGATTTTGATTATGAAGGATTAATCTCTAAAATGCTCTCACAAGAAGGACCTTCACTTGCCGTAGGAGATATTAATGGTGATGGCAATGATGATGTGTTTATTGGAGGTGCTAAAGGACAAGCAGGAAAAATTTATTTGAACAAAGGAAACAATAGTTTTGGCGTCACAGTTCAAAAAGATTTGGATGTAGATGCTGATTTTGAAGATACAGCCGCTAGCTTCTTTGATGCTGATAATGATGGGGACCTTGATTTATTTGTAGGTTCAGGCGGAAATGAGAAATCGGATCAAGCCAATTATAAAAACCGTTTGTATTTGAATAATGGCAAAGGGATTTTTATAAAAAGCAAAACTATTCTTCCAACAACTAATAATAATGTATCGGTCATTGCGCCCTGTGATTTTGATAATGATGGGGATATCGATGTTTTTGTGGGAAGTAGAAGTGTTCCTGGGGTTTATGGTATTGACCCAAAACATTTATTATTAGAAAATGATGGCAAAGGAAATTTTACAAATATTATCGATAAAAAAGCCTTCAAACTCAACTCAACCGGAATGATTACTGATGCGGTTTGGGAAGATATTGATAATGATTCTAAGAAAGATTTAATTGTAATAGGCGATTGGATGGCTCCACAAATCTTTAAAAATACAGGAAGACGTTTGGCTGTTTTTAAATCAAATTTGACTAGTTATTCCGGTTTTTGGAATTCAATAAACGGTGTTGATTTGAATAATGACGGTAAAAAAGATTTTATTCTGGGGAATAAAGGAACTAATACTACCTATAAAGCTTCTGCTAAAAATCCTATGAAATTGTTTGTCAATGATTTTGATAGTAATGGAACTATTGAACAAATTACTACTCGTTCTATTGAAGGCAAGGACATGCCAATTAATTTAAAACAAGAATTGGCAAAACAGATTCCATTGATAAAAAAGAAAAATTTAAGTTATACTGATTATGCGAAAAAATCAGTTCAAGAAATATTTGCTCAAGATTTAGTTAGCAATTCTTTACAAAAAATTGCAGTGATTCAGGAAAGTGTTGTGGCTATAAACAAGGGGAACGGTCGGTTTGAAATAAAAATATTACCTAAAGAAGTGCAATTTTCCTCTGTAAACACCAGCTGTGCGATGGATGTAAACAAGGATGGGATTTTAGATATCATTCTTGGAGGAAATCAATATGAATTCAAACCGCAATTTGGACGATTGGATGCCAATCACGGTAGTATTTTGTTAGGAGACAAAAAAGGTAATTTTACTTGGCTTCCTTATGCTAATTCTGGTTTCTTTTTAACCGGAGAAGTGCAAAAGATTAAAACAATAAAAAACAAAAATAATACGATAACTATCTTAACAGTACTCAATAATAATACTCCAAAACTATTTACCGGTAATGAATAATTTTTTTAAAATAATTCTAGCATCATTGCTATTTATTAGTTGCTCAAAAAATGAAAATCTATTATTTGAAAAACTATCGCCAGAAGAAAGTAATGTAAAGTTTAATAATCAATTAGATGAATCAAAGGATATTTCTATTTTAGATTATCTCTATTATTACAATGGAGGCGGAGTAGCTCTGGGAGATATTAATAATGATGGTTTAGTAGATATTTATTTTACGTCCAATCAAGGGAAAAATAAGTTGTACCTTAATGAAGGCGGTAATAAATTTGAGGATATTTCCGTAAAAGCAGGAATAGAAGGCGAAAGTGATTGGAAAACGGGTTCTATTATGGCCGATGTCAATGGTGACGGGTATTTAGATATCTATGTTTGTGCGGTTGTAGGAATCAATGGATTTGAAGGTCATAATGAATTATTTATTAATAACAAAAATAATACCTTCACTGAAAGTGCTTCAGATTATGGATTAGATCTTGATAATTACAGTTCTTCGGTGGCATTTTTTGATTATGACGTCGACGGCGATTTAGATATGTATTTATTAAATCACGCAATTCATTCAGAAGCGTCTTATGGTAAAGCTGATATTCGAAATAAAAGAAATTATGAAAGTGGTGATAAACTATTCAGAAATGACAATGGCAAATTTGTTGATGTAAGCGCGCAAGCGGGAATTTTTGGTGGCGCTAATGGCTATGGTTTAGGAATAGCGGTTTCTGATTTTAATTTGGACGGATATCCAGATATTTATGTTTGTAACGATTTTCATGAAGATGATTATTATTACTTGAATAATGGGGATGGTACATTTACAGAAAGCATGAAGAATTATTTTGGTCATACCAGTCGATTTTCGATGGGAGTTGATGTGGCTGATATCAATCATGATGGTTTTCCAGACATAATGACCTTGGATATGTTACCTGAAGATGAAAAAGTCTTAAAATCTTCATCGGGTGACGATAATCCTCAAATGTTGAAGGTTAGAACAGAGAAATTAGGGTATCATTATCAATATACCAGAAATATGTTGCAAATCAATCAGGGTGGAAAACATTTTACCGAAACTGCTTTGTTGAGTGGGGTCGCTGCATCAGATTGGAGTTGGAGCTCATTGTTTGCAGATTATGATCAAGATGGGGAACAAGATATTTTTATTTGCAATGGAATTCCAAAACGTCCAAATGATTTGGATTACATAAAGTATTTTTCAAATGACCATGTGAAAACCAAACTCAACACAACGAAGTTATTGGATAGACAGGCGTTGAGCAAAATGCCGAAGGGGAATGTAACCAATTATATATTTCAAGGGACTAAAGATTTAGAATTTAAGAACAAATCGAAAGAATGGATTGAAAATGATTCCATTATTTCAAATGGAGGTGCTTATGCCGATTTAGACAATGATGGTGATTTGGATATTGTAACCAATAATTTGAATAGTGTGGCTTCTATTTATATTAATAAGACTAATAATAAAGCCAATTATTTAAAATTAAAATTGCGTTTTAAAGGAAAAAACACTTTCGGAATAGGAAGTATAGTGATTTCGTATGTAAAAGGCAAAAAACAATTTAAAGAAATTCAAACTACTCGTGGTTTTCAATCGAGTTCAGAACCCATAATTCATTTTGGTTACGGAAAAATAAAGCAAGTAGATTCTATTCAGGTAATTTGGCCAGATAAAACGGTCCAAACCCTGAAAAATGTAAAAACGAATCAGACGCTTACAATCCAGCCTAATCCCGGGCGTAAAGTATTTAATTATGCAAAATTACATCCAGCTATTTTGCCTATTTTTAAAAAATCAGAAACCAATTTAGGAATCGATTTTACACATCAAGAAAATGACTTTGTTGATTTTACAGCTCAAAAATTAATGCCGTATCAACGTTCTGATCGTGGACCGGCAACTGTTATTGGAGACTTGAATAATGATGGTAAAGAAGATGTTTTCTTTGGAGGTTCACAAGGAAAGTTAGCCGCAATTTACCTTCAAAATGGAAAAGGATTTTCAAAAAAAGCATTCAATTCAATTTACTTAGATTCCATTTATGAAGATGCCTCGGCGGTGATTGGTGATTTTAATGGTGATAAGCAAAATGATTTAGTAGTTGCTTCTGGAAGTGGACAATATGCGGCTGATCTTATTCATAGATTGTATTTAGGAAATGCGCTAATTAAAAGTGCTTTTCCAGATACAAAGGCAATGAACGCCTCCGTTATCAAAACAATAGATTATGATAAAGACGGCGATTTGGATTTGTTTATCGGAAATAATTCTAAATATAATAGTTTCGGTCGAATGCCAGATTGTTATTTGTTAAATAACAACAAAGGTGTGTTTTCGATAGATCAAAGTAAAATTTTTGCGGGAATCGGAATGGTTACAGATGCGGTGGTTACGGATTTTAATAAGGATGGAAACCTAGATTTGATTGTAGTGGGTGAATGGATGAAACCTAAATTTTTTGCCAATATAAAAGGAAGTTTTAAAGAGGTTACAGAAAAGCTTTTACCAGGAAATCAGAATGGATTATGGCAGTCTATTTGTGCATTTGATATTGACCATGATGGAGATCAAGATTATTTAGTGGGCAATTGGGGAATGAATTCAAAATTCATAGCCTCTCGGGAATTTCCTATGAAAATGTATTACGATGATTTTGATACCAACGACACTTTTGAAACAATTGTTGCGATCGAAAAAAATGGAAAATATTATACCACAATGGGGTTAGATGAATTAGCAGAAGAATTCAGTGGAATGTTGAAAAAGAAATTTAACACGTATAAATCCTTTGCTGGAAAATCACTTGAGGAAGTTTTTGACCCCAAAATGTTAGACAAAGCAAAATTATATGAAGTCCATAATTTAAAATCAGGATATTTAAAAAATGACAAGGGTAAATTCACTTTTGTTCCATTTTCCAATAAAATGCAAGTCAGTCCAATTACAAGTTTTGTAAAAGCTGATTTTGATGGTGATGGGCAAGACGAAGTTTTTGCTGCGGGAAATTATTTTGGGGTGACTCCATATCATAGTCGATTTGACTGCTTTTCTGGAGCGGTAATAAAAAATCAAAAAATAATCTATTTAGGAAATCAAATAGGAATTGATTTGACACAAAAAGCAGTGCGGCACTTAGATATTATTCCGTTTAATGGAAAAAAATATTTATTGGTAACCATAAATAATAAAAAAGCGGAAGTCTATGAACTCCCGATGAATAAGAATTAAAACAATAAAAAATGAAAACTAAAATTTATCTTTTAGGAATTATTGCACTTCTTTTTGCGTCTTGTAAAAAAGAAAAAGCCATTGTTATTACTACCAATGATTATTGCTCAGTGGTTGATACAATAACAGGAATTATGGTTCACGATATTTTCTCTCCTCCCGTAGCTAGTAGAATTTATGTTTATCCTAATGTGGCAGCTTATGAAATTATGGCTCAAAACAACCCGAAATATAAAAGTTTGCAAGGACAATTAAGAGGATTGGATTCTATTCCTAAACTAAATTCTAAAAGCGGAGTCAACAAAAATCTAGCGGCACTCATTGCCCATATTGAAGTGAGTAAACAATTAATTTTTTCGGAAGAAGCATTAGAGAAATACAGAGATAGTTTATACCAAAAGTGGGAAGATGAGAACGCTAAGGAATTTCTGGTTTCTAAAGAGTATGGCTTAAAAGTAGCAGATCAAATTAAAAAATGGATGGGAAAAGACAACTACAAACAAACTAGAACTTTTTCTAAATTTTCTGTTCATGCTGATCAACCAGGAAGATGGCAGCCTACACCACCGGCCTATATGGATGCCGTTGAACCGCATTGGGGGGAAATAAGAACTTTAGTTATGGATTCTGCTTCTCAATTTAAAGCAATTGCACCCTACCCTTTTTCTACAGATAAAAATTCTTCTTTTTACAAAGAAGCCAAGGAAACTTATGACGTAGGAAATATGATTTCCGAAAAATTAGTAGTCATGGAGAAAAGTAAAAGTACTGTAATTCCGGAGGAATCCGCTATTGCCACTTTTTGGGATTGCAATCCATATGCTACAGTAACTCAAGGGCACATGATGTTTGCCAAGAAGAAAAACTCACCGGATGCACATTGGATGAATATTACTAAAATTGCTTTGAAAAAAAATAAATCTGATTTTGAAACTACCGTTTTTGCCTATACTAAAACGTCAATCGGAGTTTTTGAAAGTATTATCAGTTGCTGGAATGGAAAATTTAGAACTAATGTAGTTAGACCTGAAACTTACATTAATCAAAATATTGATGAAAATTGGAGACCACAATTGCAAACACCTCCTTTTCCGGAATATACAAGTGGACATTCGGTGATTTCTTCTTGCTCATCACTAATTTTAACTTCTATTTTTGGAGATAATTTTAGCTACATTGATGATTCTGAAGTTTCTTTTGGGTTACCAAAAAGACCTTTTAAATCGTTCAAGCAAGCTGCAGCAGAAGCTTCTATTAGTAGGTTGTATGGAGGCATTCATTATAGAGCCTCAATTGAGAATGGGGTAGTTCAAGGTACAAACCTAGGGACATATATTAATAGTAAAATTAAATTTTTTAAATCTAAATAAATCAAATTCATATAATGAATAATAAGTTAAAGGGGTTATTTGCTGTCATTTTACTTTCTTTTTTAGGATGGTATTTTTTATTAAAACAATCGGATTATACTATTACTTTTAAAGTTAATGCTGCAACAGGAACTATTTCTCAAGGAATTATAGAGTGGACAACAACACAGACTAAAAATCAAAAAGAAATTTATACTATTTTAGAAAAAAGAAATTTTGATTTCATCAAACATCAGATGAAAAAAGGAAACGACAAAATGGAATACACTTGGGATATGAAATCAATAAATGATTCAATGACCAATGTAACTATTGGAATAAAAGATTTGAATCATTCCTTTTACAATAGATTAACAGCACCTTTTATTGCAACCAAGTTTAGAACGGAACAAATAGAGAAAATAAAATCGTTTAAATTGGGACTTGAAGATCATATTGATGATTTTAAAATTAGAATTGATGGTGAAGCCTCGTCTAAAGAAATGTATGTAGCTTATATTTCTTTAAAAAGTGTTTTACAGGAAAAAGCCCAGACTATGCTTGAGTATGATCCTAAAATTGTAGGATATTTAGACAAAAATAAAATAAAAATAATCGGTTATCGTCCCTATTTAGAAATTACAGATTGGGATGAAGATAAAGAAATTGTTAATTTTAATTATTGTTTTCCGATTCCCAAAAACACAAAATATGTTCCTGACAGTAATGTCAAATTCAAAATTATACCCGCCTTAAAGGGAATTCAGGCAAGTTATTTTGGAAATTATAGAACTTCGGACAGAGCTTGGTTTACTTTATTAGATTATGCAAAGAGAAATGATATTAAAATAGAAAATAAACCATTGGAACATTTTCTAGCAAATCCTTTTAATGGAGGAAGTGAATTGGAATGGGAGACTAAAATTATTATTCCATTTGCCAAAAAATAAAAAACATATTCTTCAGTTATTTTACTACTTCGAAAACGTTTTCGGTTATTCCGAAAACGTTTTTGTTTTATTTCTTTATTTAATTGAAAATTTTAAAATTAAATTTAAAAAAAATTAACATATTAAAGAATGGGAATTAAAATAAAATTAAGTTTTTGGCAGATTATCAATATGAATGTTGGTTTTTTAGGTATTCAATATAGTTTTGGTTTACAGCAAAGTGCAGTAAATCCTATTTATGATTTTCTTGGTGCCAGTCCTGATCAGTTGCCATTACTTAATCTCGCAGGACCATTGACGGGATTATTGATTCAACCAATAATTGGAGCATTAAGTGATAAAACATGGTCTCCAAAATTTGGAGGACGAAGAAAACCTTTTTTTTTAATTGGAGCATTAATTTGCAGCATTGCGTTATTCTTATTTCCGTTTAGTAGTTCGCTATGGATGGCAGCGGGATTATTGTGGATTTTAGATGCAGGAAACAATACAGCAATGGAACCTTATCGCGCCTTTATAGCTGACAAATTAGATGTGTCTCAGCAGCCTGTTGGTTTTCAGGCTCAGAGTTTCTTTACCGGTTTTGGACAAACATTGGCAAACATATCGTTATTTATATTTCCAATGATTTTTATTGGTACAACTGGAAAATTGCCAACTTGGGTCTATGCCTCTTTTTTTCTTGGAGCAGTATGTTCAATAGCCTCCGTTTTATGGAGTTCTCACACTACAAAAGAAATTCCTCCTACAGAGGAAGAGTTACAAAAGATACATGAGGAGCCTTTACATGTTTACAGTCCATTTATTGATATTTTTAGTGCCATAAAACACATGCCTAAGGTGATGTGGCAACTGGCTTTGGTGTATCTATTTCAATGGTACGCCTTGTTTTGTTATTGGCAAAATTCATCAAAAAGTATTGCTCTCTCGGTTTGGCATACGACACCTCAAAAAGACATGAAATTGTATTCTGAAGCGGTAGGATGGACTGGATTAGTAAATGGATGGTATAATATTGTTACTTTTTTATGCGCCTTTTCATTAGTGTATTTTGCAAAAAAGTATTCCGCAAAATCGGTGCATTTTACTTGCTTGATGTTGGCAGCAATTGGCTTTTTAATTTTTCCTCACATAGAAAACAAATATTTATTATTTCCGGCCATAACTGGTTTTGGAATTGGATGGGCAAGTATGATGGGAATACCTTATCTGATGGTCGTGAACAACATACCTAAAGAACGTTATGGAGTGTATATGGGTATTATTAATATGATGATTGTAATTCCTATGTTTATTCAGACGATCACTTTTGGTTATATTCTTAAGCATTTTTTGAACAACGATCCCAGATTAGCAATAACTTTTGCAGGAGTGTTATTGGTTATTGGTGCAATTTGCACCTTATTTATTAAAACAAAAAAAGTAGAATTAAGTGAATAATTTAAATTATACCAAAGCACTTGAATTGCTACAAAAAGCTTCTTCAAGCGAAGGTTTTTTGGCTAGTGCTCAAGACATTTCTAATTATAAAAGAGTTTGGGCTCGTGATGGCGTAATATGCGGATTGGCCGCATTGGCTTCAGGTAATGTGGAATTGATTGCTACTTTTCGTAAAACATTAGAGACATTGGCTGAAAATCAACATTATAATGGGACAATTCCTTCTAATGTAATGACGAATGAAAATGTTGTTGAAGTAAGTTATGGAGGTTTGGCCGGACGAGTTGATGCAGTAACTTGGTTTATTATAGGAATTTGTCAATATTCATTTTATACGAATGATGCCGATTTCATGAAAAAATACGAAAGTAACATTCAAAAGTGTTTGCAGCTTTTAGAGGCTTGGGAATTTAACAATAGACATTTAATGTATGTACCGCTTTCTGGAAACTGGGCGGATGAATACATTACAGATGGCTATGTTTTATACGATCAATTGTTAAGAATTTGGGCATTAAAGAGTTTCAATCATTTTGCAAAAAACGATTTGATTAGTGCTAAAATTGAAAAAATTACAGAACAACTCGAAATTAATTTCACCCCAAATTCTATTGGCGAGAAATACCATGAAAGAGCATATAAAGAAGTAAATATCCAAAAATATATGCCTTGTTCTTTTTCACCAGCAGGATATAAAACACAATTTGATGCTTTCGCTAATTCGTTAGCGTTGTTCTTAAACATTGGTTCCAAAGATTTTCAAAATAGTATTTTAGAGTATTCAATAGCGCTCAAAAATGAAATGACTTTGCAGTTATTACCCGCTTTTTGGCCTCCTGTAAAAGAAAGCGATTTAGACTGGAACTTGCTTAAAAACAATTGTAAATATGAATTCCGAAATTATCCGAATGAGTTTCATAATGGAGGAACCTGGCCTATGGTAAACGGATTTTATGGTTTAGCGTTACTTGCTAAAGAAAAGGATGGTGAGGCCTTACGGCTTCTAAATGCGATAAATGAAGCAAATGCAGTTGAGAATTTTAGTTTCTATGAAAATTTCAATAGTGAGACTAAACTCGCAAATGGCGTTCCTTTTTGCACTTGGAGTGCAGCTGCGACGGTTATGTTGCATCAAAGTATAAATACTAACTTTAAATTTTTAGTGTAAAGTGGAAAAAAGAATAGATATAATATGTGCAGGTGAAGTACTAATCGATTTTATAGGTCATGAAGTAAATACATCTATTAATAGAACAAAGGATTACCATCGTTTTCTTGGCGGATCGCCAACTAATGTAGCTGTGAACGCTTCAAGATTGGGCTTAAAGTCGGCGTTAATTGCTACTTGCGGTCAGGATGGTTTGGGTGAATATATTGTTCGAAAATTAAAAGAAAATAATGTTATAACCACTCAGGTAAAAAAATTAGAAGGCGTACCGACCTCAATTATTCTTGTTTCAAAATCTTCTGGAACACCAGATTTTATTCCGTATCGAGAGGCAGATTATCAGATTGTACAAAGTCAAATTTCAGATGAATTACTCAAAAGTGCCAAAATATTTCATACCACTTGTTTTGCCTTGAGCAAAGATCCGGCTCGAACGACTATTTTAGAAAGTGCTAAAAGAGCAAAACAATTAGGATTATTGACTAGCATCGACATTAATTTTTCGGAAAGAATATGGCCAGATCGAGAAGAAGCAAAAATTGTTTTGAAGGATTATTTATCTACCAATCCACTAGTTAAATTAAGTGAAGACGATTGTTACAGACTCTTCGCTGAATCAAAAACGGAAGATTTTATTTTTGAGTATTTTCATGAATTAGGTGCATCAACTATTTGTTTGACAAAAGGTAAGGACGGAGTGGTGTTGTCCAATACTGATTTTGGTATGTTTCATCAAAAAGCTTTGCCAATAGAAGATATAAAAGACACTACTGGTGCCGGCGATGCTTTTTGGACTGGTTTTTTATATGCACAATTAGAAAATAAAAATCTGGAGGAATCCATTACTATTGCTCAGAAATTAGCGATACTAAAACTTCAAAACGTGGGAAGATTACCGGAAGGAATTAATTTTAGAGACTATTTGAATATCGAATCGTAATTTACTTTTAACAAAAAAGTCAAACTCCCAAATATATTTTAAATGAGAAAAAGTACTATAAAAATAGCAATGTATCTAAATTATTTTGTGTTTGCTATACTGCTAAATAGCGTTGGAATAGTAATATTAAAAGCACAAAAAAATTATGGTGTAGATGAATTACAAGCAAGTATTCTTGAGGCTTTTAAGGATTTACCTATTGCTATAGTTTCTTTTTTAATAGCGTCTTTTTTGCCGAGAATTGGATATAAAAGAGCTATGCTTATTGGATTGGCATTAGTTTCTGTTGCTTGTGTCAGTATGTATTTTGGAAATTCATTTGGTACGGCAAAATTGCTTTTTGCAACAGTGGGTGTTTCTTTTGCTTTAATAAAAGTATCGGTATATTCACTTATCGGAACCGTTACAGATAATCAACAGGAGCATAATAGCTTGATGAGCAGTATAGAAGGGGTTTTTATGATTGGAATTGCGGTAGCTTATTTTTTGTTTCCTGCTTTTAATTCTGAGGTAAATCCTGATGCCTGGCTCAATGTATATTGGTTATTGGCTGCAATCTCATTAGTGTCTTTTGGATTTTTATTTTTTGCCAAATTTGAAAATAAAACTGAAATACCTGGAGTTAACTTAGCGGATGATTTCAAACAAATGTTCAATTTATTTGTAAAGCTATTAACAATTGTATTTGTAATTAGTGCTTTCTTGTTTGTGATGATTGAACAAGGAATAATGTCGTGGTTGCCTACTTTTAATAGTAAAGTATTGCATCTCCCAGAGAATATAAGTATCATGATGGCAAGTATTTTGGCAATTTCGTTAGCTGCCGGAAGACTTTTAGCGGGTGTGATAATTAAAAAAGTAAATTGGATTTGGGTACTTAGTTCCTGTATCGTAATAGCAATGTTAATTGTGATTTTTGTGCTCCCAAAAACAGTTGGATTGGATGTAAAAGAAATTAATTCGTTAAGGGATATTCCATTAATTGGGTTTGCATTTCCATTAGTAGGACTTTTTATTGCGCCAATTTATCCACTTTTGAATTCTGTGGTTTTAAGTGCGTTACCTAAAAAAATGCACAGCTCGATGACAGGGTTAATTGTTGTTTTTTCTGCACTTGGCGGAACTCTTGGTTCTAGAATTATTGGATATTTGTTCAAAAATGAAGGTCCTGAAAATGCATTCTATTATACATTAATTCCAATGTCCTTACTACTTGTTTCTTTCTTTATACTAAAAAAACTTACTTCTAAAAAATGAAATTCTTACTCAACATAGATAAGGTATTCCGCGAACTGCTGCTTCAGGAAGATACCGATAACGATAAAAAAATAACAAAAGACGATAACGGTCCTAAAAAATTTGTTTTAGTGGATGAAAAGTCGAAACAGGAACAGGTTATAGAGGGAACGTATCATCTTTCGAATTTACTTCAGGAGTTGGCTATGCTGAGAGAAAGTAATATTCAAATTGGTGAGGTGGATTTAAATCGAATTCAGGAAAAGCCCGTAGAACGTATTTCGAGAAAAATCAAAGAAGATTACTGGGATGAACTTACTCGCACTATTGATAAAAAGGGACTTACCCAAATTATTGAAGACGAAAAAACTTCTAGTAAAGTACCTACGCTGTATGTTTCTGCCAAAGATAAAAAAGGAGTAGATTATTTTAGAGAATTGGAAAAAGAACTAATAAATTTTAAACTTGAGATCTTACCTGAAAATTATTCGGTTGAATACGTAGATACTTTAAATGCTAAACCCGGGATTCTTGCCTTGGCATTAGAACAAAAGTTATATAGTTTACAAGGTGTTCCTTTTGTGGTACCCGGAGGACGATTTAATGAAATGTATGGTTGGGACAGTTATTTTATTGGTGTTGGGTTGTTAGTTGACAATCAAATTGAAAAAGCCATGGCTATTGCTGAAAACTTTAAGTATCAGATCATACATTATGGAAAAATACTAAACGCGAATCGAAGTTATTACTTAACCAGAACACAGCCTCCTTTATATTCGTCGCTATTGATTGACATAGTGAAATATAAAGTGCCAAGTTTAGATTGGTTAAGAAGTCATCTTAAAATCGTAATTCTGGAATATAACACGGTTTGGATGGTGCAAGGAAATCGATTGACTGAAACGGGTTTAAATCGGTATAAAGCAGATGGCGTAGGTATGCCTTTTGAAGTGGAACCGGGGCATTTTGATGATGTTTTTGAACCTTACGCTAAAAAATACAAACTGCCCATTCGAGAATTTGAGAAAAAATATTTGGAAAGAACGTTGGTTGATGTGGAGCTCGATTTGTATTTTGTGCATGATCGAAGTATGAGAGAAAGCGGTCATGACACGACGAACAGGTTTATAAATACTTGTGCCAATTTGAATTCAATAGATGTAAACAGTTTTCTTTATAAATATGAAAAAGATGTTGCTCACCTGATAAAAGAGTATTTTAATGGTATTTTTCAAATAGAAGATGTGATTTATACTGCTGACGAATGGGAACAAAAGGCTCTTTTTCGAAAGGATAAAATCAATGAATTATGCTGGAATGAAGAATCAAGTATGTATTTTGATTATGATTTTGTGAATAAAAAACAATTTCCATTTGAAGCAGCTGCAACTTTTTTTCCTTTATGGGCTAAACTATGCAGTGAGGAGCAAGCTAAAAAGTTGGTAGAAATTGTACTGCCACAATTTGTAATGAGCGGTGGAATTACCGGTAGTACCCAAGCTAGTATTCCTAATTTTCCAAAAGACGTGCCGCAGCGACAATGGGATTATCCGTTTGGATGGGCGCCACATCAAATGCTATTATGGGAGGGTTTGATTAATTATAATTATCTGGATAAAGCGCAAGAGATGGTCTATAGATGGCTGTGGTTGATAACCAAAAATGCGGTAGAATATAATGGAACTATTCCTGAAAAATTCGATTTAGAAATTAGCTCGCATAAAGTTTTTGCTGAATATGGCAATGTAGGAACTAAATTTGATTATATCGCAAAAGAAGGATTTGGGTGGGTAAATGCGTCGTATCAATATGGTTTAAGCATTTTAAATGATAATTTTAAAAACGAGTTGAACAAGTTGACCTCTCCGGAAGATTTATTTGAACAATAAAAAAATATGAAATTTTTGTCATTTGTATGTTATTTTTTCTAACTTTATAATTCAATAAATTTATTCAATATGACTGTAAATCAAATATTAAGCACAAAAGGAAAGGAAGTATATTCTATAGTTTCTACTATTACTGTATATGAAGCTTTAAAGGTGATGGGAGAAAAGAATATTGGAGCGGTATTAATAATTGAAGATGATGTGTTAAAAGGAGTTTTATCTGAAAGAGATTATGCTAGAAAAATTGTTCTTAAAGACAAATCTTCAAAAAAAACGTATGTGAATGAAATAATGGAAAAGGAAGTTTTTACCGTAAAGTCATCTGATAATTTAGATTATTGTATGGAATTGATGAGTACCAAAAGAATTCGACATTTACCGGTTGTCGAAAATGATCAAACTGTTGGGATTATTTCTATGGGAGATGTAGTAAAAGCAATCATTGAAATTCAAAAGGAGACCATTCAACATCTGGATTCTTATATCAGTGGAAGCAAAATGTAATCAAGATAAAATTATAAATTAAAATAGCTGCAATTTTTTGCAGCTATTTTAATTTACACATAATGACTTAGGCTATTTTTTATAAAAGAATAAGATAATAGCTTAATTTTTGGACCAAGTGGTATATCTTTGTAAACTAGGATAAAATCTAAAAAAATGGACAAAAATAGCAAAAGAAGAGAGGCATTATTATACCACGCAAAGCCTACTCCCGGTAAAATTCAAGTAGTTCCCACTAAGAAATATGCAACACAAAGAGATTTGTCTTTGGCGTATTCTCCGGGTGTAGCTGAGCCTTGTTTGGAAATCGCAAAAGATGTAAATAATGTTTATAAATATACAGCAAAAGGAAATCTGGTTGCTGTAATTACAAATGGGACTGCCGTTTTAGGACTTGGTGACATAGGTCCGGAAGCTTCAAAACCAGTAATGGAAGGCAAAGGATTATTGTTTAAAATTTTTGCAGATATAGATGTTTTTGACATTGAAATTGGAACTAAAGACATTGAAGAATTTATCCAAACAGTCAAAAATATTGCGCCAACTTTTGGTGGGATAAATCTGGAGGATATCAAAGCACCTGAATCTTTTGAAATAGAAAGACGACTGGTTGAAGAATTAAATATTCCGGTGATGCATGATGATCAGCATGGAACTGCAATTATATCATCTGCAGCTTTGTTGAATGCATTGGAATTGGCAAATAAAAAATCAGAAGAGGTAAAATTAGTGATTTCAGGAGCGGGTTCAGCAGCTCTTGCTTGTGCCGATTTATATGTTTTGCTTGGAGTGAAAATAGAAAATATATTGATGTTCAACAGTAAAGGTGTCTTGACAAAAGACAATAAATTACTTTCTGATTTACAACAAAAATATGCAAAAGATATTGAGCCAATGACTTTGGAAGAAGCATTGAGTGGAGCTGATGTTTTCTTAGGGTTGTCAACAGGAGACATTATGACTTCACAAATGTTATTGGGGATGGCAGAAAATCCGATTGTTTTTGCGATGGCAAATCCAGATCCGGAAATAGACTATAACCTTGCTATTGCAACTCGTAAAGATGTTATTATGGCAACTGGTCGCTCTGATCATCCTAATCAAGTTAATAATGTTCTTGGATTTCCATATATTTTTAGAGGAGCACTAGATGTTAGGGCTACCAAAATAAATGAAGCTATGAAAATGGCCGCGGTGAGAGCACTTGCTTTACTGGCTAAAGAATCCGTTCCGGAGCAGGTTAATGTTGCTTATGGAGCAACTAAGTTAATTTTTGGGAGAGAGTATATTATTCCAAAACCATTTGACCCGAGATTGATAACAATTGTTGCCCCAGCGGTTGCTAAAGCAGCTATGGATTCAGGAGTTGCATTAAATCCTATTACAGATTGGAAAAAGTATGAAGAAGAGCTTTTAGATCGATTGGGGAATGACAATAAAATGGTTCGTTTGATTACTAATAGAGCCAAAATGGATCCGAAAAGAATCGTTTTTGCGGAAGCAGATCATTTAGATGTTCTTAAAGCAGCGCAAATTGTATTAGAAGAAGGAATTGGTTTTCCAATTCTACTTGGGAACAAAGAAATTATTTTGGAATTAAAAGAAGAACTAGGTTTTGATGCCGATGTTGAAATCATAGATCCAAAAGAAAAAGAGGAAGAATTTAGAAGAAACAAGTTTGCTACAACTTATTGGTCGTCCAGACAAAGACGCGGTATTTCATTATTAGATGCTCAGAAATTAATGCGCGAAAGAAACTATTTTGCAGCGATGATGGTCAATGAGGGAGAAGCGGATGCGTTAGTGACAGGATATTCCCGAAGTTATCCATCTGTGGTAAAACCAATGTTGCAGCTTATTGATAAAGCACAAGGAGCTTCACTTATTGCTACTACAAATATGATGATGACGACTCGTGGGCCAATGTTTTTATCGGATACAGCTATAAATATTAATCCTTCGTCAGATGATTTAGCAAAAATTGCAATAATGACTGCTAAAACAGCCAGAATGTTTGGTGTAGAGCCAGTTATAGCAATGATTTCTTATTCTAATTTTGGATCTTCGACAAATGAAAGTGCTTCAAAAGTGAGAGCAGCAGTCTCTTATTTGCATAAAAATTATCCAGAAATGGTTATCGATGGCGAACTTCAAGCTGATTTTGCTCTAAATCCAGAAATGTTAAAAGCAAAGTTTCCATTTTCAAAACTAGCAGGAAAAAAAGTAAATACATTGATTTTTCCTAATTTGGAATCAGCCAATATTACCTATAAACTTTTGAAAGAATTGAATAAGGTAGATTCAATAGGACCTATCATGTTAGGAATGGGAAAACCAGTTCACATATTTCAATTAGGTGCAAGTGTAGAAGAAATGGTAAATATGGCAACTATTGCTGTGATTGATGCGCAAGAAAAACAAAAGAAAAAACAAGTGTAATCGGTAATTTTTTGGCAATAAAAACATTTATAAAGATAAATTTAGTAAGATAATTTGTTAATTTTGTTATATTTGGTGACATAAAATAATAATAATGATAGCACATTTACAAGGAAAATTAGTAGAAAAGTCACCAACACAGGTGGTTATTGATTGTGGTGGTGTTGGATATCATGTAAATATCTCTTTACATACCTACTCCTTGCTTCCTAATGCTGACTTCATAAAATTATATACGCATCTTCAAATAAAAGAAGATGCGCACACGTTATTTGGTTTTGTAGAAAAATCAGAAAGAGAGATTTTCAAATTATTATTGTCAGTTTCTGGTATTGGGGCCAGTATTGCAAGGACCATGTTATCATCATTAGATCCCAAACAAATTACAAATGCTATTGCATCAGGAGATGTAATTACAATTCAATCCATAAAAGGAATTGGTAGTAAAACGGCCCAAAGAGTGATACTTGATTTGAAAGAAAAAGTATTGAAATTGTATGATTTAGATGAAGTTTCTTTATCACACAACAATACAAATCGAGATGAAGCGTTATCTGCTTTGGAGGTATTAGGTTTTGTTCGAAAAACTTCAGAACGAATCGTAGAAAAAATTGTAAAAGAGGATCCAGAAGCTTCTGTTGAATCGATTATTAAAAAAGCTTTAAAAAACTTATAAAAGAGACTCAAAAACCGGATTATATGCATAAAATTTGTATTTTTTTGCTAGTCATATTTTGTGGTTTTGTATCGAAAGCCCAAGTTACACCAATTGCTAAGGATACAATTAAAACTGGTTTTTCTACAGGGAAAGTCCAACTTAAAAATCCTCAAAGTATTCTTTCTGCTTATTCCTATGATCCTGTCACAGATCGGTATATTTATACTAATTCTGTCGACGGGTTTTCTATTGACTATCCTATAATATTAACGCCAAAAGAGTATGAAAACTTAGTTTTGAAAGAATCCATGCGGGATTATTTCAAGAAAAAAGTGGATGCTATAGATGGAAAAAAAGAAGGAAGTGAACAAGCTAAAAAAGATTTATTGCCAAGGTATTATGTGAAATCAGGGCTTTTTGAATCCATCTTCGGAAGTAATACTATTGATGTGAAACCAACTGGATCTGTAGAAATGGATTTGGGAATGCGTTACACAAAACAGGATAATCCCTCATTCTCTCCCAGAAATAGATCAAATCTTTCTTTTGATTTTAATCAAAGGATAAGTATGAGTTTAATGGGAAAAGTAGGGACTCGGCTTAATGTAAATGCGAACTACGATACGCAGTCTACTTTTGCTTTTCAAAATTTAATAAAGTTAGATTACGCCCCTACTGAAGATGATATAATTCAAAAAATTGAGGTTGGAAACGTTAGTATGCCATTGAACAGCTCATTAATTAGAGGCGCACAAAGTTTATTTGGGGTAAAAACGCAGTTGCAATTTGGTAAAACTACTGTGACTGGTGTATTTTCGGAACAGAAATCGCAAACCAAAAGCATCGTTGCCCAAGGAGGCGGAACAATTCAGGATTTTGATATTTATGCCTTGGATTATGATAACGACAGACACTTTTTCTTGTCGCAGTATTTCAGAAATAAATACGATGCATCCTTAAAAAACTATCCTTTTATTGATAGTAGAGTTCAAATTTCAAGATTAGAAATTTGGGTTACCAATAAACAAAACAGAGTTACCACTACTAATAACAATTTAAGAAATATTATTGCACTTCAGGATTTAGGGGAAGCACAATTGACAGGGTCAAATGGGAATCCGATAACTGATAATGAAGTGGTGGTGTTAGATCCTTCTACAGGGATGTTTTTAGTTCCCACTAATGAGCCTTCCGATAATAGAAATAATAAATATGACCCTGCATTAATTGCCAGTAACAGCGGTTTTCTGAATAATAATATACGAGAGGTTGTTACTTCCAGTTCAGGATTTAATGGTATAACCGTAAGTGAAGGCCAGGATTATTCTAAACTAGAAAATGCCCGAAAACTGAATCCTAATGAGTATACATTTAATGCTCAGTTAGGATATATTTCATTACAACAACGATTAGCCAATGATGAGGTTTTAGCTGTTGCTTATCAATACACTATTGGTGACAAAGTTTACCAGGTAGGGGAATTTGGAAGCGACGGGGTAGATGCGACCGTTGTAACAGGGACTAATCAATCAAATCAGGCAATTATAACACAGAGTTTGATATTGAAAATGCTGAAAAGTAATTTGACCAATGTCAAAAATCCGGTTTGGAACCTGATGATGAAAAATATTTATCAAATTCCGGGTGCGTATCAAGTAAAACAGGAAGATTTTAGATTTAATATTCTTTATACTGATCCTTCTGCTTTAAATTATATAACCGAAGCAAAAGATGCTGCCGGAAATCCAGTTCCATTTCCTGGACCAGATCCATTAAAAACACCTAAAGAAAACGAAGAAAATAAAGTTGCTGAAACTCCTTTACTTAAAGTGTTTAATTTAGATAAATTGAATTATAATAATGATCCACAAACAGGAGGGGATGGTTTTTTTGATTTTATGCAAGGCCTGACAATCGATGCTCAAAACGGAAGGATTATATTCACAACCAAAGAACCATTTGGAGAACTGTTGTTTTCTAAATTATCTAACGCTGGTTCGGGAGAAAATTATAATAATGAAAGTAGTTATAACCCAAATCAAAAGAAATATGTGTTTAGAAACATGTATCGTAATACACAATCCGGAGCTCTACAAGATAGTGATAAAAATAAATTTTTATTAAGAGGAAAATATAAATCTACTGGAGGTGACGGGATTCCAATTGGAGCTTTTAATGTGCCAAGAGGATCAGTTGTTGTGACAGCCGGAGGAAGGATTTTAGTTGAAGGAATAGATTATAGTGTCAATTACCAATTGGGAAGAGTTCAAATTCTGGACCCATCACTTCAGGCATCGAATACACCAATTAATGTTTCTTTGGAAAATAATTCAATTTTTGGTCAACAAACCAGAAGGTTTATGGGCGTTAATGTGGAACACAAAATTTCGGATAATTTTTTAGTCGGTGCTACTTTTTTAAAAATGTCTGAAAGACCATTTACACAAAAATCTAGCTTTGGTCAGGAATCCGTGAATAATACTATTTTTGGATTGAACTCCAATTTTTCTACTGAAGTTCCATTCTTAACCCGATTAGTAAATAAATTACCTAATATAGATACGGATGTCCCTTCGAATCTGTCCGTAAGAGGAGAAATTGCATTTTTGAAACCGGATTCGCCAAAAGCAGATCGTTTTCAAGGAGAATCTACTATATATGTTGATGATTTTGAAGGTTCGCAATCGACCATTGATATGCGTTCACCATATGCATGGAGTTTATCATCAACACCAGAAAGAAATGCCAGGAGTACGTATGATTTTAATGCCAGTGCTAACGATTTGAGTTATGGTTTTAAAAGAGCAAAATTAGCATGGTATTCAATTGACCCTGTATTTTACACCCAAAAACCATCTGGAATTTCAAATGAAGATTTGTCTTTAAATACGACCAGAAGAATTTATAGCGAAGAATTATATCCTTTAACGGATATTGCACAAGGACAATCCCAAGTTGTTAATACATTAGATTTAAGTTATTATCCTTCAGATAGAGGACCTTACAATAATAGTTTAAATTACAGTACAAGCCCATCATCAAATTTTGGTGGGATTATGAGATCATTGAATTCAACTAATTTCGAACAAGGGAATGTAGAATATATTCAATTTTGGGTATTAGATCCGTATGTTGGAAGTGGGCAAATTCCTCAAACTAATACAGGTAAAATTTATTTCAATTTAGGAGAGGTCTCTGAGGATGTTCTTAAAGACGGAAGAAAACAATATGAAAATGGTCTTGGTCCAGATCAAATTTTGTCAAATCCGCCATCTGTCTGGGGAGATGTCCCTGCATCGCAATCTTTAATTTATGCGTTTGATACCAATGCTGATAATAGAAAAAATCAGGATGTCGGTTTAGATGGTTTGGCAAATGTCAAAGAAGTTTCAGTTTACAATAATTTTGCGTCAGAACGGGATCCTGCATCAGATGATTACACCTATTATTTGAATGCTTCTGGAAATGTTTCAGAACGATATAAAAATTATAATGGTGTGGACGGAAACTCCGCAGTTGATATTAATGATCCTAATAGAGGTGCCTCTACGGTTCCAGATGTCGAGGATATTAACAGAGACAATACTATGAATACCATTAATGCATATTATGAATATAGTATTGATGTCAAACCAAATATGAGTATTGGACAAAATTACATTACTGATATTAGAAATACCCAAGTCACTTTGGCAAACGGTTCCGTAACTGATGCAAGATGGATTCAGTTTAAAGTACCAGTTTCACAACCCGAAAATACTATTGGAAATATTTCAGACTTTAGATCAATACGTTTCATGAGAATGTTTATGACGGGTTTTAATGACCAAGTAACGGTTCGTTTTGGAGCTTTAGATTTAGTTAGAGGAGAATGGAGAAGATATACAAATACACTTGATTTTAATGATACTAATGTAGCTGATGACAAAACTGATCTGGATGTATTGGCGGTTAATGTTCAAGAAAATAATGAAAGATGTCCAATAAATTATATAACTCCTCCAGGGGTAGTAAGAGAGCAACTATACAATAATAATACAGTTATTAATCAAAATGAACAATCATTAGCTCTAAGAGTATCGGGTGATGGATTGGAGCCAGAGGATTCGAGAGCTGTTTTTAAAAATGTGAGTATCGACATGCGTCAGTTCAAAAAACTGAAAATGTTCTTGCACGCTGAATCTTTGCCAAATGAAATTGCGCTTCAGGATAATCAAATGGTTGGTTTTATTCGTTTTGGAAATGACTTTACACAAAATTTCTATCAAATAGAAATTCCTTTGAAAATTACTAAGCCTTCTCCCTCTTCAACCTCAGATTGCTCTGCTTTAAGTGCGGAAGCAGTTTGGCCAGCGGATAATGAAATTGATTTATCTTTGGCCTTACTGACCAAATTGAAGATTTTGGCGATGAGTGTAAATCCAAATGATTTACCATTGGACGGAATTTATTATAAAAATGAAGATGATGATAAACTGGATCCGTCATTATCCAATAAACCTAATAAATTAAGATTAGGAATTAAAGGAAATCCTAATTTTGGCCAAGTTCGAACTTTAATGGTTGGTGTCAAAAGTAATGAAACGCATCAGGATATTAAAGGAGAGGTTTGGTTCAATGAATTGCGTATTGCTGATATGGATAATCAAGGCGGTATGGCTGCAGTACTGAATTTGGACTCAAATCTTGCAGATTTTGCCACTGTTTCTGCTACAGGGAAAATGAGTACCATAGGTTTTGGAGCATTAGAACAAGGTCCAAATGAAAGAAGCCGTGAAGATACAAAGCAATACAATATCGTAACAAATTTAAATCTCGGAAAATTATTGCCGCCAAAATGGGGGGTGAATTTACCTTTTAATTATGCTGTTGGTGAAGAAATGATTACCCCAGAATATGATCCCTTCAATCAAGATATTAAACTAAAACAGTTATTAGATAATACAGATAATCAAGCAGAAAGAGATAATATTAAAAGAAGAGCAACGGATTATACAAAACGAACAAGTATTAATTTTATAGGAGTTCGAAAAGAAAGAAGTCCGGAGCAGAAACAACATGTTTATGATGTAGAAAATTTCACCTTTTCGCAATCTATTAATGAAGTGGAGCGACATGATTTTGAAATTGAAGATTATATCGATCAGCATGTAAGTTCATCTGTTGATTATGGCTTTGTTTTTCAACCTAAACCAATTGAGCCTTTTAAGAAAACCGCTTTCATGAAAAAAAGTAATTATTGGAAATTGTTAAGTGATTTTAATTTTAATTATTTGCCATCCAATATTTCATTTAATTCTAATATCAACAGGCAATACAACCGTCAGCAGTTTAGACAAGTTGATGTGGAGGGAATAGGACTTGATCCTTTGTACAGAAGAAATTTTGCATTCAATTATCAATATGGGTTTAATTTTAATTTAACAAAATCTTTAAAATTAAATTATACAGCTTCATCCAGTAATATTGTCAAAAATTATTTGAATGAGAACAATGAACCGATTGATTCTTTTACAATTTGGGATAGTTATTGGGATATTGGAGATCCTAACCAACATATGCAACAATTAGTTTTAAATTATGAGTTGCCTATTAATAAAATTCCACTTTTTAGTTTTGTAAAAGCTAATTATTCTTACACGGGAGATTATAGCTGGCAGCGTGCTTCTAATGCATTGTCTCAAATACAAATTGATGGAAATAATTATAATTTAGGAAATACGATTCAAAATGCAAGCTCTAATAATTTAAATGCTGCGTTCAACATGGATGCATTGTATAAGTATTTGGGATTGACAAAAAACAGCAATAAATCAGTAGCTAAGCCAAAAGCGGCTATCCCAAAACCGGGTGAAAAAGTAGTAAATACAAATAACCAACAACCTGCAAAAAACAATGAATTCGTAGACGGCTTGATAGGGGTTTTAACCAGTGTCAAAAATATTCAGATGAATTACACGGAGAATAGCGGTACAATATTACCTGGATATACTCCAGGAGTTGGGTTCTTGGGTTCATCAAGACCGTCATTAGGTTTTATTTTTGGTAGCCAAGATGATGTGCGATATGAAGCGGCTAGAAATGGATGGCTGACCAATTATCAGGAATTCAATCAGAATTTTACCCAAGTAACAAATAGAATATTTAAAGCTACGGCAAACGTTGATTTGCTTCCTGACTTAAAAATTGATTTGTCATTAGATAGAGCATATTCTAGAAATTCCTCGGAACAATATAGAGTTGATATTCAAGAAGGGTACATACCTCAATCACCTTATAGTTATGGTCTTTTTTCTATATCGACGGTTCTAATAAAAACAGCGTTTTCAGTAAGTGATGAAAATGGATCTGCTGCATTTGATGACTTTAGAAAGAACAGACTTGCAGTTGCGAATCGATTAGCTTCTCAACGAGGAATAGATATAAATAATCCGTCTAAACTAGATGGTGAAGGTTATCCATTAGGGTATGGTAAAAATAATCAGGCAGTATTATTGCCTGCTTTTCTAGCCGCTTATTCCGGTTCTAATGCATCAGACGTTTCCCTTGGGATATTTAGAAGTTTTCCAATACCAAACTGGGCAGTAAAATATAATGGATTGATGCGTTATAGTTTTTTCAAAGAAAATTTCAAGCGTTTTTCTATGCAGCATGGGTATAGAGCTTCTTATACAATTAATGCTTTTAGATCTAATTTTGAATATGATAAAGATCCTGCTGGAACGGATGCCAGCGGAAATTATTTCAACAAAACAATCATGTCAAATATCAATCTAGTGGAGCAGTTCAATCCACTTATCAGAATGGATTTTGAATTGAAAAATTCATTGAAAGTACTTACCGAAGTAAAGAAAGACAGAGCGTTATCGATGAGTTTTGATAATAATTTATTGACCGAGGTAAAAGGAATAGAATATGTCGTCGGATTAGGATATCGATTTAAAGATGTGATTTTTTCCTCCAGGTTGGCTGATAATCCAACTGGAATTATAAAAAGCGATATTAGCGTGAAAGGTGATTTGTCATACCGCAATAATCAAACAATTGTTCGTTATTTGGATTATGATAATAATCAATTAGCCGGAGGGCAAAACATTTGGTCTTTAAAAATTACTGCGGATTATGCATTTAGTAAAAACTTGACAGCAATTTTCTACTATGATCATTCATTTTCGAAAGCCGTAATATCAACTTCCTTTCCTTTAACAAACATTCGATCAGGATTTACAATGCGTTATAATTTTGGCAATTAATTTTTTTAAAATCTAAACAAGATTTGAATTGAGATTGTTACATTTGTTCCATAAAATTTCAATTAGTAAATAGTAATTATCAATAAATATTTTTATGAATATACCAGCAAATTTAAAGTACACAAAAGATCACGAATGGGTTAGTTTAGAAGGTGATATTGCAACAGTAGGAATTACACATTTTGCACAAAAAGAATTAGGAGATATCGTATATGTTGAGGTTGAAACTCTCGATCAAGCTTTAAAAAAAGATGAGGTTTTTGGTACAGTTGAAGCAGTTAAAACTGTTTCAGATTTGTTTCTTCCGTTATCAGGGGAAATTATTGAATTTAATGATGCATTAGAAGGCAAGCCGGAAGTTGTAAATTCTGATCCTTACGGAGCTGGATGGATGATAAAAATTAAAGTTGCAAACATGGATGAAGTTGATTCTTTGCTTTCAAGTGAATCATACAAAGAACTTATTGGTGCCTAAATTACTTTATCTTTGGATTTCTTTATTTTGGACTGGAGTTATTGCGTATTTTTGTTTAACGCCATCAAATAATCTTCCAAGTATAAGTATTCCTTATTTAGATAAATTTGTACATGCATGCTTTCATTTTGTATTTACTTTATTTTGGTTTCTGTTTTTTAAAAAACAATTAAATAGCCCAAATTTCATTAAACCTTTAAGGTTGTCATTTGTTCTTTCTGTTTTTTTTGGAGTAGGAATTGAAATTTTGCAAGAATTGTGTACAACAACCAGAAAAGGAGATGTTATTGATGTCTTGGCAAATATAACAGGGGCAACTCTGGCGGTTTGTGTTATTCTAATATATGGTAAGTATTGCAGTTTCGATAAAATTTAGCAGATAGTATAATCCCACTTAGGTGGGATTTTTTATACTTATACTTTTTCTTTACCAAAGAAGGATTAAGTAAAAGAAGAAGCAAGTTTGAAAAGTAAATGTTTATATTAAAAATATGTGAATTTAAAATGTATTTTTGCTGCTTAGCGCTTATCTCATTATAAAATCAAAAGAACAATGGATATTAAACAATACTTAGATTCAACCTATTTGAAAACGGCAACACAAGCTGGACTGAGTGAGGCTGAGAATATTATTGTAGTCAAAAAAAATATTCATGAAGCGATCGAAGAGCAATTTAAACTCATAATGATTCGGCCAAATATGGTTTCATTGGCTAAAAAAATGATTATTGCTGCTGATTCAAGTTTGCAAATAGGGACAGTAATTGATTTTCCTGAAGGAAAGTCAAACGTACAAGAAAAGCTGAAGGAAGCGATCCAGGCTATTAATGATGGAGCTGATGATTTAGATTTCGTTTGTAATTACGAGGCATTCAAACGCGGTGAACTGGATTTGGTAAAAAATGAAATTTTAAAATGCACGCAATTAGGTTTAGAAAATGGCAAAGTCGTAAAATGGATTATAGAGGTTGCGGCACTAGATGATAAACAAATTATACAATTGTCAGCTTTTATAAAAAACTGCGTTATTTCAAATTTTAAACAAGAGTTGTGTCCTTCTGTTTTTGTGAAATCATCAACTGGTTTTTATAAAACAGAAAATAATTTACCTAATGGAGCGACTATTCCTTCTATTATTATGATGTTGGAAAATGCTTCGCCACTTCCTGTTAAAGCAGCCGGAGGAGTTAGAACTTATGAGGAGGCTGTTGAAATGATTCGGTTAGGTGTAAAAAGAATAGGCACTTCGAGTGCAAAATTAATTGCTAATGGGCAAAATTCAAGCTCTGAATACTAAATTTACAAAGAAAGTCAACATGAAAAAAGGTTTGTCAACTATACTTTTGTTATTTTATTCGTTTTTTATTTATTCACAAGAAGTAAATAATAGTTCGTTACAATCAGATCCTTCTGCAGAGCGGTTTCCTATTTTTCCGAATTGTGAAAACTTGCAGTCTAATGAATTAAAAAACTGTTTTTATAATAAAGTGCTGGATTTTATTTTTCAAAATTTTGAAGTTCCTGAAAATTTAAAACAAGCCGATTATCAAGGCAATGTAAAAGTGCTTTTTGAAGTGGACAATAATGGTTCTTTCAAAGTGATTTATACTGATGCTGTAGATGAAAGTTTAATAAAAGAAACAAAAAGAGTCTTTGAGAAATTTCCAAAAATAAAAGCATCGACTTATAATGGAAAACCTACCTACTCTAAATATACCATTACAATTGCAATCCCTTTAAAAAGCCCGGAACAGTTAGCTTCTGAAGCACTTGTTAGAGCAGAGATTATAAAAAACGATACAAAACAAGTAACGGAACTGGATAGTATAGTTTATAAAAAATTTAGAAACCCTGAGTTTGAAAGCCATTTGAATATTCCTTTTTCGCATAGTTATTATTCTCAGTTTGATGCTTCTTTAAATCAGGTAGGAAGCAACAATCATACGGCATCTAAGCCATATTCTTATGCCGAGGTTTCGAAATATTATGATCTTAAAACGGTAAATGATAAGCTTAAAAAAAATACTTCTGGTTGGTGGGCCAGAAAATTATGGAATGAAAGTACAGTAGAAATTCAAGGGGAAGGCTATTGGTTTACATTAAATCCGATATTGGATTTACAAGTTGGTAAAGCATCGCAGACCAAAGCGAATTATACATATGTAAATACACGAGGGTTGAATTTTCGTGGGGGCATTGGGAAGCAAATTAATTTCACTACAACGGTTTTTGAAAGTCAGGGGCGATTTGCTGATTATTATAATCGTTATGCCGAGTCTATAAGGCCAGCGGGAGGGAATCCTGCAATTATTCCAGGTATGGGAATTGCCAAAAATTTTAAAACGGATGCGTATGATTTTCCTTTGGCGGAAGCCAATATAACTTTTGCACCCAGTAAACATTTTGATCTGCAATTGGGTTACGGGAGAAATTTTATAGGAGACGGATACCGTTCTTTATTGGAAAGTGATGGGGCAAGTCCATATCCATATTTCAAAATCAACACTAATTTCTGGAAAATAAAATATACAAATACATATATGTGGCTTAAAGATGTTCGCCCTGAGGTGACTCTTGAAAGAACATATGCAACAAAATTTATGGCAAACCATTATTTGAGTTGGAATGTATCGAATAAATTAAATATTGGTTTGTTTGAATCGGTAATTTGGACTAATACAAATGATCGAGGATTTGATGTCAATTTTGTAAATCCAATTATATTTTATCGTTCGGTTGAATTTGCTTCTTCGGCAAGAAGCGGAAATGCAGTTTTAGGATTGACCTATAAGTACAAATGGAACAATCAGATAAACGCTTACGGACAATTCATTCTTGATGAATTTTCTCTTGGCGATATTAAAAAGCGCGATAATAGTTGGAAAAATAAATTTGGTTATCAGTTAGGGATTAAATATTACAATGCTTTTCAGGTTGATAATTTAATATTGCAGTTAGAATACAATCATGTTCGTCCTTATGTTTATTCCCACAGCAATCCTATTACAAATTATGCGCACAATAATCAAAGCATAGGACATCAGTGGGGAGGGAATTTTAAAGAATTTTTAGCCATTGCCCGTTATCGTAAAGGAAGATATTATGGTGATGCAAAATTTACAATAGGAACTCGAGGTTTAGATTTTGATACCGTTGATGACCGTTATAATTATGGAGGAAATATTTATAAAGATTATGATGAAAACAGACCGTTAGATTCTGGCGTAAAAGTTGGGCAAGGTAATAAAACGGCCGTTTTTATAGCTGATATCCAAGGAGGTTACCTGATAAATCCATCTACTAATTTAAAACTTTTTGGAAGTTATATTTACAGAAGTTTTGATCCTGAAATGAATACCTCTACTACTTTTAATCAAAGTACTAATTGGTTTACATTGGGAATACGTTCGGATGTTTTTAATTGGTATTTTGATTATTAGTTTATTATATTTCTAAAGAAGTTTTTTTATGAATTGTTTTTTGTCAAATCCCTTTTGATAAACTACTTTTGCAAAAGTTTTTACGAAGCAAATAACCATTAGCATTGAACGCAACACAAAATACCTTTTCATTAAAGTCTATCTATATTGATTTCCGCGAGATAACTAAGGCGCGTCTCGCTGTTAGCGTAGTGTTTTCGTCTATTGCAGGATTTATGCTTGGGATTGCTAATATCCATTCATTCAGTTGGATAGTGTTGTTGAAACTTGCTATAGGTGGTTACTGCATGGTAGGTGCTTCTAATGCTTTTAATCAGGTTATTGAAAAGGATTTAGATGCTTTGATGGATCGAACAAAAAATCGGCCGGTTCCAGCAGGCAGAATGTCATCTAATACTGCTTTGATCATTGCAAGTCTTCTCACTATTATTGGAATTGTACTATTATATACGATCAATTCTAAAACCGCCATGTTTGGTGCGATTTCTATATTTCTATACACGAGTGTATATACGCCTTTGAAGACAATGACTTCGCTGTCAGTTTTTGTAGGAGCTTTTCCTGGAGCAATTCCTTTTATGTTGGGATGGGTTGCGGCAACAGGAGAATTTGGTATAGAAGCAGGGACTTTATTTTTAATTCAGTTTTTCTGGCAATTTCCTCATTTTTGGGCCATCGGATGGTTTTTGTATGAGGATTATGAAAAAGCGGGTTTCTTTATGTTGCCTACCGGGAAAAAGGATAAATCAACTGCTTTGCAGATTATTTTATATACGGTTTGGCTTATAATAGCTTCGCTTTTACCAGCTTTGGGTTATACCGGTCAATTGTTTATTACGCCGTTAGCTGCGGGTTTGGTATTTTTATTGGGTCTTTGGATGCTTTATTATGGAGTGCAGTTGTATAAAAAACGAACTGCTAAAGCGGCAAGAACTTTGATGCTGGTAAGTGTTTCGTATATTACGTTGTTACAGTTAGTTTATATATTTGATAAATTTTTAAGATAGTTATGGAAATCACAATGACAACGGAAGAAGACCACAAATCTAGAACGGCAAGATCGTACAAGTTACTCTTACTTTTTGCTATGGTGAGCATGATAATGATGTTTGCGGGGCTTACAAGTGCTTATGTAGTTAGTAAATCAAGAACAGATTGGTTGAAGGACTTTCAGTTACCGACAGCTTTTTATTTTAGCACAGTAGCAATTATTGGATGCAGTGTTACTTTTCATTTGGCAAAAAAAGCAATTCAAAAAGACAACCAAAGTGCCACTACTAAGTTTCTTTTGTTTACTTTAGTATTGGGAATTTTGTTTGTTATTTTGCAGTTTGTAGGTTTCGGACAAATAGTGGAAAACGGGTATTATTTTACCGGAAGTGAAAGTTCAATAACGACAACATTTCTATATGTTGTTACCGTTGTACACTTGATTCACCTTGCTGGTGGGGTAATTTCTCTTCTTATTATAATTTATAATCATTTTAAACAAAAATATAATTCATCTCAAACCCTTGGAATTGAACTGGGTGCAATGTACTGGCACTTTCTTGATTTATTGTGGGTTTATTTGTTTTTGTTTTTATATTTCTTTAAATAAGAAAAAAACGTAAATTTGGGAACTTTTTAACGAATAACTTTTATGGAAGCGACAGTTACTACTGCAAATAGTGAAGAGAAAACTTGGGGAGGCGGCAATGAGCCAATGAAAGCAAGTTATGGTAAATTAATGATGTGGTTTTTTATCGTATCAGATGCCTTAACGTTTTCTGGATTTCTAGCGGCTTACGGATTTTCTAGATTCAAATTTATTGAAACTTGGCCATTGGCCGATGAAGTGTTTACACACTTTCCATTTATGCATGGGGTATCTGCTCCGATGTATTATGTGGCATTGATGACTTTTATTTTGATTTTTTCATCAGTAACAATGGTTTTAGCCGTTGATGCTGGTCATCAAATGAAAAAAGACAAAGTCGTTATTTATATGTTTTTAACCATTATCGGAGGTATGATTTTCGTTGGATCTCAAGCCTGGGAATGGAAAAATTTCATAAAAGGGGAATATGGTGCAATCGAAACAAAAGGAGGAAGTTTACTTCAGTTTGTGGATAAAGAGGGGCATCGAGTAGCTCTTGCTGATTTTGCGGCAACATTACCGGAAGAAAGAGAGCAATTGACAAGAAGTAAAGGAAAATGGTTCATGTCAGAATCTTCTTTGCCTACTTATTCAGTTGCGGAAGTTCAAGCTGGATTTAAAGCACACCCTGATCTTTTAATAAAAACAGAGATTATCACAAAAGAGAAGCAAAAAACAATTCTTTCTAGAAAGGATTCTGAATTGAGATTAACTCAAGCTAGTTTAGTAGTTGAAGGGGCTAATTTAACCCACAACGAATACGGAAGTAAATTATTTGCTGATTTCTTTTTCTTTATTACTGGGTTTCACGGTTTTCACGTACTCTCTGGGATTATTATAAATATTATAATATTTTTCAATGTGCTGTTAGGTACTTACGAGAAAAGAGGAAGTTACGAGATGGTCGAAAAAGTTGGTTTATACTGGCACTTTGTCGATTTAGTTTGGGTATTTGTATTTACATTTTTCTACTTAGTTTAATTTTAGATTTATCATTATGTCACACGAACATGTTTCTAATACAAAGAGAATTTGGACCGTTTTTGCTCTTTTGTCTCTAATAACGATTGTAGAGGTAATTTTTGGAATTTTTAAGCCAGACGCGCTTCACTTGAATAGCTTTATGGCTATGAGTTTATTAAATTGGTTATTCATCATCCTTACACTTGTAAAAGCGTTTTATATTGTATGGGCCTTCATGCATATGGAAGGTGAAAAAAGTACACTAAAAAATGCTGTTGTTTTACCAGTAATTTTTCTAGTATTATATTTACTTTTCATTCTTTTGACTGAAGGAAATTATATTTATGAGGTTTTTAAGAATTCTACTATCAAATGGAATTTTTAACAAGATATTAATTCAAAAAAAGGGTGCGCATTGCGTGCCTTTTTTTATTTTTGTACTTTAAATAATATCAAAATAATGAAAAAAAATATCGTTCTTTTTGTGCTTTTTATTTTGCCTATTGTTGCTTACCTTTTTTTTGCATCGGGAATAAATAGTTTCACTAAGTTGCCTGTAATTACTCCCAAAGTTGCTGATTTCGGGCAATGGAAATCTCTAAATGGAGAAAAAGTCAGCTTGAATAGTAAAATTACTATTTTGGGATTTTCCGGAACGGAACTATTAAAAAACAGAGGTAATTATTTCAATATAAATGAAAAAATTTACCAGAGATATCATGATTTCGCAGACTTACAATTTGTTGTAATTTGTCCATTAGGAACCGAAAATGAAGCAAGAAAAATAATAGATGCCTTAGATGATTTTACGGATGTCTCTCAGTGGCATTTTCTTTTTACGACGCCTCAAGAAATTAATGCCTATTATGACCAGTTAAAATTGGTTGGGAAGTTAGATAAGAACTTAGGAACTCCAAATGTATATATAGTAGACAAGGTAAGAAACCTGAGAGGGCGAAAAGAAAAGAAAGATTATAAAGAAGGGTATAATACATTTCATTTAGCCGAATTGAGTAATGAAATGTTAGATGATTTTAAAGTAATTTTGTACGAATATCGTGCTGCACTTAAAAAAAATAATAATGCCACCAAAGAACTTTAATTCTAAGAAACTATGCTTAAAAATAAATCATACATAGGAATTTCATTTATTATCTTGCTTTTTGGCATTTATGCTGTACCAAAAATAATAGACAGAATACAAAATAATGATGTGGTTAAAGGAGATCGTTTAGATAAGATTGGTTCTATTGCAAAGAATGATGAAAAATTAGTAAAAATTGGTCCGGCTCCAAAGTTTGAATTGCTGAATCAGGATAATAAAAAAATCACTAATGAAACGTACAAAGGTAAAGTATATGTTCTTGAATTTTTCTTTACAACTTGCCCTTCAATTTGTCCAAAAATGAATCTGAGTATGTTAGCTATTGAAAATAAATTTTTCGGGAATCCAAATTTTGGAATTATTTCTATTACGATCGATCCAACACACGATACTCCTGAAGTTTTGAAAGCACATGCAAAATTATTGGGGGTGAAATCATCTAATTGGAATTTCTTGACAGGCGACAGAGCTTATATTTTTAATTTGGCAAACAAGGGTTTTAATCTTTATGCTGGTGAAAATGGTAAAGTAGATGGCGGCTTTGAGCATTCTGGTTTGTTTGCGTTGGTAGATAAAAACGGAGATATTCGTTGCAGAAAAGATGATTTTGGGAATCCAATATTATATTACGACGGTTTAGAGAAAAAAGGAGTAAGAGATATTCAACAAGACATTAATATTTTATTAAAAGATTAAGATGGAAGATAATTCGATAGAACAAAAATATAATAAATGGATCATCATCCTTTCTGTGCTTATACCTGTCGCAGTTGCCATACTTTTTAAAGTAAAGCTTAAAGATTTTGGTATTCATGTTGCTCCCTTACATTTTTTACCTTCCATTTATGCTACAATTAATGGTGTTACTGCTGTCTTATTAGTTTCAGCAGTCTTGGCTATCAAAAACGGTAAAAGAACGCTTCATGAAAATCTGATGAAATCAGCAATTGGTTGCTCTATTGCTTTTTTAGTGATGTATGTAGCATATCACATGACAGCCGACTCCACTATATTTGGAGATGTAAATCACAATGGTGAATTGGATGTCGCTGAAAAATTGAAAGTAGGAAACTTAAGATTAGTTTACTTTTTAATTTTAATAACACATATAATTTTATCAATTGCAATTATTCCATTAGTCTTAGTAACTTATGTTCGTGCTTTGGCTACTAAATTTGAGATGCATAAAAAAATTGCTAAAATTACGTTTCCTATATGGTTGTATGTTGCCGTTACCGGTGTGATCGTCTATTTAATGATTTCCCCTTATTATGCTCAATAAAAAAACAATACGCAATACGCAAGTAAAAATTTTTTCAAGAAAAAGAGTTATAGTATTCTTTCTTCTTGTTTCTTTCTTTTTCCCTCTCAATACGCAAGCACAATGTGCTATGTGTCGTGCTGCATTGACTAGTGAAGGAAATAAAACGAAAGCGGCAGCCGTAAATGACGGAATTGTATATCTAATGGTGATTCCTTACTTACTTGTTGGCGGTATTGGTTATGCTGTGTATCGAATGAGAAAGAATAAAAGTTAAGCTTCAATTCCAGGTAAAAAAATTAAAAGTCCACTTTTTCTGAAAGGATTTCCCCCAGCGTGGACCTGAGATGTTTACTTCAGTCCGTTTACGGATATATTTACGGCCCCTTTTACTTTTATAAAGGCAATAATGGCTTGATTGGTTAATTCGATTTTTTGGAATTGAATGTCTTCCATTTTTCCATTTACGTAAACGCCTTGCATGGGAGAATAATTTTTTAAATAATTCATCATGCTTTGTTTGCCTTCTTCTAAATTTGGTCTTATAGAATAACGACAGCTCTGTTGAATTTTTCTTAAAATTAATCCTTGAGTAAGCCAGTTTGCAGTGCGCATTAATTTGTTTTTAGTATCAAGAGCATAATCCAATTGATCAAAAAACACTTCTTTGGTTTGTTCATTATACTTTGGAAAACCTGCTAAATAAATGGTTCCGTTAACTGATCCCATAACATCTAAAGCAATTATCATTTTGCTTTTTTTTTGCCAAATGGCTACGTTTTGTACTTTTATTTTATTGCTGCCAGAGCCAAATTCTTGTCCGGAAAAATTCTTGGTCATTATTTTTGAAGCCTCTTGATAAGTTGAAACAGCCACGATATTAGCTGTTATTGCCTCCGGTATGTTAGTGACTGATTTCAAAATGATTTTTGTTGCATCAAATTTAGATTCAGGTTTAGTTCCTATTAAAGTTTCCATGTTGCATTTCATTCCCATTTCCAGTATGAATGTATCGTTTTTCAATTTGGCGTTAGCAGAATAAATTTCAATAGGAACAATTCGAAGCCAACTTTGATAAACATCACTCATTTGAAAAGGAATGCAAATCTTTTCTAAAGCTGCCAGAACATTAGGTTTAAAATCCATCGATTTTTCTATGGCAGCATCTATCTTCTTTTCTATTTTTGATTTAAAAAGTTTAACGCCAGGATTAATTAGATATGTTACAGGTACATTTTTACCAAAAACGGTCATCGTGGGACTTTCATTCCATTCTAATGATTTTAGTTCTGTTGTGGTATTCAGTTTCCAATTGGTCAAACTAACATCGCTTAGTAAAGTTATTACACCGTTTAGATTGAATTCCCTGGTATCGTAAAGTGAAATGCCAAGTTTTTTAGTGCCAATTCTATATTTTACGATAGCTTTTAATGGTAAAATTGTTTTTATCTTTTGTCCCGAACTCCCATGATCGTTCATGATAGTAATGGGGGCCAGTTTCCAAATTTTCATTTCAATGCCATCATCTTCAATGTTGTTGTCTTCATAAATCAAACCATTCAACAATGCGTTAGTTTGGTTCTCAATATCCTTCAATTTTACACTAATAGGCAAATTAATAAAAGAGGGGACATTTTCGTAAACCAAAGGAATGGCATCATCAGGTTCCGGTTTTAGTGTAGCTATCTTTTGGGAAGTGGAACAACCAGAAATCGATACAATAAGTAGAATAACAAGTAAGATCGAAAAGAATTTCAGCATTTTGTTTTTGTTTGAAGGAACAAAATTAAGAAAACAATTATATTTTAGGGTTAAACTGTAACATTTTCAAAGCTATTATGTCTTATTGGTGTATTATCAGAAAAACCAGTATGTTTTTATCAGAATTCATTTTGGGAATAATAAATATTGTTTAAATAATTAGCTTTAAATTTAAAAGTGAAATTATGTTTTTTTATAAAATAAAAGTTAGATATTACTGTCTGAAGAAGTAAACAATAAATAAATAAAGCAGAGCTTGAAAAGATAAGTAGTTTTTGAAAAATGTTAAATTTGTGTAGTACCTTTGCTGCATTTTTATCAAATGAATATGAAAAAAAAGAGTTGTATAAGTTTCGTTTTTATTGTTCTGTTTGGGCTTTCAGCTCAGGCACAATCTAAAAAGTGGACCTTGGAAGAATGCGTAAATTATGCTGTACAAAATAATATTTCCATCAAGCAAACCGAATTAGATTCTAAAACGGCAATGATCGATAAGAAAGGAGCTATTGGGAATTTTTTGCCATCTGTTAATGCAAATGCTTCTCATTCTTGGAATATTGGTTTGAACCAAGATATTACGACAGGACTTTTACGAAATCAAACTTCACAGTTTACTTCGGCAGGAGCAAGCGTAGGTATTGATATTTACAAGGGACTGCAAAACCAAAACACGCTGCGAAGAGCCAATCTTTCCATAGTTGCTGCGAAATATCAGTTATTGAAAATGAAAGAAGATGTGGCGTTAAATGTTGCTAATGCTTTTTTGCAAATCCTTTTTAATAAAGAAAATCTAAAAGTGCAACAAGAGCAAAAAGCGTTTAACGAAAAACAATATAGCCGTTCAGAAGAATTAGTAAAGGCAGGATCAATTCCTCGTGGGGATTTATTGGATATAAAAGCTACTGTGGCGTCCAATAATCAGAGCGTTATTGCTGCAGATAATGCGCTGTTGATTTCTAAATTAAGTTTAGCGCAATTATTGCAATTAAAGGATTTTGAAAATTTTGATGTAATTGATAATACTTCAATTAAAGACGAAAATAATATTTTGGCTCAAACTCCTACAGCTATCTATGATAAGGCCAAGGAAATCAGAACAGAATTAAAAATTGCTCAAACTAATTTAGAAATTGCCGAAAAAAATGTTGCTATTGCAAAAGGTGGTTTTCAGCCTACATTACAAGCATTTTATAATTTTAATACCAGAGCTGGATATTCCGATAGAATTATTGGTTACGGTCCAAATACGAATAATCCAACTTCAATTATTGGTTATGTTCAAGAAACGAATCAAAATGTATTGCAACCTACTTACACGCCAATTTTAGGAAAAGCATTACCCGTTTTTGATCAATTTAATGATAATAAAGGGCAGTCTTTTGGGGCACAATTATCGATTCCGATATTTAATGGGTTTTCAGCAAGAAATAATGTAGAACGTTCTAAAGTAAGTTTAGAGAGATCAAAAATCGCATTAGAACAACAGGATTTAGATTTGCAAAGAAATGTGTATACTGCATTTACGGATGCAAAAGGAGCTTTAAATGCGCATGAATCTTCAATAGTAGCTTTAGAATCCAGACAAGAATCCTATAATTATGCTAAAGAAAAATATGCTGTTGGTTTAATGAATTCTTTTGATTTTAACCAATCGCAAACCTTATTGTCAAATGCACAATCTGAAGTTATTAGAACCAAATACGATTATATTTTTAAAATTAAAATATTGGAATTCTATTTTGGAATTCCAATTATCAAAAACTAATTTAACATGTCAAAAAAAACAATTTATATCTTAATTGGTAGCGTCGTAGTAATTATAGCATTATTGGTTGTACTTTCAAAAACGGGAGTTATTGGTAATAAAGATAAGGGAAAAGAGATAGAAATAACTACAGTAGATGTTTCAACAATTATAGAAACTGTTTCTGCTACTGGGAAAATTCAACCTGAAATACAGGTAAAAATATCTTCAATGGTTTCCGGAGAAGTTATTGCATTGCCTGTAAAAGAGGGACAAGTAGTTAAAAAAGGAGATCTATTGGTAAAAATCAATCCAGATTTATATACATCCGGTTTAAATAGAACGGTTGCCAATTTATCAGGAACAAAAGCCGGATTGAGCCAGGCAGATGCGTCTTTTAAGGAAGCCAAATCAAGTTACGATCGAAACAAAACTTTATTTGAAAAGGGAATTATATCTAGATCAGATTGGGATAAAGCAATCGCTTCTTTTGCTGTAGCAAAAGCAACAAAACAATCGGCTTATTATAATGTTCAAAGTGCTTCAGCTTCTGTAAATGAAGCCCGGGATAATCTTGGTCGTACCATTATTTATGCTCCGGCAGATGGGACGATTTCTATGTTAAATGTAGAATTAGGGGAACGTGTGTTGGGAACGCAACAAATGGCCGGAACTGAAATAATGAGAGTTGCCAACTTGAACAATATGGAAGTTGAAGTAGATGTGAATGAAAATGACATTGTAAAAATAAAAGTAGGTGACGAGGCGAAAGTTGAAGTTGATGCTTATTTAAAAAAACAGTTTAAAGGTATTGTTACCAGTATTTCTAATTCGGCAAGTTCTTCTTTAACGGCTGATCAAGTGACTAATTTCAAGGTGAAAGTTAGAATACTTAAAGAATCGTATGAAGATTTATTAGAAGGAAGACCTGCAACTTATTCTCCTTTTAGACCTGGAATGACAGCAACGGTTGATATAATTACTAAAACAAAAAATAATGTATTGTCTGTGCCAATAAGTTCAGTGGTGGTAAAGTCAGATACTACGGCGGTGGTTATAGGTAAGATGCCAGATTCTAAAACAGAAGGTAAAGAAACAATGCCTAAAAGTGATAAAAAGTTTGAATGTGTTTTTGTAAAAGTGGGAGAGAAAGCTAAAATCAGAATCATAAAAACAGGAATTCAAGACGATACAAATATTGAGGTTTTAACAGGTCTGAAAAAAGGAGATGTTGTTATAACTGGTCCTTATACCACGGTTTCGAAGGATTTGAATTCAGGTGATAAAGTGACGTTAAAAACAGATAAAGAGAAGAAGTAAATTTTTTTTAAAATTTCAAAAGCAAATTTCAAATTCCAAGTTTTATAACGAGATTTGTATTGTGATTATGTTTTATCAAAAAATAAATCACCCAACCATTGTCATTCCGATAAAGGAAGAATCGCATCGTCTGATTCCTTCTTTATCGGAATGACAAGTTTTGGAAAAATAGAGATTAAATAATTATGATTTTATGATTCAGTAATCCTAAATCTAAAATCCTAAACCCAAAATTAAATTGCCTTATATACTTAACATCGAAACTGCGACTAAAAACTGTTCTGTTGCTCTCGCAAAAGAGGGAAAAACGATTCTATGCAAAGAAATTGCTGAAGAAGGTTATTCTCATGCCGAACGATTGCATGTTTTTATTGAAGAAATCATAGAAGAAGCGGGAATTACAGTCAATGATTTAGTGGCTATTGCAGTAAGTCAAGGACCAGGTTCTTACACTGGATTGAGAATTGGAGTTTCTGCAGCCAAAGGACTGAGTTATGCTTTAGATGTTCCTTTAATTGCAGTTGATACATTGAAAACATTGGCTTCTCAGGTAGTTGTTACAAATGGTTTAATTGTTCCAATGATTGATGCCCGAAGAATGGAAGTATACAGTGCCATATTCAATCCAAATTTAGAGAACAAACGGGCTATTTTGGCTGAAATAATCACAGAAGATTCCTTTAATGATTTAAAGGAAACAATTTATTTTGTGGGTGATTGTTCAGAAAAATGCAAAACGGTTCTTACTAAAGAGAACTTTATTTTCTTAGATGAAATCAAATATCCATCTGCAAAGGAAATGAGTCTGCTGAGTTTTGAAAAATTCAAAATAAGGGACATTGTTGATGTCGCTTATTTTGAACCGTATTACTTAAAAGATTTTATGATTACAACCTCAAAAAAGTAAGATATTTAAATTAAGAATTAACCTTAGACGATTCTCTTACGTAAGGTTGAACAACAATTCTGGCTGCATCAAATGCCAGTTTGCAACTTTCCAGAGTGTCAGAGAAAACAGCGCCAAAATCTTCATTATTTGCCCAAGGTCTAACTGCAAGCTGGATAGCATTATCTGTTAAGTTTTTTACTGAAACTTCAGCAATGGGTGTTTTAAGTATTTTTGGATTGTTGTTCAGAACATTTGTAATGATATCCTTTGCTTTTTTAATGTCAGTATCGTAGGAAATGGCTATTGTCAAATCAGCTCTTCTGAATCCTTGTAAGGAGTAATTGATGATAGTGCCGTTTGATAAAGATCCGTTTGGGACGAAAATGGTTTGATTGTTGGCATTAATTAATTTGGTGACAAATATTTGAATTTCGCTTACTGTTCCGATAACTCCTTGTGCCTCTATTGTATGACCGACTTTAAATGGTTTAAAGAGAATAATCAGCATTCCTCCTGCAAAATTTGATAAAGAACCCTGAAGTGACAGACCTACGGCGAGTCCCATTGCCCCAAGAATAGCGACAAAAGAAGAGGTTTCGATTCCCAGATTTGAGATAAAAGTTATAAATAGTAAAACCCTTAAAACCCAAAGTAGAATATCCGAAAGAAACCTAGTTAGTGTAGGGTCTAAATTTCTTTTTATCATCATGCTTCTAATAAATCTATTGATAAGCCGAATCGTATAAAGTCCTGCTAACAGAATAAGTACCGCAGATATTAATTTTGGGGAATAATCAATTAATACTTTAACAAAAGTACTGGCGTAATCAGTAAGTTGATTAGGGTCTAAGTTCATTTTTGAAATAATAAAAAACCTTCTCATAGGAGAAGGTTAAGTTTGAACCGCGAAAATACAAATTAATTATTTTTTAGAACCTAATCTGCATCTTCTTCTATTTTATTTATGGTTTTTTTGGCTATTTCTGCACCTTTTGAATCAATATCATTTGCAAATTCACTTGTTTTCTCAGAAATAGTTTCTGAAGTTTCTGAAACAGCTGTTAGGGATTCATCTACTACATCTTCAATTTTGTTTTTTGCAACTTCAGCAGTTTCTAAAACGGTTGTTTTAGAGTCTTCTGCTACATCTTCAACTTTGTTTTTGACAATGTTAGCAGTTTCTGAAACCGTTGTTTTAGATTCATTTACTATATCTTCAACTTTTTCTTTTGTAACATCAATATTTTCTTTTGCACTTCCCGTCACTTTTGCAAAAGCATCTCCCGCTTTATCAGAATATTCGCTTACTACTTCCTTCACTTTGTCAGTATATGTTTCTGTGTTCTCTATAATTGGTGCGACTGTTTCTTTTACTTTTCCTATTGTGTCATTAGCAAAGGATTCTGCTTTTTCAAGATAAGGTGAGGCAGTTTCTTTTACTTTATCAAACGTTTCCTCTGTAAAAGCCTCTGCTTTTTCAAGATAAGGTGCTGCTTTTTCTTTTGCTTGGTCGAAAGTTGTTTCGGCTTTTTCAACCAATTCACCGGCTGATTCTTTGGCTGAGCCAAACAAATTCTTTAAAAATGATAATACTCCCATGATATATTTATTTGATTAGTCTTACAATAGTAAGCAATTTTTTCTAAAAGTGTTTAATTATATCGTTAATAGTTTGCTGAAAATCAGTGTTTGGTGGTAAAAATGTCTTGTTTTCGCATACATAAAAGAATGTTTTTTCCTCTTTATGACGTGCAGTTAAAAAAGGGAGATTTGATTTTTTTGGCTTCCGCCAATGAGTTGGCGTTCCGGGCTTTCGATTGAACCGGATTGCGGGAATTGCTTCTAAAAAGTAATTGTATAAAAAAAGCGTCTCGAATGAAACGCCTAAATTTTTTATTAAAATAATCTATTCGAGTTCGAATGTCAATTTTAAATTTACTCTATATTCTGTAATCTTACCATCTTTTATAGTTGCGCTGTGGTCTTTAATATATGCAGATCGTATGTTTTTTAACGATGTAGCCGCTTTGGCAACTCCTTTTCGCGCTGCATCTTCCCAACTAATTTCTGAATTGGAAAGTACTTCAATTACTTTTAATACTGACATAATTTCTAGGTGTTAAATTAGATATTAAATATACCAAATTTTTAAAATTTTAATTTAAAATTGCCTATTTTTTAATGTAATATTAACATTGTCAGGTGGTTGTGGTTTTATGCGTTGACTGCCTCTACTTTGATGTTATCATCGTTAAGCATACTTTTAAGCATGTTTTCAATACCGCTTTTTAACGTAAATGTGGATGAAGGACAGCCGCTACAAGCGCCTTGCAAAATTACTTTTACTGTTTTATCATTTTCATTATAAGAATCGAAAACGATATTACCGCCATCAGCTGCAACGGCCGGTTTTACGTATTCTTCCAGTATATTAATTATTTGTTGTGAAGTTACATCCAGATTATCAAAATCTTTATGGGTGTTGTTTTCTTGTTTCGTATTACCTTCCAGTAAGTTTTCATCTAGAACAGTTCCGCCATTTTCAATATATTGCTTGATGAAACTTCTTAATTCTAAAGTTATTTCTTGCCATTCATTGATTTCGTATTTAGTTACGGAGATGTAGTTTTCATCTATAAAAACTTCTTTTACATAGGGAAATTTGAATAATTCTTTCGCTAAGGGAGAAGGTGCCGTTTGATCAATGTTTTTGAATTCGATAGCATTTTTGGTCAACATTTTGCTAACCACAAATTTTAATGCTGCTGGATTAGGGGTTGTTTCACCATAAACTGTTATTGGCTGTTTTTTTGTTTTATTTTCTTCTATGCTGATGATTATTCCGCCATTATTTACAAATGTTTCAATTTGCTCTGCAACGGCATCTTTAACGTCTTCCCATTCTACGATGCTGTATTTTTCAATTGCGATAAAATTACCGGAGATGTAAATTGTTTTTACAAAAGGTAAGTAAAATAATTGTTGAGCAAGGGGAGAAGCTTTAGCTTCATCTATATTCTTGAATTCGAAACTTTCGTTTTGAGTGATGAAATCTTGGAATTCAAATTTAAGTATGGTTGGGTTTTGTGTTTCTTTAATACTAACTTTTGTCATGATATTTGTAAATTTCTACAAATTTAGTAAAGATATTTTCCACGAATCGCTATATTTGGATATTAATAAAATAAATTAACAATAATTTAGTTATATAGCTAGTTGTCGCAGATTATGTTGGTTTAACATTCATTTTATATAATTGTATCTCGATGTATAACAAAATTAGAATTTTAGCACTTCTTTTTTTTACAGCACAATATTCTTTTTCGCAAGAAGGGATTGCGGTTTATTCAGATTATTTGTCAGATAATTATTATTTGATTCATCCTTCTATGGCTGGTGCTGCAAATTGTGCTAAAATTAGACTTACAGCAAGAAAACAATGGTTCGGACAAGAAGATGCTCCGGAGCTGCAAACATTAAGTTTTAATGGAAGAGTAGGGAAAAAAGCTGGTGCTGGTATTATTCTTTTTAATGACAAAAATGGATATCATTCGCAAAAAGGGGTAAAGTTTACTTATGCCTATCATTTGATGTTTTCAAGAGATGAAATCGACTTAAATCAATTGTCTTTTGGGATAAGCGCAGGTTTAATCCAAAGCCAGTTAGACGAAACAGAGTTCAGACAATCGGGTGATTTTGATCCAATTATTGATGGAACAATAGTGCAAAAGGATTCTTATTTTAATGTTGATTTTGGTGCTTCCTATAATTATTTAGACTTTTATGTTCACGGTACGGTAAAGAATGCTATTGAAACAAGAAGAGATATTTACACGGAATATGAAAGTGATAATTTGAGAAAATACTTGTTGAGTTCGGGTTATGTTTTTGGAGATAAGGATAGAATATTATGGGAACCTTCAATTTTATTTCAATTGGTAGATAAGACTAAAGAGAAATCAATTGACCTTAATATGAAAGCATACAAAGATTTTAATTTTGGAAAACTATGGGGAGGTTTGTCTTATCGCAGAAGTTTTGACAGTGCCGAATATACTAATGGATCTGGAGTTTCTAAACAGAGACTTCAATATTTTACTCCAATTATTGGAGTAAATTTCAATAATTTCATGTTTGCCTATACGTATTCACATGTCTCCGGCGCCATGAAATTTGATAACGGTGGCTATCACCAAGTTACTTTAGGAATCAATTTATTTTGCAAACCTGAAAAATACGAATGCAATTGCCCTGCAATAAATTAATTTTACTTTATAATCATGTTAATTAAATCTGTAAACGGAAAATCTCCTTCTATACCAGAGGATTGTTATGTAGCCGAGAATGCTACTATTGTTGGTGATGTTAGTTTTGGTTCTTCTTGTAGTGTTTGGTTTAACACAGTGATTAGAGGTGATGTGAATTTCATCAAAATAGGCAATAAAGTAAATATACAGGATGGTGCTGTAATTCATTGTACTTATAAAAAGCATCCGACAATTATAGGAAATAATGTTTCAATTGGTCATAATGCCATTGTACATGGTTGTACGGTTCATGACAATGTATTGATTGGAATGGGAGCAATTGTAATGGATAATTGTATTATTGAAAGCAATTCTATTGTTGCGGCTGGAGCTGTCATTACTCAAAATACAGTTGTCTCCTCTGGTTCTATTTGGGCCGGTGTTCCTGCCAAAAAGGTAAAAGATATTGACCAATCTGATTTCGCTGGTGAAATCGAACGTATATCTAATAATTACGTAATGTATTCCAGTTGGTTCAAGGAAGAATAAACGGAATTTCTTAAAATTCAATTTTTTCCACGTCATATTTATTTTCTAAAATCTCAGATAATACTTTTGAATCGGTATTAGTATAAAAAATAGGTTTGCTTTTTTTGGAAGAAGAAAACCCTATTTTTTCTCTTAATATATTTTGTGTTTGTTTGGCAACAGCTTCACCGGAATCGATAATTTGAATATGCGGTGGAAGTATTTTTTTTATTTGAGGAATTAGATAGGGGTAGTGGCTGCAGCCCAATACTAAATAATCGATATTAGCTTCAATCATGGGAGTAAGATAGGAATGAAGCAATTTTATCATCTCTGGCGAATTAATATCACCGTTTTCAATAAGTTGAACCAATCCATGACCCACTTGTTCAATTATTTTGGTATTTTGATACTTCTCCGTAGTTTTATTAAAAAGCGCACTGTTCAGTGTTCCTTGTGTGGCAAGAATTCCTATAATTTGTGTTTTTGAATTAGATGCGGCTGGCTTTATTGCCGGTTCTATTCCTATAAATGGGACATCGTACTTATCTCTCAATTCCTCGATTGCATTTGTAGTTGCAGTGTTGCAAGCCACAACTATCAATTTGCAGTTCATCTTGAGCAGGAATTCAGTGTTTTTAATACTTAATGCAATAATCTCCTCTTTTGATTTTTGACCATAAGGAGCATTTTTGCTATCGGCAAGGTAAATAGTTTTTTCGTTGGGAAGCAGATGATGTATTTCTTTCCAAATTGAAGTTCCTCCAATACCAGAGTCAAAAATTCCTATAGGTTGATCGTTATGCATAGAAACAAAGTTAAGAGGTACAACATAAATATCCTAAAAATTATTTTCAAAAAAAAACTGCTCATTCCCAAATTTGGAGTGAGCAGTTTTATAAACTAATGGGTGTATTTTTTAAAAACCTAAATCTTTTTTTACATCAGCAGTCAAGTTTGGACCATCAGCTAATAAAAGTGTAGAGCCGTCTAATACATATTGAAATCCTTTTGCTTTACCTACTTTTTGGATTGAAGCTCTTACTTTATCCATTAATGGTTTTACGATGTCAGATTCTTTTTGTTGCAATTCTTTTTGAGCATTGTCTCTGAAATCAACAATTCTTTTTTGCATATCTTGAACTTCTTTTGAGCGTTCTCCATTAACTACTTCAGTTACTGTTGCAGATTCTGCATCGTATTTTTTTAATTTTGTTTGGTATTCTTCAACCATTTTTTTGTAATTCGCATCATAAGTACCACTCAATTTCTCCAGTTGTTTTTGAGCGTCTATCATAGCTGGCATTTTTGCCATAATTTCACTTACATCAACATGTGCTGTTTTTGCTTGTGCATTAATTGTTTGATTTGCGCCAAATAATAATATAGCGGCAATTAGTAAAGTTTTAATTTGTTTCATCGTTTTTAAAATATTTAATATTAATTTTTGTTTGTATTTTCTTTTAATTTTTCAGCGTTAGCTTTTTTTATCGCTTCTCTATCTTCCAGTATTTTTTTCTTTTTATCTTCTAAAGCTTTTTTACGATCTTCAATTACTTTTTTTCGATGTTCTAATATCGTTGCTCTTTCTTCAACTTGTTTAATTTTGGTATCCTCTATCACTTTTTTTGAAGCTAATTTAGTGGAGTCATTGACAGTTGTTTTTGTTTTAGGTTCCTCTGTTTTAGCTGAGGCAGAAACCGTGCCATTTTTTTTAGATTCCCTTTCAGATAGAAGTTGTTTTCTCCTTTCGTCAAATTCTTTTTTCTTTTGTTCTTGAAGCAATTTTCTGTCAGCGATAATCTGGTCTCTTCCTGCTTTCTTTTCGTCTAATGCTTTTTTTCGGTCTGCTAAAACTGGATTTTCATCCAAAGCATCTTCTTTATTTTCTTTCGTTTCTTGATCTTTAAGCTGCTTTTTTGTTAACTGCTCTCTTTTTTCTGTACGATTCAGTACGCGTAAAACCTGTTCGCTAATGTCAAACCTTTTGGCCGTAAATAACATAGTCAAATCAGAAGATTTATCAAAGATAAAATCATATTTCAATCTTTCTGCAATGTCTTGAATGGCAGTAAACACTTGGTCCTGTATCGGCTTTGACAAAACTATTTTTTGTTGAATTAAATCACCAGTTGGCCCAAATCTTTTCTGCTGATAATCTATCATTTCATTTTCAAGAAACTTGATTTCAGTTTCCCTTTCGTCAATGAGTTGTTTTGTCAATAAAGCTTTTTCTGCCTTTAAAGCATCCTTAAGTTTATTGACCTCTATTTTTTTTACCTCAATTTCCTGTTTCCATTTTTGAGCTTTTTGATCTAATTGGCTCTTCGCTTCCGTATAATCGGTTACATTCTGTAAAATGTACTCCATATCAATATAGCCTATTTTGGTACCTTTAGTTTGCCCATTTATTGTACTTAGTACGATAAAGGCTAAAAATGGAAATAAAAAATGTTTTCTCATAACGGTATAGTATTAGAAAATTTTATGTCATTTTTTTAAAATTGTTGTCCAATAATAAAGTGTGTTTCCCATCCATTAGGTTTAGCTGTTCCTGGTAAAGCATCAAAACCATATCCAAAATCAATACCTAATAATCCAAAGGCTGGCATGAATACACGTAATCCAACTCCAGCTGAACGACTTAAATCAAACGGATTATAACTTTTGAAATCTTTATACGAAGAACCCGCTTCCAAGAAAGTCAGTGCGTAAATAGATGCCGATGATTTCAATGTTATAGGATAACGCATTTCTAATGAAAATTTATTATAAACTGTCGCTCCAATTTGCTCTCCTTTAGTGTTTACTGGTGTCAATGAATTGTTTGGATAACCTCTTAATTGTATAGTTTCTCTTCCATCCATTGAATAATTCGCTAATCCATCACCACCTACATAGAATCTTTCAAATGGTACAACACCTCTGTCTTGATTGTATGCTCCAAGAAATCCAAATTCCGTTAACGTTCGTAGTACTAATTTACCATAAATTTTTGTGTACCAATCCGCTTTGAACTTTATTTTGTAATATTCTAGCCAATTAAACTTCTTTTGGTCAACTAAAGCAGGGTCAGCCGCAGCATCTTGATAGTTGAATACTTTATTTCCGGCTGCATCTACATAGTCACCTATTTTAACTGTATTCCCATTTGCATCGGGTACATTGGATCGGTCAACCGTATTTTTTAATTTGTATTCTTCTTTGTCACCTAAAGTAGCATAATCAATTCCATTCATCAAAGAATAAGGAGGTGTTACTTTTGCCGAAATACTGAACTCTGAACCATAAGTAGGGAATATAGGGTTCGTTCCTTTATTACTTCTTGTTAATCCTATAGTGTAAGCTAAGTTTCTCGATGTTCCATTTCCAAACGTAAATAATCCAGTATTATAATTATGCAAATCATAATGTTGGTAACTTATAGATTGTGACAAAACAAAGAAATCATCTGGCACAGTAAGTCTTTTCGCTAATCCTATGGATAAGGTTAAAATATTAAAACTTTTAGTTTTGTCAACTCTTTGCGTAACATAGTTATTTAAAAACTGTTTGCTATATGATAATGATGTACTAAATTGAACTGGTTTTTTTTGTCCAAACCAAGGCTCAGAAAACGAAACACTATACGTTTGGAAGTATGTACTTCCTTGTAATCTTAATGACACTTTCTGTCCGTCACCCATTGGTAATGGTTTGTATGCATCTTTATTCAAAAGGTTTCTTGCAGAGAAATTGTTAAATGATAATCCTAATGTACCTATGAAACCTCCACCACCATAACCACCTTGAAGTTCAATTTGACTGGATCCTTTTTCTACAAGATTATATTCGATATCAACAGTACCAGCTGCAGAATCTACGTTTTTAAATTTCGGTTCAATAGCTTCTGGATCAAAGAATCCTAATTGTCCTATTTCTCTAACAGTTCTTACCGTTTCTTCTTTACTGTACTTTTCTCCCGGTTTAGTTCTTAATTCTCGGTAAATTACACGGTCATTTGTTTTGTCATTTCCTACAACGGTAATTTTGTTGAAATAAGCTAATGGGCCTTCAGTAACTCTTATCTCAAAATCTATAGTATCATTTGCAGTTTTTACCTCAACAGCATTTATATTAGAAAATAAATAACCGTTATTTTGGTACAAATTGGTAATGTCTTCTCCATCTGGTTTAGATTTATCTGCAATTCTTTTTTCAAGAAGTACTCCATTGTAAGTTTCCCCTTTTTTAACTCCCAATATTCTGCCTAATAATTGATCTGAATAGACCGTATTCCCTAAAAATTTGATGTCTCCAAAATAGTATTTGTTCCCCTCTTCAACATTTATTTTGATTGCTAATGCCTTTTTATCTTTATCATAAGTGACAGAGTCAGATAGTATTCTGGCATCACGATATCCTTTTTCTTTGTAAGCGGCTATTACTTTTTCTAAATCGCTTTTGTATTTTGCCTGTACAAATTTAGATGCTTTTAAAACACGTATAGGATTCTTTTGTTTGGTGTCTTTCATTGCTTTACGCAATGTTTTATCAGATAATTTATCGTTTCCTACAAAATTAATACTTTGTATCTTTACTTTATCGCCTTTGTCAATTGTCACAAGCATGTTTACTTGATTTACAGTTGATGTATCTTTTATGGTAGTTATATTTACTTTAGTATTGTAATATCCTTCTTTTTTATATTTACTTTCGATGTAGTTTTTAGTGGTAGTAATTAAATTTTCATTTACTATTTTTCCTTTTGTAAGACTGTTATCTTTAATTAAACTTTCCGTTTTATTTTTCTTAACTCCTACAAACTTAACTTCATTCAACTTTGGTAATTCTACCAGGTTTAGATCAAGGTAAATACTGTCATTTTGTATTTTATTCACATAAAATGAAATTTCATCAAAAAGACCTAGTTTTCCAAGTTTTTTAATAGCACCACTTATTTCTTCACCTGGAATCGTTATTTCCTGTCCTTTTTGAAGTCCTGCAAAAGTTATTACGGTCTGAGTGTTAAAACTTATTTTACCAACAACAGCAACATCTGCTAGGATATATTTTTTTCCTTGGTCAAAGGGTACTCGATCTTGAGCTTTAATTTGGGTAAAACTTCCAAAAATTAATAAGGTAACAGCTATTCCTATTTTTTTATGTAACACTAAAAAATTATTTAATTTGTTCACTTGTTTTTCCAAATCTACGTTCTCTTTTTTGATAACTAATAATAGCCTCATATAAATCTTGTTCTTTAAAGTCTGGCCACAATATATCAGTAAAATACAATTCTGCGTAGGCAATTTGCCAAAGCAAGAAATTACTTATTCTATGTTCTCCACTTGTTCGTATTAATAAATCTACATCCGGTAAATTTTGCGTGTAAAGATGCTCATTTATAATTGAATCATCAATAGCGTCTATTGAAATTATATTATTTTTAACTTTACTACATATGTTTTTTACAGCACTGACTAATTCCTCCCTAGATCCGTAGCTTAATGCCAATGTTAGGGTCATTTTAGTGTTATCTTTTGTTTTATTTATTACATCAAGAAGTTCCTTTTGAGCGGATTGTGGTAATTTTTCTAAATTACCGATCGCGTTCAGTTTGATGTTATTTTTTTGTAGTGTTACAAGTTCTTTTTTTAATGAATTGATTAGAACTTTCATAAGTGTTTCAACCTCTAGTTTTGGTCTGTTCCAGTTTTCAGATGAAAAGGCATATAGAGTAAGAAATTCAATTCCTAATTTAGCACTTGCTTCTATAATTACTTTCACCGATTTTGTACCACTTTGGTGTCCTAAAGATCTTAAAAGGCCTTGTTGTTTTGCCCAACGGCCATTACCATCCATAATGATGGCTAGATGTTTGGGTAAATTAGTTGTGTCTACTGTATTTAATATTTCCATTTTTTTAATCTATACAATAACAAGGTTTGTTTCCAAAAGTGTATGTTAAGGTAAGTCCCGAGAAAACATACCAGTCATTATTGTTTATGTTGCCAAATTGTAAGTTCTTTAAGTTGTCATTCGTCGGATTGCTTCCATCTAAGTCATCTGCATAGGTATATCTGGCTCCAACTTCCAATCCTAAAACAAAATTAGGGGTAATATTTGATTTTATACCTAAAATCATTGGTATTGCTATGGTTCCGTGGTTAGAATCTGATCTAGTTTTCCCGTCTACAAAAAATAGACCTTCATATTGCACAAAGCTTAGACCGGAGTATACATAAGGCGTAATTTTGGTTCGTAGTTCATGTAAATTAAAATCAAAAAAATTAAATTCGAGCCCAGCAGAAAATTCTTTAATGCTGTTTTCAAAACGATAACCTCTCTGATTTCTACCGGCTTCTTCAGAATTTAGATCGTTTGCAGTAATTTTCGATTGTGTATATGAAAACCGATAGGAATGTCTTGGACTTTTATTCCATTTATAAAGTATTCCAATAGCAGGTTCATTAGGGGATATGTAAGTGGTTGAACCTACATCGCCTATGAAATTGCTTCCACCGACAAAAACGCCAATCTCATGAATTTGAGCGTGGATTGCCAGGAAAGGGAACAGGAATAATAAAAAGTTAAAAATTCGATTCATTTACTTAAAAATTGCGTGCAAATATAATAATTATCGATATGATTCGACACCTATTTAGTTAATTGTATGTTTTTTATAAAAACAAACATAAATTGGGACTTGATTAATCAAAACGTAAAAAAGTTATGGAATCGTATAGTATTAGTTATAAATGCTTTAATTCCTTTTGTCTTCTCCCCAAAGCAATTTAGTTCGCAGTGTTTTTGAAAATGTTTCTTCGGGAATTTCTACCATGTTTATTTGAAAAGGAGTTTTCTTGATGGTCAGAATCGATTCGTTTTTTACAGATGTAATTCTGGAATCTAGTGAAACGAGATAATTTTCCTCTCGACCGGAAACTTTTAATCGAATTTCAGTTTCGTCAGGAATCACAAGTGGTCTTGCGTTGAGATTGTGAGGAGCGATAGGTGTAATAACTAAACTTTTTACGTCCGGAGTAAGTATTGGACCTCCACAACTTAAAGAATAGCCCGTTGAACCCGTCGGTGTGGAAATAATCAAACCATCTGCCCAGTAGGAATTTAAAAATTCATCATTTAGATAGGTGTCTATTGTAATCATAGACGTAGTGTCTTTTCTACTAACGGTAATTTCATTCATTGCAAAATTAATGTCCTCAATGGCTTCATTGTTTGGTGAACATGATAAACTCAACAGCGTTCTTTTTGAAATAGTATATTTTTTTTCAATTACAAATTGCATAAACGCTGCAATATTTTCTTTTTGAACGGTTGCTAAAAAGCCTAATCGGCCAGCATTGATTCCTAATATAGGCACACCTGAATCTCTAACTAAAGTAGCTGCTCTTAAAATAGTTCCGTCGCCGCCAATACTTATCAGCATATCAAAACTTTGATCTAATTCGGTATGAGATTCAAAAGTTTTATATTCTTTTCGAACAATATTTTTTTCATAAAGTATTTTCAAAAATTCAGAATCAATGACCATTTCTACCTTATTGGTATTAAAAAAAACGAAGATGTCTTTAATTATTGGTTCGGTGCTGTTTTGGTAATATTGTCCGTATATCGCTACTTTCATTTTTTTGAATTATAATTAGATAATATGTCAATTAGAAGATCAATTTTCTAATTTTCTCATTTTCTAATTCGTTTTTTATCAGATATTGAGATATTTATCTAAATAGTCAGAACGTTCTTTTAAGTTGTTGATGTAATTGTCTTCTTGATGCTCAGATATAATTTCGTAATCGTACCTTCTGAAGGTTTGGATGATGTCATTCATTGCGCCTAATGTTATTTTCACCGTAATTTGAACGCTTTCAATATCTGCTTCAGAAATGAACAAACCTAAAAGTTTACCATTGTTGCTTTCAACTATTTGAGTAATTTGACTCATAGAATAATCCAACACTGCTTTTTTAACAATAATAATTCCTCCTTGTTCTTTTAAAAAAGGAGTTTCATGAAAAAATCTCATGATGTCTTCTATTTCGTAATAACCTACATATTTATTATCTAGGTCTAAAACAGGGACTAAATTAGTATGATTCTTTGCGAAAATTTCTAGTACATCCAGCCAGATTGTATTTGTTCTAACGAAAAATCCTTCGAGAGTAAATCTATAATCTGCTATTTTTTTCTTGTTTTCAAAAGTTACAATATCATCTGCGGCCATACTGCCAATATAAACTTCCTCCTCAATTACAGGAAAATGTGAAAAGTGCACATCATTAAAAAAGTCTTGAACATCCGCAATAGTATCTTGGCTGTCAATCGCTTTAAAATCATTGGTAATATACTCTGTAATTTCTGTCATAAATCAATCTCAATATTTCATGCAAAATAATCAAAAATAAGCAAAAACTCCTAGATTTTACTTTGTATTTTTGTCACAACAAATACTATTTTTCACAATCAAAAAGTGTTCCAATGACAAAGTTAAGTGTAAACATCAATAAAATAGCTACTTTACGTAATGCACGTGGAGGAAATGTTCCCGATTTATTAAAGGTTGCAGCCGACATTCAAAAGTTTGGTGCCGAAGGAATCACGATTCATCCGCGTCCAGATGAGCGTCACATCCGTTATCAAGACGCCAGAGATTTGAAATCCTTTGTTTACACCGAATATAATATTGAAGGAAATCCAGAGAAAACATTTATCGATCTTGTTCTCGAAATCAGACCTACCCAAGTTACTTTAGTTCCGGATGCTGTCGATGCGATAACTTCCAATGCAGGTTGGAATACCATAAAACATGCCGCATATTTAACTGAAATTGTTCAGGAATTTCAACGCAACGGAATCAGAACTTCTATTTTTGTGGATCCGGTTCTTGAAATGATTGAAGGCGCTAAAAAAATTGGAACTGAAAGAATCGAATTGTATACCGAGGCATTCGCACACGAATACTGTTTAGGTAATAAAAGAGGTATACAGTCGTATATGGAATCAGCAATTCTGGCCAATCAAATCGGTTTAGGAATCAATGCAGGTCACGATTTAAGTTTAGATAATATTCAGTTTTTCAAGGAAAATATACCGGGATTGCTGGAAGTTTCCATTGGGCACGCTTTAATTTCCGAAGCTCTTTATCTGGGATTGGATAATGTGATCAACATGTATTTGCAAAAATTAAAATAAAATAATTGGGGCGTGACCACGCTTTCACTAGCGTTGCAGCGTGGTCGGGCTATCCGTTGCAATCTTTTTTTCATTCCACTATCGTTTCATGATAAAAAAGGATTTCCACTGCTATCCCTCACGCACGTAATTCTGCAATCTAAAATATAAAATCAAAATGCTCTACTCAAAAATAGAAGGTTCAGGCAAACCACTTTTAATTCTCCACGGCTTTTTGGGAATGTCGGATAATTGGAAAACACTAGGAACTCAGTTTGGTACCGAAGGTTTTCAAGTTCACATGATCGATTTGCGCAATCACGGCCGAAGCTTGCATTCGGAGGAATTTAGTTATGAAATCATGGTTCAGGATGTTTTCGAGTATTGCAATGCCAATAATTTAGAAAACATAAATATAATCGGTCATTCCATGGGTGGAAAAGTGGCCATGCTTTTGGCGACAACTCATCTGGAATTAGTAGATAAATTAATTGTTGCTGATATCGGACCAAAATTTTATCCGCAACACCATCAGGATATTTTGGCAGGATTAAACGCTGTTGATTTCTCCAAAAAACCAACCCGAAACGAAGTTGAGGAAATTATGTCTCCATATATTCCTGATTTTGGAACGAGACAATTTTTAATGAAAAGTTTGTATTGGCAAGAACCGGGACAACTCGCTTTCCGATTCAACTTGGAAGTTTTCAATAAAAAAATGGATGAAATTGGAGTTCCATTGCCGCCAAATGCCGTTTTTGAGAAACCAACATTATTCATACGCGGTGGAAAATCCAATTATATTTTGGACACTGATTTCGAAAACATAAAACAGCATTTCCCTAATTCCACTGTGGAAACAATTGCTGATGTAGGGCATTGGCTGCATGCTGAAAACCCAATCCTTTTTCATCAAATCGCAAGTTCTTTTTTAAAATAAATTAATTCGATTTAAATTTTTCTTACATTTATTTAAATTTTAAAATAAAAACTATGAATTTATTGATCAGAATATTAGTTACATCAGGATTAGTGCTACTTATTGCTCATTTCATGCCAGGTGTTCATGTAGCTGGTTTTACTACTGCGTTGATTGTAGCTATAGTTCTTGGTTTGCTTAATATATTTATCAAACCAATATTGGTAGTACTAACTTTACCGGTTACCATTGTTACATTAGGATTGTTTTTGTTAGTCATTAATGCATTGATTATATTATTGTGTACAAATATTGTTGGCGGGTTTAGTGTAGACTCGTTTTGGACCGCATTAATCTTTAGTATTGTATTGTCATTGTTGCAATCCATTATGAATGGGATATTAGGCGAAGGGAAGTAATTGATTTTTTAACAAGTAATTAGGAGTTAATAAATTAGCAATAGTCCTTAATTTAATACCTTTGTTTTTTACAAAAGTTTACTGATGACAAAAAAGTTTTACATAATGCTACTTGTTATGCTTGGTTTCTTTATGATGCCAAGCGTAGCTTTTGCATGTGGAACCAAATCAGAGAAAGCGTGTTGTAAAAAAGAAGCTGTTTCACAAAAGGAGAAAACGGCTTGTTGCGACAAAGGAAAAAGTTCAAAAAGCCATGAGGGTTGTAACGGAGGATGTAAACATGTTTCTTGTACCAGTTCTGTAGTTAGTTTGGCTTTGTCTTCACAAGTTTATGTTGCACTTACTAGTCAAATTTTTAGTTTTTCACCTGAGAAACAAAATTATTATTATTCTGAAATCTTCATTTCTTCCGATTTCCGTTCCATTTGGCTTCCACCTAAAATAAGCTAAATTTCTATTTAGATAGCCATTATTGGGTCTAATTCAAAGCATTACTGCTTTAAAATCATTAAATTTATAGTTAAATTCAATACGGATTGTAGCAAGATGCTATTGTTCTAATATTAAGTAGGACTTATTCACTTCAAAATTATTTAAAACAATGAAATCAATAAAAAAAATATTGATGGCAATTATACTATTGCTTTCAATGACAATTACGAACGCACAAATAAAAAATGCTAAAACCGAAACGGTAAAAATCTACGGGAATTGCGGAATGTGTGAAACAACCATAGAGAAAGCAGGAAATTTAAAAAAAGTAGCTCAGGTAGATTGGGATAAAGACACCAAAATGGCTACGCTAACATATGATTCAGCAAAAACGAATCAGGACGAAATCTTAAAACGTATTGCTTTGGCAGGTTATGACAGCGAGAAATTCCTTGCTCCTGATTCTGCCTATAACAGCCTTGCCGGTTGTTGTCAATACGACAGAGAAGCTAAAGTAGCTGCTACGCCACAGGCGAATCAAATGGCAGGAATGGAAAATCATCAAGATCAGTCAGAAATAACCAAAACGGATCAAGTAGCGCAAAATCAATTAAAACCAATTTTTGAGAATTACTTTTTATTAAAAGATGCTTTGGTTAAAACGGATGGGAAAGTAGCTTCTTCAGTCGCAAAAAATTTATTGACTTCTTTAAATGGGGTAAAAATGGACAAACTTGCTATGGATGTTCATATGGTTTGGATGAAAGTGATGAAAGATTTAACTGCTGACGCCAAAAGTATTTCTGAAATACAAGATATCAAAAAACAAAGAACGGTTTTTATGTCATTATCAAAAAACATGTATGATTTGATAAAAGTGGCCAAATATGAAACGCCAGTTTTTTATCAGTTTTGTCCAATGGCAAACGGAGGGAAAGGCGCTAATTGGTTAAGTAAAGACAATGCAATTAAAAACCCGTATTATGGTTCACAAATGATGTCTTGTGGTAAGACTGTGGAAACCATTAAATAAAAATGAAGATTTATATCAAAAATATGGTATGCAATCGCTGTAATATTGTCGTGAAGTCTGAAATTGAAAAAATTGGACTTCACGCTGTTTCAGTTCAGTTAGGAGAAGTCGAACTTTTGGAAGATTTTAAAAATGATGAAAAAGAGATACTTTCAAAAAGGTTACATGCACTTGGTTTTGAATTATTAGAAAACAAAATTGCTGTTACAATTGAACGGATTAAAAATCTGATAGTTGACTTAGTTCATCACCAAGATAATGAACTTAAAACTAATTTATCGCATTATCTAGCGCAACAATTAGGACAAGATTACAACGCTTTAAGTAATTTATTTTCGGAAGTTGAAGGAAAAACTATAGAACATTACTTTATTACTCAAAAAATTGAAAGAGTAAAAGAGTTGCTTCTGTATGACGAATTTACATTGAGTGAAATTGCTATTCAATTGAAATATAACGATGTAGCGCATTTGAGCAATCAGTTTAAAAAAGTAACGGGTTCGACACCGACATACTTCAAAAAAGCAAAAGAAGCCATTTGATTCGAAATTGACAAATTGTAAATTTTACAATTTTTTATAATTATTATACAATATTCTAAAACGATTATTTTTAGAACTTTGTATAGTTAAAATAAAGCTAGAAGTAAAAATAAAACTAAAAAATATTAAAATGAAAAAAGTATTCTTATCAATTGTAATTATGGCTGCAACTTTAACAGCTTGTAATCAAAAAGTCAAGCAGGTTGAAGAAACAAAAGTTGAAAAAACTGTTGCTTCCACAGATTTATATGCGTGTTCTATGCATCCCGAAGTAAAGGGAAAGAAAGGGGACAAATGTTCTAAATGTGGTATGGAACTAACAGTACCGGTTAATGAAGCTACAACTATAACTCCAAATACGACAGTTGAAACAAAAACAGAATCAACTGTTACAACAACTTCCCAATCTTCATTTTCTACAAATGAAATTGTAGCAAATTATTTGAAAGTAAAAAATGCATTTATTAAGGATGATTCAAAAGGTGCGGCGAATGCAGCTAAAGCATTATATGCGACTTTAAATAGTATAAATGCCAATTCATTGGATGCGAAATCGAAATCGGAATATATTGATATAAAAGACGATGCTAAAGAACATGCGGAACATATAGGTAACAATGCTGGAAAAATTGAACACCAAAGAGAACATTTTGCCATGTTGAGCAAAGACATCAAGGATTTGATAAAAACTTTTGGTACTACTCAAAAATTGTATCAGGATTATTGTCCAATGTATGACGAAGGGAAAAGCGGTTATTGGATAAGTGAAACTAAAGAAATCAAAAATCCATATTACGGTGGCCAAATGCTTACTTGTGGATCAGTAAAAAAAACATTCTAGATGAAAATTAATTTCAAAAAAATATTGACTTTAGGTTTTGTTATTTTTTTGCTGTTACAATTTTATCAACCTGCTCGCAATTTAGATTACGGGCGGGTATTACCTATCCATTTTACCAAAACCTACGATGTTCCCTTAGATGTAAAAAACATTTTGCAAACTTCCTGCTACGATTGTCACAGCAACAGCACGGAGTATCCTTGGTACTCCTACATTCAGCCCGTTAGACTGTTTTTGGATAATCATATTAATGAAGGAAAAGAGAATCTGAATTTTAGTGAGTTTGGTAATTATTCTGAGCGAAAGCAAGGAAACAAATTAGAAGAAATTGTCAAACAAATTAAAGCTGAGGAGATGCCATTGGCTTCGTACACAATGATACATAAAAATGCCATACTTACTCAAGAGAATAAAAAGGTGTTGATTAATTGGATAGAACAAACTAGAGATAGTATTTCATCACAAAATTATATGACAGTTGTACAATAGTTGATTCACCCGCACAAAATAATCTTATGATACATACTTACACTGTTACTGGAATGTCATGCGACGGTTGTCGTTCCAAAGTCGAAAAAACATTGAATGCTATTGATGGGATTCAAACAATAGTTACTTTGGATCCTCCAATGGCAACGATAACAATGGATAAACACATTCCCACTGCTCAATTACAAGACGCATTGACAGCTGCTGGAAAATATACAATAGAAATGAATAATGGGGTTGATTCTCATGTAACGACGGAGAAATCAACAGAAAAATCGTGTTGCAGTTCGAATAAACCACAAGAGAAACCAAGAATAGCTTTACCAAGCAATGCGCAAGGCAAATATTATTGCCCGATGCATTGTGAGGGTGAGAAAGTCTACGATAAACCGGTAGATTGTCCCGTTTGCGGAATGGATTTGGTTAAAGAAGCAACGATAATAAGTAGTAAAACGATGTACACTTGTCCGATGCATCCTGAAGTTGTCAAAGAAGGTCCTGGTTCTTGTCCCATTTGTGGAATGGATTTAGTACCAATGGAGCCGACAGATGCTGAAGAAAATAAAGTTTATGATGACTTAGTGCGTAAAATGAAAATCGCCGTATTTTTTACGGTTCCTATTTTTATTATTGCCATGTCAGATATGATTCCAAATAATCCATTAATGAAAATTATGGATGCTTCAAAATGGAATTGGGTACAACTAATTTTGTCCCTTCCGGTAGTTTTTTATGCGTGTTGGATGTTTTTTGAGCGCGCTTGGAAATCCGTTATTACCTGGAATCTCAATATGTTTACACTTATCGGAATTGGTTCCGGAGTCGCTTTTCTATTTAGTTTGGTTGGGTTATTCTTCCCAACTATTTTCCCAGATGAATTTAAAACGCATGACGGAACGGTTCACCTTTATTTCGAAGCAACAACAGTCATATTGACATTGGTTTTATTGGGACAGTTATTAGAAGCCAGAGCACACAGTCGTACTAGTGGTGCGATAAAAGAATTATTGAAATTAGCGCCAACCGAAGCCACTTTAGTTATTGACGGAGCTGATAAAGTAATCTCCATTCATGATATCAAAAAAGGAGATTTATTGCGCGTGAAACCGGGAGATAAAATTCCGGTTGATGGGAAAATTACCGATGGAGAAAGTACTATCGATGAATCGATGATTTCAGGAGAACCGATCCCTGTTGATAAAAAAATTGAGGATTCCGTTATAGCGGGAACCATAAATGGGAACAAATCCTTTGTTATGATTGCTGAGAAAGTGGGTTCAGAAACCTTGCTTTCGCAAATTGTGCAAATGGTAAATGATGCCAGCCGTTCCAGAGCCCCCATTCAAAAATTAGCCGATAAAATAGCTAAATATTTTGTGCCAATTGTTGTCTTAGTTTCCTTAATTACTTTTTTTGTTTGGGCAAAATTTGGACCGGAACCAGCAATGGTTTATGGATTTATCAATGCCATTGCGGTATTGATTATTGCCTGTCCGTGCGCTTTGGGGTTAGCTACGCCTATGTCGGTCATGGTTGGCGTTGGGAAAGGAGCACAATTGGGAGTTCTGATAAAAAATGCAGAAGCATTGGAAAATATGAACAAAGTAAATGTTCTGATTACCGACAAAACAGGAACGATTACTGAGGGAAAACCTTCTGTTGAAAAAGTATTTTCCCTGCAAAATGACGAAAATGAACTTTTGCAAAGTATCGCTTCCTTAAATCAGTATAGCGAACATCCTTTGGCGCAAGCCGTAGTCAATTTTGCAAAAGGGAAAGAAATTGCATTAATCGAGGTAAAGGATTTTGAAGCAATTTCAGGAAAAGGAGTTGTTGGTACAGTTACCAATAAAAAAGTAGCGCTGGGGAATAGAAAATTAATGGAACAAGTGAATGTTACGGTTTCTGCAGAACTGGAAAATCAAATTATTGCGGAACAAAAACTAGGGAAAACTGTTTCTTATATTTCAGTTGACGGAATTGCTGTGGGATTTGTATCAATCACTGATGCTATAAAAGCAACAAGTGTTGAAGCTATAAAAGAATTAATTCGTCAAGGTGTAGAGGTAATAATGCTTACCGGAGATAATGAAAACACCGCAAAAGCAGTCGCTCAGGAATTGCATTTAAGTTCCTATAAAGCGGGTTGTTTACCTGAAGATAAACTGAAAGAAATTAAACGATTGCAAGGGGAAGGAAAAATTGTAGCTATGGCGGGTGACGGAATAAACGATGCTCCAGCTTTGGCGCAAGCTGATGTTGGAATAGCTATGGGAACCGGAACGGATGTTGCTATTGAAAGTGCCAAAATAACGTTGGTGAAAGGTGACTTACAAGGGATAGTAAAAGCCAAAAACTTAAGTCATGCGGTGATGCGAAATATCAAACAAAATTTATTCTTTGCCTTTTTCTATAATGTGTTAGGAATACCAATTGCTGCGGGCATTTTGTATCCGTTTTTTGGAGTTTTGCTTTCACCAATGATTGCGGCTTTGGCAATGAGTTTCAGCTCGGTTTCTGTTATTGCAAATGCATTGCGATTGCGAAATTTAAAGCTTTAATTTAAAGAAGCCGGTATATTTGTTTTTTGAGGTACATGTTGTATTAAAGTTCATTAAGAATTAGGATTTGATTGTTTTAAATTTAAAAAATCATAACTGAATGTGCCGAAATTGTCTTAAATTTATAATATAATTTTAATTAGTTTTATTTTTTAATTATCTCATTTTCAATAACTAATAAATACTGTAGTCAAATGAAAATAATTTTAGCAACTGATGGTTCGCCTTTTAGTGCAGCAATGGTAAAAGAATTTGCTCTTAGACCTTTTCCTTTAAACACAAAAGTGAAAATCATCTCCGTTTATGAAGGAGATAGGCTCATGAATGTGGCTCCAATGGGTGTTTTAACGGAATATTACGACGACGCGGGTATGAATTCTTTGAAATTTGCAGAGAATTCTGTCGCAGAAGCAGCGGAAATAATAAGAAATAAAAATCCTGAAATTGCAGTTGTAACAGAGGTAATAGAGGGAGTCCCTAAAACTGCTATTGTCGATGAGGCCGAAAAGTTTCGCGCTGACCTTATTGTTCTTGGGTCACATGGTTATGGTTTTGTTGAACGTCTTTTATTAGGATCAGTTTCACAGTCCGTTGCACTTCATGCAAAATGTTCTGTTGAAATTGTACGTAAAAAAACAAAATGAAAGTATAACAGTAACTTAATATAAAAATGGGGAAGTGATTTTATATTTAAGAGAGAATGAAATTCGGTTAGTTGGCTAGCCTTTTATTATTGAATAACGAAAAGGAGTAATTATATAATTTTTTTTCAAAATTCAATAAGAGTTTGTCTCTTTAAAACGCGGACATTTATAGGATTAATAGGTTTAACAAATAAATTTAAAATCATGAAAACAGTACAAAAAATTGCAGTATCGTTCGGATTAATCGCTCTTTTATATTCCTGCCAGTCAACTAATCAGGTTCTCTCAAAATCAGACAAGAGAATGGAAATTATGAATGAGATTGCTAATAATGAAAGTATGTCTAAAGAGATGATGGGTATACTTATGAACAGCAAAAGTGGTATGATGATGATGCAGGAGAAGGAAAAGGAAATGATGAAGGATGGTCATGCAAAAATGATGACAATGATGAAGGAAAATCCAGAGATGATGAAAAGTATGATGTCAGAAATGATGAAGAATAATCCAGAAATGATGAAAGAGAATCATGCTAAAATGATGGCAATGATGAAAGAAAATCCGGAAATGATGAAAGGTATGAAATCAGAAATGATGAAAGGAATGAAGGATGACCCCGAAATGATGAAAAATATGATGTCAACAATGATGGAATCATCAAAAGGGGATGATGCCATGATGTCTGAAATGTGCAAGGAGATGATGGGGAGCGAGAAAATGATGAAAATGATGGACAAAATGAAAAAAGAAAAAATGGACATGAATAAAATGAAGGCGATGGATAAAAAACAGGAAAATAAAGAAGATCATAAAGCGCATCACTAATTTAATACTATAGAATTATGTTGAATAACGGTAACGGAGAAATGCACATGGGGGAATACTCTTTCATGGGAATGCACCCATTTTGGTTAATTTTAGTGATTGTGCTGCTTCTTTTTGCATTGGTAATGTTAAACCGATTTAGAAAAAGAAAATAAGAATTACAAAATTTAGAATCCTATAAATGAAAAGATTAATAGTAATGTTGATTCTGACATTTTATTCTTTTGCGCAAGCGCATGAGACGAATATGTCAAAAAAAGAAAATGCACAAAAAGTGCAAGCAACAACTTATACCTGCCCAATGCATCCTGAAATTCATGCGAACAAACCTGGAAATTGTCCGAAATGTGGGATGGCATTAGTAAAAGAGAGGACTAAAGTTATAAAGAAAGAAGTTAGGAAGCCACAAAGCATGAAAATGCCATACAAAAAAACCTCTAAAAAAGAGCCTGTTGCACAAGAAAAGATGGACAATAAAGAGGCTCCCAAAGGGAATGATATGAGCAATATGGCTATGCCAAAAGCAGAGTTAAACATAAAAAAAGTGGTAAACAACACACCGCCACGAACGGTTCGTTATGATTTATATGTTAGGGATACCATCGTAAATTTTACAGGAACTCCTAAACGAGCTATTGCAGTAAATGGCCAGATTCCCATGCCAACACTTACGTTTACAGAAGGAGATACAGCTGAAATTCATGTGCATAATGAATTGAATGAAGATACTTCGTTGCATTGGCACGGTCTCATGTTACCCAATCAATATGATGGTGTTCCTAACCTTACACAAATGCCCATAAAGCCGCATACGGAACATATATATAAATTTCCGATCATTCAAAATGGGACACATTGGTACCATAGTCATACTGGTTTACAAGAGCAAATTGGGATGTATGGTTCCATGATTTTGAACAAACGAGAAGACCTTAATATTCCAACAATTCCGGTGATTTTAAGTGAATGGACAGATATGAATCCTGAGAATGTGCACCGCATGTTGCATAATGCTACGGATTGGTTTGCAATTCAAAAAGGAACAACCCAAAGTTATTCGGAAGCTATAAAAGCGGGACATTTCAAAACTAAAATAGCCAACGAGTGGAAGCGCATGAATGCGATGGACGTAAGTGATATATATTATGATAAATTTTTAATTAACGGAAAAAGTGAAAGTCAATTGGCGCAATTTAAAGGAGGAGACAAGGTGCGTTTGCGAATTTCAAATGGTGGCGCCTCAACGTATTTTTGGCTTACCTATGCCGGCGGAAAAATAACCGTTGTGGCCAATGATGGTAATGATGTGGAGCCAGTTGAAGTTGATAGATTACTCATTGCAGTTTCTGAAACTTACGATGTTATTGTAACTATTCCCGCTGATAAAACGGCTTATGAATTTTTAGTAACATCAGAAGATCGAACAAAATCAGCTTCCTTGTATTTAGGAAATGGCATCAAGCAATTGATAACTCCCTTGCCTAAACTTAAATATTTTGAAGGCATGAAGATGATGAACGGAATGATGAAAATGAACGGTGACTTAGATGATATGGGGATGCAAATGTCCCTCAATCAAATGGATATGAATGTGGTAATGTATCCAGAAATTACCGGCCCAGCAACGAAAGGGGAAGCTCAAAAAGAAGGTGAGATGGATCATTCTTCGCATGATATGGGAAAAATGAAAATGGATAATTCTTCTGCAAAAAAGGACATCATGAAAATGGACGATTCTTCTGCAAAAAAGGACATCATGAAAATGGACGATTCTTCTGCAAAAAAGGACATCATGAAAATGGATGATTCTTCTGCAAAAAAGGACAGCATGAAAATGACAGAAGAGGACTATAACAGTAACGAACTTTCAGACATTACGACTTTGAATTATGCGATGCTTAAATCATCAACAAAAACAACGCTTCCAAAAGATGCCCCGGTTAAGGAATTAAAATTTGAACTAACGGGAAATATGAACCGCTATGTTTGGAGTTTAGATAATAAAGTAGTCTCAGAAACCGATAAGATTCTAATAAAAAAAGGAGAAAATATTCGGTTGATTTTACATAATGGTTCCATGATGCGCCACCCGATGCACCTGCACGGACACGATTTTAGAGTGCTCAATGGACAAGGTGATTATGCGCCCATGAAAAACATTATTGACATCATGCCAATGGAAACCGATACGCTGGAATTTGCAGCGACAGAGAGCGGTGATTGGTTTTTTCACTGTCATATTTTGTATCACATGATGAGTGGAATGGGTCGGGTTTTTAGTTACGAAAATTCTCCCGCCAATCCAGAAATTCCAAATCCAAAATTAGCACAACGCAGATTATTTGCTGATGACAGAGCTTTTCATCTTATGGCAGAAAATGATTTTGCCACTAACGGGAACGATGGGGAGGTTATGTTATCTAATACACGTTGGAGTATTGGTACTGAATGGCGTTTGGGTTACAGTGATCATCATGGCTATGAGACCGAAACCCATATTGGACGTTACATTGGGAAAATGCAATGGTTGATGCCGTTTATTGGTTTTGACTGGAGATACAGAAAAATGAAAGAGGGAGAAATGGAGAAAAATATTTTTGGTCAAGAAAGTACTAAAGATAAACGAGCAGTTGTAAGTTTAGGATTTGAATATACACTGCCAATGCTAGTGAAATTTCAAACAGAAGTTTTTAGTGATGGAAAAGTCAGATTGCAGTTAATGCGAAATGATATTCCTGTCTCAAAAAGATTGCGAATGAGTTTAATGTGGAACACAGACAAAGAATACATGGCAGGATTGCGCTATATTGTTAAGAGAAATTTTGGAATTACAACCCATTACGATAGCGATATGGGATTAGGTTTTGGATTGAATCTCAATTATTAAAAGATAGAAGAAGCGTTCTATAGCGGGAGAAATATTTTGTACAGTTTGGGTTCATTGCAGATTTGTATCTTTTGTTATTTAAAATTTTGTTTAATATTTAAAATATCAATTATGTTGAATAACGATAATGGAGAAATGCACTTGGGATCTTACATGTTTATGGGGGTACATATTTTTTGGTGGTTTTCAATAATCGTTTTAGGACTGGCATTATTGGTGGCAGCTCACAGATACAGGAGAAGAAAGTGATCTTGAATTAGGACTCAATAATTAATTGAAATAGATTTTAACTTATAAAAATAAAACAATCATGGAATATTATTTTAATAAAACAATTACAGACAGTTTCGAAAATGCGATTCAAAAAGTTACAGAAGCACTCAAAAAAGAAGGATTCGGAATATTGACAGAAATTGATTTGAAAGCGACTTTAAAGAAAAAATTGGATGTAGACTTTTATAATTATACCATACTGGGTGCTTGTAACCCGCCATTTGCTTACAAAGCTTTGATGGCAGAAGATAAAATAGGTACAATGTTGCCTTGTAATGTAATTGTTCAAGAGAAAGTGGCAGGCCAGATAGAAGTATCTGCAGTTGATCCTGCAGCTTCAATGCTGGCAGTTGAAAATAAGGAACTTGTTGAAATCGCAACAGAAATTAGAGATCGATTAAAGAAAGTAATAGAACAATTGTAGTTTTGAATTTCAAATTTTGAATTTCAAATTTTAAATGCTAATTGTTTTCGAGCTTTAAATACTTACAGGTGTTAATACCAATCAAAATCAACTTCCATTTTTACTAAAAAATTGAAGTTGATTTTTTAGATTACTACACATTATTCTTTAGATTTGTAAAATAAAATTAACAATAAAATGGTTTAAAGTCTGGAGAGGTAATGATGTTTGTAGTTTATAATATAATTTAAAAAAAACGCACGGCTAGTGACGTTTATGTAACATGTTTGCTAAAAATATGTGAATTATGTAATGATGGTCTCTAATTGTGTTACATTTAGTCAGATTTACAATGTTATTTTTACTTTACCGAAACATATTAAGTTCGGAGCAACTTTAAATTATACATATGAATAACCCTTCAGCACCAAAGAAAATTACCTGGATTATAGGATTGATTTGCGGTATACTTGGAATCATCGGACATTTTGCACATATTCAGATTTTATCGGAAAATAGCTTCACACTATTGCTTATTGGTTTCGTTGTTTTGGCAATAGGAACTACCGTAAAAGGAGTTTAAATAAATAAAAATTTAGCTGATAAAAGCGGTTTCATATTTCTTAGGGTTTGTTATACTCAACACTTTGCGGAGCTTGGTGTTTTATAAGATGAAAAAAGCTAGGTTTTACTCCTAGCTTTTTTGATTTACTGTCGCGCATTATATTTGCAAGAGTCAAATCAATCTTTTTTATGTTGTTCCGTGTGATTTTGATTTCCGTTAATCTTATGGTCTCCCACGTTCATTCCGTTTGACATTCCGATCATAAATGCGGTAATGATTAGAATGATTTTTCTTTTTACCCAAAGAAAAGGGCGTTTAGAATGCTCTAAACATGGTTTGTTGTTGTGTTTATACATTTTGTAAATGATAAATGATTAGACATTTGTTATCATCTTTATGCATGGAATTTCATAAATGCGGAGAAAGAATTATCTAGGCTGTGTATATACTTTTATAGGAGTTTCTGCAAGTAATTGTCTCATTTATAAAAATGTATTGAGATGCAAATGAACTTACTTTTTGATAAAGTAACGTCTGTAATTTAAGTAGAACCGTAATTTGAAGACTATAACTATCTTGAAATTGGAGATAAACTAAGTGAAATAGGAATGATATTTTTTCAGACGGATTTGCCTGATTGAACACATATAATTTTGAACCCTTATAGTTTAATTCTCTTCTAAGAATTACGTTCGAGAATTGATAGTAATCTGCAGAATTTGATTGAGAGTCTAAGATACCATCATTTGCAATCAGGCCAAAAGCCAGAAAGAGTGAAATGAGATATTTTAAATATTTTTTCAATCTATTTAATTTGAAAATTATTAATATGTTATATGACGTTCCTATGTTTTGTTAGGATCTTGGAGCTAAAATACCATTTATTTTCGGATTATTAATACCCAATTCTTTACTATCCGGACTCTTGAACCTTCTTTACTTGAAAAACGTAAGTCGTTTGTCTTTAACGGCATTCAAGCGAAGCATTTTATAATCCAGCACATAATTTTGGTAAATACGCCAAGGTGCTTTGTTTCCTTGACTAGGAAGAGTATTCGCTGCTCTGTAAATGTAGCCGGAATTCAGGTTGAGTAGTGGAACCGGTTTTAAATTTGTCTCGACTACTTTTGCCTGCACCGCTTTATAATGGTGTTTGTCCAAATACTTTAAAACCCGAGATATATATTCGCTGGTAAGGTCACTTTTCAACGTCCACGAAGCATTAGTATAGCCAACAAAAATAAAGAAGTTGGGCAGGTCGCTTAACATGAGGCCTTTATAGACAAAAGATTTTGAAACATCAAAAGGTTTCTCATCCACTTGAATTTTTACGCCTCCAAACGCCACTAAATCAAGTCCAGTTGCGGTGATTATAATGTCAGCGGCCAGTGTCTCCCCCGATTTTAGTAAAATTCCATTTGTTAAAAAACAATCGATATGGTCAGTAACTACTGATGCGTTCCCTTTTCTGATGGCTCTAAAAAAATCTCCGTTTGGCGCAATGCAAAAACGTTGTTCCCATGGATTGTAATTAGGTATAAAATGAGGGTCCACGGGAAAGTTACCCAAAGCTTTTTTAGCCCCTTTTATGATGAATTTTTTCATTGCCTCCGGAAAGAACTTGCACAGATTAAAAAAGACAATAGCGTAAAAAATATTTTTATAACGAATCAGTCTATAGGCTACTTTTTTTGGGAACAGGCTTTTGAGGCGAGCAGCAATTTTGTCTTTATTGGGTAAAGCAGCAATATAGGTTGGCGATCGTTGCAGCATAACAACTTGTGCACCTTCGGCGGCAAGCTCCGGAAGGATGGTCACAGCAGTGGCGCCGCTGCCAATTATAACCACTTTTTTATTGGCAACATCTAATTTTTCAGGCCATTTTTGAGGATGGACAATTTCACCTTCAAAACGGGATTGATCCTTAAATTCAGGAGTGTACCCTTTGTTATAATTATAATAGCCGCTACAGCTAAAGATAAACTGGCACCTATAAACTGTTTCTTCTTCCGTAACGGTATTTACGGTAGTGACCGTCCATGATTTTTTTTCTGTATCGAAGTTATAAGAAAGAGCGCGTTGATTGTAGATGATATGCTCGCGCACTTTATATTCGTCTGCGGCTTCATTCAGGTATTTTAAAATAGAAGGTCCGTCTGCGAAAGACTTTTGGTCTTCCCATGTTTTGAAGGAATAGCCAAAAGTATACATATCCGAATCGGAACGGATTCCAGGGTATTGAAACAAACTCCAAGTTCCTCCAAGTTCCGCTCTAGCCTCTAAAATAACATAGTTTTTGTCTGGATTTTTGCGTGACAAATGACAGGCAGCGCCTATACCGGATAATCCTGCTCCTATTATAATAATATCTGTATGATTAGTATTCATGTTTTTATTTTAGAATTAAATGCTGTTGCAAAATACAAAATTGTAGCAATAAAAAAACACCATTACATTTTCTTAAGTAACGGTGTTTGTAATTGATATGAAAACCTTTTAAAGTGAAAAGTGAGAGCAACTCTCTAAAGTGCTGCTCAAAGTCTCCAGACATTGCGTAATTTTTTTGTAATTTGATTTAAGGAAAAAACAGTATAAAGTTTCCTGACTTTTTGAAGTTTTAGGTTAGAATGGTTTTGTAAAGCGAAATGAACAATAAAATGTTTTAAAGTCTGAAGACTAAATGGTGATTGTTGTTTTTAAGTTGATTTTTAAAGGGGTGCAAAGTCAGGAGACTTTGCGTAGCAGGTCGTTTGCGCAGCTCATGCGACAAATTTATTCTTTTAATGAACACTTTGCGGAGATGAGGGTAATTTTTTTAATATTTATCCCTAAAAGGAGAAGATTTTATTTCTAATTTAGAATTAAATTTTTTTCTAAAGTCTAATTTGTGATTCTGTATTTCAGAAGAGGACATTGGACTTCTAGTACATATAATATATGAAATTTTATTTCCCTTTTTAATATTTAAACTAAGGCGATTTATAGTTGATTTTATTTGCTCTAAAGCGTGTTCCAAATCTTGACCTTTCAATTCTATATAAAATTCAATTTCTTTTGCTATAAGCATAAAATCGCATCTTATTGAATTGTCATTTATCTCACATCCATCAACTCTAACACTTGTTGATTTAATGCTGTCAACATTCTCTAAAGTTAATTTACTTCTCATTTCTTGATAAACAAACAACTTTTGACTAGATATGTTTCTACAGCTCATCGTTAAATTCAATATCTAAAAGTTTATCAAATTCTAATGAGATTTCTTCTGATACAGAATCTAAAATAGATTGAGAAATTAAATTATTTTCGTTATTCATCAAATCTATTTTTTCATTATTTTTTATAGAATACACACGAAAATATTCGCTTTTTAATTGTTCTTTAGTCGGTACTATTTTTGCTACTAATTCTGTTTTTTCTGAAAAATTCCCGGCATAAATTAAATTATTGAAAGACGATAACACATATGGACTGTGGGTTGTGACAAATATTTGAAATTTTTTATTAGTGTTATTATTAAATGTTCTCGATAGTAATTGAATAATTCTTTTTTGAGCAGTTGGGAAAAGATGAGCTTCTGGTTCCTCTATATATAAAGTAAAGCCACTACCTCTTGAATTTATATAATTTAAGGCTTTTAAAATAATCATTAAAGGTAAAGTTTCTTGTTGACCAGAAGAAGCATTTGTTAAATTTACTTTCCTGGAATCTTTATGGACAAGAAAATCTTTTTCTTTTTCTCTAATGTAGTTACTATTTAAAACTTGTGAAATAAGCTCGTCGAATTCCTTGTCTGATTTCCCATCAGTTAAAATGTCATTATAAAAACTTTTAAAAGTTTCATAAAATGATCCAAATTCAATAAGGAATGGGTCTAAAGACCTATTGTCACTTAAAAACGAAAAAATACTATTTTGTATATTTGCAAAGAAACTTCGACCTGCAGGAATAAAAAATTGATCATAGGTTGCTATATCACCTAAATCATTTTTTATACAATTTTGTATTTTTTCATTAATTTCTCTTTTTATTCTAAAACTAGGTATCTTTCTGTTTTCTGAAAGTTTTAATTTTTCATCATTATAAATTTTCTTTCCCTTATTTTGTATTTTCTTTAAATTGTCGGAATAATCAAAGAATAATTTATTATTTGTCTTTTTTATAAATATTTCGACTTCATTAAATTTATAAGAAACGGCAAAATCATCTTTACTCCACGATTCTTTTGGAAAAAATGTAATAAAAGTGTCTTTTTGTTTTTTATCTAAGTCTCTTTTAGATTCTTGACTCTCAATACTTTTTACGATTTCATTAGTAAAATTTTTAAAAAAATATAATAATTTCACAGTTATACTTTTTCCTGATCCTTGAGGACCAATAAGAATGTTTATGGAATTAAATTCAAAATCCATTTTTTTAATTCCGCCAAAATTTTCAATATATATATATTCCAAAATTATTTTTCTTGTAAAGATATTGTTTTTATTTGTATTGAAAAGTTTTTTAAAAACTGTCCTTAATTAGTTTATAGCACTGATAAATTCATCCCAATCCGCCTAAAAGCGGGTTACTTTGTCTGATAGGCGTCAATGGTTATTTAATTTCAAATATATAAATAAATTATTACAAATTATCAAAATAACTTTATATTGTCGCATACTTCAAGCCGCGTGAAGGATGGCAGTGGAGCTATTTTATGGGCTGCCTTTTTTTGGCAGGCGATAAAAAGCGGGAACGTACAGCCTGACCCGCAGTTTTTACGGAGGGACACGCCCAAATTATTTTCCTTTTAATACCTGTAATTTTTCCAAATAAACAGCTAAAATTCAATACCGTTTTGTTCCGACGCCTCTCGATTGGGAACGTGTATAAAAAACTTGTTTGGGTTGCAAAAATTTTATAATTTTGCAGTCCAATTTTATTATGTAAATTAAAGAAGAAGATGGATATCAAAAGAGTAGCAATAGACGCTGTGACGGAAACAATTGTAATGACTGTTGTTCACATGGATTACAAAGGACAAGTAGCAAAAAGAATAAACGAAAAAATGCCTTTGGCAACGGTTAAGGGATTTAGAAAAGGTGCGGTGCCTAAAGATCTTGTTGAAAAACAATATGGTAAGGCAATTAAACAAGAAGAAATTCAAAAAGTGGTTGACTTGGCTTTAGAGCGTTTTGTTCAATCAGAAAGATTAAACCTTCTTGGAACGCCACTTCCTAAAGTAGACGAGCATTTTTCTTGGGATGCTGAAGAACTGGTTTTCGAATATGAAATTGGTTTGGTACCTAACTTCGAATTGGATTTAGAAGCTAAAAACAACATTGTAAAATATGTAGTTTCAGCGGATGATAAAATGATTGAAGGTCAGGTAGAACGTATTCAAAAACAATTTGGAACTGCAATTCCTCAAGAGGTTGTTGCTGCAGATTCAGATGTGACGGGAACATTCACTAACGAAGAAAAAGGAATTAATAACGCGACCACTATTGCTGCTGATCTTTTTAAAGACAAAGCGACTTTTGATTTATTCGTCGGTAAAAAAGTAGGGGATGTTGTGACTGTAAATACAAAAGATTTATTTGAAGACGTACATCAATTGATGGATGTGTTGAAAGTAAGTCATGATGAAGTTCACGAATTGGCGGTTGATGTAAACTTCACAATCGAAGCGATTAATACAGCAGAATTGGCGGAATTGAACCAAGAATTGTTCGACAAATTGTTTGGAGCTGGAACGGTTTCTTCACTTGAAGAATTGAAAGCAAAAATCAAAGAAGATGCTGAGACTCAATTTGCACAACAAGCGGATCAAAAATTACTAGGCGATGTAACGGAATTTTTAATCGAAAGTACCAAATTTGATTTGCCAGCTGAATTCTTGAAAAAATGGTTGCAAACTGTAGGAGAGAAAAAATTGTCTCCTGAGGAAGCTGAAGTTGAATATGTACGTTCTGAAAAAGGACTGCGTTTTCAATTGATCGAAGGTAGAGCATTGGCTCAATCGGACATCAAAATCACTTTTGAAGATTTGAAAACGTTCACTACAAAAAATATCCGTCAACAAATGGCGCAATTCGGGCAAACAAATCCTACTGATGAAGAAGTTCAAGGAATTGTGGCTAGAGTTTTGTCAAACCAAGACGAAGTGAAAAGACTTTCAGACCAAGTTGTTGCTGAAAAATTATTGGAATTGTTCAAAGAAAAAGCAAATCCTACCACTAAAGAAGTAACGTACGACGAATTTATTGCTGCGTCTTACGGAGAATAAATAGGAGTTTGTACTGTCATAAAGTCAAAAGTCAAAAGCCGTAAGAGCGCAAGTTATTATTAAAAATTTTATGATTTTATTACAAATACGAAACAATAAAAAATAGTTATATTTGAGCGTCAGAAAAAATATTTTTTGGCGCTCTTTTATTTCAATTAGTTGCGGGAGCCAATCCAGCTGTACGTTACAAGTTTTTTCTTCCGTTTCAGTTTTTTAAATTCCTGCAAGAGCTTCTTTCAGTCGCTTTACAAGAATAAAAAAACTAAAAAACGGAATTCAAAAAGCTTTTTACTCCCATCTGGGCTAAAAATAAGACATATTGACATCATTTGGAAATAGGTATAACCTTTGCATTAAATCGAATCACAAGATATTACGTAAAACTTAGAACAAAAAAATATGAACTACGGTAAAGAATTTAAAAAATTTGCTACAAAGGACCACGGCGTAAACTCGATGTATTACGATAAAATCGTAGGCGCAATGACTCCTAAAAACATGACTCCATATATCATCGAAGAACGTCAGTTGAATATTTCACAATTAGACGTATTTTCCAGATTGATGATGGACAGAATTATATTCCTTGGAACAGGAATCGATGACCAAATTGCAAACATCGTTCAAGCACAGTTATTGTTCCTTGAAAGTGCTGATGCTTCTAAGGATATTCAGATTTATTTGAATTCTCCTGGAGGAAGCGTTTACGCAGGATTAGGAATTTATGACACAATGCAATACATCAAACCAGATGTAGCAACAATTTGTACAGGAATGGCAGCTTCTATGGGAGCAGTGCTTCTATGTGCCGGTGCGGCAGGAAAACGTTCGGCATTGCCACATTCAAGAGTAATGATTCACCAACCATCAGGTGGAGCGCAAGGAGTAGCAACGGATATGGAAATCAACTTACGTGAAATGTTAAAACTGAAAGATGAGTTGTACAAAATTATCTCTCAGCACTCAGGACAAACTTTTGATAAGGTTCATACGGATAGCGAACGTGATTATTGGATGATCGCCGAAGAAGCAAAAGCATACGGAATGATTGATGAAGTTTTAGTAAGAGGATAAATTATTAGTCGAAAGTCAAAAGTCGGAAAGTCAAAAGCATTGCTCAGACTTTACGACTTTTGACTTTATGACATTAGACTATAAAAATGGCAAAAGTAGTATTAGAATGTTCGTTTTGTGGAAGAAAGAAGCCAGAAACCCAATTATTGATTGCTGGTATCAATGCACATATCTGTGATAAATGTATTGAACAAGCGCACGGAATTGTTCTTGAAGAAATAAAATCCAGCGGAAGTTCAAAACTGGTTGGAGATTTGATTTTGAAGAAACCAAAAGAAATCAGAGCGTTCTTGGATCAATATGTGATTGGACAGGACCAAACTAAAAAAGTAATGTCGGTTGCGGTTTACAATCATTACAAACGTTTGATGCAACAACAATTAGACGATGAGGTTGAGATTGAAAAAAGTAACATCATCATGGTGGGACAAACAGGAACAGGAAAAACATTGGTGGCTAAAACCATTGCAAAAATGTTGGATGTACCGTTAGCTATCGTTGATGCGACCGTTCTTACAGAAGCAGGTTATGTTGGGGAAGATGTCGAAAGTATTTTGACGCGTCTTTTGCAAGCTGCTGACTATGATGTAGCCAAAGCCGAACGCGGAATTGTATTCATTGACGAAATAGATAAAATTGCACGTAAAAGTGACAATCCTTCTATTACGCGTGACGTTTCTGGGGAAGGTGTGCAACAAGCATTATTGAAATTATTAGAAGGAACGGTTGTAAATGTGCCACCAAAAGGAGGACGTAAGCACCCAGACCAAAAATTTGTTGAGGTCAATACACAAAACATTTTGTTTATTGCCGGTGGCGCTTTTGATGGAATCGAAAGAATTATTTCGAAACGATTGAACCGTCAGGCAGTGGGTTATTCTACCTCAAAAAATGTAGACAATATTGACAAAGACAATTTGTTGCAGTACATCATCCCAAAGGATATTAAAGATTTTGGATTGATTCCGGAGATCATTGGTCGTTTGCCAGTATTGACACACATGGATCCTCTAGACAGAGAAACCTTGCGTGCGATTTTGACACAACCTAAAAATGCGTTAATTAAACAATACGAGAAATTGTTTTTAATGGATGATGTTGAATTCACGATTACTAATGAAGCATTGGATTTTATTGTTGATAAAGCGTTAGAATACAAGTTAGGCGCTCGTGGATTGCGTTCTTTATGCGAAGCTATCTTAACCGATGCGATGTATGAATTGCCGAGTTCTGATGATAAAACATTAGAAATTGACGTAAATTATGCAAAAGAAACGCTGAATAAAAATTTATTGAAACGTTTAGAGATTGCATCATAAAAATTGCGTTTTTCTTAAAAATACAAACCTGTTTATTAATTTGAACAGGTTTTTTTATGTGGAATTTACACTATTTGTTATTGTTTGAAAAAAGGAAGATTTTTTTTTTTTATCAACGTCAGATTGTCGATTTTTGTACATTCTAAATTAAATGATTATAGCATGCAAGTAGAAGAGATTGAGGTTATTTTATTAAAAGTTTCTGGTCAGGACAAACCTGGTGTAACTGCTGGTTTGACATCCATCTTGGCAAATTATGATGCCATTATTTTAGATATTGGACAGGCAGATATTCATGACACGTTATCTTTAGGTATTTTATTTGAAATAAAAGCGGGTTCTTCTTCTGCGCCTGTTTTGAAAGATTTATTGTTTAAAGCATATGAATTGGGTGTTAAAGTTAAATTTATTCCTATCTCGATTGCAGATTACGAAATTTGGGTAAAAGGACAACGCAAGCAACGCTATACCATCAATGTTTTGGGTGAAACATTAACAGCGGTACAATTGGCAGCGGTAACCAGGATTCTATCCAACCAAAATTTAAATATTGACGCAATTACAAGATTAACGGGTCGGGTTTCTATTGTTGATAAAGAAGAATTTCCCCGCTCTTGTATACAGTTATCAGTTACAGGTACAATTGTAGATAAAACGTTTATGACCGCTAGTTTTATGGAAATTTCCAGAACTTTAGATGTGGATATTTCTTTTCAAGAAGATAATATGTATCGCAGAAACAGACGTTTGGTGTGTTTTGATATGGATTCGACCTTGATTCAAACGGAAGTGATTGATGAATTGGCTGAGTTAGCGGGTGTCGGTGAGCAAGTAAAAGCCATAACAGAAGCAGCAATGAATGGTGAAATCGATTTTAGTGAAAGCTTCAAGCAGCGTATGGCTTTGTTAGAAGGTTTGAGCGAAGAGGTACTGCAAACAGTTGCAGAAAATCTACCCATTACAAAAGGAGCGCATCGCTTGATGAAGGCCCTGAAATATTACGGCTATAAAACCGCTATTTTATCCGGAGGCTTTACCTTTTTTGGAAAATATCTTCAAAAGGAATTAGGCATTGATTACGTTCATGCCAATGAATTGGAAATTAAAGACGGTAAACTGACGGGTAATTATATTGGCGAAATTGTTGATGGTAAAAAGAAAGCGGAATATCTGCAAGCCATTGCCGATAAAGAGGGCATTCACATCAACCAAACTATTGCAGTGGGTGATGGTGCCAATGATTTGCCTATGTTGAATTTGGCAGGCTTAGGAATTGCTTTTCATGCCAAACCTACGGTAAAAGAAAAAGCAGAAAGCTCTATTTCAAGCTTAGGTCTCGACGGTGTTTTGTACCTATTAGGTTACCACGACAGACATATTGATATGATGGAGGAGGAGTAAAATACTGCAATAATTATAAAGGAGGCTGTTCAAAAAGTGATTTTTGGACAGCCTTTTTTATGCTTTGACAGTAAATGCTTTTTCAGGTTTTTCAAGTGTTTGTTTTTCGGGAGATTTACAAATTCCTCTGGCGCCACGACTCATTCTGTGCGGTCCGCAGGAACTCAAAAAAATTAATGTGATCAAAATGTAGATGGTGTTTTTCATCTTTTTCGTCTTTTATGCGGTTTGAAACTGCATGCTTTTCAGTTGTTCTAAATAATCTCTTTGGTTAGAAAGTCTTGGAATTTTGTGTTGCCCTCCCAATTTGTCCTTGCATTTTAACCAGTCGTAAAACAGATTTTTTCGCGCCACATTGATTATTAGCGGATTTAATGTCATGTTGTTGTAGCGTTTCGCTTCGTAATCTGAATTTAAAGATTGGATGGATTCATCCAATGCTTTCTGAAATTGAGATACATCCGCGGGATTATCTTTGAATTCAATCATCCATTCATGGGCGCCTTTTTCTTTGCCTTCCATAAAGATTGGCGCAACCGTGTAATCGACTACTTCTGTTTGGGTCATTTTACACGCTTTTGCAATAGCCTGATCGGTATTTTCGACCATTAATTCTTCGCCAAAAACATTGATATGATGCTTGGTTCTTCCCGTCACCCTAATTCGATACGGATTCAATGAGGTGAAACGAACAGTATCACCTATCAAATAACGCCACAAACCAGAATTGGTGGTAATGACCAAAGCATAATTTTTGAAAAGTTCCACATCTGCCAGTCGAATTACTTTTTGATTTAGTGTCCCAAAAGTATCCATCGGAATAAATTCATAGAAAATCCCGTAATCCAACATTAATAATAAATCACTGGAATAATTTAAATCCTGAATGGCAAAAAAGCCTTCAGAAGCATTGTATATTTCGTAATACTTAAACTCTTTTTTAGGGAGAATTTTTTTGTATTGGTCTCGGTACGGTTCAAAATTAACGCCGCCGTGGAAGTATACTTCTAAATTAGGCCAAAGTTCAAATAAATTTCCTTTTCCGGTTTCTTCCAGCATTTTGTTCATTAAAACTAACATCCAGGAGGGAACTCCGGCAAAACTGGTTACATTTTCGTTTTTTGTTTCGTTTATAATTGCAGCAATTTTGGTTTCCCATTCGCTCATCAGGGAAATCTTGTTGCTTGGCGTACTGCTGAACTCCGCCCAAATGGGCATGTTTTCAATCAATATGGCTGATAAATCCCCAAAGAACGTATTGTTGTCTTCATAGATTTGGGAACTTCCACCAAGACGCAGACTTTTTCCAAGAAACAGTTCGGAATCTTCGTTGTTATTTAAATACAAGCACAACAAATCCTTACTGCCTTTATAATGACAATCCTCCAAGGCTTCATTGCTTACCGGAATAAATTTACTTTTGGCATTAGTTGTTCCGCTTGATTTGGCAAACCATTTTATAGGTGTTTCCCAAAAAACATTTTGTTCTCCTTTACGGGTTCTTTCAATGAGCGGCTGTAATTCTTCGTAAGTAGAAATAGGAATTCTTTCGGCAAAAGTCGCGTAGGAATGTATCGATGCATACTCATATTCTTTGCCTAAAGCAGTATTTTTTGAGGACTGAATTAAATTCATAAGCAATTCTTCCTGAACTTCATTTGGATATTTCAAGAAAAGTTCAATCTGATGGATTCGTTGTTTAAGAACCCAAGAAGCAAACGAATTGATTATGGTTAGTGGCATTTTTAAATTATGAATTATGAATTATGAATTATAACTTTACCAAAAATAACAAATTTTGTTTAACTTGATGTGTTAAACTTGAAACTTTAAATAGAATGACTTACGAAGGTGTACTTACAAAAATGCAGACTGAATTTGGAAACCCAATTCAATATTACTTGGTTTTTGAAAATAGTTTTTTGAATGTGAATCAGTTGCTGAATAAAAACATAGAAATTAATTTTGTGGGACACCAATGTTTAAATTGCAGAAAGAAGAAAAAGATTTTCCGTCAAGGATTTTGCTATGATTGTTTTTATTCTAGTGCTGCTGTGGGAGATTGGATTATGAAACCGGAACTGAGTACAGCACATCTTGGAATTCAGGACAGGGATTTAGTTTATGAAGAAAAAGTACAATTGCAACCGCATATCGTGTATTTAGCTTTGTCAAGCGAAGTGAAAGTGGGAGTAACACGAAAAACACAAATGCCAACGCGTTGGATTGATCAGGGTGCAAACAAAGCCATTTCGATTGTTGAAGTTCCAAATAGATACCTGGCAGGGATTACTGAAGTTGCCTTAAAAAATCATTATGCCGATAAAACAAACTGGCGAAAAATGCTCACTAATACTTTTGAACAGGTTGATTTGATTGCCGAAAGATTAAAAGTGGAACATTTAATCCCTACAGAAGTACAAGAGTATTTTTATTCGCAGAAGAATGACTTATATGAAATGCACTACCCCGTTTTAGAATATCCAAATAAAGTAAATAGTTTAAGTTTAGATAAAACCCCTCAGTTTCAAGGAAAACTCACAGGCATAAAAGGACAATATCTTATTTTTGAAGGCGGAACAGTTTTCAATATCCGTGGTTCTGAAGGATATGTGGTAACGATTAAAGTGTAATAAATTTTATGAAAAAAGCAGAAATTTCAAACAATTATTGTAATTCCTGCTTTTTAGAATGATGAAAAACGACTATTTTCAATCAAATTATCTTATTGAACTTTAGGCTCTTCCACTTTTTTCTTTTTATTAAACAATCCATTTAGTAACTCTGTAGCCTTAGCTTTTACCTCTTCTTTAGTTGCGGGAGTAGCCGTTTTTGTGGTGTCACTGGGTTTCTTATTTTTATTGATATAATCAGTTAAAGCCGAAGTTCCTTGTTTTACTAATCTGTCTTTTTGTTGGTTCACTAATTGAGTAGTCAATTTAGTCACCGCACTATTAATGTCAGTTGTAATTTTTGGATTGGTAAAATTACCTGCTAATACCGCATTTATTGGAAAGCTTTCTAATTTTGCAGCATCGGCCGCTGACAGTTTTGCGATAAGCGCATTGGCTTCTGAGCCAAGATATTTTGCAGGGACATCAAATTTTAGATTATAATTCATGCTTTGATCAAAACCGTGAGTCCCTCCAATAGTCGCTTTGATGTCTTTATACTTGATATTGAAAGGTTTTACATTCACTTTTCCATCCTTGAATGTGATGGCGGCTTTCAAATCATTCAAATTAATTTTGCTTACATCGATAAATTTCAAATTAGAACCTAATGCCGTCAACAAAGTTGAATTGGTTGAATTTACTGTGGTCGAAAGCAGTTGTCCCAATAAATCTCCGGTCAATGTTTTCAAATCAGGAGTCAATTCTTTTGCGTCAAGATTTCCATTCAATTTAATACTTGAATTTAGCTTTCCGTTGATGATTCCGGCAATTGGCGCGATTTTTTTCAGCATATCCAATTGGGTGAAAGATTGTGCAATATCCACTTGATTTAAATTCAAATCCATAGTGAAAACCGGCGTTTTCCCTTTTGTGGAAACAGCTCCATTTACACCAATTGTTCCTCCAAAAATAGATGTTTTTACATTTTCTAAAGTTACTTTTTCGTCTTTCACAATCAGTTTTCCAGAAACATCTTTCAGAGTCAAATTATCATATAAAACCGCAGTAGCTTTTGCTGTAAGCGTACAATTTAAGAAAGCAGGAATTTTCATTGCGTCTGCTTTTTTAGTTTCTGTTTTAGTATCAACTTTAGTAGTTTCACCGGTTGTCATAAAATCATCAACGGCCAATTGTTTAGAATTCATGTTGAAATTTCCTTTCAATTCTTGGTTTCTAAATATAAAACCGTAAAAATTCTCTAAAATTCCCGTGACGCTAATGTCACTTTTACCCGTTGTTGCATTGAATTGTTTCAAATTGACCTGACTTGGATTAAACTGAACTAAGGCAGTGCTAATATTCATTGTTTTTCCGTTTTCATCCACGTAGTTGAAACCAGACAAACTCATCGTTCCTGCATTGTTGATATTTTGATATTGACTTTTTTCCACCGATTCCATATCGAATTTAGTGGTTACATCAGCGTTCAAAATACCGGATAAAGGTTTGTCTAATTTTACAGGATAGGCTTCGGTTACATTAGCCAAGTTGATGGTTCCTTTCAAAGCAGCATCGATTATGGGATTTTTTGTGATGTTTTTAATGTTTGCTTTGGCATTGAAAACATCCTGATCTATTTTGAAAGAAAGTTTATCCAAATTGACATACGTGTCGTTCAAAATACCCGTTTCATTTATAATTTTAGTGTCAATAACTATATTTTGAACCGATTTCGGTAAATTAGGATACTTAAAGGATGCATTGTTGGAAGCAATTTCAATTTTGAATTTTGGAACTGTAGTGTCCGAATACAATCCTTGTGCAAAGCCAGCAACCGTAAAATCCCCAGTAGTTTTTACATTAGCTAAACTTGAAGCATACGCCGCAGGAATAACTCCCAAGAAATTTTTGAATGAAGAAGTTGGCGTTTTGAACTTTAAATTATATTCCTGACCCGCTGCTACCATTTGAATAAACCCATCAAATTCTAATGGTAATTGGTTGATCAATGCTTTATTCTCTTTAAAAGTATATTTGCTTTTATCTAAATCGATACCTAAAACTGCATCGAGAGTCAAGGCAACATTTTTCATGTAATTGACTTTGTCGATATCTAAAGAAATTTTTGCAGTAGATTTGGTAACCAAATCTAATTTTTGGGCAGCAAAATTCCCGGTTCCTTCGTGGTTCAGGCTATCGATTACCATTTTTATTTTTGAACTTTCGTCAAAATATTTAAACTTGAAATTCTCGATTTTATAATCCCGAATTTTTAATGACAACGGGCTGCTTTTGCCATCATCTTTATTGTTTTTGTTTTTTAAAGCGATATCGTAATTCGCAATTCCGTCTTTGTTGAAAAGAATATTGATTACTCCGTTTTTTGAAGTTATTCCGTCAATATTCATTGCTTCATTTTTGCCTTTAAAGAGTTCTTTGATTGACATTTTTAAATTCAATTCACCCAATGAAACTAAAGTGTCACCTTCAAAAGGAGCTTTATTTATAATGACTAATTTATCGAGAGTTACATTCGCGTTGGGAAAATTTTTGAATAAACTTAAATCCGCATCTGCAAAGGAAATTTTGGCGTCTACTTTCTCATTGATTGCTTGGGTAATTTTGGATTTTATTTGTTCTTTAAAAAAATAGGGTAAAGCAAATAATGCAACAGCGAGTAGTAGAATTACAATTAATGTGATTTTTAAAATTTTCTTCAACATAGTTTTCTTTCTTTACATTACATAAGTTTAGCAAAAATCCTGCCTTACTTCTTACAAAAATAATAGTTTAGGATTTAGGATTTTCTAATATTGTGCTAAATAATGATTTATATCAAAAAAACTATTGGATGTTGATTTCAAATGGCATCATGGCTTGAACTCCTTTTTGCGATTGTAATCTTTTTATTTGTTCCATAATTTTATAGTTTTCTTCTCCAATTTCTTCTTTAATAAAGTCTGCTTTCGAGTTTGCAAATGGTAGACTTTCTAAAAGATCGTTGAAATTTTTCTCATATTCTGGGTAGTTTTGTGTATTGTAGCTTTTTGTTTTAGCGAGTCTAGCCGCTTCATGAATAGCATCATCCAAACCGCCAATTTTATCTACAAGTCCTTTTTTTAATGCTTCCGAACCAGACCAAACTCTTCCTTGAGCGATTGCATCCACTTGGGCAAAAGTCATTTTTCTTCCTTGCGCAACATGGGTAACAAATGTTTTATAAATATGTTCCACACCTTCAAGAGTAACGGCTTTAAATTTTTCGTCTAACGGTACAAAAGGACTGTAATTTGCAGCGTTTTCATGAGTTTTTACTTGTTCTGTATTGATGCCTATTTTAGTAGCCAACTGGGTGAAATTAGGTAATATTCCAAAAACACCAATTGAACCAGTTATTGTGTTATTTTCGGCAAAAATAGTATTGGCATTACAAGCAATATAATATCCTCCTGAAGCCGCATAGTTTCCCATAGAAACTATAATAGGTTTAACTTTTTTCGTCAATTCAATTTCTCTCCAAATTAAATCAGAAGTCAAAGCGCTTCCTCCAGGGCTGTCGATTCGCAGTACAATTGCTTTTACGTCTTTATTTTTTCGTGCTTCTTGTAACGAACGGCGCATTGAACCTTCGCCGATGGTATTAACATCGCCTTCACCGCTCATTATTTCACCTTGGGCATAGATAATTGCAATTTGATCTTTAGCGTCGCTCATTTTTGAAGTCGTGACTACATTTTTAGCATAATCTAAAATGGTAACTTTATTGTAATCTTCGTCTTTATCTACTTTCAAAATATTTTTAATGGCATTGTGATAGACATCTTCATAAGCAATAACATCTACTAATTTTGCTGCTTTCGCCATTTCCGGAGTTCTGGCTAAAAGTCCATTTGCAATTTCATTTAATTTGCCTATTGATATATTTCTGCTTTTTGAAACATCAGTTACAATTGAAGTCCAAACAGAGTTTAATAAAGCGGTAACTTGTTCTCTATTGGCATCACTCATTTTATTTTCAAGGAAAGGTTCTACTGCACTTTTGTATTTTCCGTGACGTATAACTTCCATTTTTAGACCTGATTTTTCTTGGAAATCTTTGAAAAACATAATTTCCGCAGAAAGTCCTTTGAAGTCCAAATCTCCTACTGGGTTCAGATAAACTGTATTAGCGACAGAGTTCAAATAATACTCTTTTTGCGAATAAGAATTGGAATAAGCCATTACAAATTTCCCTGTTTTTTTAAAATCTCCTAACGCATCTCTCAAGGCTTTGCTTTGGGCCATACCTAAAGAAGAATTATTATTTAAAATTGATATTCCTTTGATGTCATCATCCGTTTTTGCTTCCCCAATGGCATTTATTATATCCGTTAGTCCTACTTTTTTGTTTTCTGAAAAAATTGTCATCCAAGGATCTTTATATTTTCCTGCATAATCATTTTTTATGTCTTCTAAATTTAGTTCGATAACTGAATTGCTTTTTATTGCAATACCTTCAGATTCGCCTCCAAAAATGGCTCCAATTAGTAGTATTCCAAAAAAGAATAGCATACAAAAAACAAAAATACCTATGATGGTAGCCAATACATTTCCTAAAAATTTCATATTTATATTTTTTTAATAAGTCTCAAATGAGGTCAATTTGTTACAGCTTTAGTTTTTATAATTTTAAAATTAGTTTTCAACACTCTTTACAAAGATACTTCTATTCTAAAATTCTTTTAGTTAATTTGCGCTTAATATGAAATCACAACATCAGGTCATTTTATCTCTAGGAAGTAATCAAGGTAATCGACTGGAAAATATCGAACATTGTTTGCAATTAATACATCGGGAAATAGGGACGGTAATAAAAGTTTCCAGATTGTATGAATCTCCAGCATGGGGTTTTGAGAGTGATGCATTTTACAATTGTGTTTTAATTATTCACACGACTAGCTCCGCAAATAAAATTTTAACGCAAGTTTTAAAAGTTGAAAAAAAATTAGGTCGGGTTCGAAGTAATAAAGTAGGGTACCAGTCTAGAACTATAGATATAGATTTAATTTCTTTTGATGAAGAAATTATTGATTCTGAAAAACTCCAGATTCCACATCCGTTGATGCAAAATAGGAAATTTGTTTTGTTGCCTATGCAAGATTTAAATTTGGATTGGAAACATCCTATTCTCAAAAAAACAATTTTGGAGTTGCAGGAATCGTCGCCAGACCAAAGTGTTTGCAAAGTAATTCAAGAGTTAAAAAGCCCGTTGCAAAGTATTTCATTGGAACAATTTAATTATGTTGCCTTTGAAGGAAATATCGGGGCAGGAAAAACAACTTTAGCTACAAAGATTTCAGAGGATTTCAATGCAAAAACAGTTTTGGAACGTTTTGCAGACAATCCTTTTTTGCCTAAATTCTACAAAGACCAAAATCGATATGCATTTCCGCTTGAAATGTCATTCCTTGCCGACAGATACCAGCAATTATCAGATGACTTAGCGCAATTTGATTTGTTTAAAGATTTTATTGTTGCTGATTATCATATTTTCAAATCCTTAATTTTTGCCAAAATCACTCTTGCAGATGATGAATATCGTTTGTACCGCAATCTATTTGATATCATTTACAGAGAAATGCCAAAACCGGATTTATATATTTATTTGTACCAAAATTCAGAACGATTGTTGCAAAATATCAAGAAAAGGGGCAGAAGCTATGAACAAAAAATTCCTGCTGAATATTTAGAAAAGATCAATAATGGTTATTTGGATTACATTAAATCACAAACAGAATTAAATGTATTAATCATTGATGTTTCAGATAAGGATTTTGTAAAGAACCAAGAAGATTATCTTTATATTTTAAATGAAATTCAGCAAAAAATCAGCTTATAAAATTGAGAAGCGCCTATCTTTTAAGAGAAAAATGACCTCTGACTTCGGGGGTTAAATTGTCAATTTTTAAAATGTACCAATAATCTGATGCCGGTAATAAACTAGTATTTAATGTACCGTCCCAAATTAATTTTTTTGCGTTTAGTATAACAATTAATTTGCCAAATCGGTCAAAAATAGAGACTTCGGCTTCTGGATAATTAACCAATCCTTTTACTTCCCATACATCATTATAAGTGTCATTGTTAGGGGTGAAAAATTTAGGTGTTATCAGTACAATAAAGGTTTTGGTATCATAACTACAGAAATTAACTTCTCTTACATAAGCTGTTTGCAGACCACTGGGAACATTAAAAAAGACATTTGAATTTTGGTAATTAGTTCCGTCAACAGAATATTCAAAATAAGCTTCTTCCTTTTTTAAATAGATTACTATTGTTGTTTCATTGACATCAACACGGTCGATTTCGGGAGTATTATGTTCAACAACACTAATTTTTTTTCTGCTGGTACAGTTTTCAGGGGCGGGACTAGTTATATCAACGTAATAATTACCGGCAGTTTTAATACTAATTGTTTGCGTGTTTTCTCCAGTTGACCATAAATAAGACATATTAGGAATTTGAGCATCAAGTGTTAGAGTTGCGGATTTGCACAAAGTTAATTCCTGATCTACAACAAAAGGTGGCGAGTAGATTTTAATATCAACTGGAGTTCTGTTACGATTAGTGCAACCGTTGTTTTGGGCTTCAGCGTAATATGTTGTGTTTTGAGAAATGCTAGAAATTGTAAAACTTGTCCCGGTTCCTTCAATTGCTCCGTCGGTTGCAACTGAGTACCAATTAATAATCCCTGCACTAACAGTTGCTTGAAGTGTAACTGCTCCGGAACTGCATCTTGTTGCAGGTGTATTAGTTGAAGTTATTTTAGGAGTAGCATTTATAGTCGCAATAATTGCTGTTCGAGGAGCGCTGCAATTAGCACCTGCGTCCACATAATAGGTGGTGGTTGTAGATAAGTTTGGCGTTGAATAGGAGTTTCCTATTGCTAGTAGATTTCCTCCGGTTGCAGCATCAAACCAATTAACAGTTCCGTCAGACGCTGTGGCTTTAAGCGTTACGCTTCCTGAATCACAACTTTGTGAGGGAGTTGTATTTGTGATTTTAGGTATGCTGATTTTTGTGCTTGTTGAAATTTGTAGTGGCAGTTCTCCCGGCATTCCACCATATTCTACTATGTACCCTTTGGCTTGATAATTTCCTGTTGCATCCCCGTTTAATTGTAAATCATTCCACGATCCAGGTGTTCCTGGAACGCCGGGTGCTTTAACGTGTGCATAATGTTCAATTCCATTACTATTATTCGGTTCTCCTGTGTTCCAATTTGAATAAGTTGGCGATGTGCCATTCACTCCTCCATTCCAGAATACAACTCTGTCAATATCTGGTCCAGTTACCCATTTCCAAATTCCCTCTGTTTCAGCATCGCTGCCACCAATCCATCCATTTCCGTTTGCTTGTGCTCCGCAAAGTTGTGCTTCATCTTGGGCTGTAATTGTGGCTAAATAACCTTTTAATCCAAAATAAGTACTATTCTCTGCGGCCGCTTTTGCTGCTGTCCAACTGATTCCAGGATTCGGAATGTATTCATAATAATGACCGTTTCGGGCTAAGTAATTTGCTTGTCCTATTGTAATTGAGAAACTACGAATTCCGGAAGGAGATGTGTTGCTACTGGAATATTTTATGTCTTTTATGGCGGCTATGAAGGCTGCAGTGCTTGGTTGTCCTGTTATTCCGGTTAAGGTAAATTTCCCTGATAAACCATCCCAACCGCCTGTAATTGATGGATGTGTTCCTGCCAAAGACAATACATCTTCACCGTTAATATAACCCGAAGAAATCTGTATATAAATAGAAGTAATGAAATTGTCCGGGTCTGCTATTGCTATGTCACTCACAATATTTAAAGAAGTTCCCGGGCAGTAGGGTTGATTGTTGTTTTGAGCAATTAGAATCGGAGCAGTACTAGCAACTAATTTCCGATTTTTTTTTATTTGCGGAGAATTTAAAGTGTTTCGTGTTTTACTGGAGATGTGTTTTTTTGTCGTATAATCAAAGCTGGATGCGTGGTTTATTTCTGAAGTAAAAAATACTAAAACTAAAATTATTTTAAAAAACACATGTTTTCCCATTTTATAAAAGTATTGTTTTTCTTGTTTGATTAAACATTAATTTATGCAGGCCAATTTATTTTTTGAAACAAATCCCACACTACAATTCCGGCGCTTACTGAAATGTTTAAAGAATGTTTGGTTCCTAATTGTGGAATCTCAATTGAACCATCACATAAAGCGACTGCTTCTTGTGAAACTCCATAAACCTCGTTTCCAAAAACTAACGCGTATTTTTTGTCTTTTTCAACTTTAAAATCTTGGAGAAAAACAGCACTTTGTACCTGTTCTATAGCCAATGTGATTACATCCTCTTTTTTTAAATTTTCAATGACGGCAAGGACATTATCACTGTGCTCCCAAGTTACCGTTTCTGTTGCGCCAAGAGCGGTTTTATGGATTTCCTTATTTGGAGGAGTTGCCGTAATGCCGCACAAATATATTTTCTCAATCAAAAAGGCATCAGCTGTGCGGAACACAGAACCAATATTATGCAAACTACGGATGTCATCTAAAACTAAGATAATAGGCGTCTTTTTAGATTCTTTAAAAGCTTCGATTGATTTTCTTTCCAATTCGCTGTTTTCAAGCTTTCTCATGTTTTTCAGGGTTAGTTTCAATAAAAAAGCTTCCACAAGTTGGGAAGCTTTTTAATGTAAATTAAATTTAGAAATTAGCTTTTTGGTGCATCATCTGCTAAAACTGTTCCTTTTATTGTTAGTGTTTTTGTTGCTTGACCAGTTGCGTTTGAGGTTACAGTTACCGTTTTTGTAAATGGGCCTACTCTGTCAGTTGCATATTTTACACCAATAACACCTTTTGCACCAGGAGCAATTGGTTCTTTTGGGCTTGTAGGAACTGTACATCCACAAGAACCTTGAGTATTAGTTATAATTAATGGTTTGTTTCCATTATTAGTAAAAACGAATTCACGCTTTCCGTCGGCATTATGGGCAACTGTCCCATAATCAATAGTCTCATTCATAAAAACCATTCCTGCTCCGTCAACTTTTGGAGTTGAAATTTTAGCAGTTTTAGCTTTTATTTTTTTAGTAACTTTAGATGTTTCTTGAGCATTAGAAGATGTAACTCCTAAAACTAATAATAACGCTAGTGTAAGTATTTTTTTCATTTTCTTGTTTTTTTAATTAGTTAAACAAATTTAAAGAAAAAATCATGCCATTAGATTAATTTTTACTTAAAAATATTTAATTTTTTTGTAGCTCACTGTAATTCGCTTTAAAATATATAAATTCGCTGATTAATGTTTTTCATTTATTAAATATAAAATAACTTGGCATCTAAAGATAATACGGTTAAGGAAACGCCATTAATGAAGCAGTATAACGAGATCAAAAGGAAATATCCTGATGCGTGTTTATTGTTTCGAGTAGGAGATTTTTATGAAACTTTTGGGGAAGATGCAGTTCGTGCGTCGAAGATTCTTGGTATAACTCTGACAAAACGTGGCGCAGGATCAGCAACAGAAACAGCGTTGGCAGGATTTCCGCATCATTCTATAAATACCTATTTGCCAAAGCTTGTCAAAGCTGGACTTCGTGTCGCAATTTGTGATCAGCTCGAAGATCCAAAAATGACTAAAACTATTGTGAAACGTGGTGTTACTGAACTTGTAACTCCAGGCGTTTCCATGAATGATGAGGTTTTGCAATCTAAAACAAATAATTTTTTAGCATCCATATTTTTTGCAAATAAATCAATTGGAATTTCATTTTTAGACGTTTCTACAGGGGAGTTTCTTACTGCTCAGGGAAATGCCGAATATATTGATAAGTTGTTGCAGAATTTTAATCCCAGCGAAGTGCTAATTCCTAAAAATAACAAAAATGATTTCCGAGAAATTTTTGGGGAGGATTATCACAGTTTTTATTTGGAAGATTGGATCTACAAAGAGGATTATGCTTTTGAAGTCTTAACTAAGCATTTTCAAACAATATCGCTGAAGGGTTTTGGAATTGAAGAGTTAAAAGAAGGAATTATTGCTTCGGGCGCAATTTTGTATTATTTGTCCGAAACGCAACACAATAAAGTACAGCATATCACAGCCATTCAACGTATTGCCGAAGATGCTTATGTTTGGATGGACCGATTTACAATTCGAAATCTAGAGTTGTATCATAGTTATAATCCAAATGCAGTTACGCTTCTCGATGTTATTGACAAAACGCTTTCGCCAATGGGAGGTCGGTTATTAAAACGATGGTTGGCTTTGCCTCTGAAAGACAGCAATAAAATACGAAGTCGTCATGAAGTAGTTTCTTATTTAAAAGAAAATCAGGACGTTTTAAAAAATATTCAGCATCAAATTAAGGAAATTTCAGATTTGGAGCGTTTGATTTCCAAGATTGCTACCGGGAAAGTATCACCTCGTGAAGTAGTATATTTAAAAGAATCATTGGATGCTATTATTCCAATAAAAATGCTGGCGTTGCAAAGTCCTCAGGAAGCTGTAAAAGTAATTGGAGATAGTTTACACAGTTGTGATTTACTTCGCGAAAAAATAAAAATAACGCTGAATCAAGATGCTCCTGTTGCTGTTTCTAAAGGGAATGCTATTGCCAAAGGAATAAATGCGGAGTTGGATGATTTGAGAACCATATCAACTAGCGGAAAAGAATTCTTGGAAGGAATTGAAAAACGAGAATCGCAGTTGACAGGAATTTCTTCTTTGAAAATATCTTTCAATAACGTTTTTGGATATTATATTGAAGTTAGGAATTTACATAAAGATAAAGTGCCAGCTGAATGGATCCGAAAGCAAACTTTGGTTAATGCAGAACGTTACATCACTGAAGAACTAAAAGAATACGAAACCAAAATTCTTGGAGCCGAAGAAAAAATACACAAAATTGAAGCGGAATTGTTCGAGCAATTGGTCAGTTGGATTGCTACTTACATCAAGCCGGTTCAAATGAATGCGAATTTGGTCGCGCAATTGGATTGTCTGTGTTCGTTTACACAATTAGCTATTGAGAATAATTATGTTTGTCCGGAATTAGACGAAACTTTCGAACTGGAAATCAAAAATGGAAGGCATCCCGTTATTGAAAAACAATTACCAGTTGGAATGCCATACATTGCCAATGATGTTTTCTTAGACAGAGAGATACAGCAATTGATTATGATTACGGGGCCCAATATGTCTGGTAAGTCGGCTATTTTGCGTCAAACAGCCCTAATTGTGTTATTGGCTCAAATGGGGAGTTTTGTTCCCGCTGATAGCGTAAGAATGGGAATTATCGACAAAATATTCACCAGAGTAGGAGCAAGTGACAATATTTCGATGGGGGAATCTACTTTTATGGTCGAAATGAATGAAACAGCATCCATCTTGAATAATATTTCTGATAGAAGTTTGGTACTGTTGGATGAAATTGGGCGAGGAACGAGTACCTATGACGGAATTTCTATCGCTTGGGCCATTGCTGAGTTCTTACATGAACATCCTTCAAAACCCAAAACATTATTCGCAACGCATTATCATGAGTTGAATGAAATGAGTGAATCACTACCAAGAATTCAGAATTATAATGTTTCTGTGAAAGAATTAAAAGATACGGTGCTTTTTATTCGAAAATTGGTAAAAGGAGGCAGTGCGCACAGTTTTGGGATACATGTTGCAAAAATGGCTGGAATGCCGCAGATAGTGATTCTAAAGGCTCAGAAACTATTAAAAAAGCTGGAGAAGAGCCATTCAAGTGATGCATTAAACGGAATTAAAGCTGCAAAAGATGGCTCGAGCCTGAAAGGCGAACAAGCGGAGCAAATGCAAATGAGTTTCTTTAATTTGGATGATCCTTTATTGGAAGAAATCAAAGAAGAGATTTTAAATTTGGATATAAATACCATAACTCCAATGGAAGCTTTGATGAAACTAAATGAAATTAAAAGAATGTTAACCAGAAAATAATTTCTTTTGTTTTAAAGTTTACGTTATCAGAATGTTAACTTTAATCTGTGAATTTTTTGTAGAAAAGGCTTGTGTAATTCAATAAATGTCTTAAATTTGCATCCGCAATACAGAACAAGTATTGCGGTTCTTTTTAAGAATTGAAAATGCGAAAATAGCTCAGTTGGTAGAGCGCGACCTTGCCAAGGTCGAGGTCGCGGGTTCGAGCCCCGTTTTTCGCTCCACACCAAATAATGCTCGGATGGTGAAATTGGTAGACACGCTGGACTTAAAATCCAGTGAACAGCAATGTTCGTGCGGGTTCAAGTCCCGCTCTGAGTACTAAACCGCTTCAATTGAAGCGGTTTTTTTTGTTTTATGATTTTTCGTATTAGAACTAAATCTGTCTGAACCGGTATCGACTTCTTTTTTTTTGGATTTATAATTTGAATTTTTATAAACTATGGGGGCTTTTGTAATTAGTAAAAGATTTAATGACGAGTATAAATTTGTTTTTACTTCAAGAAAGGGAAAGGTTGTTTTTACCAGTTTGAGTTATGAACTGAAATTTGAGTGTGAAGAAGATGTTGACAAATTAAAAGAGAACATCGAATCAGCGGACTTTTTAAAGTTTAGGTCTTCTAATGGTAAGTATTACTTTAAATTGATGTTAAAGGGAGGTCATCTTGCTACCAGTAGAAAATACACGACTTCTTTGAGACTTCAAAAAGGAATAGATGAAATTGTTAAATATGGGAACGTATCTGAAATTTTAGATTTTTCGGCAAATGATTTTATTTTTGAAGATTAAGGTTTATTACGAAGCAGTACGTTAAAAAAAAAGAGAGCAATGGTAATTTTACCATTGCTCTCTTTTTTTATTTATCTGATGCTCTAAAAACGTCAATATAAATAATTAAAAAAGCCATCTCGCTTGCGCGGATGGCTTTAAAATTTTTAGAATTAAATTCTAATTATTTTTTTGCAGCTTCAGTAGCAGTTGCAGCAGCTTCAGTTGCAGTTTTTGCAGCGTCAGTAGCAGTTGCAGCAGCAGAGTCAACAACAACAGCAGCAGAATCAACTACAGCAGCAGCAGAGTCAACAACAACAGCAGCAGAATCAACTACAGCAGAAGCGTCATCAGCAGGAGCGTCAGCTTTTTTACATGATACAACAGTTAAAACAGCAACAACAGCTAAACTTAAAAATACTTTTTTCATCTTACTTTATTATAAAAGGTTAATTATTAATTCGTGGCAAAGATATAAATTTTTTAATATGTAAAATATTTTTTTATTTTTTTTTTAAAAAATAATATATTTTGCCAACATACTCATTAACACCAACTATTATGCCACAAAGACTATTTTGCTAAATATAAAGGGTTAATTCAATGAAAGCTACTTTGTGGGGCTTTTTTTATAATCTAATTAGACCGAATCCTCTTTCTTGGTTAAAAGAAGTCTCTTATTCAAATTCGATATTTTTAATGTAAAAATAGTTTTGAAAATTAGAACAACTCAAAATTTGAGATCGTATTCATGATAATCGCAGTGGCGCCTTTATTCATGTGTACAAATGTGCCGCAGATATGACCTTTTTCCTGTCTTTCTGTTTCAATAAGAATTAAGTTTATAAAAGCGACTTGTAATTCCTTTTTATTGGAAACAGAAATACAGCCTTCCAGATTTATCAAAGCCGTTGCCTCGGCAAAATGAGAATAGTTTGGACCAATCACAATTGGAACTCCAAAAGTTGCTGGTTCAAGTATATTATGTACGCCAAGATTACCAAAACCACCGCCTACATAGGCAATGTCCGCATAACTGTAAATTTTTGTCAAAATGCCAATCGTATCAATTATAAAAATGTCATAATCAGCAAGATTTTTATCCTTTCTTTCGCTGAATAAAACTGTTTTTTTAGTAATGCTGTTTTTTAGATTCTGAATTTGTTCCTCCTTAATATTATGTGGCGCAATAATAAATTTGACATTGTATTTGTTAGAATTGATAAAATTCACTATTAAATCTTCATCTTTTGGCCATGAACTTCCCACGACAATAGTGAGTGTGTTGTTTTTAAAATCAGAGATAAAATCCAACGAATTGTCTTTTTCTAAAATTGCTGCCACTCGGTCAAAACGGGTGTCTCCTGAAACGGCAACATTGGCTTTGCCTAACTGTAGTAACAATTTCTTGAATTTTCTTTTGTTTTTCGGCTTCGTTGCTCATGGAAGCAGTTCCGTCCAAAACTAAAGTGGTTACATCTTCAATTTTTACCATAAAAGTCACAGTCAAACCTTCGTTTGGCAGTTCTTCTTCCATTTTGTAAGCCCAAAAACCATCTGTCAGATAATCATGGTCTACGGTGGAATGCGATTGAATTTGTGAAAACCCGCAATGATGATTGGTCAGGATCAATCCTTTTGGGGAAATAACTTCTGAGGTACAGCCCCCGTTAAAATGTGGAACCGCATCTTTCATGCTCGACTGATTTACATCATAAATGTCTTTTACGGACATTTTCATGCCCAGATTTTTCATTTCGGTTTCATTCATTCCATTCAGCAGCGAAGGAATCTACATTCCGCCTTCCTGGGCTTGTAGCTGAATGACAAATAGTAATAGGAATAATTTTAAAAATTTCATGGTATTGATTTAAGTTGATTTTTTATTTAACAATATATTTCATTAATTTCCGATGGAGGAATATAAAATTGCTGGCGAGACACAATTTTTGAGCGTTTTCATTGTGATTTTCAACTTCTAGGTAGATTATTTTCAGGTTTAATTGTTGTGCTTTGGCTTGAATAAAAGCCACCGTTTTTTTGCCAATTCCTTTGCCGCGAGCCGAATCGGAAAGATACAAATCGTCTAAGATGCCTATTCTGCTATGGTATTCAAAGCTGAAACTGAATGTTATGATTACATAACCGACTACCGCGTCATTCGTATAGATTAATTAAGCTAAACCAAACTCAGAATTGTCGGTAAATTGCCGGAATAACGCCTTTGATTTTTCGATATCTATAGGGTAGCCTTTTATGGCATAAAAATCTACCATCATAGCGGTAATGAGATCAATATTATTTTTGTCTAGCGGTTTAAAATGGATCATCTTGCTTTTTTTAAGAGCTGTAAAGGTAGGCGATATTGGTTTTGTTTGTATTTAATAACCTTGGTAACCGTTCGTCATTTCGATATAGCCGTTCGTCATTTTTTGTAAGAATACAAGTTGAGGTCGCTATATATTTGTCTCATCAAAACAAACTAACAAACAAAAAATAAAAACATGAAAAAAGAAAGTCTTAAAAATAGGGAAATTAGTAGCGTATGCATTATTAGGGTTTATAATAGTTTTTCAGCATAATACAGGATTCCATTTTTAATTAGTTAAAATTGAAATAAAATTTTAATGACAGGATCAATCAAATCAAATCAAATCAAATCAATCAAATCAATCGAATCATGAAAAAATTAAATTTTAAGAGAGTAGTTAAAAGTGTAATACTAATATTAGTTTGTATTGTCCTTGGAATTTTTATAAGTGGGGCAATGGAGGGTATAAAGGAGGTTTTGTAATAAATAATAAATCAAATCAATCAAATCAAATTATGAAAAAAAGAATAGTAGTAATTGCACTGGCAATTATGGGAATGTCAAGTGCAAATGCACAAATGGCCAAAACAGAAATCACTAAGCCTGGTGATGCTTCTCTTCCATCGTCAAAAGAAGAGTTAGAAAAGTTATCCACTTTTGAAAAAGGAACTTACAAATATAGTGTGGAGGATTTCTTTAAAAAACCAAAAGCATCAAATTTTCAATTGTCCCCTGACGGCAAGTTTCTTTCTTATCAAGAGAAAGATGTCTCAGGAAAAAATCATGTATATGTTAAAAACACAAAGACTGGCGAAGTTGTCTTGTCAATAAAAGAAAAAGAGGAATTGATTAGAGAGTATTCTTGGATAAACAATGAAAGGCTTGTGTATTCAATGGACAAAGGAGGGAATGAGAATTACCATATTTACGCCACTAATTTAGATGGCTCTAATGCCATTGATTTAACACCTTATGATGGTGTAAAAGCTGGAATTTTGAAAACACTTAAGGAACAAAAAGATTATTTGATCATTTCAATGAATAAAGACAATCCGCAAGTTAACGAGCCTTATAAAGTTAATGTTGTTACAGGGCAACTGGAGAAATTACATACAAATGATGATGTGAGTATTCCGATTGTGGGTTATGATTTTGATAAAGATGGTAATTTAAAAGGATTTCACCGAATTGTTAATGGTCTAGAAAATCATTATTACTACAAAAGCAACGGTTCTAAAACGTATGAACACTTTAATAATGCTAATTGGGATGAAATTTTTAATGTGCTATCTTTTAATTACGCTACGGAAAATCCAGATGATGCCTATATATTGACCAATTTAGATTCTGACAAGATCAGAGTTGTTTTGTATGACTTCAAAGAGAAGAAAATTCTAAAGGAAATATACTCGAATGATACTTATGACGCTACTATTTTAAGTTTGTCAAGAAAACGAAATTATGAAATTGATTACGTTGGTTTCAATGGAGAAAAAGTTGAAGTATTGCCTGTTAGTAATACTTTTAAAAAATATTATCAAAAATTGAAAAAAGAATTTGGAGACCAACAATTTTATTTGATTGATAGAACAGAAGCAGAAGATAAATATTTGATATTGGTAACTAGCGATAAAATACAAGGAAAGTATTTTCAGTATGATGTTAAGCAAGATAAAGTTACTTTCCTGTTCGACTTACTCCCGCAATTAAAAGAAGAGGATATGGCTGGAATGCTCCCGATAACTTTTAAAAGTAGAGATGGTTTGACCATTCATGGATATATAACCTTGCCAAAAGAAGCACTAAATGGTAAAAAAGTTCCATTAATTGTAAATCCCCATGGAGGGCCTCAATCAGTAAGAGATTCTTGGAGTTTTATAAAAGATGACCAATTATTCGCTAGTAGAGGATACGCTACTTTACATGTGAACTTCAGAATTTCTGGGGGTTATGGTAAAGAATTTATGAGAGCAGGGTTTAAACAAATTGGCCGAAAAGTTATGGATGATATAGAAGATGGGGTTCAATATGTTATCGAGCAAGGGTGGATTGATAAGGATAGAATGGCTATATACGGGGCCAGTCATGGCGGATATGCAACTCTTATGGGATTAGTAAAAACGCCTGATTTATATGCTTGCGGGGTGGATTATGTTGGGGTATCAAATGTTGAAACTATTCTTGCCTCTTTTCCTGCGCATTGGAAGCCATACTTGAAGATGTTTAAGGAAACATGGTATGATTTGGATAACCCAAAAGAAGCTAAAATATCCCGTTCTGTTTCGCCAATTTATCATGTTGATAAAATTAAAAAACCTTTATTTGTAGTTCAAGGGGCTAATGATATAAGAGTTACAATCAAAGAAGCAGATCAAATTGTAACGGCACTTAGAGCTAAAAATTTCCAGGTCCCTTATATGGTTAAATACAATGAAGGTCATGGTTTTGGACGGGAAGAAAATAGAATTGAACTTTATAAAGCTATGATGGGATTTTTTGCTCAACATCTTAAAAAATAAAAATTAATTTTAAAAAGTATAACTTTGGCGAAGTGTCTGTGCTTCGCCAAATTTTTTAAATATTTATTATAATTTTAAACTCGAAAAAAAATGGTGAAACTTATTTTAATAACAGTAATAAAGTTTGTGGAGTATTGCACAGAACTGACATCATAAAAAGAAAACTAAGGTGATGGAAAAAATCTCAAATAGAAAAAATACTTTTTGGGTTATTCAAATTTTTATCTGGACAATTCTGTTGGGATTTATATTTATACCTCAAATGTTAGATCCTAAAAAAAATGTTTTAGGATATGAAAAATGGCAATTGGTTTTGGATTATGTATCCTTTACTATAGCTATACTTATTGTGACTTATTCAGTAAGGTATTTTTTTAACAAAAACATTGATTTTGAAAGTTTTACTAAAATTGATTTTTTTAAAATAATTGTAGTGTTTGTGATCTCAATTGCTACATATTATTCATTCATTATGGGGTATAACTATTTAATGCTTACGTATGTGTATAAAAGGCCAGAAGTTTTAAATCACCCCAGCCAAACTTTAGTGGCAAATATTATATTCATCATTTTGTTTTCTATTTTGTTTTTTTTATGGATAATTTCATATTCTGTTGTTAAGGCTATCTTGCTTTTAAAGGACAACAAAATGAATCGGTTAGAGTTAGAGTCTACGCTCAAAGAGTCACAAATCAATGCTTTGAAAGGACAAATTAACCCGCATTTTATGTTTAACAGCCTAAACAATATTCGCGGTTTGATTCTGGAAAATCCAGCTAAATCAAGGGAAATGATTACCAGATTGTCCGAGATGTTACGGTATTCTTTGACCAAAAGCGAGAACAATACCATTGCTTTAGATGAAGAAATTGAAATGGTCGAAAACTTTATCGCTATCTCAAAAATTCAACTGGAAGACCGATTGCAATTTGTTGCCGAAATAGAAGAAACGACTTTGAAATTGCACATTCCACCTATGATTATTCAAATGTTAGTTGAAAATGCCATTAAACACGGAATTTCGCAAATAAAAAACGGTGGTATTTTACTGTTGAAAATCAAAGAAGAAAACACCGATTTACACATTCAAGTCAACAATACAGGGCAACTGTCGCAGCAAAAAGGTACAACCCAATTAGGTCTCAAAAATATTCAAAGAAGATTACACTTAATTTATGGCGAAACAGCAACTTTTTCACTAAGTGAAGTTGAAAATGAAGTTGTTGCCAAGATAGTACTACCTATTTCTTAGTAACTGATGAAAAAAATAAAAGCTGTCATAGTAGAAGATTCCCGTTTGGCTCGCAATGAGCTGAAGGAATTAATAAAAAATCACCCTGAAATTCAAATCATTGGCGAAGCCGAAAATGTGGATTTGGGATTTGAACTCATCAATGCTGTTCAGCCCGACTTGCTTTTTCTGGATATCAACATGCCTGAAAAAGATGGTTTTACCTTGCTTGAAATGCTCGATAATGTACCTATTACGGTTTTTACGACTGCTTTCGATGAGTATGCAATCAAGTCTTTTGAGTATAATGCGCTCGATTATTTATTAAAGCCAATTAATCCAATAAGGTTTGCACAAGCGATAGAAAAAGTAAATACCAATTTGATTGAAAAGGCCGAAAAAAGTGAAAAGAAGCTGGCTTTGGACAATCAAATTTTTATCAGAGATGGTGAAAAATGCTGGCTGGTAAAAATCTCGGACATTTACTTGTTTGAAGTGGATGGTAATTACACGAAAGTATTTTTTCAAAATGAAAAAGCGATTATCAACAAATCATTAAACCAAATTGAGGAAAAACTTCCCGAGAAATTTTTCTTTAGAGCAAATAGAAATCAGATTGTAAATGTGCAATACATTGTCAAAATCGAAACGTGGTTTAGCGGAAATCTTTTAGCAGAGCTTCCAAAAGAAATTAAAGTGGAGATTTCCAGAAGACAAGCCAGCAATTTCAAGGAAAAGCTGAGTTTGTAGCCGCAATCATGGAATAAGACTTATAGAGATACAGATTCTACAAATTGTAACAAATTAAACAGTGACACTTTGTTGAATTTATATCTTTTCGTGTTTGAATTCGAGTTTATAGTCGACTCGTAATAACTTTGGTTGCGCCCTTATTCATTTGTACAAAAGTACTGCACATGTGTCCTTTTTCATTTCGGATGTGAGCATTGCGTATTAGGTTTTCAAGGGCTTCGTTCAATTCTTTTTGATTGGCAACCGCAACACAGGCATCCATATTGACCAGCGCGATTGCTTCTGCAAAATGGGAATAGTTGGGTCCAATAATGATTGGAACTCCAAAGGTTGCCGGCTCTAATACATTGTGAACTCCGGGATTCCCGAAACCGCCGCCGACATAAGCAATATCCGCATAACTGTAGATTTTTGTCAAAATGCCAATCGTGTCAATAATAAACACATCGAAATCAGCGAGATTCCGTCCTTCTTTTTCAGAGAATAAAACAGTTTTTTTGGTGATGCTGTTTTTTAAATTCTGAATTTGTTCTTCTTTTATGTTATGTGGCGCAATTATAAATTTGACATTGTATTTGTTAGAATTGATAAAATTCACTATTAAATCTTCATCTTTTGGCCATGAACTTCCCACGACAATAGTGAGTGTGTTGTTTTTAAAATCAGAGATAAAATCCAACGAATTGTCTTTTTCTAAAATTGTGGCCACTCGATCAAATCGGGTGTCACCAGAAACAGCAACATTACTTTTCCCTAACTGCTGCAGTAGCTTTTTAGAAGTTTCATTTTGAACAAAAAAGTACGTGAACGCATCCAGCGCTTCTCGGTAAAAACCGCCATACCATTTGAAAAACAGTTGGTTCTTTCTAAGAATTCCAGAAACTAAATAGGTTTTAGTATTTAATTTTTTGAGTTCAAATAAATAATTAGGCCAATACTCATATTTGATAAAAAACACTAAATCAGGATGTATAAGTTTCAAAAATTGTTGTGCATTTTTCTTAGTATCTAATGGCAAATAAACCGTGACATCCGCAACCGTATTGTTTTTACGAACTTCATAACCTGAAGGCGAAAAAAAAGTAACTACGATTTTATGGGAAGGAAATTTTTCTTTAATTTTTTCGATTACCGGAAGTCCTTGCTCGTATTCACCAAGTGATGCGGCATGAAACCAAATCGTTTTATCAGAAGGTTTTATTTTTTGTTCCAAAGTTGGAAAAGCAACTTTTCGACCGTCCACAAAAAGTTTAATTTTCGGACTGAAGGTAGCGACTAGTTTTAAGGCTTGTGAAGCGAAAACCACAAATAAATTATAAAGGAAAAGCATCGTTAAAAATTTGTGTGCTAAATTACATCACTTTGAATAATTTTCATTGTAATAAGTCATTAAATAACTATTTTTGTTCTACGTTTAAAAAAGGTGTTTAGCAACTTCAAACCTTAAACTAACGTCATCCTTAAATCAGTTAAAGGATAAATTTTAAAGAAAATCTCCATGAAAAAAATTCAAATGGTTGACTTAAAAAGTCAATATGATAAAATAAAGGATACTGTAAATGTGTCTATTCAAGAAGTTTTAGATACCAATACCTATATTAACGGACCGCAAGTTCATCAATTCCAAAAATCTTTAGAAGACTATTTAGACGTAAAACATGTAATTCCATGTGCAAACGGAACTGATGCGTTACAAATTGCTATGATGGGATTAGATTTGAAGCCTGGAGATGAGGTAATCACTGCTGATTTTACTTTTGCCGCAACTGTTGAAGTGATTGCCTTGTTGCAACTTACGCCGGTTTTGGTAGATGTGGATATCCATAATATGAATATTTCTATCGAAGGAATAAAACGCGCCATTACACCAAAAACCAAAGCGATTGTTCCCGTACATTTATTTGGACGCGCGGCGAATATGGAAGCAATTATGGCTTTGGCCAAAGAACATAACCTATTTGTAATAGAAGATAATGCACAAGCTATTGGAGCCAATTGCAAGTTTTCTGATGGGACAAAAAAGAAAGCTGGAACGATAGGACATGTAGGATCAACATCCTTTTTTCCTAGTAAAAATTTAGGATGTTATGGTGATGGTGGAGCCATTTTTACAAACGATGATACTTTGGCCCACAAACTTCGTGGGATTGTAAATCACGGAATGTACGAACGCTATCATCATGATGTAGTAGGAGTGAACTCACGTTTAGATAGTGTACAAGCCGCAGTTTTGAATGCAAAATTACCTTTGTTAGATGCTTACAACAAAGCAAGGCAAGACGCAGCCAGAAAATATTCGGCAGCTTTTGAAGGACATAAAAATATTGTATCGCCAAGTATATGTGACATTTGTGACTGCCATGTTTTTCATCAATACACATTGAGGATTGTGAATGCAGATAGAGATGGCTTGATGCAACATTTGCTTGACAAAGGTATTCCTTGTGCGATTTATTACCCAATTCCGTTGCATGCACAAAAAGCATATTTAGATGCAAGATATAAAGAAGAGGATTTTCCTGTAACCAACCAATTGGTCAAAGAAGTAATTTCGTTACCAATGCATACAGAACTAGACGAAGAACAAATTAAATTTATCACGGACAGCGTTTTAGAATTTTTGAAATAATAGATCATGAAAATACTAGTAACAGGAGGTTTAGGTTTTATAGGATCTCATACAGTAGTCGAATTACAAAATGAAGATTTTGAGGTACTAGTTGTAGATAATCTTTCTAATACTTCTTTGAGTGTATTAGACGGAATTCAAGCCGTTACAGGAAAAATTCCTGCATTCGAAAAATTAGATTTGCGTGAAAAAGATAAAGTGCAGGATTTTTTCAAAAGACATCATGATATTTCTGGGGTAATCCATTTTGCTGCGTCAAAGGCAGTTGGTGAGAGTGTTGAAAATCCTTTGTTGTATTATGAAAACAATATCAATGCGTTGGTATATGTTTTGCAGGAATTACAAAAAAAACAGGAAGCCAGCTTTATTTTCAGCTCCTCTTGTACTGTTTATGGTCAAGCCGAAAAAATGCCTATTACTGAAGATGCATCAATTCAAACGGCTATGTCACCTTATGGAAATACCAAACAAATAGGGGAAGAAATCATCACTGATGTAGCAAAAATATCTGATATCAATGCCATTCTATTGCGCTATTTCAATCCTATTGGAGCACATCCATCCGCTGAAATTGGGGAATTGCCTATAGGCGTACCACAAAATTTAGTGCCATTTATTACACAAACCGGTTTTGGTTTGCGAAAAGAATTATCCGTTTATGGAGATGATTATCCTACTCCTGATGGAACTTGTATTCGTGATTATATCCATGTAGTCGATTTGGCAAAAGCTCACGTAATTGCTTTAAAAAGGTTATTAAACAAAAAAAATCTAGCCAAAGTAGAAACCTTTAATCTGGGAACAGGGACAGGAAGTTCCGTTCTTGAAGTCATTCATACTTTCGAAAAAGTTAGCGGTAAAAAATTACCTTACAAAATAGTTGCCCGTAGAGAAGGTGATATTATCTCAGCATATGCCAATACCGATAAAGCTAATACTGTTCTAGGCTGGAAAGCACATTCCACCTTAGAAGAAGCGTTGACAAGTGCCTGGAAATGGGAACAAAAAATTAGAAGTTAGTTCAGTCTGCAGTTGCAGTATTCAGTTTAGAAAATAGAAATCCCAAATTATCAATATAATTTGGGATTTTTTCTGCTTAAGGAAAACTGCGGCCAAACATTGATTTTCTTAATTTATAATTCGTTAAGGCCTTCAATTCAGTTTTTTTGGAATTATTTTTTTCCTGCTTCTTTTAATTTTTCAGCGGCTTCATCCATTTTTTCAGCTCCTCTTTCAAGAGTTTCTCCAGCTTTAACCTTAGTAGAATCAACTGCAGCGTCAACTTTTACAGCTGCTGTATCCATAGCCTCTCCCATTTCATTCCCAACTGCTTCAGTGGCCTCTTTTACTTCGTCTTTTGTTTCTTTTTTACAAGAAGTCATTAAAGTGGCAATAAATGCTAATCCTAAAAGTGCTTTTTTCATTTTTTTTATTTTAATAAATTAATAATTGAGATGAACTCATATTATAAAGATAAAAAAAATCCCCACAAACTGATGTTCACTAGGATTTAATTTGTAATCATTTCAAAATTGAATACTATGCATTCGCAGTTACCGCTTCTTTATCGATTTTCCCAATCAACCCAGCTAATACTTTTCCTGGACCCACTTCGGTAAACAAAGTAGCTCCGTCTTTTATCATTTGTTGTACGGATTGTGTCCATTTTACTGGAGCAGTCAATTGTATGATTAGGTTTTTCTTGATCTCATTAGGATCAGAAACCGCAGTTGCCGTTACGTTTTGATAAACCGGGCAAATAGGAGTAGAGAAAGTAGTTGCTTCAATAGCAGCGGCCAGTTCTTCTCTTGCCGGTTCCATCATTGGAGAATGAAAAGCACCTCCAACAGGTAATAATAAAGCACGTTTTGCTCCAGCGGCTTTCATCGCTTCACAGGCTTTTTCTACCGCAATCGTTTCTCCTGAAATTACTAATTGTCCTGGGCAGTTATAATTTGCAGCGACTACGATTCCGTCAATCGAATCGCAAACTTCTTCTACGATGTTGTCCGCTAATCCTAAGACGGCAGCCATAGTCGAAGGTTTTATTTCGCAGGCTTTTTGCATCGCCAAAGCGCGTTGGGAAACCAATCGCAGTCCGTCTTCAAATGATAAAGAGCCATTTGCTACCAATGCTGAAAATTCGCCCAATGAATGTCCCGCCACCATTTCTGGTTTGAAATCTTCCAAAGTTTTAGCCAAAATAACCGAATGTAAGAAAACAGCTGGTTGCGTAACTTTGGTCTCTTTCAATTCCTCGGCCGTACCTTCAAACATGATATCTGTGATGCGGAAACCTAATATTTCGTTCGCTTTTTCGAATAATTCCTTTGCCAAGGGGGAGTTTTCATATAAGTCTTTGCCCATTCCGGTGAATTGTGCGCCTTGACCTGGAAATACGTATGCTTTCATTGTTGTCGGTTTAAATTTGTGGGGACAAAAATAGTATTTTTTTTAGGAGCACCAACTTTTGTTCTACTTATGAATATTTCTCCTGCTGTACGCTGCAATCTCTGCGAGGATTTCCGCTTCCATCAGGGCTAAAAAGAAACTATAGGATTTCAAGAAACAAGAAAAGCGTTGAATATGTACACAACGCTTTTCTTTCAAAATGAAATTTATTATTTATTCTTGTACTACGTTAACGCTCCCATGGACATTTCTTTACCGTATCGATAATTTTTTTTGTCGAAAAATATTCAATTTTAATCCACGATTTTTCTCTAGGTTGAAATACAGCGGGATTATTGCGAACGGAGTTGCCCGATTGAATGCATTTACCAAATTGCCATACCACGGTAACTTCAGCATTGGTATACTCTTTTTTTTATGTTTTCTGGATCCTTAATTACTAGTTGCTGTTAACAGTTATCTTTCCTTTTAAAACTCTGGAAACGGGACATTTTTCTGCAATTAAATATAATCGCTCTTTTTGTTCTAAAGTAATTTCAGTCGAAAAAGATATGTTTCGGGAGATTATAATCGTCAAATCATCCTCCGTTTCTTGCGTTGCATTCAATATATTATTGATTTCTAGAATTAGCCAGCCTTTTCTGTCAATATACATGCGTAAAGTCGATAAAGTGCAGCGTTCTAAAGAAGCAAGAAGAAAGGAGTAGCGATTTGGAGTAAGATCGTTTCGATCTGCACTTTTCCGTTGATTCATAATTAGCTGACCGTTTCGCCATGAAATGGTACACAAATATTTTTGTACTCCAATATGCCCGGTAATATTTTTGTCTACCAAGTTTTGGATAATTATAAAACGTCTCTAAATTCAGGGGTTTTGTCAAAAACACTTTTAACAAACGGGCATAAAGGAAGAATTGAAATGCCTTTTTCTCGAGCAAATTCGACTGCTTTTTCCACCAATTTCTTTCCATACCCTTTCCCGTTATTACCGGGATTTACTTCGGTATGGTCAATGATGATTTTATTTTTACCAGCAAAAACAAATGTCATTTTGGCTTCTATTTTATCATTTATTGTAATATAAAACGATCCTTTTTTTTCGTCGTATTCTAATTCTGGGATTTCACTCATAATAAAAAAAATTAATGTTGCATCGGGATTTCCATCAGTAAGAACTCGGCATCTGAGGTTACTTTAATTTCCAAAGAATTGGTATTCCAAATTCCAAAACCATCTCGAGTTTCTAACTCTTGTCCGTTAATAATTACAGTTCCTGAAAGGATAAAAGCATAAACGCCATTTCCCTCTTTTTTCAAATTGTAAGTTGCTGAAACGTCTTTGTCAAATTTACCCAAATGAAACCAAGCATCTTGATGAATCCAAACACCAGAATCGTCAGCATTTGGAGAAAGAATTTGTTGTAATTTGTTTTTTCGATCTTCAGGATTTAAAGTAATTTGTTGGTAACGTGGTTCTACGTTTTGTTGGTTCGGATAAACCCAAATCTGTAATAATTTAGTTCTTTGATCGGCATTTGGATTAAATTCACTATGTTTCACCCCAGTTCCGGCGCTCATAACTTGAATATCGCCACTTTTAATGGTTTCAGTATTTCCCATGCTATCTTTGTGTGCTAAATCGCCTTCAAGAGGAATGGTGATGATTTCCATATTATCGTGTGGGTGCGTTCCAAAACCCATTCCAGCTGCAACAGTGTCGTCATTTAAAACACGAAGTGCTCCAAACTGGACTCTTTCCGGGTTGTACCAACTGGCGAAACTAAAACTGTGGTAAGCATTCAACCAACCATGATCAGCATGACCACGTGTATTTGCTTTGTGTATAATTGTATTTTCCATGATTAAATAAATGTAGTAATTATTATGATACAAATTCACAATCATTGCGTGAAGAAAGTACTTAAAGTAGTTTAAGAAAATCAGTATTCAGCAAAAAAAAAGCGGTCAGTACTCAGTAAAAAAAGTATTCAGGAAAATTTTACAGTCTTAATAACTAAATACTAGAACTGATGAATGAACACTACTTTCTCAGCAGGCTCGACCTCATTTAACTAAAGAATTCGAGTGTTACACCAATATAAGAAGCAATTTGTTTCTGCGGTACTTTTTGAATCAGACTAGGCTATTTTCTGCAAAATTTCTCAACACGCTCTTTTACGGATAAACTTAAATTATCCATTAATCGCTCTTGGTTTGCCACCAATGAATTTTCAGTTAGAATTCTAATAAAGCGTTCTAGTTTTGGAATTTTTATATAAAATTGTTCTTGATTTTCTTTTAAAAGCATAGCAACTTCGGTTTCTGCTAAGACTTCAATAAAAAGATTACCAGTTGTTTGTGAAATCAAGTTATACATATTGACAATTTACCAACCTGCACCGGCAAAATTTAAAACATGCTCTACAATATTGTCATTAATATTGAAAATTTTCAAGATTTCTGCGTTCACAAAATAAGAATGTTTACAAAATTGCCCTGAATTTAGCAATAGGCTCATGGCTTTAAAATTGTGTATTTCAATTTCAGAAAAAAAAGCTTTTCTTCCGCTGGAGTAAGAATTATATGCTTGGAATATTTTGAAGAATTAAAGACAGATCTAATTATTTTTTCTTTTCCTCAGGAAGTAATTTAAATTCTGAAACTACAAAACGGTTGCCTTTTATTTCACCGACAACTGCTGCTTTTCTAATGGCAGCGCAAAAACCATCGCTAGCATGTGCATCACCATGAGAATCAATAGAAGTTCCATCTACAAAATAGCTTTTTCCGTCAATACGAACGGCTAACTCACAACCGTGTCCTTCCATTGCAAATTGACATTGTCCGCAAGCGGCATCTACAATCTGGGTTTTTTGCTTTTCTTTTTTATCTTGAGCATTAGCTGAGACTGCTAAAAACACAAATAGTATTGCTATTATATTTTTCATTTTTTTAAGAATTTACTTTTACTAAGATAGCTGCTTTTTTGGCACGTTCGACAATTTCCTCAATCGGCGTTTTTAAAGTGTCATTGATTAGTGCTACGCCCATTCTTCGGTACGGTCTTGAGGTTGGTTTGCCAAAAATCCTGAAATCGGTTTTGGGTAAAGCAGCAATCTTTTCGATTCCGGTGTACGTTGGGTTTGTTGAATTTTCTGAAGCTAAAATTACGGCACTTGCTCCTGCTTTTTCTAAAGTAATTTCAAAAATTGGTAAACTTAAAATGGCTCGTAAATGCAATTCGAATTCATTAAAGTTTTGCGTTCCCGCCAAAGTTACCATTCCGGTATCATGTGGACGAGGTGATAATTCCGAGAAATAAACGCCGTCATCCGTCAAGAAAAATTCCACTCCAAAAAGTCCTGCGCCACCCAAAGCTTTAGTTACTTTTTCAGCCATATCTTGCGCTTCGTATAAATCCTTGTCGGAAATTCTGGCAGGTTGCCAGCTTTCCTGATAATCACCTCGTTCTTGACGGTGACCAATTGGAGCACAAAAGAGTGTTGGATTATTATTTTGTACCACCGTCAATAAAGTAATCTCCGAATTGAATTTTACAAAAGCTTCTACAATAACTTCAACGACATCACCACGGGAACCTTCCACGGCATACTTCCATGCTTTTTCAATATCGGCTTCGGTTTTTATGGTGGATTGCCCTTTTCCGGACGAAGACATTAATGGTTTTACAACACAAGGCATTCCAACAACTTCAACTCCTTTTCTTAGTTCCTCGGCAGTTGTGGCGTAGCGATAATTGGCGGTTTTTAACCCTAATTCTTTGGAAGCTAAATCCCGAATCGCTTTTCTGTTCATGGTGAAATTTGCCGCTTTCGCCGAAGGAACTACAGTAATTCCTTGCTTCTCGTAATCGTAAAAACGCTCGGTACGAATGGCTTCTATTTCAGGAACAATGAAGTCAGGTTTGTGTTTGGCGACAATTCGATCTAACGCTTCTCCATCCAGCATATTGATAACTTCAAAATCATGGGCGACTTGCATAGCGGGAGCATTTTCGTAACTGTCCACCGCAATTACTATTTGTCCAATGCGTTGAGCTGCGATGACAAATTCTTTTCCTAATTCGCCTGAGCCGAGAAGTAGTATTTTCATTTTTTTGAAGTTTCAAGTTACTTAATCGTGTAAAAACGATTTAAATTGGAAGCAAAAATAGTGTTTTTTTGCGTGAGGGATAGAAGTGGAAATCCTTTTTTATCTCGTTTTTTAACGAGGTAAAAAAGATTGCAGCGGATAGCCCGACCCTTGTGGTCACGCCCAAATACGACAAAGCCCCAAGAACATCTTGAGGCTTTGTTGGTATAATTGAAGTTGGACTTTTTGATTTTCCAGCATTTGACTTTATGAGTTTTGACTATAGTGCCAAAGCATCTTTAATTCTTTTTAATGCTTCTTTCAATATCTCGTCGCTAGTTGCGTAAGAGAAACGGATACAGTCAGGATTTCCAAAAGCGTCACCCGTTACCGTTGCTACATTAGCTTCGGCCAAAAGGTACATTGATAAATCCATTGCATTTTTGATTTCGGTTCCTTTCAATGTTTTTCCGAAGAAAGATGAAACGTCTGGGAATACATAAAAAGCACCTTCAGGAACGTTGATTTTTACTCCTGGAATGTCTTTTAATAATCCAACCACTAAATCTCTGCGGCTGTGGAATGCGTCAACCATATATTTTAAAACACTTGGGTCAGCATCTAAAGCTGTAATAGTCGCACGCTGTGCAATACTGTTAGCGCCACTAGTTACTTGTCCTTGAATTTTTGTACACGCTTTAGCGATGAATTCAGGAGCTCCAATATATCCGATTCTCCATCCTGTCATGGCAAAAGCTTTGGCAACGCCATTTACAGTGATTGTTCTTTCTAGCATTCCTGGAATAGATGCGATACTGCAAAAAGTTCCTGAGAAATTGATATGCTCGTATATTTCATCAGCAACAACGTAAACGTTTGGATGTTTCTCCAATACTTTAGCTAATGCTGTTAATTCTTCTCTATTGTAAACAGATCCGCTTGGATTACAAGGAGAACTGAACCACATCATTTTTGTTTTTGGTGTAATCGCCGCTTCTAATTGTTCTGGTGTTATTTTGAAATCCGTATCTACAGAAGTTGGAACTTCTACAGGAACTCCACCGGATAATTTTACGATTTCGAAATAAGAAACCCAATAAGGTGCAGGCAAAATTACTTCATCACCGTCATTCAACATTACTTGTGCAATGTTATATAAGGATTGTTTTGCTCCTGTTGAAACTACAATTTGAGATGGTTTGTACTCTAAATTATTGTCTCTTTTAAATTTTCTACAGATTGCTTCTTTTAAATCAGCATATCCTTCCACTGGGGAATAGGTACTGTAATTTTCGTCAATCGCTTTTTTTGCCGCTTCTTTGATGAAGTCTGGCGTATTGAAATCAGGCTCGCCTAAACTTAAGCTGATAATATCTTTTCCTTGCACTTTTAGTTCTCTGGCTAAAGCTGCCATTGCTAATGTTTGTGATGTGGCTAGGTTGTTAATTCTGTCTGAAAGTGGATTCATTTTTGTTAATGGTTGTAGTTTAATATTGTGTTGATATGCATTGTAGAGATGCACTGCATTCCATCTTTAAATCGATTACGTAAGTTCTGGTTTCATTCCCAATTCTTTCAAATGTTTGAAATGAGCAACAACAGCACTTCGCATCGTTTTATATTCGTAATAAGGCAAGTTACATTCTTGAGCAGTTTCTTTAACGATTTTTGCAATTTTTCCGTAATGAACATGACTGATATTTGGAAAAATATGATGCTCTATTTGGTGATTTAATCCTCCTGTGTACCAGTTTACAATTTTGTTTTTTGGAGCAAAATTAGTCGTGGTAAATAATTGGTGAATGGCCCAAGTATTGTCCATTTCCCCTAATTCATTTGGGGACGGATTAGTGGTTTCGTCCACAACGTGTGCCAATTGAAAAACAACACTTAGAATTAATCCTGCGGTATAATGCATTACAAAAAAACCAATAAGTACTTTCCACCAAGTGATTCCTATAATGATAGGCAACACAATCCAAATAGAAACGTAAATTACTTTAGTGATTATTAAAGTGGTCCAAAGTATTTTTGGGCTCTTAGCTTCTCCGTATGATAATTTTCTTTTTAGGTAACTTCTCATTTGTTTAAAATCAGTAGTTATGGCCCAATTAAAAGTTAGTAGTCCATATAAAAAAACAGAATAATATTGTTGAAAACGGTGAAAATTATACCATTTTGCATCTTTTGTAAAACGAATTACGCGACCTGCATCTAAATCTTCATCATGACCGGGAATATTGGTATAGGTGTGGTGCAAGACATTGTGTTGTACTTGCCAGTTGTATACATTTCCGGCAAGAACATAAATAGTACCTCCCATGAATTTGTTTACCCAATTTTTATTGGAATAAGAACCGTGGTTTCCATCGTGCATTACATTCATTCCTACTCCAGCCATTCCAATTCCCATGACAATCGTTAAAAGAAGGTGTGCCCAAAAAGGCATGCCAAGTGTTAGAATTAAAAAATAAGGCGCAAGAAAAACGGTAATCAAAATTACGGTTTTCAAGTAAAGGCTCCAATTCCCAGTTTTTTGGATATTGTTTTCTTTAAAGTAATTGTTTACCCGCGAGTTAAGTGTTCTAAAAAATTTTAGATTGTCTTGCTTTGCAAATGTAGGTGCCGTATTGATCATATGATTTAATAAAGTTCAAAGGTAATTATTATAAATTTTTGGATATACAAAATTGAGACAAATATTTTAACTCTAAAGTATTACTTTTGTTAAAAAAATAGAACATGGACGAGATTCTTAAGTATTTTCCTAATTTGACTGATATTCAGAAAGATCAGTTTCAAAAATTGGATTTTCTATACCACGATTGGAACGAAAAAATAAATGTCATTTCCAGAAAAGATATTGATGCTTTATACACCAAACATATATTACATTCTTTGGGAATTGCCAAAATCATAAAATTTGAACCGGGAACTTATGTTCTTGATGTGGGAACTGGAGGAGGATTTCCTGGTATTCCTTTGGCCATTCTTTTTCCTGAAACGCGTTTTCATTTGATTGATATTATTGCAAAAAAAATCAAAGTGGTTCAGGCGGTTGCCGAAGGCTTAGAATTGAAAAATGTAAAAGCCGAGCAATTGCGTGCCGAATTAGTGAAAGGTGATTTCGATTTTATAGTGAGCCGTGCCGTGACTAATATGCCAGATTTTGTTTCTTGGGTAAAAGATAAAATTAAAAAGAAAAACAAACACGAACTGAAAAATGGGATTCTGTATCTAAAAGGAGGTAATTTAACCGAAGAATTAAAGGACTTTCCAAAAGCAACAGAATATAATTTATCCGATTTTTTTGAAGATGAATTCTTTGAAACTAAAAAAGTGGTGCATGTACCGTTGAAGTTTACGAGTTAGGTCATTGCTTCGTTACTCGCAATGACAGTAATAAAACAAACCCCCTAGAAATTCAAATCAATTGAATTTCTATGGGTTTTTACATATCTAAATGAGATTGCGTAGTTCCTCGCAATGACTTTATTCTCCTAAAAACGCGTATCTGTAATCTTCTGGAGTGATAAAAGTTTCTTTGATAGTTCTTGGAGAAGCCCAACGCAATAAGTTCAATGCTGAACCTGCTTTATCATTCGTTCCAGATGCTCTTGCACCACCAAAAGGTTGCATTCCTACAACTGCTCCAGTTGGTTTGTCATTAATATAGAAGTTACCGGCAGCATTTTGCAATTTGGTGGTCGCTTGCTCAATTGCATAGCGATCTTGACTGAAAACCGCACCTGTTAAAGCATATTCTGAAGTCGTATCAACTAATTCCAAAGTTTCTTCCCATTTGTCGTCTTCATAAACGAAAATCGTCATTACAGGTCCGAATAATTCCGTTTCCATTGTGGAGTAATGTGGATTTGTTGTTACGATAATTGTTGGTTCAATAAAATAACCAACTGATTTGTCGTAATTACCTCCAACGATAATTTCCGCATCATCATCTTTTTTGGCTTGGTCAATAAAACCAGCCAATTTATCAAATGAACCCTCGTGAATAACTGCCGTAATGAAATTTCCGAAATCTTCCGGAGAACCCATTTTCATGGATTTTGTATCTGTGATTAATTGTTCTTTTATCGCTGGCCACAAACTTCTTGGAACATACGATCTTGAAGCGGCAGAACATTTTTGACCTTGAAATTCAAAAGCACCACGAACAATTCCTGTCGCGACTTGTTTTGGATTGGCACTTGGATGTGCAATGATAAAGTCTTTTCCTCCAGTTTCTCCTACAATTCTTGGGTAGGTTTTGTAATGGTGGATGTTTGTTCCAATTTTTGCCCAAATATCTTTGAATACATGAGTTGAACCTGTAAAGTGAATTCCTGCAAAATCACTACTGGCCAAAACAGTGTCAGTAATCATCAAAGCATCTCCAAAAACAACGTTGATAACGCCATCAGGAACACCAGCTTCTTTAAATACTTCAATAATGATTTGTGCAGAGAAAACTTGGCTGTCGCTTGGTTTCCAGATCACAACATTACCCATCATTGCAGCACTTGCGGGAAGATTTCCGGCAATAGCAGTAAAGTTGAATGGAGTAATCGCGTATACAAAACCTTCAAGAGGTCTGTATTCTAAGCGGTTCCACATATCTGAATTTGAACTAGGTTGATCACCGTAAATTTGCGTCATGAATTCTACGTTGAAACGTAAGAAATCAATAAATTCACAAGATGCGTCAATTTCTGCCTGATGTATATTTTTAGATTGTGCAATCATAGTTGCAGCATTTATTCTTGCTCTGTAAGGACCTGCAATCAATTCAGCTGCTTTCAGGAAAATGGCTGCTCTTTGTTCCCAAGCCATATTTGCCCATGCTGTTTTAGCTTCCAATGCGTTTGCAATTGCTTGCTCAACATGTGCTTTTTCGGCTAAATGATAGGTTCCTACGACGTGTTTGTGATCGTGAGGAGCGGTCATATTTTTTGTGTTTCCAGTTCTAATTTCTTCGCTTCCAATATATAATGGCACATCGATTTTAGAATTCCACATTTTTGTGTAAGCTGCTTGAACAGTTGCTTTTTCTGGTGAATTTGGTGCGTATCCTTTTACTGGTTCGTTTACCGCTTTTGGTACATGAAAAAATCCTTTTAACATATTTGTAAAATTATAAAATTAGAAATCCTTGTAATGTGTTTTTAAATAATACACAAAAGTACGAAGGATTGTTTGAAAAATAGACATTTTTTGGCGTAAACTAAAAGTGAGGCTTTAAGATGGAGTGTTTTAGCCAAGATAGAAATGGAAAGCTTTTTGTGGTCTCGTTATATTTCTTATTGTGAAGTATCAGCGACTTTAGAAGCTCCTTATTTTACTTAAAAAAAATAAGTGAGGCGACGAAAACTTAAAATGAATTGCTTCACCTATTCGTACTTTCAGGCACGGGTGCTGGATGAGTTACTAAAAAAATAAAAATGAATTCTAATTCAAGGCAAAAGGAGCGCATAATCTGAAAGTAGGCACTATCACTTTGAAATTTTTTGTGGAGGTAAAATTGATCATGTTGAAATAACCCTTCATTGCGCCATAAGGAGACGACAATAAGCATCCAGAGCTGTATGTATGCAATTCACCTGGTTTAAGAACTGGTTTTTTACCAATAATTCCTTCGCCATCTACAATTTCTATGTCATTTAGAGAGTCGAAAATTTCCCAATGACGAGAAATTAACTGGACAGAATCTTTACTGTGATTTTCGATTGTAATTTCATAACTGAAAGCAAAGTGAATCTTATAGTTTTTGAAGTAGGTTCCTTCAAAACTGGTCAATACCGATATTTTTATGCCTCTTGTTATTTGAGAAACCATAATAAATAAATGATTTAGGTGCTTAATACTGACAAATTTACGAAAAATTGATTTCGTTTCCCTGTTTTTAGAAAAGTTTTTTTAGTTGATGATATTTAATGAGTTGGCAATTCCTTTCCCGATTACTCGATCATACCGATCCTTGTTTTCTCGGTAATAAACGATTACCGAATATTCATTTTCTGTTTGATAGAAATTTCCGTCAATCGCATTTTCATGGTCAATAATTCCTTTACTGTCTGCAACGGTATATTGAAAATTTGTAAATCCTTGTTTAATCAAAAGGGCTTTTTCATAGATTCCTTTTTTAGGATTATAATCCATTTTATACTCTGGGATCAGATTGTAATTATTGAACATTCCGGTGATGTAAATGTCTTTATTAATTCTGAAAGCCGCAGCCGAAAGACTAAAATATACCCAGACATAATCGGCTTCGATTTCGTTCTTTTCAGCATTAATGTTTTTAACCACAAAATTCCCATTGATATCTTCGGTAACAGAATAGGGGAAATTAGTTCGGGCATTATTGGTATATAAATAGGAACCGTAGATTTCATTATCTGCATTTACTCTGGCAACATTATTATTTGCTGCCCGAATATCTTTATTTTCAAAATATAAAAACTCATTTCCAGCCCAAAATTGGGTTTGAGTATCATATTTATAGACTAAATCATTCCCGATGGTATATTGAGGGGCAATGTTTTTAATAGCATTGTTGAACTGTCCATTTTGAAGCAACATGATTTTTACATTTTTTAATGGATTTTGAAATGTAATGGTATTGGATTTTACAGTAAATTCTAAGTTGTGTTTAAAATCTAAATTACTGACGGTTCGCGCTCTTTTTACTTGAATAGGCACGGTAGCTAAATCTTCATAGAGAATGAATTTTCGGGAAAAAATAACTTCTTTACCTTCATTTAAAATTTTGAGAATGTAATTTCCGCTAAGTAGTAATTGTGTAAATTGATTTGGGATCGATAATCTATAGTGCGAATAGATTTGCAAGGTGTTGAAAGAATTAGTGTAATCTATGATTCTTTGGTTATCAAAACCTTTTAAATACTCGCTTTTAGGTATTTCCGAAGGTGTCCAATTGTAGTCACAATGCGTTATTTCGTAATAATAGTTTGCCTCGTTGCCAAACAAATCATCAAATTGCAGTTGAAATCCCTCTCCTAATTTTACTATCGGAATTACATTTTGGTTGCTTTGCGAAAAAGAAATGGTCTTTATATTATACGGTGGAACTACTTCATTTTCTGCTTGCGCAAAAGTGTAACAAGAGAAAAAAAGTAGGAATAGCGAAAATATTTTGAAAAAGGTTTTTATCATCTTTTTTGTTGCTTGTGCCTTGTAAATATAGTAATTCGAATTCATTTTAATTAGGGTGTTGGTGGGATAAAAACGCAAAATTAATTTGTGCGTAATTTCCGTTAAATTTTTCATAATAATTGATGAAAATTAAAATTTTATTTTTTAGTTTTGACTAAAAATAAACCAAACAGTATGAAACAACTTAGTAAATTAGCTTTGGGGCTATTACTATTTCCAGCTGCGATTTTCGCACAGGAAATTGATTATTCAAAAGCAATTCCTTTTGATTCCAGTGTAAAAACAGGAAAACTTAAAAATGGTCTTACTTATTACATCAAGAAAAATGCCAAACCAGAGAACAAAGTCGATTTAAGACTTGTTATCAACGCAGGTTCTATCCTTGAGAATGACGATCAACAAGGGCTGGCTCACTTCATGGAGCACATGAGTTTTAATGGAACGAAGCGTTTTCCAAAAAACAAATTGGTTGATTATCTACAAAGTATTGGTGTGAAATTTGGGCAACATTTAAATGCTTACACGAGTTTCGACGAAACAGTTTATTTTCTTCCAATACCTTCAGATAGCCCAGAAAAATTAGAGAATGGTTTTAATATCATTGAAGATTGGGCCTTTAATGCAAACCTGACTCCAGAGGAAATTGATAAAGAAAGAGGTGTTGTGCTTGAAGAATACCGGTTGGGCCTTGGCGCTCAAAAAAGAATGATGGGTCGTTATTTGCCAAAAATGATGTACAAATCACATTATGCGGATCGTCTGCCAATTGGTAAAAAAGAAATTTTACAAAATTTTAAATACGACAAAATTGTAAGTTTCTATAAAGATTGGTACCGCCCAGATTTAATGAGCGTAATTGTTGTTGGAGACATTGATGTAGCCGAAATGGAGAAAAAAGTTATTGCTCACTTCGCAAACTATCAGAATCCTAAAAATGAAAAACCAAGAAAAACTTTTGAGGTGCCAAATCACAAAGAAACTTTCGTAGCAATTGAAAGTGATAAAGAGGCAACAAGCGCGCAAGTTCAATTGGTATATAAGGATTATGGTATGCCAAAACCCGTTGTAACTATTAAGGATTTTAAAGATTATGTAGTTGAAGGGCTATTTACCACCATGTTGAATTCAAGGTTGGGCGAGTTGTCTAATTCAGCCACACCGCCGTTTACCTATGGATATTCCTATCACGGTAAAACTTTTGCCAGAAACAAAAAAGCGTATCAGTCAGTAGCAATGTCCCAAGAAGATAAGCAATTAGATGCTTTGAAGGTTTTGGTTACTGAGAATGAAAGAGCTAAGAAATTTGGTTTTACGCAAGGAGAATTAGATCGATCAAAAGCAGAATTTTTAGCAACTATCGAAAAATCATATAATGATAGAAATAAAACTAATTCTGAAAGTTTTGTTGGTGAATACCAAGCTAATTTCTTAGAAAAAGAACCAACTCCAGGAATTGAATGGACATTTGGTACAATGAAACAAATTTTGCCTACAATTGAGTTGAAAGATGTAAATAATTTTATAAAAGAATATATAAAAGATGATAATCGAGTTATTATTCTAACGGGACCGGAAAAAGCAGGTCTTAAAAAACCTTCAGAGCAAGACGTTTTGAATGCATTAAAAGTGAATGTTGACCAAATTAAACCTTATGAAGATGTAGCTGTGGCAAAAGGCCTTTTGAGAGCAGACATTGTTTCAGGAACTATCATTAAAAGAGAAAGTAATGATATTATGGGTACAAAAACGTTGTTTCTTTCTAATGGAGCTAAAGTTACTTATAAAAACACCGATTTTAAAAATGATGAGATTCTTTTTGAAGCAGTAAGTTTTGGTGGAAGCAATTTGTATTCTAACGATGTGATGAAAAAAGTTCAGTTTGCCAATGGAGCCCTTACGGAAGCTGGTTTCTCAGGTTTAAAATTAAATGACATCAATAAATTCATGACAGGTAAAATCGCCAGTGTAAATCCTTATATCGGAAATACAACTGAAGGTTTGAGAGGGAAAACTACTCCTAAGGATTTAGAGTATTTGTTCCAAATGACGCATGCTTATTTTACAGATTTAAATTTAGACGTAACTGCTTTTGAGGGATACAAGCAAAAACAATCTGCTTTTTTTAAAAATATGGCATCACAACCCGGATTCTTTTTTCAACAGGAGTTTTTAAGTTATTTAAACAAGGAAAATCCAAGATTTAATGGCTTGATTCCAAATGAAAAAACTTGGGGAGAAACGGATTATACATTAGCGTACAATAAATATAAAGAGCGTTTTGCCAATTCAGGAGATTTTGAATTTTATTTCGTTGGAAATGTAGATGACAAAACAATGGAAGCATATGCTACTAAATATTTAGCTTCTTTGCCTTCTACAGATAAAAAAGAAAAAGCCACTGATTTAGGGTACAGAATGCTAAAAGGTGATTTGAAAAAAGTGGTAAATAAAGGGACTGATCCGAAAAGTTCTGTAACTATCATGTATTATGGTGATGCTATTTATTCTGAAAAAGAAGCTGCAGCTATGGAAGCTTTAGGAGAAGTTTTGACTATAAAATTAATTGAAGAATTAAGAGAAAATGAAAGCGGAGTTTACGGAATCAACGCAAGAGGAAGTATGAATAAAGTGCCAAATGGTTCTTATAATTTTAGTATAGGGTTTCCATGTGGTCCAGAAAATACGGAGAAATTAACGGCTTCGGCATTAAAAGAATTGCAAAAAATAATTGACAACGGACCTGAAGCAAAAGATGTTGTTAAATTTAAGGAAGCGGAATTGCTTGACTACAAAAAGAATATTAAAGATAATAGATACTGGTTGAGCAATTTTACGAAATCATTTGTAAATGGAACAAATCCAAGTGAGATTCTTCAAACGGAAGCAAAAATCAGTGAAATAACTGCAAAAGACATTCAGAATGTTGCCAAAAAATATCTGACAAAAGATAAAGTGGTTGGAATGTTAATGCCGGAGAAAAGCTAATGACCTTTATTATTTAATACTAGAAAGCCCGCTAAATATTTTTAGCGGGCTTTTTATTTATTGGCTGTACTTGTTTATTTAAAACATACTGGAATAATTTCCCCTTTGGCCAAACAATATTTTTCTACTAATTCAAGTGCTATTTTATTGGTGTAATCTTCTTCTATTACTTTAAAGCCGATGCTTCTTAATTTATCAAAATAATCTCGCCCATAAATACGAACGTGATCGTATTGTCCAAAGATTTTAGCGCGTTCCTTCTGATCTGTAATGGTATCATCAGCAAAAGTAGTGGTTCTGGACAAATCCTGTGGAATTTGTAAAATCGCCATTCCGCCAGGTTTCAAAACCCGATATAACTCCTGCATTGCCTTAGTATCATCCGGAATATGCTCCAAAACGTGATTGCAAAGTATCACATCATATTGATTGTCCTCGAAAGGCAAATCGCAAATATCTGCTTTCACATCGGCCAAGGGCGAAAATAAATCGGTTGTGGTGTAATCCAGATTTTTTTGATTTCGAAACAATTTATAAAACGCTTGTTCCGGTGCAAAATGCAATACTTTTAATGCTGAATTTGTCTCAGCATCTCTTAATTTTATTTTTTTAGGATTACTAACGGTAGAATCTGAAGCGAGTTGAGATTGAAAAAAATCAGTTTCCTCATTTAAATACAACCATAATAAACGGTGTCTCTCTAATGAAAGTGTACTTGGCGAAAGCACGTTGTTTCTTTGTGTTCCGTAACCGTAAGGAAGAAACATTTTGAAACTTTTCCCGTCAATAGGATCAGTGAATGTATTCCCTTTTAATGCAAAGGCAAGAACGGGACGCGCTACATAACTTAATCGTATCAATAATGGACGGGGGATGGTATTGAGTATTAATTTAAAAAGTTTTTTCATTACAATACCAAAGGTGTTTTTCTAAATTCATCCTCTTCATTACTTACAATCCCTAACGCTTTATAAATGTATCCAAAAGTAGATAGAATCTCCGGCTTCCCGTCGATAATTGCAACATCATGTTCAAAGTGCGCGCTTGGTTTTCCATCGGCAGAAAGGATTGTCCAACCGTCTTTAAGTTGTTTGATATTTCGTGTTCCTAGATTTATCATAGGTTCAATTGCCACTACCATTCCTTCGACAAAAAGCTTTCCTCTTCCTTTTTTACCATAGTTAGGCATTTCTGGATCTTCATGCATTTTTTGTCCAACGCCATGTCCCACTAATTCACGAACGACGCCATAACCATGGGCTTCGGTATATCGCTGAATTGCATTTCCCACATCTTCAACACGATTCCCTAATCTCAATTCTCGAATTCCTACATATAGAGATTCCTTGGTTATTTGCAATAATTTTTTGGTTTCCGGAGCAACTTCGCCAATTTCAAAACTATACGCATGATCTCCATGGTATCCATTTTTATAAGCGCCACAATCTACTGAGATTACGTCGCCACTCTCTAATGGTTTGTTATTTGGAATTCCATGGACTACTTGTGCGTTCGGACTCATACAAAGTGAGTTTGGGAAACCATATAATCCAAGAAAACTTGGTTCAGCTCCGTGGTCACGAATGAATTCTTCGGCTAATTTGTCCAAATATAAAGTGGTTACTCCTTCTTTTATTTCAGAAGCAATCATTCCTAATGTTTTTGATACGATCAATGCACTTTCGCGCATCAATTCTATTTCTTCACGTGATTTTACTATAATCATAATTTCGAATTTTCAGTTTGCAAAAGTACGATTTTATAAATTATTTAATCCGGATTGGCCATAATTTTAAAAAGCTCTGAATTTGAGATGTAAAATCGGTTCTCTAAAGCAATTTGAGAAAGTTGTGCGCTGACTAAATTATTTTCCCGTGTATTGATTAAAAACAAGGAACTTTCTCCAAAGGAGAATAAGCGTTCTTCAGAATTGAGCATGGTCATGTTATCCTGAACTAAATCTTTAATGAGGTCTTTCTGTATTAAAAGGGAAGCAATCTCCAGTTTCTGAGCATTGATTTTATTAGTCAATTGTACTTTTTCTAAATCCAATACAAATTCAGTTTCTTGTACTTTGTATTTTGCCAATTTCAAACTTCCACGCTCTTTTCTTAGAAATAAAGGAAAATAAAAATCCAAGCCTATTTTGTAATCCTGAAATTGATAATTATCTAGGTAACTGGGTTCCGCTAAATAGGAGTAGCCCACATCAATTTTTGGTAAAAGCATATTGGCTTTCAATTTTTTTTCCACATTAAGTATATCGATTTTGCTTTGTAGTGCATTTATTTTTGGATGATTGGTGATGGAGAAATCAGTATTCAACAAATCATTTGTTTTTAAACTTTCCTGAATCGTGAATTCTAATTGTGTTTCGGGAATCAGTTCCTCTGCTAATTCAAGCGGAATATTGTTTTCCAACCAAAGAAAGTTGGCAATTTCTAATTTGGCTTTAGCTAATTTAAGCTTGGAATCTTCTAAATTCAATAGTCGGTTTTTCACAATGATTCCTGCTTCAATACTGTCAATTGCAGGCTTATCTCCTTGTATTATTAAAGTTCTAATTCCTTTGAAACGTGTTTGCGCATTTTTATTATAGTCTTCATACAACTTTACTTCGTTGAAGTTTTTCTTCCAATTAAAATAAGTTAAAGAGGCATCATACAAAACTGCTATTGCTTGCAATTTTCTTTCTGATTGGCTCAATTTCATTTGCATTTTTGCTTTACGAACATCTGCCATTCTTTGGTTAATGAATAATCCTTGTCCAAGTGGAACGGTTACCCCTACCGAAGTTAATCCTTGATTAGGAAGTGTGTTTTGGGGATTCAAATAAACACCTTCACTGTTGTCAAAACCCGCTTTAATCTCAATACCATACCAAGTTGGTATTTTGAAACTACTGTTCAAAATCGAATAATATTCCTTGTCTTTGAATTGTTTTTTGCTGAAATCTACCTCGATTTTTGGGTCAAATCCACCACGTGCCATCATTAAATTGGCTTGTGCTTTATTGATTTCTAAGTTGGCATTTTTAACTAATGGATGGTATTTTTTTACATAGCCCAGAAATTCGGTATAGGTGAATTCTTTAGTAGCAAATTCTTGCCCAAAAGCGGCAAAACCAAATAATAAAAAAGCGAAAAGGAGTTGTTTCATTATTTCTTTTCTTTTGTTATTTTTGTTGAAGTTTTATAATAATTAGGAGGAAAACCATTCAGTGTTCGCCATATTTCAAACCATATTGGGACATTGTCTAATAATGCAATAGTTTGGGCTCCGGAACCAATGCTTAATTGTTTAGGCCAATTTGCCTCGGAAGAATCAGGTGCAATTAATACTCTGTATTTGCCATTTTCACTGATGAAATTTTCGATGGCTACGATTTTACCCCCAAAAGTGCCATAAGACATATCTGGCCATCCTGAAAAAACAATTGTAGGCCATCCGTCAAACCATACACGTACTTTTTCTCCTTTGCTTATTAAAGGCAAATCGATTGGATTTACAAATGTTTCCACAGCAATATCATAATCAGATGGCATGATTGTAGCGATAGGAGTGCCTTCTTTTATGGTTTCCCCTATACCGGATTGCAGCGCCCTGTTGATGTAACCATTTTGTGCGGCTTTGATATAATACATTCCGTTGCGAATACTGTAATTAGCATATTGATTTTCTAATTTATTGACTTGTGCATCAGTATCATATTGATTACTTAAAGCCGTGAATTTATCACTGTTGACTTTAGATACTTTTTCTGAATACTCAGCAGTTATCCTGTTGATTTCTACTTTAGCATTTATAAATTCATTTTTGCTGGTTAAGTATTTGTTCTCTTGTGTAATGATTTTTGCTTCAACTTCTTGAAGTTTTAATTTCTTGTCTTCGGTATCGCTTAATGGTTTTAAACCTTCTTTGTTGAGTTGTAATGACCGGTTGTATTGGGTGTTTGCAATTTTTAATTGCGTTTTAACGGCAACCAGATCCATACTGTCGCTTTTTATTTTCAAAAGCGATTGTTTGATTTTGTTTTGTGCTTGTTCTAGTTTTAAAGTTTTCTCAGTTTCAATAGCTTGAATTTGACTCGAAAGAGTGTTTACTTTTGAACCATAAGATTGCAAAGATTGTTTCTTGGCATTTATTTGTTTTTTGGTATTTTCGACTAAATTAGGATCCATGTAATCCTCTTTAATCTCCGATATAAAAAGAATTGTATCGCCTTTATTGACAAAATTACCCTCTTGAACATACCATTTTTCAATTCGACCGGAAATAACACTTTGAATGGATTGGGGCCTTTGACTAGGTTTTAATGTTGTTACCGCTCCAGTTCCTGAAATGTTTTGTGTCCAAGGTAAGAAGAGAGCAATTAATCCAATTATTGAAACTCCCGCAATAATTCTGTTCAAGATTTTATAATGCGGCCTGTTTCCTAAATTTTTAACTGTTTCATATCGATCAAGTGACTGTAGTTTTGTTTTGTTTTCGGATATGTTTAGCATGATGTATTAGTTTTTGAGTCGAGTTGAATTAATCCGTTTTTCATGATAATTCTTCGGCTGCATTTGGTTTTCCAATGCGGATTTTTTGAGGAAACTATAATGGTCCATTTATTTGCATCATCAGTGATAAAATCAATAATTTCATTAGCTACTTTTTCATCCATGGTATCAGTTGGATCTTCGTAAAAAAGTATTTTAGGCTTGCGAATTATACTTCTTGCTAATAAAATCTTTTGTGCATTAGAAGAAGATAATTGTTTTCCCTCCGGAAAAATCCTTGAATCTAATCCTTTGGGTAATGATTTTATAAATGTGCTGAGTTGAACACCATCAATTGCCCATTTTATATCTTCAAACGGTATTGTTGCATCGTTAAAAGTAATATTTTCTAATATAGTACCTTCAAATGGAGTTTCACTATGGATTATGCTGCCTATCTGAGATCGGTATTGTTTCATGTTTATGTTTCTAAAAGTATCATCATTGATGTAGAAAGAACCAGATATAGGTTGTATTAAACCAGATAGTAATCGAATAAGGGTTGTTTTTCCTGAACCATTCTCTCCTTCAATTGCTATTTTTTCTCCTTGCTCAATTTTGACAGTGATTGCATTTAGAACGTCGTTTTCGGAATCAGGAAATTTAAATTTAATATTTTCTGTTTCCAAAATGATATTCGTGTAGCACGTTTCGTTTTTAATTATTGTGTCTTGTTCTAATTCTAAATCAGTTACTTGTCCTATTTTTTCGATAGAAGTTAGTACATCGTACAAGGTTTCCAGTCCGATAATTATTTTTTCAACCGAATTAATGACTAACAGAATAATGATTTCTGAAGCAACAAACTGTCCGATATTCATTTGCTGAGACAATACTAAAAAACCTCCTATCGATAATAAACTAGCAGTAATAATGATTTTAAAAACAATTAATTGAGTGAATTGTCTTTTGATTATATCAAAATGTTTTTCTCGGTTGCTGAGATAATCGGCTACGATAGAGTTGTTTTTTTGGAGAGCAAAATCATAATTAAGTTCATTTCTGAAACTGAAATTATTTCGCGCCATTTCCTGCAACCAGCCAGCAACTTTGTACTTAAATTTTGATTCTTTCATGCTGGTTTCCAATCCTGATTTATACGAAAATTTGAAAATGAAATAGAGCAAAAAAAGCAGTAACATTCCAAAAATAATGAAGTAAGGGTGGTATAATGACAACAATAGTATTCCAAAAACAATTTGAAGCAAGGCTGCTGAAAAATCGATTAATAACTTTGAAGTTCCTTTTTGAATTGTCATAGTGTCAAAAAATCGATTGGCTAATTCAGGCGGATAGTTATTGTATAACTGGTCTGGTTTTATTTTAGGTAGGCGTGCCGCAAATTCAAAAGCAGAACGGACAAATATTTTTTGTTGTAAGTTTTCGGTAATTCGCAGTTGCATTAGAGATAAAACACCTACCAAAGCTACACCAAAAACAACCAATATAATAAGTACAATCCAAGAAGCACTGACTCTTCCAGATTGAATAAAATTGATAATCGCCTGAATTCCTAATGGAAGCGACAAACTGATTAATCCAGCAAAAATGGCATAGAAAAATATCTGAGAAACATCTTTTTTGTCTAATTCGAGTAAGTTGTAAAATCGTTTTAAAGAAGTCATAATTATTTTTTTTTAGCGTAAAACGTTTTCTGTAAGGTTAAGATAGAACTGGGTTGTGCTTATGGAGCTGTTACAATTGGTTATGGTTGTTAAATGATCGGTCAAAAAATGTTGGTGTAAACTGCCCTCCACAATTGTTGATACTAGCGATTTTGCATACGGATAGGTAGGATTAACCTCGTTTACAATAGTTACAATTCTACTAATAACTCTTTTATAAATCATGAAAAAACCTTCTTTGTTTTCTTGATCGACCTCTTTAGTATGAAGCGTTTTTGTAAATTCGGCAATAATGATTTTGTTCAAAATAGCCTCATTGATATGTTCGGTGCTGCTGTCATCTGCTACTTTTTCGGTAACAATAGTTATTGCTTTTCTGAGTTTTTCTTTTGGATCAGTAATATTTGTCGTGGCAAAAACTAGTTTATATTCCATCCAGCTCCAATACCAAGACGATAAATAAACCAATAGTTTGTGTTTATTTTCAAAATAGCGGTAAAGAGAACTTTCATTAGAACCAATTTTTTCGCCAAGCTTTTTGAAAGTAAAATTGTCAAATCCAATTTCATCAATTAAAAGGATGCTGTTTTCTATAATTTTTTTTCCTAAAGGGGTCATTTCTGGATCCTTAACATAGATTTTTTCGTTGACTTGTATTTTTATATTCGATAATATTGCATACATAGGTAATTCTATTTTTATGCAAATATAATAGTATTACTATTAGTAATGAAATTTTAACTTTTAATTATAAAAAAAAAACCACTCGATTGGAGTAGCTTTTTGATGAACATACGAATTAATTAGACTTACAATAAAGAATGACAGGTCATCACTGCCGGTTTTTCAACTCCCATCAATTCTAAAATTGTTGGAGCGATATCACCTAAAACGCCATCATGAATTTCTTTCAAATCTTTGTCTACTAAAATAATTGGCACAGGATTCGTGGTGTGCGCTGTATTAGGACTTCCATCAGGATTAATCATAGTTTCGCAATTTCCGTGATCTGCAATTACAATAGTCGTATAATTATGAGCCAGCGCTGTTAATATTACTCTTTCAACACATTTATCAACGGCTTCACATGCTTTTATTGCAGCACTCATAATTCCGGTATGACCTACCATATCGCCATTTGCAAAATTAAGACACACAAAATCCACTTCTTCTTTTTCAAGTTCAGGAACCAAAGCATCAGTCAATTCGAATGCGCTCATTTCTGGTTGTAAGTCATAAGTAGCTACCTTTGGTGAATTTTTCAAAATCCGACATTCACCAGCAAAAGGTAATTCTCTACCACCAGAAAAGAAGAAAGTCACGTGGGGATATTTCTCGGTTTCAGCAATGCGAATTTGTTTTTTGTGTGCTTTTTCTAAAACTTCACCAAGGGTTTCGGTAATGTTATCTTTATTATACACAACTTTTACGTTTTTGTACGTTTCGTCATAATTGGTAAGCGTTACATAATACAAATTCAATTTGTGCATGTTTTGTTCATGACAATCCATTTGAGTAAGAACTTCAGTAAGTTCCCTTCCTCTGTCAGTTCTGAAATTGAAGAATATAACAACATCATCTTCTTCAATAGTAGCTAGTGGTTGGTCATATTCATCAACCATAACCATTGGATGAATAAATTCATCAGTTACATTAACTTCATAACTTTCTTCAATTGAAGCAACAGCGTTTGTAGAATGTGTTCCAATTCCGTTTACCAATAAATCGTAGGCGAGTTTTATTCTTTCCCAACGTCGGTCACGATCCATCGAATAATATCGTCCAATTACCGAAGCTATTTTAACAGTTGTATTTTCAATGTACGATTGCAAATCCTGAATATAGTTTTTACCGGATTTTGGATCAACATCACGACCGTCAGTAAAGGCATGAACGAAAACTTTTTGCAGCCCGTATTGTTGTGTTGCATCAATTAAACCTCGCAAGTGTGAAGTATGGGAGTGAACACCACCATCAGAAACCAGTCCTAGAAAGTGTACTTTTTTATTGTTTTCTTTAGCATATATAAAAGCATCAACTAATACTTGTTCTTTTGCCAAAGTGTTATTTGCAACGGCAAGGTTTATCTTGGCTAAATCCTGATATACTATTCGGCCAGCACCTAAGTTCATGTGTCCTACTTCGCTATTTCCCATTTGTCCTTCTGGCAATCCTACATTTAAGCCATCAGTTCTAAGTTGCGCGCTTGGAAAATTTTTGTAAAGACTATTTATAAATGGAATATTTGCATTATCGATTGCAGACACTTTCGGGTCAGGAGATTTTCCCCAACCGTCTAATATCATTAGAATTACTTTTTTGTTCATTATAATATATTTTATACAAAGATAAAGTATTTCTAAAAATGTTCGAAGTAATCAAAACGACTATTATACATTCAGGAATTAACATCGTCAAAAAACAATAATTTTGTTAAAGAAAAGGTCTTTTTTTGAAATTAATGCAACTAAAATTTATTTTTCACTTCGTTGTAGTCAATAAAATAACGAAGGCTTATGGAAAAAACGTGTTTTAGTTGATCATTAGTCAATAAAGTAGTGACTTTTTTCCCAAAATCTTTATCTATTTCTCTCTGAAAATTGGCCGCATTATTTCTGTATAAAATGGAAATTTCACTTCCTGGGGCGAACCACCAAGAATAGGAGATGTCACCATTCCAAGAGAAAAAACTAGAGTTCTTATTTTGGGTGTAAGTAGTATAATCCGCTAATCGGCCGTTTTGTTGCAATGATAAGAAGTTTTTGTTTTCGGCATAGGACCAATAATGACGCAGGGAAAGATTAAAAGTCATTTTACTGTTTATAGAATATTTCCCGGAAAGTGAGTTGGAATAGGTAATGACATTTCGATTGGCAAAAATAATGGCATTAGCCGTAGATGCATTTAAATCATCATCAATACTGTCTACAAAACCTTTATTATTGTTCTGTCTAAAAAAGTTAAAGTTGTAATTCAACGAAAATTTGTCATTGAAACGGTATCTTGGGCCTATGTCAATGCCAAAAGAATTTCTTCCGGGTTCACTCAATACAGCAAATGAAGGATTGATGTCGATAGCAAACTTATTATTGTAATTTGAAGAAAAGTAGAACCATCCGCCCAATCTTTTTGGAGAAATCAAATACCTGTTTTCCGTTCTGGATTCATAATAATCATGGGATTCAATTGGACTGGCATTTATCCCTAAACCAAAAAAATGGTTTTTTTTGTTAGTCGAATTGATGTTTAGATTGAGCCTATTTCCTTGAATTTTTCCAGTCTCTTTTTGAAACTGGGTGTACAGATTGAGATTTACTCGGAACGAATTGAAATATTTTGTTGGATTTAAAATTCGATAACTTGCATTTCCATTTATTGAATAATAGTTGGTTTCAAAATTGATTCCTAAGTCATTATTATCGAAATTTTTTGACACTATTTCTGTTCCTACACTGTATCGGTATTTTCCGGAAGTTTCGCCAAAGTTCAACGATGTTACTGTTCCTTTTTTATCTTGAAGGTCATTTATGTAACTGTATTTGAAGTTTCCGGAAAGATTATAAGTGTTTTTCTTGGTATTTAAATCCCAAACTAATGCGGAAACATTTCCATCCCGAAAACTGCCATTTCTAGTAACATTAGTATTGATAAATGAAACAGAAGAGTTTTTTCGGAAACGCTGATCCAAAACCAAAACGTTATAGTTTGCTAGTGGTTCAACCACTTCTTTCCTTATTTCTTGAGTATTGTTGTTTTGTATGGATGCATAAGTTTTTTCAGTAACTGCATTTAAAATTCCTATTCCAAGACCATTCTTTGTTCTACCTGAAACTTTTAAAGCATTGATAAGATTAACGCTTGAAGGATTTTCAATAATTTTCTCGTTGCTGGAAAAGGTTGGATAATTTGATGGCCTTCCGCCAATTCTTCTGGAATACAATAAATTTCCTTTGCTAAATAAATCAGTTCCTTCTGTAAAAAAAGGTCTATTTTCATTGAATTGTTGTTCGAACGGACCTAAATTTAAAATTTGATCATCGTATTTTGTCTGTCCAAAATCTGGAATAAGAATCATGTCCAGCGTAAAAGCATCATTAATTCCGTATTTTATATCCAAACCACCTTTAATGGTACCGTAAGTTTTTTGCCCCTTACCTGCATTTACATAAAAAGAGGAATAAGGCAGTAAAAAGAGTCGAGTAGGGGGTTTTATGTTTTCAATCCCTTCCAGAGTTCCACTTTGCTGGGTGAAAGTTCCAAGTTTGGAATCAATAAAGTTCCAAGAGTATTTGTGTTTGTCGCGTTGTATTTCTCTAAAAAAGTTAAGTCCCCAAGTTTGTTTGTTTTCACTCGAAAAACGAAGTGCAGCATAAGGAATTCGCATTTCAACAACCCAGCCAAAATCAGTGATTACGGCTTTGCTTTTCCAGACTGCATCCCAAGAATAATCTTCTCCAGTGGTATCTGTTCCTAGACAGTCTGCCTGTCCATCTGATGCTGAAACAATAAAACGAAAATCTTGTTGCCCGTCATTAAAACCATTTATAAAAACCCCAAAAAGATCCGAGGACCCAAAATTATCTCGTTGTGAAATTTCTTTCATGATTTTGGTTGGTTCGTTGTCATACATTAATGCCGCAACATAGATGGCGTCATTGTCATATAAAACTTTTACTTCAGTTTTTTTATTTTCTGGAATTGCCTTGCCGTTATCAGGCTCAAACATAATGAAATCTGACGCTATTGGAGCTGATTTCCATGCTTCTTCCTCTATTTTTCCATCAATGGTTATGTTTTCTGAAATAGACTTAGTTTGCAATGTTTTTTTTTGGCCATAGCCAAGCATTGAAACGCAGAGAACGATTGTAAGAAGTAATTTTCTCATGTAATTTTGATTGATATGGTTGATTGATGAAATTTTATTCTTTTGATTTAATTTTAATAATAGACTATGTTTTTAAAAATTTGTTACAGTTTTTTAAGAAAAAGTTAAGCTGTATTTTATTGCATAAAAAAATGAGGTTGAAAACAACTCGTTCTCAATCTCATTTTATAAAGAGAGTATGTAGGTTTAAAATTTATTTTTCACCACATTGTAATCAATAAAATAACGAAGACTTACTGAAACTATATTGGTTAGATTTCCGTTAAAAACACTTTTAAAGTTAGTATTCAAATTCTTTTCAACAGTACGGGCTCTTACAAGTGCATAGTTTCGGTACAAAAATGAGATTTCGCTTCCTGGCGCAAACCACCATGAATAGGATAAATCAAAATTCCACGAATTAAAATTTCGGTCCTTATTAGCAGAATAGGCAATGTTTGGAGTTAAATAACCGTTGTTTTGTAGTGTGAAAAATTCATGATTTTGTGAATAAGACCAGTAATAACGGGCAGTAAGATTAATAGTCATTCTGTTGTTTATAGCATATTTTCCTGTTATGTCATTTTGTAGTATTTCCCTATTGCGCTCTGCAAAAATAATTCCTGCCTTGTCAAAAGCCACCCAACCTCTGTCATTTTTTTTACGGGTGTAATCTAATACGTAGGATAACGAAAATTGATCATTAAACCTATATTTTGGGCCTAAAGCCAAACCATAAGTGATTCGGCCTTCTTGGTCGTATTTTGTGAAACTTGGTGTAAAATCAAAAGTAAAAGCATTGTTGCTGTTAAATTCAGTTCCAAAATAAGAAGAAATTCTTCTTGGGATTTGCAGATACCGGCCATTTTCTCGTGGCTCATAAAAATCGAATGTTTCCACGGGAGTGATAACCAAGGCCAGTTCAAAGTAATTGTTGTTTCGTGATCTGGCTTTTATGACCGTTTTATACCAATCCTCTTGCAATTTACCGGTTGTATTCTGAATTTCTAAATTCAATTCCTGTTCTATCTTAAAAGTATTAAAGAATTTTGTAGGGTTCAAGATTCTATAACTGGCATTCGCAAAAGCACTATGATAATTTGTGTAAAATATAATTCCTAAATCATTGATGTCATAATCTCGGGAAAGATATTTAGCAGATAAAGTATATCGATATTTACCACTTGTTTTTGCAAAGTTTACGGAAGTTTTAAAGCCAGTGTAATCTTCGATTGTATTGATAGAACTATATTTGAAATCGCCATATAAATTATATGTATTAGCTTTTGTATTCAGGTCGAATAGTAGTGCGGATACATTGGCATCCCTAAAATTTCCATTTCGGGTGGTATTGGCATTTACAAAAGAAACCGATGAGTTTTGGTTAAAACGCTGATCCAGAACTAACATATTGTAATTAGTCAGTGGTTCAATAACTTCTTTTCTGGTTTCGTTGGTGTCATTGTTTTGTATAGTAGCAAAGGTTTTCTTGGTAATGGCATTCAAAAAGCCTATTCCCAGACCTTTCTCCGTCCGACCAGATATTTTTACAGCATTGATTAATTTGACAGTGTTTGGGTAATTTATGACTTCTTCATTATCTGCTATTTGTGGTTCTGTGCTAGGTGCACCGCCAATTCTTCGGGAATAAAAGAGTCCGCCTTTGCTAAATAGATCCGTTCCTTCAGTAAAAAAAGGACGATTTTCATCAAGTTTTTGTTCAAAGGGCTCGAGGTTTAAAATAGCATTATCAAATTTTGTCTGTCCAAAGTCGGGTACTAAAATAGCATCTAATGTAAACGAATCATTAATGCCGTATTTTATGTCTAAGCCAGCTTTGAATGTAGTGCTGGATCCTATGTCATTCTGTTGGTAATAGGCAGAGGAGTAAGGAATAAAGAAAAGACGCGTAGGAGTTCTTATGTTTTCTATTCCTTCAAGTATTCCCGCTTGTGGAATTACTGCGCCAATTTTGGTGTCCACTCGATTCCAAGTATATTTTTGAACATCTCGTTTTATTTCACGCATAAAATTAATGCCCCATGTTTGTTTTTGAGCATTCGAAAATCTTAAAGCGGCATATGGTATTTTCATTTCTACAACCCAACCAAAGTCAGTGAGTGTTGCTTTACTGTCCCAAATGCCATCCCATGTAAAATCCTCACTTTCTTCTGTTGCTAAACAGTCCATTTGAACTCCGGCTGAACTTACATAAAATCTAAAATCCTGCTGGCCATCATTAAATCCGTTGATGTAAACCGAAAAAACATCTGAAACTCCAAAGACATCTCGTTTAGTTATTTCTGTTTTTATTTTGCGAGGTTCATTGTCATGTAATACAGCGGCAACATAAATAGCATTATTATCATACAATATTTTTACATCTGTTTTTTTATCTGCACTAATAGATTTTCCATTATCAGGTTCATACATGATGAAATCGGTAGCCACCGAAGCGGTTTTCCATATTTCTTCATTTATTTTTCCGTCAATTGTAATATTTTCGGTTATAGATTCTGTTCGAAGAACTTTTTTTTGACCATAGTTATTAATACTGCAAAGAATTAAAAAAAGTAATGATAAATAATTATGTTTTTCCATGAATTACTGTTGTATGTGAACAAAAATAACAAAATTATTATATAATGTATTTTTATTTTCAAATTTGTAAACAATATTTTTCAATTTATTTTGTTATATTATAATTAAATTTATCATAATTTTTGTTTCAACTATGAATTTTTGCGTATGTTTGCCATCCAAAAATAACACTTAATACAAAGATATTCAATGATTTATAAGATATTTCCTGCTATTTTGTTTTTGCTTTTTTCGTTTTCGACAAGCAAACCAAATCTTTCTGAACCAAAGACCACTAAAACGGTAATATATGCCAAAACAATAACCACTAGCTTAGATGCTAAGGTTGAAATGGTGTATAATAGTTTACATTCAAATGAATTTGGCTTGCCTAAATTAGAAAGCTTTACGGAAGCTTTGAAAGGTTTTTATTTGCTGAAAGAAAAAGGATTAATTCAGAAAGATATTTTGACTTTAGTAGATTTTAGTTTGTCATCAAGCACCAAAAGACTTTGGGTTATCGATTTGACAACAAATACTATTTTGTATAATTCTCTTGTTGCACATGGAAGAAATACAGGTGAGGATTTTGCTTCTTCTTTTTCAAATGCAGCTGAATCATATAAAAGTAGTTTAGGATTTTACTCCACAGGTGAAATTTACAATGGAAAACATGGAATGTCACTCAAGCTTGATGGATTAGAAAAAGGAATTAATGATAATGCAAGAAACAGAGGTGTAGTAATGCATGCTGCAGAATATGTTTCCAATTCATTTGTAAAAAACAATCATAGATTAGGAAGGAGCCAAGGTTGTCCTGCTATACCGGTAGAATTATCTAAGAATATTATCAATGCGATAAAAAACAAATCGTGTTTCTTTATTTACCATCCTTCAAGAAGTTTTAAATTGGCATCAGAATTAGTTTCATAAATTTTTGAGCATTACAATATGTTCTCCAATATTTTCGATTTCAAATGGCATACCTTTTATCTGGTATGTCATTTTTTTGTAAAAACCAATCCCTTCTTTTCTGGCATGTAACCAAATTAAATTTCCATTTCGGTTAATGCATCATTTTTCGAAATAGACTAAAAGCGCTTCACCCAATCCTTTTTTTTCTGTAATTTTCTAAAATAGCAATCGCCTCTAATTTGGTATTGAATTTTTTTCTGCAAATAGAGCTATGGTATTTTTAAATAATGAAATTACCCAGCTTAATTTGTTTTCGAGGAAATACCAAAATGAAGGGCAGTAACTATATTGTTGGTGTCAAAGAAAATTTTTCTATTGGTTTTTCAAGTCGAAACGCAGGATTACGTGTCGGAAAGGTTTCTTTTCTAGCTATTTCTCTGATGTTTTGCTTTTTTTAAAAAATAAATTTTCAACGAAATAAAGGTGTAATAATTTCATATTAAATTCTTTATGTCTAAGATGCACTTTGTTAAAAAGCTAAGAAGTGTAATTTTATGATTTTTTTCAAAAAAAAAACTTGCATTGAACTTGTTTTATTCTCTATATTTGCACCGTTGTTAATGCGAAAGTAGCTCAGTTGGTAGAGCTCCAGCCTTCCAAGCTGGTTGTCGCGAGTTCGAGCCTCGTCTTTCGCTCTAAACCTCAAATTTTTAGTTTGAGGTTTTTTATTTTACTGTTTTAATGCGAAAGTAGCTCAGTTGGTAGAGCTCCAGCCTTCCAAGCTGGTTGTCGCGAGTTCGAGCCTCGTCTTTCGCTCTTCAAAGCCGAAACTTAATTGTTTCGGCTTTTTTTATTTATTCTGATCTCGTTTCAAAATCATTTTATAAAGCTCAAATCAGATCCACTTTCTAATTCTTCAGGAATTTGATTTTGCCTAAAAAGTCTGGCTGATAAATTGCCTTTTAAAGTTATTTTTTCACCTTTAACGTCCAGCCAGCTTCCTTCTCGTAATCCTAAAACTGGGACGGAGTTAAATGCATGAAATTCTTTGATTCTTGTTTCGCGTGTTTCGCCCATATGTGTTGATTGTTTGTCAGAATCTAAATAATGGGGATTCAAATTGAAAGGGATCCAGCCTAAGGTTTTAAAACTCGGCGGATAAATAATAGGCATGTCATTAGTGGTTTGCATTGTTAATCCGCAAATGTTGCTTCCCGCACTTGTACCTAAATAGGGAGTTCCATTTTTCACTGTTTCAGCAAGAACGGTCATGATATTGTTTTTGTACAATTGGGATACCAACAAAAAAGTGTTGCCACCACCGGTAAAAATTCCTTGTGCATCTTGAATTGCTAATGCTGCGTCTTCAAATTCATGAATTCCTTTGATCGCAATGTCTATTTTGGCGAAAGCCGAGGCTACTTTTGCAGTATATTCTTCATGTGAAATACCTCCAGGACGGGCGTAAGGGATAAAAAAAATCGTTTTGCAGTCCTTGAAATGCAACTTCAATTCAGGCAAAAGATAGTCTAAATAGTCTCCGTCGTGAAGGGTTGAAGTGCTAGCGATAATAATGTTTTTCATTTTTATTGAGGTGAAAATAGTTTGGGATAAAGATATTAAATCATGCTTTTTAAAATTGTATTTTATAATGTTTAATTAACATATTTTTACCAAGTCATTAGTAATTAATTTAGAAAAGAGTAAGATACTTTTACTATTCTTACAATAAGTTAAATTTGAATGTAAACTGTTGACTAGCTCTGTATGCGTTTTTTTTATTTTGATGGCAACTGAGGCATGAGCGCAAGAGCCAATTTCTGAGAAATTGAACGGAAAAGTTATTGCGAGTTTGTCAAACCGGGAAGGGATTTATGTCATTAATTTAAAAACGGAAAAAGCTGTAATTACCAATGAAGAGGGACGTTTTTCGATACCCGCTGCAGTTGGCGATACACTACTTTTTTCCGCTGCACAATTTAAAATGATGGGAGTTGCTTTAATAACGGAATATTTTCAGCAAGATTTATTTTAGGTTATAATGAATCCAATTGTGAATCAATTAAAAGAAGTTATTGTTAAAACATATTCAAACATCAACGGGATATCATTGGGAATTATTTCAAACAATCAGAAAAAGTATACTTCGGCTGGACGAAAATTACATACCGCTACTGACCTTAATGCTTCGGCGAGTGTGAGCGTGATGACTGGTGGTTTGATCTCTGTGGATCCTTTATTAAATTTTATTTCCGGAAGAAGTAAGATGCTTAAAAAAGAAATAGAGGTTGAGAAGAAAAAATCCTATTTGAAAAAACTGCATAATTTATTTGATATCGATTATTTTGTAGGTAAGTTGAAAATCCCTTCTGAATGTGTAAAAGGATTTGAATATTATGTTGTAGAAAATGAAAGATTTACAACAATTTTAAAATTGAATAATAAAACAATGAATACATTTCTACTTGAAGAATTAGCTAATAAATTTAACGAAATTATAGCCAGTGAAAATAAATAATACACTACTGTTAGTTTTCTTTTTTCTGATTCAAATTATTTTTGGACAAAATAGTAATGAAAAAGAAATTCTGGGTAAAATCACCGCTGATTCTGTTGCTGTTGAAGGCATAAATATATTGAATTCAACAAATCAAAGAGGGACTGTTTCAGATAGAGATGGTTTTTTTTCGCTACTTGCAAAAGAAGGGGATATTTTAGTATTTTCAGCTGTGAATCTTACTACTTTATATCGAAGAATAAATAAGCAAGATTTAGTTTTTGATAAAATTAAAATTCAAATGACTCCCAAGAGTATTATGTTAGAAGAAGTTATTATCAATGAAAATTCGAAAATTACGGCTGAGAACTTAGGGATTATTCCATATGGTCAAAAGAAATATACTGCAGCGGAAAGACGCTTAGAAACTGCAGGAGATTTCAAACCTATTATGCTATTGAGCTTATTAGGCGGATCAATGCCGTTCGATCCGCTGATAAATAAGATTAACGGAAGAACAAAGCGCCTTAAGAAGTTGGTTGTTTTGGAAAAAAAAGAAGAATGTGTCAAATTAATTTCTGAATTATACAATCAAGAATATTTGACAGGCAAGCTAGGAATACCTGCTGATTATGTAAATGGGTTCAAATATTTTGCAGTCGAAAATGAAAAATTTACAATTATTTTGAAATCTAATAATAAAACAATGACCTCTTTTTTGATTGGGGAATTAGCCGCTAAGTACAACGAAATTATAGCCAGTGAAAATAAATAATACACTACTGTTAGTTTTCTTTTTTTTGACTCAAATTATTTTTGGACAAAATAGTAATGAAAAAGAAATTCTGGGTAAAATTACCGCTGATTCTGTTGCTGTTGAAGGCATAAATGTATTGAATTCAACGAATCAGAGGGGGACTGTTTCAGATAGAGATGGTTTCTTTTCGTTATTTGTAAAAGAAGGGGATATTTTAGTATTTTCAGCTGTGAATCTCGTAACTTTACGTAGGAAAGTCACTAAAGGAGATTTTATGTCAAATGGAATTCAAATTCAAATGATAACCAAAAGCATTGCTTTAAAAGAAATCGTTATCAATGAGAATTCAAAAATTACTGCTGAGAACTTAGGGATTATTCCATATGGTCAAAAAAAATATACACCAGCGGAAAGGAAATTATATACCGCAACTTCTGGCGGTGGTATTGACGGTTTGTTAAACACAATTTCTGGACGTAAAGCAATGCTTAAAAAAGAAATTGTCGTAGAGAAAAAAGAAAATTCGTTATTCAGACTTGAAGTTCTTTTTGAAAATAAATATTATATAGAATCCCTAAAAATTCCTGTTGACTACATAAGAGGATTTCAATATTATTGTGTGGAAGATGCCAGATTTGCGGAAGCATTAAACACTAAGAACAAAACGTTAGCGATGTTTTTGATTGTCAGTTTAGCTGAAAATTATAATAAAACCATTGAAAATGAAAAATAAAATAACAATCCTTATTTTGTGTTTATTTTGTCAATTTTGTTTGAGTCAGGTATTGACAAGAAAAACGTTGCATGGTCAGGTAATAAACGATTCTATTAAGTTAGAAAATGTCATTGTTTTTAATGTGAATTCTAAAACAGGGATGCTTATAGGCTCCAAAGGGTTTTTTAATATTCTAGTAAAAGTCAATGACACCTTAGTTTTTTCAAGTTTAGCATTCAAATCCAGAAAAATCATTCTTACTGAAAAACAGATTTCCGCTCCAATATTGAGAGTCACGTTAGAGGCTTACACGAATCAATTAGCCGAAGTGATCGTACCTGTAAAAAAGAAAATAAAACCAATTAACGGAAATACACAAGCAATTGTTGATAAGCAATATTTTGATGATGAAAAGTCTTCTCCAAAGAATAGAACAATGCCATCCGATGGAACTATTGAAAATGGAATGAACTTTGTCCGAATTTACAAAGATGTTCTAAAAACATTAAGAAAAAATAATCCAGAGATAATAGATTATACACAAAATAAAAGTTTTACCGAAGTTGCTTTGAAAAAGGTTGGGTATGATTTCTTTGCCAACACATTGCAATTAAATGATGATGAAATTAGACTTTTTCTGATTTTTTGCGAGAATGATCCTAAATCAAAAATGCTTATTAAGGCCGAAAATGAATTCCAATTAATTGACTTTCTTGTTACTAAAAATAAGAAGTATAAAAAAATCACTGCTATTGAAAACTAAAATTATTCATTTTTAGGAATTAAATCATAATAGACTTTATGAAAATTGATGGTATAATTTTTGTTTACAGTATTAAAAATAAACCTTAAAAACGAAGAGTTTAAAAGAATTACTACTTTTGCCAAATGAAAAAAACAATCCTATACACCTTTTTCGGACTTTTGATTTTTACCACATCAGCTTTTAGTGTTCATAAATTTTATATGGCAATATATCAGGTAAATTATGCTCCCGAAAAGAAAATGCTGCAAATTACTTCTCGTATTTTTATGGATGACTTGAATAAGGTTTTAGAGAAAAAGTACAACAAGAAATTGAATTTAGGTACTGATAAAGAAACAGCTGAGGAAATAGTGTTGTTAAAAAAATATCTTGCAGAAAATTTTTCTATTAAGGTAAATGGGCAGTCGAAACCCATGACTTTTTTGAGCAAAGAAGTCGATGGAGATGTTTTAATATGTTATTCTAATATAAAAGGAATATCCAAAATTAATTCTCTTGAGATTTCTAATTCCGTTTTAATAGATTGGAACACAGAACAGCAAAACATCACTCATGTTACCATTCTCAATACAAAAAACAGCATACTCTTTACGGATTCTTCAAGGAATAAAGTGTTAAAATATTAATATTGCAAGTATGTTTTGTTAAAAATTGCTATTTTCACAAATTGAAATAACTACCGTTTATATTTATGAAAAAAATATCTTTATTATTGTTTCTTCCGGCAATTTTATTAGCCCAAGAAAAAGCTACAACAGTAACCCCAAAACAATCAGGAAAGTACGACACAAACAAGTTCAGCCAGATGTATGATTTATTAGCAACGCCTAATATGTTTCGTACTGCATCAGGAGCTCCTGGACCAGCCTATTATCAGCAACAAGCGGATTATAAAATAGACGTGGAATTGGATGATAAAAATGCAAAATTAAGTGGTTCTGAAACAGTGACTTACTATAATAATTCTCCGGATAATTTAGAGTATTTATGGGTGCAATTAGACCAAAATCAGGCAGCTAAAAATTCACAATCCCCATTGGCCGAAGGTGAAAAAATAGAACAAGTTTTGCCCGCGGAAAAATTTGCAAATAAGTATTTGAAGCAAGGTACAGATCGTGGGTTTAAAATTGAATATGTAAAAGATGCGAAAGGAAATCCGTTGTCTTATGTCATAAACCAAACCATGATGCGTATTAATTTGGTTACTCCTTTGAAACCAGGTGAAAAATTTATATTTTCTACTAAATGGTGGTACAATATTAATGATTACATTCAAGATGGAGGTCGTTCCGGTTATGAACCATTCGAAAAAGAAGGAAATAAATTGTATGTAATTGCACAGTTTTACCCTAGAATGGCCGTTTATAATGATGTTGAAGGTTGGCAGAATATGCAATTTTGGGGAGGTGGAGAATTTGCTTTGCCTTTTGGAAATTTTGATGTGAACGTTACCGTTCCAGCAGATCACGTCATGGATGCGACAGGAGAATTGATGAATAGAAGCGAAGTTTTTACACCAGCACAGGTTAAAAGATACGAGTTGGCTCAAAAATCATTTGACAAACCCGTTGTAATTGTAACGCAAGCTGAGGCTGAAGTCAATGAAAAAGGATTTTCTGATAAGAAAAAGACGTGGAAATTTAGTGCTAAAAACGTAAGAGATTTTGGTATTGCCACTTCTAGAAAGTTTATTTACGATGCAATGGCAGTGCAGTTGAGCAATAAAGTGGTTATGGCTGAATCTGTTTATCCGAAAGAAGCGAATCCGCTTTGGGGAGAAACTTCTACCAGAACAGTTGCTCATACCTTAAAAAGTTATTCATCCCACACTTTCGATTATCCTTATCCAAAAGCAGTTTCTGTTTCAGCGGAAGATCAAGGAATGGAATATCCTATGATTTGTTGGAATTATGGACGTCCAGACGAAAATGGCGTGACAAGCGAGCGTACAAAAAATGGAATGATTGGAGTTGTAATACATGAAGTAGGACATAACTTTTTCCCTATGATTGTAAATTCTGATGAACGTCAATGGACTTGGATGGACGAAGGATTAAACTCGTTTATGCAATATATGGCTGAACAAGAATTAGGAACTAATTTTCCATCTAATCGTGGAATTCCTAGTAAAATTGTTCCTTACATGAGTGGTGATCAAAAAATATTGGAGCCTATTATGTCTAACTCTGAAAACATTATTCAGTTTGGTAATAATGCTTACGGAAAACCAGCTGCAGGTTTAAATATTCTTAGAGAAACCATCATGGGAAGAGAATTGTTTGACCATGCCTTCAAAATATATGCGAACAGATGGAAATTCAAACATCCAACGCCAGAAGATTTTTTTAGAACAATGGAAGATGCTTCGGCAGTAGATTTAGATTGGTTTTTTAGAGGATGGTTTTACTCGACTGATTTTGTTGATATTGGTATAAATGAGGTAAAACAATATTATGTTACTGAAACAGCAACTGCAGAATTGAAAGATGTCAAGGTAAGAAAAGGACGTTTTGGTTTGGATAAAGGGCCATTTGTATATTTAGTTTCTGATAAAAGCGCCGAATTAAATTTGGCATCAAAGAAACCATTGAAAGTGGAGGAAGTAAAATTACTTTCGGAATATGTAAATCAAAAATTTTCGGCTGAAGAAAAAGCGAATCTAAAAGTGCCTAAGTATTTTTACGAAGTAGAATTCAATAAGCCTGGAGGAATGTTGATGCCGATTATTGTTGAAATGACTTATGACGATGATACGAAAGAAGTTTTTAAATATCCAGCGCAAATCTGGAGAAAGAATAACGATACTGCGAAGAAAGTATATGCTACTGAAAAAGCAATAAAAAAGATTCAGATTGACCCAAAATTAGAAACAGCAGATATTGATGTAACCAATAACACTTGGCCAAAAGTTGAAACGAAAACGAAATTTGATTAAGGAAAAATAAAAATAAAAAAAAGGCTCAATTTTGAGTCTTTTTTTTATGAAAAATTTAAAACACAAAGTTTCAAAAAATGATATCTTTGTATTATTAAAAAATAGAAAATATGTTTGGCATAGGTGGAGGCGAATTAATTTTTATCATGTTTATTGTACTAATGCTTTTTGGTTCTGATAAAGTGCCTGAAATAGCACGTTCTATGGGAAAAGCAATGGCACAAATAAAAAATGCGACCAATGATATAAAAAGTGAAATCCAAAAAGGGGCTGAGGCTAATGGATTTGATGCGAAATCATTGACTGACATGACAGGAAATATTTCATCAGAAATCAATAAAGCTAAGGAAAATCTTCTTGGAGAAACCGCTACCCATATTGAAAAAACGAAAGAAATAATTGATGACGTCGCAGGTCCAATTAAGCGCCAAATGTAATGTTGGAAAAATTACTTTCCCTTGATACCCAATTATTTATTTATTTGAATGGTTTAGGTTCAGAAACATATGACCCGCTTTGGTTAATGATTACCAAACAACTTAATTGGTTGCCGTTTTTTTTACTATTGGCTTATTTGATTTTTAAAAAATTAGGTGCAAAGCAAACCTTGATTTTACTTTTGTTTGTAGCCGCTTTGATAACTATTACAGATCAAACAACCAATTTATTTAAAAATGGCTTTCATCGATTGCGTCCTTGTAATGATCCTTCAATCAATACTTTTATTCGAGTAGTAAAAAAGAGTTATTCGTTTAGCTTTTTCTCGGGTCATGCTGCAAATACAATGGCTGTAGCCACCTTTTTATATTTTAATTTTAAGAGTAAAATTAAATACTTCGGTTTTCTTTTCTTCTGGCCTTTAATATTCGCTTATAGTAGGATATACTTGGGGTTGCATTACCCAATAGATATTCTTACAGGTTATTTTTTCGGATTTATTTTCGGCTTTATGATGTTCATTATCTACGGGCTAGTTCAGCAAAAATATTTTACTGCGCCCAAATAATATTTTTTTTAGGAGCTTTTTCCTGCTGTTTGCTATATCTTTTCTAGTCCTGAACTTGTTTCAGGATCCTGAAACAAATTCAGGACTAGAAAAGGATGCCGCTTCCATCAGGGCTAGGGCATTCGTTTCCAAAATGTCTTTTTAATGCCAACAGAAATCTAAATCACCCGACTCACCGTCAATCCATCGCGAATAGGCAATAAAACGGTTTCTACTCGAGGGTCGTTTTTTAATAACTCATTATATTCCATTATAATTTTGGTACTTAAATCATTAGGTTGCAGCGGTTCTAAAACTTTACCGCTCCACAACACATTGTCGGATAAAATAATCCCGCCTTTATTCATTTTTGAAAGAATCAATTCAAAATAGTTGAGGTAATTTTCTTTGTCGGCATCGATAAAAACCAAATCAAATTTTAAGTCAAGCGTTGGTATGATAGCAACTGCTTGCCCAAGATGTTGCATAATTTGTTTTCCCCAAGGCGATTTATCAAAATGTTTTCGCTGAAAATCAACCAATTCTTCTTTGATGTCAATCGTATGAAGTTGCCCGCCTTCCTGCATACCTTCACATAAGCACAATGCCGAATAGCCAGTGTAAGTGCCTATTTCAAGAATATTTACAGGACGAATCAGTTTAGACAACATACTTAAAACACGTCCCTGAAAATGTCCGCTTAACATGCGAGGCAACAAAATCTTCTGATAGGTTTCTTTATTGAGCGCTGCTAATAATGCAGGTTCTTTTTCAGAATGTTGTTCGATATAGTCTTCTAATTCTTGGGAAATGAAATGCATTTTTTTAAATTTTTCACAAAATTACAAATAACCAAATTCACAAATAACCAAAACCTCAAAATACTTACTAACTTTGCGCCATGCAAATTGAGAAAAAAGACATACGAGCCTTATCAAAAGAACAATTACGTGAATTTTTTGTAGCCAATGGGGACAAATCTTTCCGAGGGAATCAAGTTTATGAATGGTTGTGGAGTAAAGGTGCTCACAGTTTTGATGATATGACCAATGTTTCTAAGGAAACGCGTACTATGCTTGAAGCTAACTTTGTAATTAATCATATCAAAGTAGATACCATGCAGCGTAGTGAAGACGGGACCGTCAAAAATGCGGTACGTTTGCACGATGGGTTGGTGGTAGAATCGGTTTTAATCCCGACAAACACAAGAACAACTGCTTGCGTTTCCAGTCAAGTGGGTTGTAGTTTAGATTGTAACTTTTGCGCAACAGCGCGCTTAAAAAGAATGCGAAATCTGGAGCCAGCTGAAATTTACGATCAGGTTGTTGCTATAGATAAAGAAAGTCGTTTGTATTATAATCATCCGCTGTCAAATATTGTTTTTATGGGAATGGGAGAACCGCTCATGAATTACAATAATGTTTTGAAAGCGATTGAAATGATTATTTCTCCGGAAGGTTTGGGAATGTCGCCAAAACGTATCATGGTTTCGACTTCGGGAGTGCCAAAAATGATTAAGAAACTGGCAGATGATGACGTAAAATTCAAACTCGCCGTTTCGCTGCATTCTGCAATAGATGAAATTCGTTCTCGAATCATGCCTTTCAGTGAAAATTTTCCTTTGGCAGATTTACGCGAATCATTAGAATATTGGTACAGAAAAACCAAAAGCAAAATCTCCTACGAATATGTAGTTTGGAAAGACATAAATGACAACAAAGAGTCTATTGATGCATTAGTGAAATTTTGTAAATACGTTCCTTGTAAAGTAAATCTTATTGAATACAACCCAATTGACGATGGAGAATTTCAGCAAGCTTCCGAAGAATCAATTAATGCGTACATAAAAGCACTGGAAGCAAGCGGAATTGTGGTCAAAGTGCGAAGAAGCCGCGGAAAAGATATTGATGCTGCCTGTGGGCAACTGGCCAATAAAGAAGCATAAAATGGTATCCACGAATTATGCAAATTCACACGAATAATTATTGATTTGAATTACGTATTTTTTTTTCAGCAATACAATTTCGAGGAATTCAACTTAAATAATTAATAGAATTTGCGTCAGTTCAAGTAATTTGTAAATAAAATTTTTAAAAGCAAATGCTGTGAAATAGTTGCTGTTTTTTTATTTGGAAAACAGTATATTTGATCTCGAATGAATATTACTTCACAAATAAAACAGCCCATTTTCAACGAAATGGAACTTTTTGAAAAAAAGTTCTACGAATCGATGACTTCACAAGTGGCTTTACTCAACAGAATCACTTATTATATCGTTAATAGGAAAGGGAAGCAAATGCGTCCTATGTTCGTTTTTCTGACTGCTAAAATGGTTTCGGCAGGGATGGTAAACGAGCGAACCTATCGAGGTGCTTGTGTCATAGAATTAATTCATACAGCAACCTTGGTTCATGATGATGTAGTGGATGACAGCAATCGCAGAAGAGGTTTTTTCTCGATCAATGCACTTTGGAAAAATAAAATTGCAGTACTTGTTGGAGATTATTTGTTATCAAAAGGCTTACTGCTTTCTATTGATAATGGCGATTTCGATTTGCTTCGAATTATTTCTGTCGCTGTTCGCGAAATGAGTGAAGGCGAGTTACTTCAAATAGAAAAAGCCAGACGACTTGATATTACAGAAGATATTTATTACGAAATTATTCGACAAAAGACAGCCACACTTATCGCTGCCTGTTGTGCTCTAGGGGCAAGATCCGTTATTGAGGATGAAATTCAGGTAGAAAACATGCGCAAATTTGGAGAACTCATTGGGATGGCTTTCCAAATAAAAGATGATTTATTCGATTACACGGATGAAGCTATTGGGAAACCAACAGGGATTGACATCAAAGAACAAAAAATGACATTGCCTCTTATTCATGTTTTGAATACGTGTACTTCCAAAGAAAAAAGCTGGTTGATTAATTCCATTAAAAACCATAATAAGGATAAAAAACGCGTGAAAGAAGTTATTGCTTTTGTAAAAAGCAATAACGGTTTGCTTTATGCGGAACAAAAAATGGTTGAATTTCAGCAAGAAGCACTTTTATTGCTGGAGAATTATCCAAATTCGGAGTTTAAAGATGCATTAATTTTGATGGTCAATTACGTCATTGAAAGAAAAAAATAATTCTTTTTTAAAATATTTTCTCTCGTTTCCTATTGATTTTACTGAGTTTTTTGATTTTCAAGTTGTAAAATCAAAAAATTTTCTCCATAAGATGCAACCTTTTGGCATTGTCAATCGTCTATGTTAATAGAGATGAGGTTCAATATCAAGCATCAATTGCAATAGTAATGAGAAATATTGAAATTGAAATTGAAATTGATTTTTGCCATTGAAATTATTTATGAAAGTAATCAACTTACATCACGAGGAAAATGAATTAATCCAGTTAGCTGTCGAAAACAATCGGCTGGCGCAACAGCAGATTTATACCCAATTTTCTCCAAAAATGTTAAGCGTTTGCCGCCAGTACATAAAAGACATTCATCAGGCCGAAGATATCATGATTACTGCTTTTATGAAAGTGTTTACGAATTTGAAAAATTTTCAGCACAAAGGAAGTTTCGAAGGTTGGATTAGGAGAATCATGATAAATGAATGTATTTCTTTTATCCGAGTCGAAAAAAAACTGAAATATAGTGAAGAAGAAACCTATTTTGAAGAAAGTTTCAATAATATCGAAAGCCAATTTTCAATAGACGATATTCAATTTTTGATTGATAGTTTGCCGGATGGCTATAAAATGGTTTTCAATTTATATGCTATTGAAGGATTCAAACATCACGAAATTGCCACTATGTTGGGGATTAATGAAGGAACATCAAAATCGCAATTGTCACATGCCAGAAAAATGCTGCAGGGACAGATTAATACGTTAAAAAATTACAATAATGGAACCGAATAAATTAGAAACACAGTTTAAAGAGCAATTGAATTCTAGGGAAATCAAACCATCAGAAATGGCTTGGAGCAAACTGGATGCAATGCTTACGGTCGCTGAAAAACCAAAAGCTAAATTTCCGTGGTTGCTTGCAGCGGCTAGTTTTGTTGGATTTTTATTGATAGGAACAGTTTTTTTTAATAATTCTGAAACTGTAAAAATAAATAAGGATACTCCGGTAGTTTTGGAACAAAAAACAAAGGTCAATAATTTAAATGAGCCAGAAATAATCAATGAAGCTGTTTTGCCAGACCAAATTCAAAAACCAACATTTAAGGAACATGAAGTTGTTGCGGATATTACTATTCTAAAAAAGCAACCAAAGCTACTTAATATTAAAGAGGAGGAGGTTTCAATCATCAATCCTGCAAAAGAGAATAATGCCATAGTTAGTTCTTTTGAAAACAAGAATTATTCGGCAAAAAGTAATAATAGATACGTTTCAGCAGAAAAATTATTGGCGGAAGTTAGCAATACTAAATTTGAACCAAAAGCTACTGACAGATCAATTGAAAAAACTAGAAAAGCTATTTCAATAAATCCAAACAGTTTATTATCAAATGCTGAAACAGAATTAAATCAATCTTTTAAAGAAGCAGCATTGGACAAATTCAACAAAAATTTTAATGCTATAAAAACAGTTTTAGTCAATAGAAATTACGAAGAATAATTAAAAATCAATCATCAATCAAAAAACGAAAATCATGCAGAAAATCATTTTAGTTACAATAATAATGCTGGTTGCGATGGCAACTAAATTAAGTGCTCAAAAAGTAAATTCAGAAAAATATCCGGTAGAATGGAGTTACAGACAACCGAAAATAGAAAGTTATGAAATAGGTCCTGATAAAAGCCCTGAATTTAACAATCAAAACATTTTAACAATTAAATCAGTTAAAAGCCAAATTATTGGTTTTGGGAATATTATGAAATCCATCAAATCTGATTTGTATTTAGGGAAAACAATTAAAATGACGGGTTATGTAAAAAGTAATAAAGTAAGATCGTGGGCTGGACTTTGGATGCGCGTAGATTATTATGATTCTGCTGTTCTCTCTTTTGATAACATGCAAAGAAGAGCCATCAGAGGGACAACTGATTGGACAAAATATGAAGTAGTTTTATTTGTGCCAGCGGAAGCAACATCGATATCGTATGGCGTTTTATTAAATGGAACAGGTCAAATTTGGTTTAAAGAAGTTACACTTGAAGTTGTTGATAATACCGTTCCTGAAACGGGTTTGGTAAAAGGTAGGGAACACGAAGGAATTTCATTCGAAAAAAGAGCAAAAACAATTGCCAATCAAATTAAAACAATAACAGATACTCAGAAAAATGCTTTAAAAACGGAAATAGATGCATTAGATAAAGAAGTTGCAAAAGGAATAATTTCTAAAGAAAAAGCGGAAGAACTCAAATTGAAAAAAGCGGAAGAACGCGCCGCTAATATTGAAACAAAAGTCGCTATTGAAGAAGATAAATTAAATCAATTGATTCAAGATAAAGTGGATGGAAAGTTTGAAGATGAAAATATATATAAAAGCGGCGGTACAAGTATCATTATAGGAGGTAGTACGGATTCTATTGGAAAGAATAAAAGAGAAATCAATATTACATCCATGAAAATTTATAACGGACAGTTAGATAAAGAAGATCGACAATCAAAACGAACAACAAGTCAGGTGGTTTTTGCAGCAGGATTGAATAATTTGGTGACTAATAAAAGTGTCGAAAAATCAGATTTTAGGTATTTGGGTTCTCATTTTTATGAATGGGGATTGACTTACAATACAAGAATTTTGAATAAGAATAATTTATTGCATGCAAAATATGGACTTTCCGTAATGTACAATAATTTGCGAGCTTCAGATAACAGGTATTTTGTAGTAGATGGAAATCAGACAAATCTTGAGGTAAATCCAATTCGTCATGATGATTCCCGTTTCAAGAATGTAAATTTAGTATTTCCAATGCATTTAGAATTTGACTTTACAAAGTGTAAAGTGAGAGATGGGAAGACTTATTTTAAAACACACGATAGTTTTCGTCTTGGTTTGGGAGGGTATATTGGAACAAATCTAAAATCAAAGCAACATATTAATTACGATACTGATGGGTTTAAGTCAAGAGAAATAACTAAAGGAGATTTTAATGTTGATAGTTTTATATATGGTTTGAGCACTTACATCGGTTATAAATCGACTAGTTTGTACTTGAAATATGATTTGAATCCTTTGTTTAAAGATAATTTGGTGAAACAAAACAGCGTTTCTTTAGGACTGCGTTTTGATTTCAATTAGAAATTGTTTTAGTTAGTTTTATACTTTGTAAAGCACTTTGAAAGAAGCACTTTTTTTGTTTTAGACATTACTTATGAACTTTGATTTGCGTATTTTTGTCTACTTTTTAACCATTAAATATTTTATTCAATTTGATTTCAAAAGCCACCATTGATACTGTTTTCGAAACTGCTCGAGTTGAGGAGGTTATTGGCGATTTTGTAAATTTGAAGCGTGCAGGAAGTAACTGGAAGGGCTTGAGCCCTTTTTCTGAAGAGCGTTCTCCTTCGTTTATGGTTTCGCCGGCTAAAGGAATTTGGAAAGATTTTAGCTCTGGAAAAGGAGGGAATTCCGTAGCTTTCTTAATGGAGCATTCTCATTTTACGTACCCCGAAGCCATTCGGTATTTAGCTAAAAAATACAATATTGAAATTGAAGAAACGGAGCAAACAGATGAAGAAAAAGCCATTACAGATGTTCGGGAAAGTATGTATTTGGTTTCTGAATATGCAAAAACCTATTTTAATAACACCCTTTTAAATTCTAAAGAAGGCAAAGCAATTGGGTATTCTTATTTTAAAGAAAGAGGATTTACGAATGACACTATTAAGAAGTTTAGTTTAGGATATTCGCCTGAAAGTTGGGATGCTTTTACCAAAGAAGCCTTAGGGAAAGGATATAAATTAGAGTTTCTGGAAAGTACAGGACTCACAATACCACGAGATGACAGGCCGTTCGATAGGTTCAAAGGGCGTGTAATGTTCCCAATAGAAAGTATGTCAGGAAGAGTTCTTGGTTTTGGAGGTCGTATTCTTACTAATGATAAAAAAGCGGCAAAATACCTGAATTCACCCGAAAGTGAAATTTACCATAAAAGCAAAGTGTTGTACGGTATTTTTCAAGCCAAACAATCCATTGCTAAGTTGAATAATTGTTATTTAGTCGAAGGCTATACAGATGTAATTCAATTCAATCAATCTGGAATTGAGAATGTTGTTAGTTCTTCTGGAACTGCCTTGACACCAGACCAAATTCGTTTAATAAATAGATTAACAAAGAACATTACGGTGCTTTTTGATGGTGATGCTGCAGGGTTACGTGCTTCTATCCGTGGAATCGATTTGATTCTTGAGGAAGGAATGAATGTAAGAGTGTGTACTTTTCCTGATGGGGAAGACCCAGACAGTTTTGCCAAAAAAACATCCTATGATGATTTAGTTTTATATCTCGAAAATAACGCTAAGGATTTTATTCAGTTCAAAGCATCGCTTTTGATGAATGAAGCGAAGAATGATCCTGTTAAAAAAGCTGATTTAATTAGAGATATGGTGGTGAGTATTTCGAAAATTCCGGATAGAATACAAAGAGAGATTTACATTCAGGAATGTTCTCGTATCATGGATATTTCGGAACAGGTTTTGGTTAGTACTTTAGCGCAATTAGTTCAAAAAGATGTTGCTGAGGTTGGAAAAAAACAAAAACAAAAAGAGTTGCAGAATGCTTTTGACTATGTTAAAAATGAAGACGCAGTTGAGACCGATAAAGTCGATTCTTTATATGGATTTGAACGTAAAATAATTGAAATCCTTTTACTTTACGGTAATAAAACTGAATATTTTGAAGAAGTTTTATTAAAGTCAAATGATGAAGGAGAAATAGTAGATGTTACTGAGATTAGAGAATTGAAAGTTTTTCAGAAAATATATTTGAGTTTGCAAGATGATGAAGTGGAATTTGCCAGTCCTATATTTAGGGAGATTTATAAAAATTTGATAGATTATTATTTGCAGAATGAGGATTCTGGACTTGAGAAATATATAAATCATTTTCAGTCCGGTATCCCGGTTGAAGTGACTAACATAATAATGGAGGATGAGAAAAATATATTGCATAATTGGGTAGGTCAAAATATTTTTCCTAAAACTAAAGAAGAAATGCTAAATCAGGATGTTTCTGATACATTACTTACTTTAAGATGGTTTTTACTCAGTGAAATTATAGAAGGGCTAAAAAATTCTGTCTCTAATGATCCAGATTCGAATAATATGGAATCACTTTCTTTAGTGATGAATTATATTGAATTAAGAGGGAAATTTTCAAAAAAATTAGGAAGAGTTGTGGTGCGTTATCATTAGAGGAATATGATTTTTTCCTCCAAATTAATATATTAAAAAGCTCTATATCATCTGAACCTGATTCAGATAATACAGAGCCTCTCTGTTTGACTATGTTTTACAACACATTAATTCATTCGTTTTCAAAAAATTAGGAAGAAGTAATGTCTAGATAGTATAAGACTAAACTATTTCTAATGTTTTTGCTTTGTTAACCAAATCGACTAAATTAGTGACATTCAATTTTGTTAAAAGACGTAATTTATAGGTACTAATTGTTTTTTCGTTAAGATTCAGAATTTCAGCAATCTCATGATTCTTTTTTCCATCACTCAAATAGCGTAAAACTTCCACTTCACGATTGGAAAGCTTGCGATATAATCGTTCGCTTTTACTTTGTTTTGCAATTAATGCCAAATTTTTCTTAACTGTTTCATTCATGATTATTTTTCCTTGATGGACTTTAATAATCGAAATACCTAAGGTCTCTAGTTTCTCTTTTTTGTGAATAAACCCAGAAACACCAGCTTTTATAGCATTAGGCGCATAAATTTGTTCTGAAAGACCACTGAAAATAATAATTTTAGTTTTTGGGAAGTTTTTCAAAAGATTTTTAACTTCAAAAATACTAGAAAGACCTTCCAATTCGAGGTCTAATATTAATACATCAATGTCCTTGGTAAGTAGTATATCCCGAACCATCAAAAAATTCCCAACATTGGCAACGATTGATATTTCTGCATGATCCTTAAAGTAAGATTTTACTCCAAAATGCACTACGGGATAATTGTCGGCTAAGCATACTTTTATCATAGTTTTAATTTTTAGTGTTGTTTATTTTTTGGATAGTAAATTTAATAAATAATTTCTGTAAATAACTGAAAATCAGCATTAAATGTAAATTATTTAGTTTATTTAGACTAAGCAAACTGGTATTGCTTTCATTTTATGTTGATTGATAGTATTTAATCGCTTGTAAATTTCGAAAACAGTTTGTTCTCTTCCTGAAAAATCGTTGGGAGCTTTTCCTGATTCATCTTGAATCATTGCCCATTCTAATTCATCGTAACTAGCTCCTAATTGTTCTTCATCGGTTCTTTCGTCTCCAAATAATCCATCAGTTGGAGAAGCTTCTAGGATTGAATTTGGTATTTTTAAATAACGCCCTAAAAGATAGACTTCTGATTTCATTAAATTAGCAATTGGACTTAGGTCGACGCCACCGTCGCCATATTTGGTAAAAAATCCAACGCCAAAATCTTCTACTTTATTTCCAGTTCCGGCAACTAATAATCCATAAATACCAGCGAAATAATATAAGGTGGTCATTCGTAAACGGGCACGAGTATTAGCCAGGGATAAATGAAGTTTATTCGTTTCTACATCAACTGGAACAATTTTCTTGAAAGATTCGAAAACAGAAGTTAAATCAGCTTCAATGCTGGTTACGTTTAAGAATCTATTTTTTAATTGTTTTATATGTTCCCGTCCGCGGCTTACATGGCTATCGGCTTGGTATATAGGCATTTCGACACATAAAACTTGCAAACCGGTTTGTGCGCAAAGGGTTGAGGTTACTGCTGAATCAACGCCACCAGAAATTCCAATAACAAACCCATTAACGTTTGCGTTTGCTGCATAGGTCTTTAACCAATCTACAATATATGTATTTGTTTTTTCAATTTGCATGGTGGTATTTTTAATCATAATAGTTTAGGTATTAAAAAGTAGGAATGTATATTTGCATATAATTCGAAGTTAACGATTCCCTATTATTTTGGCTACAAACTTAATTAATAAATATGAAAATACACCTGTTTTTGATAGTCTTTTGTTTCTTTTTTTTATCATGTAATAAAAAGCATACTATAGAAAATGCAGTTGATAAAATTCCTGTAGATGTTGAAGTAGTGCGTTTTGACAAAATATTTTTTGAAACTCCGGCTCAAGATTTAGGAAAAATTAAAAAAAAGTTCCCTTATTTCTTTCCTAATGGAAATGACAATAGTACATGGACTGATAAAATGCAAAATCCATTATGGCGCGAATTATATGGGGAAGTGCAAAAAAAATATGCCAATTTTAAACCTGTAGAGGAGGATTTAAATTTACTTTTTAAACATATTAAATATTATTTTCCGAAAACTAAAACGCCAAAAGTTATTACAATAATCTCTGAAATGGATTATAATAATAAAGCTATTTTTGCGGATAGTTTGGTCATTATTTCTCTTGAATTGTATTTAGGAAAGGAACATAAATTCTATCAATTTCCAAATTATATAAAACAAAACCTAGAGCAAAAACAAATAATGCCGGATATCGTTTCGAGTTTTTCTATTCGAAAGATTGCTCCCGTTTCAGATAAAAATTTACTGAATCAAATGGTCTATTTTGGAAAACAATTATATTTAAAAGACTTACTTTTGCCTAATTATAGTGATGCAGATAAAATGGGTTATACTGCGGAACAAATCAAATGGTGTCAGGAAAATGAAAGTTATATGTGGCGTTATTTCGTAGAAAAAGAAATGCTTTACAGTGATGATCAAAAACTACTGCCTCGTTTTATCAATGCAGCTCCATTTTCTAAGTTTTATTTAGAAATTGATAATGAGTCACCGGGGCGTGTTGGTGCTTGGATTGGTTGGCAAATTGTGCGTTCATACATGAAAAATAATGATGTGTCTATCGCAGATTTATTAAAAACAGATGCAAAAGAAATATTCGGAAAATCAAAATATAAACCTAAAAAGTAATGTTAGATAAAAATACATCAGAAATTAAATTTCTAATCGAATTAGACGATAATCGAGTTCCGGAAAAATTAATGTGGTCTGCTAAAGACGGTGGAGTTGAGGCTCAGGAAGCAAAAGCGATCATGTTGTCTATTTGGGACAGTAAGGCCAAAGAAAGTATGCGTATCGATTTATGGACTAAAGATATGCCGGTAGACGAAATGAAAATTTTCTTTCACCAGACTTTAGTAGCTATGTCTGAGACTTTTAAACGTGCCACCGATGATGAAAAAATGGCCGATACAATGAAAGATTTTTGCGATTATTTTGCAGAAAAATTAGAGCTAACGAAATAAATCAGATAATTTATAAAACAAACAAAATCCCAAAACTACTATTTAAGTTTTGGGATTTTGTTTGTTTTAAAATGTAAAGAAGAAAGTTTCTAAAACTGATTGTTGTTTTTGAAAACTTCTTGATTTACTTCGTCAATATAGCTTAATAATTCTTCTTTTCCAGTAGATTCAGTTGCTGAAGTAACAAAATAGTGAGGCATTTCGGCCCAGTTATTAGCAAACATTTTCTTTTTGTAAGCCGCAACGTGAGAGTCAATTTTTACTTTACTGATTTTATCTGCTTTGGTAAAAACGATGCAAAAAGGAATTTCGCTTTCTCCCATATATGACATGAACTCAATATCTATGGTTTGGGCCTCGTGACGAATATCAATTAGAACAAAAGCACAAACTAATTGTTCTCTTGTTTCAAAATAATCAGTGATGAATTCCTGAAAAATAGATTTTGTCTTTTTAGAAACCTTGGCATAGCCATAACCTGGTAAATCAACAAGAAACCAATTGTTATTAATCAAAAAATGATTTATCAATTGTGTTTTCCCTGGTCTTCCAGAGGTTTTTGCTAATTTCTTTTGATTAGTTAACATATTGATCAATGAAGATTTACCTACATTTGATCGGCCTATAAAAGCATATTCTGGCAAAAAATCTTTGGGACATTTGGCTACATCAGAATTGCTGATAATAAATTCGGCGGTATTAATTTTCATGATTTGCGTATCTAATTATTCTTTTTTTTAAGCGTGTACTTGTAAATGGGTTACTGATAACCATTCTTCCAGCAAACGATTAAATTCTTCCGGTTGTTCCATCATGGCAGCATGGCCGCAATGGTCAATCCAATATAAGGTTGAATTAGGCAATAATTTATTAAATTCTACTGCAACATCAGGAGGAGTTACCTTATCGTTTTTGCCCCAAATGATACAAGTTTGTACATGCATTTTTGGTAAATCCTTTGCCATATTATGACGAATAGCACTTTTGGCAATCGTCAATGTTTTTATTAATTTTATTCTATCATTTACTGAGGCATACACTTCATCAATAAGTTCTTTAGTAGCTACTTTTGGATCATAAAAAACATCTTCTGCTTTTTTCTTAATGTATTCATAGTCCCCTCTTTTTGGATAACTATCTCCCATCGCGCTTTCGTAAAGTCCAGAGCTACCGGTTATTACAAGTCCAGCCACTTTTTCTGGATACATTTTTGTATGGTATAAAGCAATATGTCCTCCTAGTGAATTTCCTAAAAGAATTACTCGTTCTAGGCCTTTAAAAGTGATAAAATCTTTAACGTATTTTGCAAAACTCTTTACATTAGTTTTTAGAATGCTTTGAGTGTATATTGGTAGATCGGGTATTATTATTTTGTATCCTTTATTAGAAAAATAACTGGCAACAGCATCAAAATTACTTAATCCTCCCATCAAGCCGTGAAGGATGACAATAGGGATTCCTTCTCCAGCTTCATAATAGCTGTATCTACCTTCTTTTTTATAGTATTTTTCCATGTTTTTAGAATCCGGATTATCAATTTTGACAAATATAGGATTTAAAAAATAAAAATAAATTTTTACGACAATTTTAATTATTTAATTCTTTAGGCGAATTATGATAAATTTTACTTGTTTAAGGTCTAAAATGTTAATTATTTGCTCTTTTTTCAAAAAAGTAAAATTGAAATTGTAAGGTGTCTTTTAATCTTCTTTTTTAATGATGTTATCTTTCTTACAAATAAAATAAAATCGACATAACCTGCTGATTGTCCAAAAATTAAGGGTTTTTATTCGAAAGTGGTTAAACTTATTAACAAAGTGGTATATAGTGGTAAAATGTGGTAATATTTTTTATATTTTTGCTTTACACCATTTAATACATTTTCTTGGATACAATTGTTGGAACATATGAATGTAAAGTCGATGCTAAAGGAAGGTTGCTGTTGCCAGCACCTTTGAAAAAGCAATTGGCCGCTTCTCTTCAAAACGGGTTCGTTTTGAAGCGTTCCGTTTTTCAGTCCTGTCTGGAGTTGTACCCTATGCAAGAATGGTTGTTGATGACGGAAAAAATCAGTAAGCTGAATCGATTTGTCAAGAAAAATAATGACTTTATCCGCAGGTTTACTGCTGGGGTAAAAGTAGTGGAGATTGATGCTTTAGGACGATTATTGGTGCCGAAGGATTTAGTTCTTTATGCAAGTATAACGAAAGAGGTAGTGTTTTCTTCAGCTATCAATATTGTAGAAATTTGGGATAAAGACTTATATGAGAAATCTATAGGTGATGAAGAAATAGATTTTGCTGATTTAGCAGAAGAAGTAATGGGAAATATAAATGACAACGACTATGGAATATCATAATCCGGTTTTGCTTCAAGCATCAGTAGATGGTTTAAATATCAAGCCTGACGGCATTTATGTCGATGTAACTTTTGGTGGAGGTGGTCATTCAAAAGAGATTTTAAAAAGACTTGGTCCAAACGGAAAATTATTTGCTTTTGATCAAGACGAAGATGCATTGGCTAATGCTTTGCCTGACGAAAGATTTACACTTATTAATGAGAACTTCAGGTTTATTAAACGGTTTTTACGTTTTTACGGAGTGAAGAGTGTTGATGGAATTTTAGGTGATTTGGGTGTTTCATCACATCAGTTTGATGTGCCAGAAAGAGGTTTTTCCACTCGTTTTGATGCGGAGTTGGATATGAGAATGAGTCAGAAAAATGATTTAAATGCTTATCGGGTAGTTAATGAATATGATGAGGTGAATCTGAAAAGAGTATTCCTTGATTACGGAGAATTGAAAAATGCACCAGCTTTAGCAAGAACAATTGTAGAAGCTAGAGAGGAGCGTCCAATCAAAACCACAGATGAATTGAAAGAGGTTTTAATGAAATATTTACCGGAAAGAGTTAGAAATAAAATATTGGCTCAAATCTATCAGGCGATTCGTATTGAAGTAAATCAAGAGATGGATGTTTTGAAAGAATTTTTAGAACAATCCTTAGAAATATTAAATCCAGGCGGTAGATTAAGCGTAATTTCTTATCATTCTTTAGAAGATAGATTAGTGAAGCGATTTGTGAAAAACGGCATGTTTGAAGGCGAGCCTGAACGTGATTTTTTTGGTAATTTTTCAGTTCCATTCAAAACTGTTGGAAAATTAATTGTGCCAGATGCTGCTGAAATAAAAGAAAATAACAGAGCAAGAAGTGCCAAATTGAGAATAGCTGAAAAGATATAATCCCACCCAGCCTTCCCAAAAGGGAGGAGTCAAAGTGGAAAAACAAATACTTTAACTTTTAATATCTCGGCTCCCTTTCCTTTGGAGAGGGCCGGGGAGAAGACACATGAAAAACGGAGTTTACAATCTTTTAAAAGCGAGGTTTCTGATCGATGATGATGCTGTTAAAAACTGGCGTTTCATCGTTTTTGTAATTGTTTTAGCTATAATTATGATTGCTAATACGCAGCGATTTGAACAAAAAGTTTTTAAGATTACTGAGTTGACAAATCAGGTAAAAGAATTGCGTTCAGAATTTGTAGACAAACGATCGGAATTAATGAAATTGAAAATGGAATCGACTGTTTCTGAAAAAATGGTAGAAAAAAATATTTTTCCGTCCACAGTTCCGCCAGTTAAAATAGAAGTTAAAAAAGAAGAAGAAAAAAGTTTCTTTAAAAAAATATGGCAGTAGAAGATAAACACATATCGTACAGAATTTATCTGGTTGCATTCGCTATCTTTTTGATGGCAATTGCGATTGCTGTAAAGTTGACAAATATTCAATGGGTAGAAGGGGATTATTATAGAAAATTAGCCAAAGAAAGAACGGTTAGAAATTTTGTGATTCCCGCTAACAAAGGAAATGTTTATTCTGCTGACGGAAGTCTTTTGGCAACTTCTATTCCTAATTATGAAATACGTTTTGATGCTGTTACTCCAAAAGCAGAAGCGTTCGAAAAAAATGTTAAACCATTATCGGATTCATTAGCAGCAGTTTTAGGAAAACCGTCAAGCTATTTTCAGAATGAATTAAGAAAAGCAAGAGCAAACAAAAACAGATATTATTTGATTGCCCGAAATTTAAGTTACACAGAATATTTTAAAATTAAAGGGTTTCCATTGTTCAATTTGGGAAGTAATAAAGGAGGAATTATTATTGAACAAGAAACGGTTAGGAAACATCCAATCGGAAAAATTGCAGAGCGAACCATTGGTTATGAAAGAACAAATTCAAACGGAACTTCAGATGGTAAAGGTATTGAATGGGCTTATCGTAAATATCTTAATGGTAAAGATGGTAAAATTTTAAAACAAAAAATTGCAAAAGGACAATGGAAACCGTTGCGGGACATTAATGAAGTAGATCCGCAGGATGGTTACGATGTGATATCTACAATTGATGTTTTTATACAGGATATTGCGCACCACGCTTTATTGAAACAATTAGAAGATTATCAGGCAGATCATGGCTGTGTTGTCGTTATGGAAACTAGTACGGGACAAGTTAAGGCGATTTCGAATTTAGGAAGAGGCAAAGATGGAACCTATTATGAAACTACCAATTATGCAGTTGCTGAGTCGCATGAACCAGGTTCTACATTTAAATTAGTTGATTTAATGGCTATTCTTGAAGATAAGGTCGCGGATACAAGCACTGTTTTTGATAGTAATGGCGGTGAAATTAGATATTCAGGAAAAGCGGTGCGAGATTCTCATAAAGGTGGTTATGGAAAAATATCGTTAGCACGTGGATTTGAAGTTTCTTCTAATACAGTTATGGTGCAAGCCGTTTATAATAACTACAAAAACAATCCTTCAAAATTTGTGAATCATGTCGATTCGTATGGTTTGAATAGAAAATTAGGATTGGATTTAAAAGGAGAAGGAATGCCGGTTATTCCTCAACCAAAGGATAAAAACTGGTCTAATATTTCGCTTCCTTGGATGGCTTTTGGATACGGTGTGTCAGTAACACCTATGCAAACACTTACTTTTTATAATGCAGTTGCTAATAATGGCGAAATGGTAAAACCCCAATTCGTTTCGGAAATAAAAGAATGGAATAAAACAATCAAAAAAATTGATAAAGTAGTTTTAAATCCAAAAGTATGTTCACAAGAAACTATTTTGAAACTAAAAGCAGTTTTGTTGAATGTTGTTAAAAAAGGTACAGCATCAAAATTGTATTCTAAAGATTTTTCTATGGCAGGAAAAACGGGAACGGCTGCGGTGAATTATGCAAAAGATGGAGGATTAGGAAAATATTATGCCTCTTCGTTTGTTGGCTATTTTCCAGCGGACCACCCAAAATATTCTTGCATAGTTGTCGTTCACAAGCCGAGTACGATAAATAATAATTACTATGGTGCAGACGTGGCAGGTCCAGTTTTTAAAAGGATTGCCCAAAAGATTTTTACAGATGCTCCTTCAACTAATAAAATTAAAAATTTAGACAGGAAGATTCCAAAACAAGAAAATAATTATGATTCTTATTTTGTAAAGTCGCAAATGAAGTCCCCATTAATCCCTAATGTAAAAGGAATGTCGGGGATGGATGCATTAGCTTTATTAGAAAACTTAGGTTTAAAAGTGAAAGTTACCGGAATAGGAAAGGTAAAAAAACAATCACTTCAAGCAGGTCAAAATATTGTGAAAAACACAACTATACTATTGGAATTATCATGAGTATATTAAAAGACATATTATACAAAGTAGCTATTCAAGCCGTAAAAGGTTCGACGGATGTTGTTGTAAACAAAATGGATTTCGACTCAAGAAAAATCGAAAAAAATGATGTTTTTATAGCTATTCGTGGTTCTATTTCAGATGGTCATGATTATATAGAAAAAGCAATTGAGCAAGGGGCTGTGGCAGTAATATGCGATACATTTCCAGAAAATATTGCTGAAGGAATTACCTATGTTCAGGTAAAAGACACTAATTCAGCCTTAGCATTTATGGCTGCAAATTATTTTGGTGATCCTTCTGAAAAACTGAAATTAGTTGGTATTACAGGAACAAATGGTAAAACGACCATTGCTTCTTTGTTATACCAATTGTTTAAAAAAGCAGGTTTTAAAGTTGGATTACTTTCTACAGTGAAAATTTTAGTTGATGAGAAAGAATTTAAAGCGACACATACCACTCCGGATTCGATTACAATTAATCATTATCTGAAAGAAATGGTGCAGAATGGAGTTGATTATTGTTTTATGGAAGTGAGTTCGCATGGAATTCATCAAAAAAGAACAGAAGCACTACATTTTGTTGGCGGTATTTTCACCAATTTGTCTCACGACCATTTGGATTATCATCCAACATTTGCAGAATACAGAGATGTAAAAAAATCATTTTTCGATTATTTACCTAAAGCAGCTTTTGCATTAGTAAATATTGATGATAAAAATGGGCAAGTGATGTTGCAGAATACGGTAGCAAAAAAATTGACTTATGCTTTAAAATCCTATGCAGATTATAAAGCACAAATCTTGGAAAATCAGTTGTCAGGTTTGTTGCTAAAAATAAATGGAAATGAAGTTTGGGTAAAACTGATAGGAACATTCAATGCTTATAATCTGCTGGCTATTTACGGAACTGCAGTTCAATTAGGAATGGAAAGTCTGGAAGTATTACGATTATTATCAGATTTAGAAAGTGTTTCGGGACGTTTTCAATTTATTGTTTCAAATTCTAATATTACAGCGATTGTGGATTATGCGCATACGCCTGATGCATTAGAAAATGTGCTAAAAACAATCAATGACATTCGAACCAAAAATGAGCAATTGATAACTGTTGTAGGATGTGGTGGGAATAGAGACAAAGCCAAGCGCCCAATTATGGCTGGAATTGCATCTGATTTGAGTGACAAAGCAATTTTTACTTCGGATAATCCAAGAAATGAAAACCCAGAAGTTATTATTACTGAAATGGAGCACGGTGTTGCGCCTCAAAATTATAAAAAAACATTGACTATAACGGATAGAAAGCAGGCTATAAAGACGGCTTGCCAATTGGCTCAGCCAAATGATATTATTTTAATTGCTGGAAAAGGACATGAGACGTATCAGGAAATAAATGGCGTTCGTCATGATTTTGACGACATGAAAATAGTTAAAGAAATATTAGATCAACTTCATAAATAGAAAAATATGCTGTATTACTTATTTGAATATTTAGATAAAACATTAGATGTTCCTGGGACAGGCGTTTTTCAGTACATTACTTTTAGATCTGCATTGGCATTGATGCTTTCTTTGCTGTTATCTACGATTTATGGTAAAAGAATTATCAGTTTTCTGCAAAGACAACAAGTAGGAGAAACGGTTCGTGAGCTTGGTTTGGCTGGTCAAAATGAAAAAGCAGGTACGCCAACTATGGGAGGTTTAATAATCATATTTGCGACATTAGTTCCAGTTATACTTTTTGCAAAACTGCATAATATTTACATCGTTTTATTGATTGTGACCACACTTTGGATGGGGATTATCGGTTTTATAGATGATTATATCAAAATTTTCAAAAAGGATAAAGAAGGACTTAAGGGAATTTTCAAAGTTGTAGGACAAGTAGGTTTGGGTTTAATTGTGGGTATAGTCCTTTATTTTAGTCCTGCTGTAACTGTTAGAACTGATACAGCTAAATCGGATATTTTTAAAACACCTACAGAAAATGTAATTGTTCAAGCCCCAGTCGAAGAAAAATCTACTGCAACGACAATTCCTTTCTTTAAAAATAATGAATTTGATTATGCTGAATTATTAGCTTGGACAGGTGAAGGATATGAAAAATGGGCTTGGTTGATTTTTATTCCAGTTGTTATTTTTATTATTACTGCGGTTTCTAATGGTGCTAATTTAACGGATGGTATCGACGGACTGGCCGCAGGAACTTCCGCTATTTCAGTGCTCGCATTGGGAATATTTACGTTCGTTTCGGGAAATATTATTTTTTCTAATTATTTGAATATAATGTATATCCCTAATTCGGGGGAAATGACTGTTTTTATCGCTGCATTTGTGGGAGCGTTAATTGGATTTCTTTGGTACAATTCCTATCCAGCATCGGTTTTTATGGGAGATACAGGGAGTTTGACTATCGGCGGAATCATTGCTGTTTTGGCAATCGCCGTTCGAAAAGAAATGCTAATTCCTTTACTATGTGGAATTTTTCTTGTCGAAAACTTTTCAGTCGTTTTACAAGTTGCTTATTTTAAATACACCAAGAAACGCTTTGGCGAAGGCCGAAGAATCTTTCTTATGTCGCCTTTGCATCATCATTATCAGAAAAAAGGATATCACGAAAGTAAAATTGTTACCCGTTTTTGGATTGTTGCTATCATGCTGGCCATATTGTCAATCGTCACTTTAAAATTAAGATAATATGAGGCTAGTAATTTTAGGTGCAGGAGAAAGCGGTATAGGAACTGCTATTCTGGGTAAGAAAAAAGGATATGATGTTTTCGTGTCTGATTTTGGAAAAATAAAAGGAAATTATAAAGAGGTTCTTATTATTAATGAAATTGCTTGGGAAGAAGAAAAGCACACCAAAGATTTGATTCTAAATGCTGATGTGGTAATGAAAAGCCCAGGAATTCCGGATAAATCCCCAATTGTGAAAAAGCTTTTAGCGAAAGGAATTCCAGTGCTATCGGAAATTGAGTTTGCGGCTCCTTTTACAGATGCAACTATAATAGGAATCACCGGAAGCAATGGAAAGACCACCACCACGATGTTGACTTATCATTTGTTGAAATCTGCCGGGTTAAATGTAGGATTAGGGGGGAATATTGGAAAGAGTTTCGCTTGGCAAGTAGCAGATAATAAATATGATTCGTATGTACTCGAGTTGAGTAGTTTTCAATTGGATGGAATCTTAAAGTTTAAGCCACATATTGCAATAATTACGAATATCAGTCCGGATCATTTAGATCGATATGATTACAAATATGAAAATTATATTGCTTCAAAGTTTAGAATAACAATGAATCAAACCGAGGAAGATTACCTCATTTATGATGCCAATGATGAAGCCATTACAGAATGGTTTAAAACACATACAACTAAAGCCAAATTAATTCCTTTTTCATTGACAAAAACTTTCAGCGAAGGAGCTTACATAAAAAACAACAAAATGGAAATTTCAATCAATCAAGAAGAGTTTACAATGGATACAGAGCATATTGCCTTAGAAGGAAAACATAACATGAAAAACGCAATGGCAGCAACCTCTGTGGCAAAATTGATGCAAATTAGAAAGTCGACGATACGCGAAAGCTTGTCCAACTTTCAAGGAGTAGAACATCGTCTTGAAAAAGTATTGAAAATTCAAAATGTACAATACATAAATGATTCAAAGGCGACTAATGTAAATGCCTCTTTTTTTGCATTAGATAGCATGAATACGCCTACTGTTTGGATTGTGGGAGGTGTCGATAAAGGAAATGATTACAATGAATTGATGTCGTTAGTTCGTGAAAAAGTGAAAGCAATTATTTGCCTTGGAGTTGATAATAAAAAAATAATAGATGCTTTTGGGAATGTGGTAGATATGATGGTCGAAGTGGATAACATGAACGATGCAGTGAGAATGGCGCAGCGTTTAACCGAAAAAGGAGATACAGTATTACTGTCGCCGGCTTGCGCTAGTTTTGACTTATTCGAAAACTATGAAGACAGAGGAAACCAATTTAAACAAGCAGTAAAGAATTTATAAAAATATTTAAGGTTTAAAACTAAAGGTTGAGAAACTTTAAACATAAAAATTTTAAATAAAAAAAAATGAAACAACTAATAAACAATTTAAAAGGAGATAAAGGTATTTGGTCATTCGTGGCCTTATTAGCCTTGTTTTCGTTTATGCCTGTTTTTAGTGCGAGTAGTAATTTGGCATATATAGGCCAAGGAAACGGAAATACATTGGGGTATTTGGTAAAACATTTAGCTCATATTTGTATTGGTTTCGGGATTATTTATTGGATTCATAAAGTCCCATATCATTATTTTAGAGCTATTTCTAAAGTAGGATTACCAGTCGTTTGGATTTTATTAGCCTACACTTTAATTAAAGGAACTGTGATCGCTGGTGCAAATGCCAGTAGATGGATTCAAGTACCATTTATTGGAATAACATTTCAAACATCTACTTTAGCATCTATCGTTTTATTTATATTTGTAGCACGTTATTTGTCTAAAACCAGAGAAGAACCTATTACTTTCAAGGTCTCTTTGTGGGAGCTTTGGTTACCGGTATTTTTCACTTTAATACTAATCTTGCCTGCTAATTTCTCTACAACAGCGTTGATTTTCTCGATGATATTGATGCTGGCTTTTATTGGTAAATACCCATTAAAATATATTGGAATTATTATTGGATCGGGAATATTATTTCTCGCTTTTTTTGTTCTTCTTTCTAAAGCATTTCCTGATTCCAGATTTTTTAGCAGAGTGCATACTTGGGAAAGTAGAATCGAAAATTTTAGTACAGATAAACCGGATGAAGACGATTATCAAATTGAGAAAGCTAAAATTGCGATTGCATCAGGAAAAATTTATGGATTAGGTCCTGGTAAAAGTGTTCAAAAAAATTTCTTGCCTCAATCTTCTTCAGATTTTATTTATGCAATTATTGTTGAAGAATATGGACTTGTAGGTGGTTTAGGAGTTCTTGCTTTGTATTTGTTATTATTATTTCGATTTGTTGTAGCCTCTCACAAGGCCAATTCATTATTCGGGAAATTAGTGGTTATAGGATTAGGCTTTCCCATGATATTTCAAGCAATGATTAATATGGCCGTAGCAGTAGAATTATTGCCTGTTACAGGACAGACATTACCATTGATCAGTAGTGGAGGAAGTTCTATCTGGATGACTTGTTTTGCACTTGGAATTATAATCAGTGTAACCAAAAAAGAAGAAGAAATCGCTCAGGAATTAAAAGAGTCAACTTTAAGAGACGAAGCGCTTCAAAAATTAATTGACAAACAATTGGAAGAGCAATATAGCTCAGATAATGATTATTCTATCGAGGATAAAGCTAAGAATCCAATGAATGCAGTTTTAAATAAGTAATCGGTTTTAAGATTATTAGATTAAATAATTTTTGAAAACATAGGAACTCAGTAACATTATATAAATGAAACAATACAAATTCATACTAAGCGGTGGCGGAACTGGAGGACATATCTATCCAGCAATTGCGATTGCCAATGAATTAAAATCTCGTTTTCCGAATGCTGAATTTCTTTTTGTAGGAGCTCAGGATAAGATGGAAATGCAAAAAGTGCCGCAGGCTGGTTTTAAAATAAAAGGACTTTGGATTTCCGGTATTCAACGAAGGTTGACATTTGATAATTCGCTTTTTCCACTAAAATTAATGGCGAGTTTATTAAAATCCAGAACTATAATCAGAGAGTTCAGACCGGATGTGGTAATAGGAACAGGAGGTTTCGCAAGTGGTCCGCTATTACAGGTGGCTGCGATTGCAGGAATTCCAACGTTGATTCAGGAACAAAATTCCTATCCTGGAATTACAAATAAATGGTTAAGTAAAAAAGCAAACAAAATTTGTGTTGCTTATGAAAATCTTGAACGTTTTTTTCCAAAAAACAAAATGATTTTGACAGGAAATCCTGTTCGAGAAGATTTAATTGATAGTAAAAGCAAAAGAGCCGAAGCAATTCAGTTTTTTAATTTAGATTCCAAAAAGAAAACGTTGTTGGTTCTTGGAGGAAGTTTAGGTGCCAGAAGAGTGAATCAATTAATTGAAAAAGAGTTGAAAAATTTGCTTTCTCAGAATGTTCAGGTGATTTGGCAGTGCGGAAAATTATATTTTGAAGATTATAAAAAATATAATGAAAGTGATGTTCAAGTAATGGCTTTTATTGAAAAGATGGATTTGGTTTATGCGGCCGCCGATATTGTCATTTCTCGTGCCGGTGCGTCATCGGTTTCGGAACTGTGCATTGTGGGGAAACCGGTGATTTTTATTCCATCTCCTAATGTTGCTGAGGATCACCAAACTAAAAATGCTCATGCGATTGTAGATAGAAAAGGAGCAATTATGTTGAAAGAATCTGAGCTGGATTCGCAATTTGGTCTTGTTTTTGAAGCCTTGCTGAAGGATCAAGGAAAACAGAATCAATTAAGTGAGAATATAAAACAATTGGCCAAACCGGAAGCAACGAAACAAATTGTTGACGAAATCGTGAAGTTAATTAAATAAAAAATAAACGCGCAAAGTATCAAGAATATGAATTTAAATCAAATACATAACGTCTATTTTATAGGAATTGGAGGCATCGGGATGAGTGCTTTGGCTCGTTATTTCAAAAATATCGGTAAACAAGTTTCAGGTTATGATAAAACGCCTACGATGCTTACAGATGAATTAATAGAGAGTGGTATTACAATTCATTTTGAAGATAATATTGATTTAATTCCAAAAGATTTTTACTCAGAAAACACCTTGGTTATTATTACGCCAGCAGTTCCTAAAAGCCATTCCGAATGGAATTATTTCTTAGAAAGAGAGTATCAGGTAAAAAAAAGAGCAGAAGTTTTAGGGATTATAACCCAAGACACTTTTTGTTTCGCAGTTGCCGGAACTCATGGTAAAACCACTACCTCTAGTATTTTAGGACATATTCTATTTGAAAGTGGCGCTGATGTTACTGCTTTTATTGGCGGTATTGTAGAAAATTATAATTCAAATTTAATCGGAAGCGGTAAAACAGTCACTGTTGTTGAAGCAGATGAATTTGATCGTTCGTTTTTGCATTTGCATCCTAATATTGCTTGCATTACGTCGATGGATGCGGATCATTTGGATATTTATGGAACTAGTGCCGCGATAGAAGAATCTTTTATTGAATTTGCTTCTAAAGTGGAAGATAAAAGCAATCTTTTTATAACGAAAGAACTACCAATAGAAGGAATTACTTGTGCAGTAAACGAAGATGCTGTTTATAAGGCGTTTAATGTGAGAGTTGGGAATGGCAGTTACACATTCGACGTACAAACTCCTACTGAAATAATAAAAGATTTACAGTTTGGATTACCTGGAAAACACAATTTAATGAATGCTTTAATGGCTATCGCAATGGCAAAATTATTCGGCACCCCAACCGATGCCATTGCAAAAGCCATTGCATCATTCAAAGGAATAAAAAGAAGGTTTTCTTATCAAATTAAAACCGATAAGCTAGTTTATATAGATGATTATGCACATCATCCAACGGAAATAAATGCCGTTCATCAGGCAGTTAGAGAATTATATCCAAATCAAAAAGTGTTGGCTGTTTTTCAACCTCATTTGTTTAGTAGAACAAGAGATTTTGCGGATGATTTTGCCAAAAGTTTATCTGCTTTTGATGAAGTTGTTTTATTGGATATTTATCCTGCTCGTGAATTACCAATGGAAGGAATAACTTCTAAATGGTTAATGGATAAAATGACGAGTGACAATAAAAAATTGGTGATAAAAAATGACTTGATTCCAACAATTCTCGCATCTGACGCTACGGTTATTGTGACTATTGGCGCAGGAGATATTGGAGAATTAGTTCCAACAATTAAAAAAGCGATAAATGAAACTCTTTAATTGGACAAATATTCGATTAATACTGATGTTTGTGTTGGTTGTTTTTCTGTATTCGTTTACGTCAAATCGAAATGAAAATCGAAAATTAATTAAATCTACCGTTATTTTTGTAGGAGATATTGCTCCTTTTGTTAAACAAGAAACGGTTAATAAATTGTTAATAGAAAATAAAAAAGATGCATCGAGCATTCAAAAAGTTAATTTAGATTTGAATAAGCTGGAAAGAATTCTGGATGCGCAAGAAATGATTGAAAAGTCAGATGTATTTGTTAGTATCGATGGTGTTTTAAAAGCAGTAGTGAAACAAAAGACTCCAATAGCCAGAGTTTTTGATAATGAAGGTTCTTTCTATATTGATTACAAAGGGAATAGAATGCCATTGTCGACAAATTTTACAGCTCGAGTTCCACTTGTTTTAGGGATAATTAATAAAAAAAATAACGAAGATTTAGCTGATTTATTTCGCATAATCTATGACGATGCTTTTTTGAAAAAAAACATAATCGGAATTCAAATTGTGCCTAATGGTAGTTTAATAATGCTCAATAGAAATTTTGATTTCCAAATTGATTTTGGCAGAATGATAAATGTCGAGCGTAAATTTAAAAATTATAAAGCTTTTTTTCAAAAAGCAGTTTTAGATAGTTCGTTGTATAAATATAAAAAAATAGATCTCAGATTTACGGAACAAGTAGTTTGCACTAAATAATAGATAATGGAAAAAGAGAATATTGCAGTAGGTCTAGATATTGGGACAACCAAAATAGTTGCCATGATAGGCAAGAAAAATGAGTATGGGAAATTAGAGATTTTGGGAATTGGAAAATCCAAAAGCTTAGGAGTAGCGAGAGGTGTTGTAAATAACATTACTCAAACTATTCAATCTATCCAACAAGCAATTCAAGAAGCGGAAAATAATTCAGGTTATAAGATTAAAGACGTAGTGGTTGGGATCGCTGGTCAGCACATTCGCAGCATCCAACATACAGATTATATTAGCAGAAATAATCCCGAAGAAGTTATCGGGGAGAATGATATACAGCTTTTGATCGATCAGGTAAATAAATTGGCCATGTTGCCAGGTGAAGAAATTATACACGTATTACCACAGGAATTTAAAATTGACGGACAATCAGAAATAAAAGAGCCTATAGGAATGTATGGCGGAAGATTGGAGTCAAGCTTTCATGTTGTAGTAGGTCAAGCTTCTTCGATACGTAATGTAGGAAGATGTATTCAAAGCTCAGGAATAGAATTGTCAGGTTTGACATTGGAGCCATTAGCGTCTGCTGATGCCGTTTTGAGTCAAGAAGAAAAAGAAGCCGGCGTAGCACTTATCGATATAGGAGGCGGAACAACGGATTTAGCCATTTTCAAAGATGGTATTATTCGCCATACGGCAGTCATACCTTTTGGAGGAAATGTAATCACAGATGATATCAAAGAAGGATGTTCCATCATTGAAAAGCAAGCGGAGTTATTGAAAGTTAAATTTGGTTCTGCTTGGCCAGGAGAAAATAAAGACAATGAAATTGTTTCTATTCCCGGCTTAAGAGGAAGAGAGCCAAAAGAGATTTCCTTAAAGAATCTCTCGAAAATAATTCATGCTAGAGTTGTTGAAATTATCGACCAGGTTTTTACGGAAGTAAAAGCATACGGACATGAAGATCCTCGTAAAAAACTGATTGCAGGAATAGTGCTTACTGGTGGTGGTGCACAATTGAAACACATCAAGCAGTTAGTGGAATATATTACAGGAATGGATACTAGAATTGGATATCCAAATGAGCATTTAGCAGGAAATTCTGATGAAGAAATTTCAAGTCCTTTATATGCTACGGCAGTAGGACTAGTAATGAATAGTATTCAAAATAATTCTCAAAGTGCTGTTAGAATGGACGCTATTGAACCTCCAAAAGCGACTGTTTACAGAGCTCCGGTTATGCAAATTCCAGAGGTGGTAATGCCTATAATAGAAGTAGAAGAGGAATCGAAGCACTTTGGAGAAAAACAAGTATCGACTGGGGATAAAATACAAAGATCATTTTTTGACAGATATGTTGATAAGATTAAAGATTTCCTGGATAACGCAGAATAGCTAAAAGATAATAAACATACAATTCTCCTTTTTGCCCCAAACTTTAAGAAGAAAAAAAAGAATTAAACAAGAATTTAAAAACCAAATAAAATGATGAGCAACTCAGAATTTGGAAGTATTTCATTTGATTTACCAAAAAATCAATCAAATGTAATAAAAGTAATTGGTGTAGGTGGAGGCGGAAGTAACGCCATCAATCACATGTTCAAACAAGGTATTAAAGGCGTTGATTTTATCGTCTGTAATACAGATTCACAGGCTTTGCAAAACAGCTCTGTGCCTAATAAAATACAGTTAGGGGTGCATTTGACAGAAGGACTTGGTGCTGGAGCAAATCCAGATGTAGGTCAGCAATCCGCTATTGAAAGTATTGCCGATATTGAAAAAATGTTGGATCGCAATACTAAAATGGTTTTCATTACCGCAGGAATGGGTGGCGGAACAGGAACTGGAGCTGCACCGGTAATAGCGCAATTAGCTAAAGAAAGAGATATTCTTACGGTAGGGATTGTGACTTTGCCTTTCTTGTTTGAAGGAAAAGTGCGTCAGGAACAAGCTTTAATTGGTATAGATAAATTGCGTAAACAAGTCGACTCATTAATTGTTATCAATAATAATAAATTAAGAGAAGTATATGGAAATCTTGGTTTCAAAGCCGGATTTTCAAAAGCTGATGAAGTTTTGGCTACTGCCTCAAGAGGTATTGCTGAAGTAATTACACATCACTATACTCAAAATATCGATTTAAGAGATGCCAAAACAGTATTGTATAATAGCGGAACGGCTATTATGGGATCTTCTGTTTCTTCAGGCGAGAATAGAGCTAAAGAGGCAATTGTTGCTGCTTTAGATTCTCCTTTGTTAAATGATAATAAGATCACCGGTGCCAAAAACGTATTGTTGCTTATCGTTTCTGGAACTAATGAAATTACAATTGATGAAATTGGAGAAATCAATGATCACATTCAAATCGAAGCAGGTCATAATGCAAATATTATCATGGGGGTTGGCGAAGACGAATCACTTGGAGATGCTATTGCAGTTACCATAATCGCTACAGGATTTGATATTGAACAACAAAATGAAATCGTAAATACAGAGCCTAAAAAAATAATTCATACACTAGAGGACGAGCAAAGAAGTGTTCATAATCTAAGTAATAGGACCGTTGCTGCATTCGATTTAAACAACGTCACTCCAGTATCTAATTCTAACGAAAGAATTGTTTTCGATTTGTTAGAAGACGCGACAATAGTGGTTCCTGAGCCAGTTGTTACAGCTCCAACAATTAATAAAGAGGAATTGACGGTTATGTCTGAATTTATAAAAAATTTAGATGTGACTTTCGAAATCGTTTCGCCAATTAACGATATTGAATTTACTTTTACCGCACCAGAAGTTAAAGAAGTAAAAGCAGTTCAACCAAAAATTATAGAAAGACAAGAACAAACGGCTTTCTCTTTTGATTTGCCACTTTTCAAAGCAGAACCAGTTGCTCGCGTTAAAGAAAATAAAGTTTTATTTGAACTAACGAATGAAACTCGTGACATTAAAGTAAACGAAGCTGTTCAATTTGTTCCGGTAACAGAATTGTCTGATAGAGGAATTATCAAGTATTCTCTTGAGGAGTATATGGAAGCAGATACTGATTTCGCAGCTAAACCAATTGCAAAAGTAGTTGAAGTTCCGGTTCCTGCCGAGCTAAATATTACAATGAAACAAGTCGATGTGGCTACAAATGCACCGGCTCATTTCGAAAGTATTTCTCCAATGGAAATGACTATTGAAGAAACTTTAAAGCTTAGAGCTGACGAAAGAAGAAAAAAACTAAAAGAATTCAATTACAAGTTTCATAATAATGTTTCTAAAATTGATGAGTATGAAAAAGAACCTGCTTATAAAAGATTAGGAATAGATATTTCAAATAATCAACCTAACAATACAAATTCGAGAATTTCTGTTGGAACAGACAGCAACAATGATCTACAGTTGCGTTCTAACAACTCGTATTTGCATGACAATGTAGATTAACAAACGCAAAACAAAATGAGATAGCCCGAAAATTCAATTTAATTTTCGGGTTATTTTTTTTATCTTCGCACAGATATTATCGGAACAGGAATTTTTTGGGCCTTAATCCAGCTGTCGTTACAAGCTTTTTCTCGAAACTTTTTTTTCTAAGTCCTTAAAAGAGCTTCCTTTGGTCGCTTTTTAAGTCCAAGAAAAATACAGTTTCTCCTAAAAAGGCTTTTCACTATCATCTGGGGCATTTAAAAAAGGAGTCGTTTTATAATAAGCATTTCAACAATCGATTAATGGAATAATTGATTAACTAAATTAACAAAAAAGAATATGAGTTTATCAGTACAAATCATGGACGAAATGAAAACCGCCATGAGAGCTAAAGATACCGTTGCACTAGAAGCTTTAAGAGCTATTAAATCTGAAATATTGTTAGCTCAGACAGCTACAGGATCAAAAGAAGAAATAACACAAGATGAAGAGGTTAAATTGCTGCAAAGACTAGTAAAAACCCGTAAGGAAAGTGCTAGAATTTTTACGGAGCAAAACCGTTTGGATTTAGCAGAACCAGAATTAGCACAAATAGCAGTAATCGAAAAATTCTTACCAGCACAATTAAGTGAAGCAGAAGTAGAGGCGGTGATTGCAAAAATCATTGAAGAAACTGGAGCATCAGGAATTGCGTCAATGGGAAAAGTAATGGGATTAGCAGCTGCACAATTAGGCGGAACTGCCGAAGGAAAAACTATTTCTACAATAGTGAAAAAACTATTGACATAAAATTGAGATTTACGGTTAACGATTTTACATCATAAATCTAAAATCGTTAATCAAAATCTTAAATAGAATGGCTGCGTAATTCCTGCCTGCCTGCCTGCAAATGGATACCTGCAGGAAATATCAGATTTCGAGAGTAGATGGAATATTTAGTATACATTTTAGAGAGTGAAATTGATGGCAGACATTATAAAGGTCAGACAAGCGATATAGCCAAGCGAATAATAGAAGATAATTCTGGTAAGACAAAATCCCAAAGGTTATTAAATCATGGAAATTGGTTTATTTAGAAAAATTTGGAACTAGAGATGAAGCAGTTCTTCGTGAAAAATATTTCAAAACAGGAAGTGGAAGAGAATTTTTAAAGACCAAAGTAATAAAATAATGGCTGCGTAGTTCAACTGGATAGAATATCAGATTTCGACTCTGAGGGTTGCAGGTTCGAACCCTGTCGCGGCCACAAGTACATAAAGAATAGCTTCAAAAAAATCAAGTTTACTTGAAATTATTTTGAAGCTTTTTCATTTTAAAAAGGTTATAAAGTATGTCTCTTCAATTTTTTATTTCGGTGCTTTTTGGAACTTTATTTCTCCTTCTTTTGATTTTTAAAGTCGTGGAGCCAGCTTACGTGCTTTTATTCAATAAGCCGCTATATATTCATTGGTATCCTTTTTACAAAAAATTAAGATCAAGTCAACGCCAAATTTTAATAAACGATTTCCCGTTTTATAATAGGCTTTCCCCAAAAAGAAAAATGTATTTTGAACATCGGGTGATCGAGTTTATTGCCAACTATCAGTTTACCGGTAAAGAAATTTTTATTACCGAAGACATGCAAATCTTGATTGCCGGAACGTATGTAATGTTAACTTTTGGAATGAGAAATTATCTAATCCGTTTGTTCGACAAAATAATTATTTATCCTTCTAGTTATTTTTCTACCGTAAATCAAGCGTATCACAAAGGAGAATTTAATCCTAAAATGAAAGCAATCGTTTTTTCTTGGGAAGATTTTTTGATTGGACATTCTGCCTCAAACGACAATATTAATCTTGGTTTACATGAGTTTTCTCATGTGTTGCATTTTCATTGCTTAAAAAGTAATGATCCGAGTGCTATTATCTTTTTTGATGAATTCAAAGAAGTCATAAAATATTACACCGATCCAAATCTAAATGCTATTTTAACACAAAAAGGATATTTTAGATTGTATGCTTATGGAAATCAATTTGAATTTTTATCGGTGATCTTGGAGCACCTTTTTGAAACTCCTCATGTTTTTAAAACAACACATCCAGAATTATACACTCACACTGCTGCGATGATTAATTTTAATGAAGAATATTTTAAATAAAGAATGGCGCCCAAGGCGCCATTTTCTTAAAAGCTTGTTAGCTTCTTTAAATCGTGTATTGTTTGGGTTGGATTTTCTGCTTTGAACACATAGCTTCCAGCTACCAGAACATCGGCTCCAGCTTCAACAAGTTGTTTTGCATTTTTATTAGTAACGCCACCGTCAACTTCTATAAGTGTAGTCGCTCCTTTTCTATTGATTAAATCTTTTAATTTTTTAACTTTTGCGTAAGTATTTTCGATAAATGATTGCCCTCCAAAACCTGGATTCACACTCATAATACAGACCAAATCGATATCACTGATTACATCTTCCAGTAAGTCAATATTAGTGTGTGGATTGATAGCGACACCAGCTTTCATTCCTTCGGCTTTTATCGCTTGCAGCGTTCTGTGAAGGTGCGTACAAGCTTCATAGTGTACACTTAGAATATTAGCACCCAATTCAGCAAAAGTTTTAATATATCGGTCTGGATCTACAATCATCAAGTGAACGTCGACTGTTTTTTTAGCATGCCTTGTAATAGCTTCTAAAACGGGCATTCCATAAGAAATATTGGGAACAAAAACGCCATCCATAATATCAATATGAAACCAATCGGCTTCACTGTTATTTATCATTTCGATGTCGCGTTGTAAGTTGGCAAAATCAGCAGCGAGTACTGATGGAGCAATAAGTGTATTCTTCATTATGTAGTTGTTACGTAGAGATGCACTGCAGTGCATCCTTACAGTTTGTGTTGTTTGTGCAAAAGTAGTTTTTTTGCAGCAATTGGCGAAAGTTTTTTATGGATTCAATTAGTGAATTATCCTGTGATTTGCGTAAAGGATAGAGGCGGTATCCTCGAAGTGTAACGGAGAGATAAAGCCGAAAGCCTGACCCGAAGTTTTTACGAAGGGATACGCTCAAATAATTTTAAACCGGTAAATGGATGAGGGAATCTGAAATGAATTTCAAAAGTAAGAGAATCTGAACCGAATTCAGATTAAAAAATAAAACTCCGGTAATCAGCCGGAGTTTCAATCATCAATCAAAAAACGAACAGTTAATCAGACCGTCGTTACTTATTAGTCTAAAGCGGAAAGTCAAAAATCATATTGTTGTTGGACGATATGATTTTTGATTTTATGGCTCTTGACTGTTTTATCCTAAATACGTTTTTAGTATTTTGCTTCTTGAAGTGTGTTTCAATCTTCGGATTGCTTTTTCTTTGATTTGACGCACACGCTCACGAGTTAAGTCGAAAGTTTCTCCAATCTCTTCTAATGTCATTGGATGTTGATCGCCAAGACCAAAGTACAAACGAACAACATCAGCTTCTCTAGGCGTCAATGTTTCCAAAGAACGCTCGATTTCAGTGCGTAATGATTCGTGAATTAATTCTCTGTCTGGATTTGGAGATTCGCCAGAACGTAAAACGTCATAAAGGTTAGAATCTTCTCCTTCTACAAGAGGCGCATCCATTGATAAGTGACGACCAGAGTTTTTCATGCTCTCTTTTACGTCATTTACGGTCATATCAAGCTCTTTTGCAATTTCCTCAGCAGATGGTGGACGCTCGTTAGATTGCTCAAGTAAAGCGTACATTTTGTTGATTTTATTGATAGAACCAATTTTGTTCAAAGGCAAACGAACGATACGGGATTGTTCTGCCAAAGCTTGTAATATAGATTGACGAATCCACCAAACGGCATATGAAATGAATTTGAAACCACGTGTTTCATCAAAACGTTGTGCTGCTTTTATCAATCCTAAATTTCCTTCATTAATTAAATCAGGAAGTGTAAGTCCTTGATTTTGGTATTGTTTTGCTACCGAAACAACGAAACGTAAATTAGCTTTTGTCAATTTTTCTAGGGCTTTTTGATCCCCAGCTTTAATTTTTTGTGCTAGTTCTACCTCTTCGTCAGCGGTAATAAGGTCAACTTTTCCAATTTCTTGTAAATATTTGTCTAATGATGCAGTTTCACGATTTGTAACCTGCTTGGTGATTTTAAGTTGTCTCATGTTTTTGTCTCCTCAATTTTTTAAGTGTACAAATGATTATACGTATGTAGTTTCAAAAAAGTTACAATTGTTTTGAAAATAATTTAATTATAAGCGAAAAACCCCAATTCAAATACATGAATTGGGGTTTTCTATAAATAAACCTTTAGTAAACTAAGATCTGATTACTCTTTTCTTTCCTCACGCGGAGGTCTTGGCATAAGTGCTTTTCTTGACACTTTTTCTTTTCTTGTTTTTGGATCCAATCCTAAGTATTTTACTTCGAATACATCACCCATTTTTACTACATCAGAAACATTTTCAGTGCGTTCCCAAGCAAGTTCCGATACGTGTAATAAAACTTCGTTTCCTGGAGCGGCAGTATATTCTACTACTGCACCAAAATCTAGCATTTTAATTACTTTCACTTCGTAAGCTTCTCCCATTTGTGGTTTGAAAGTAATTGACTTAATTTTAGCCAATACTGCTTCAATTCCGGCAGGATCCGTTCCTAAGATTTCGATAACTCCTTGTTCATCCACTTCGTTGATTACGATAGTCGTTCCAGTAGCTTTTTGTAATTCTTGAATTACTTTTCCTCCAGGTCCAATCAAAGCACCAATAAAGTTACCAGGAATTGTTCGTGTAATAATTTTTGGAGCATACGTTTTTACATCGGCTTTTGGCTCAGCTAAAGTTTCAATTAATTTTCCAAGAATATGCAAACGACCGTCACGAGCTTGCGCTAAAGCAGCTTCCATAATCTCGTATTTCAATCCGTCAATCTTGATGTCCATTTGACACGCTGTAATTCCTACAGAAGTTCCAGTTACCTTGAAGTCCATATCTCCTAAGTGATCTTCATCACCAAGAATATCAGACAATACAGCAAAACGTTCTCCATCAGTAATTAATCCCATTGCAATTCCAGAAACTGGACGAATCATTTGGATACCTGCATCCATAAGTGCTAATGTTCCAGCGCAAACGGTAGCCATAGAAGAAGAACCATTTGATTCTAAAACTTCAGATACTACACGAATGGTATAAGGACAATCAGTAGGAATCATGTTTTTTAATGCTCGTTGAGCCAAGTTTCCGTGACCTACTTCTCTTCTTGAAGTTCCTCTCAAAGGACGTGCTTCACCAGTTGAGAAAGGAGGGAAGTTATAATGTAAGTAGAATTTTTCTTCACCTTGTTGTGATGGAGAATCAATTTGGTTTGCTTCTCTAGAGGTTCCTAAAGTTGCTGTTGCCAATGCTTGTGTTTCTCCACGTGTAAACAATGCTGATCCGTGTACAGATGGTAAGTAATCTACTTCACACCAGATTGGTCTGATTTCTGTAGTTTTTCTTCCGTCTAAACGTGTTCCTAAATCTAGTGTTACATTACGAACTGCTTCTTTGTTAGCTTTGTAAAAGTATTTAGAAACTAAATCGCCATTTTCAGCCAATTCTTCTTCTGTAAATAACGCTTTTACTTCTTCTTTTACTGCTGCAAATTGAGCTGTTCTTTCTTGTTTGGCTGTACCTTGTTTTGCGATAGCGTAACACATATCGTAAGATGCGGCTTTTACTTTAGCGTAAATTGCTTCGTCTTCTCTCTCTCCTTCATAAGTACGAACTTCCTTTTTTCCAAAAGTAGCTTGCAAACGTAGTTGAGCAGCGATTTGGTTTTTTATGTGTTCGTGTGCAAATTTAATTGCTTCTAACATTTCTGCTTCTGAAATTTCTTTCATCTCACCTTCTACCATTGCGATAGAATCCATAGAAGCTCCAATCATCATATCAATGTCAGATAATGCTAATTGTGCGCGACTTGGATTGATGATGAATTTACCGTCAATTCTTCCAACTCTAGCTTCAGAGATTAATGTTTCAAAAGGAATGTCAGACAAAGCTAAAGCTGCAGAAGCGGCTAAACCTGCTAATGCATCTGGCATTACATCTTCGTCATGAGACATTAATTGAATCATCACTTGAACTTCGGCATGATAGTCATCCGGGAAAAGTGGGCGCAATACACGGTCTACTAAACGCATTGTTAACACTTCGTTATCGCTTGGACGTGCTTCTCTTTTGAAGAAACCACCAGGGAAACGTCCTGCTGCAGCAAATTTTTCACGGTAATCTACCGTAAGTGGTAAAAAGTCGATACCAGGACTTGCTTTTCTTGAAGATACAACTGTTCCTAAAATAACAGTTTTACCTATTCTTACTACTACAGATCCATCCGCTTGTTTAGCTAAACGACCTGTCTCGATTGTGATGTTTCTGCCATCACCTAAATCGATACTTTCTACAAATAATTGTGGAATCATAAAATTAATTTATTAGTTAAACATGGGTTCTAGTTGTGTTGTAGTTGTTGTTTTGCGTAGTTAATGCCTAAAACCCAATGAAAAACCAAACTTTTTTTATTATTGTATATAAAAACAAAAAGAGGCACTTTCGCACCTCTTTTGTATTGATTATTTTCTGATATTCAATACTTTGATAATCTCACGATATCTGTTGATTTCTGTTTTCTTCAAGTAATCCAACAAAGATCTTCTTTTTCCAACTAGCAATACTAATGAACGTTCTGTATTATAATCATGACGATTTTTTTTCAAATGCTCAGTTAAGTGGCTAATTCTGAAAGTGAACAAAGCAATTTGACTTTCTGATTTTCCAGTGTTTGTAACATCTCCGTGTTTAGCGAAAATTTCTTCTTTAATCTCTTTAGTTAAATACATTCCAATATTTGTTTAATGATTTTTATGTATGTCATACATCTATTGTAAGACGGGTGCAAAGATAATCTTTATTTTTAAAAAGACAAGAGAAAATTTGTCTAAGCTTTAAGAATTTAATTTTCAGCGTATTATACTGTAAATATTTTCGCAATTTCTTGATTTACAAATTCTAAAAATTTTTCGTCAGCTTTAGTAAATGGATCAATGACATGACTATCAATATCAATTTGCCCAATATTTTCTCCATTTACAAAAAGAGGTACTACGATTTCTGATTTGACAGTAAAGCTGCAGGCAATATAATTGTCTTGAGCTGAAACGTCCGGGACCACAAAATTCTCATTTGAAACCGCGACTTGTCCGCAAATACCTTTTCCAAAAGGAATTACAGTATGGTCTGTTTCTGCTCCTACATAGGGACCTAAGTGTAAGGTTTTAGTTTCCTGATTGGCAAAATAAAATCCTACCCAGTTGTAGTAGTCAATAGAGTCGCTTAGAAGCTTACAAATAGATAAAAGTTTTTCGTCTCTTGAAAGGGTTGTATTTAAGGTGATTTCGGTTACTTTTGGCTGTAATTCTTGAAATGTCATGGTTTTTATTTATATTTATACAAAAGTAATTTAAAGCAGGTTTTAAAAATTATATAAATTTGTTAAAAAATTGATTTTGAAAAAATATTTTATTCTCTACAAACCTTTTTTACTTTTTCTGGCTACCTTTTTTTTTACATACATAGTATTGACTATTCTTTATCAAGAATATCTAAATAGCTTTGGAGAAAATAAATTGGATGCTATAACAAAAATGGTGGGTAACAATACGAATCAATTGTTGCATTTTTTAGGCTTTAATTTTTCAATTGAAGAAAATCAATCCCATTCCTTTATTAAGTTAATTTTCAATCAAAAATATGTAGCTCGAATCATTGAAGGCTGTAATGCCGTCAGTGTTATTATTTTGTTTATTTCTTTTGTAATTGCTTTTTCTGGGAAGCTAAAGGCTACGTTACTTTTTATTTTTGGCGGAAGCCTACTTATTTATATTTTAAATGTCATTAGAATAGCATTATTATGTGTTTTGATGTTTCATTTTCCAAAAGAAGAGAAATTTTTACACGGAGTACTTTTTCCATTATTTATTTATGGAGTGGTTTTTATTTTGTGGGTAATATGGGTACGTAAATTTTCAAAATATGCTTCGAAAAATACTAAATAATAAAATTAGATTAGCGCAATTCCTTTTTTTGGTAGCATTGTTAGCGCTTATTCGAGCATTTGAAGATCAATTATTTTATGACCCTTTTTTGGATTACTTCAAAAATGATTTTACTAAGTTATCGTTACCCAATTTCAATCCATTTCAATTGTTTTTTGGACTGCTGTTCCGCTATACCTTGAATACCGTTGTATCATTGTGGATTATCTATGTTCTTTTCAAGGAAGTTCAAATGGTAAAATTTGCCCTTGTTCTGTATTACTTTTTCTTTATGATTCTAATTATTTCTTTTTTCTTCATAACCTACTATAGTAAAGGACACAATAATTTCGCGCTTTTTTATGTTCGTAGATTTCTCATTCAGCCCATTTTTGTACTATTGTTTGTTCCTGCATTTTATTATCAAAAAAAAAAATAAGTAGTCTTTTTTTGTTATCCTTATTAAGTCTAATTTGTGTATTATCAAATAAATAACTGTGTGTAGATAGGCAAGCATTACATTTCTCAAGTTGGAATTATTCGACGAATAATAATTTAAATACAAAAGAAGACACTGGTAATTTTTATCCATTAACTTGTTTAACCACTTTAACCTCTTCAAAAAAGATAAATTGTTGATATTGGGTGTAGTTTTGGTAAAAGAAATAATAAAAAATTATGATTGTTTACGGTAAATAGTATCCGGTATTGGCAAATATTCTGGAAATAGAAAGTTTGTCAGCTCAAGGAGATCAGAAGGATTTGCTTAACTGGCTTTCGGCCTAAGAAAACAAACCTATTAAGGTGTTTTTGGTCAATGGTGAAAACAAACCACTAAATGAGCTACGTGTAAAAATCAATGAAAGATATCATTTTGATTTTAAAATCCCTTTTATGGGACAAGAATTTCAATTATGATTTTTAACACTATTTTTGGTTTTAAGAGCCCTTTTATTAACTAATTTTGTATCATGAATATTAAAAAATGCACTAGTTTATTTTTAGCTTTCCTACTATTGGTTTCCAATGCAGGGTTGGCTTTTAATGTGCATTATTGTGGAGAAGAAATTGCTTCGGTTTCTTTAAATACAATTGTTTCTCAAGCAACAGAAAAAGGATGTTGCGAAAAAATCGTTGCCAAAAAGGATAGTTGTTGTAAAGATAAAGTAGTTAATTTTCAAAAAAAATCGGATAACGCATCCATTAAAGCGTTTTCGTTTGATTCTCACTTTTCTTTTGTGATTCAGGAATGGCAAACGATTGTTTTTTCTTCAAATGAAAATTTCAAAAGCACTCAAACAGCTTCTTATTTTTGCGATGCAAATGCACCGCCACTTTTTAAGTTGTACAGCCAATATATTTTCTACGCCTGATTTTAATGTTTTAAAAGTCAAATCACTTCTTGTGATTTAAATCTACTTTTTATAAACATTAAAATATTGTATTATGCAAAAAATAATAACGCTTTTTGTTTTGATTTTTCTTTCGATTCCTGTTTTTTCTCAAGAAACTCTAGAAGAGGTCAAAGTCGTAAAAAAGCGAAAAGGAATTCAAAAATCCTACACGGTAACAGGAAATACCACACTCATAACAAGTAAAGAACTTCTTAAAGCTGCTTGTTGTAATCTTGCTGAAAGTTTTGAAACAAACCCTTCTATTGATGTCAATTTTTCGGATGCTTTGACTGGAACAAAACAAATCAAAATGCTAGGATTAACAAGCCCATATTTAATGATAACCGAAGAAAATATACCGTCTGTTCGGGGCGCCTCTCAAGCGTATGGCTTGTCATTTACTCCCGGAACTTGGGTTGAAAGTATTCAAATTACAAAAGGTGCGGGGAGTGTCATCAATGGATACGAAAGTATTTCGGGCCAAATCAACACAGAATTGTTAAAACCTTTAAATGATATTCCGTTTTTCTTGAATGCGTATGGTTCGACAGATTCCCGTTTTGAATTAAATACCCATTTCAATACCAAAATCTCGGATAAATGGAGTAGTAGTCTGTTTCTACACGGCAATGCACGAGTTGCTAAACTTGATATGAATGATGATGGTTTTCTGGATAATCCATTGGCAAAACAAATCAATATTCTCAATAGATATCAGTATTATAATGCCGAAAAAGGTTTGGTGAGTTTTATCAATTTCAGATATATGAATGATAAAAAACAAACGGGAGAATTAAATTTTAATCCAGAAAGAGACAGAGGAAAAACCAATTATTGGGGTTCTGAAATTAATACGGAACGATTAGATGTTTCAACAAAAATTGGATACGTTTTTAAAGACATGCCGTACCAAAGCATAGGTTTTCAAAATGCTTTTAACAGTCATGATCAACAGTCTTACTTTGGTTTAAACCAATATAATATTAAGCAAAGTAGTTATTATTCGAACTTGATTTTTAATTCGATTATTAGCAATACAATGAATAAATTTGCTACAGGTTTGAATTTTACGTATGATAAATACCAAGAGTTCGTTAACGTGAATGATTACAGCAGAATTGATAATTCAGTAGGTGCTTTTTTTGAATACACTTACGACAATGAAGATGATTTTAGTATAATTCTTGGCGGAAGAATCGATAACCATAATCGTTTGGGTACATTTCTGACGCCACGATTGCATGTTCGATACAATCCTTGGGAAAAAGGAGTTTTACGATTTTCCGCGGGAAGAGGAAAACGTTCAGCGAATATTTTTGCTGAAAATCAACCTCTTTTTGCCAGTTCCAGAACCTTTGATGTTTTAGATACAAACGGGAAAATTTATGGTTTGAATCCTGAAATTGCATGGAATTACGGTTTGAGCTTTGCGCAAAAATTCTCACTCTTCGGTAAAAGTGCCGATGTTGGTTTTGATTTCTATAGAACCGATTTTCAGAATCAAGTAGTGGTTGATGTAATGCAAAGCCCTCAGCAAGTTTTGTTCTATAATTTAAATGGAAAATCCGTTGCCAATAGTTTACAACTGGAATTCAATTATGAAATTTTTAATCATTTAAATTTGCGTTCAGCTTATAAATTTTATGATGTAAAAACGGATTATCTTTCAGGAAATTACCAAAAGCCATTACAGGCGAAACATCGTTTTTTTGGTAATTTAGAATATGAAACATTCGTTGGTGAAAATGGGAAACAATGGAAATTCGATTACACATTCAATTTGATTGGTCAACAACAATTGCCTAATACGGCTGCAAATCCAATAAATGACAGGTTACCTGAATTTTCGCCATCTTATTCTTTGATGAATGCTCAAATTACAAGGACTTTCTCTCCAACGTTTGAAATGTATATTGGAGGAGAAAATATTGGTAATTACACCCAGGAAAAGGCTATTATTGGTAGTGAGAATCCTTTTGGCTCCACTTTTGATGCATCGATTGTATATGCGCCGGTTTTTGGACAAATGTATTATGCAGGATTACGATTTAAAATAAAATAAGCGCAGTATAAAAAATTAATAATCACAATAAAAAAAAAGAAATGAAAAATATTATTTTAATACTAATGGTAATTTTTCTTGGATTTGCTGCTCAAGCTCAAGAAAAGAAGAATAAAAATGCTAAATATTTCACTGAAGTAAATGGTAATTGTGAGCAATGCCAGAAACGAATTCAAAAAGCGGCTTATTCCGTGGCTGGTGTGAAATCAGCAATTTGGAATATAGAAACGCATCAGTTGAGTTTGATTCTTAATGAAGAAAAGGCATTTCCACTAGATGTAAAAAAAGCAATTGCTAAAGTAGGTCATGATACGGATGAGGTGAAAGCGACAAATAAAGATTATGAAGCTTTACATACTTGTTGCTTGTATGAGCGAAAATAATTGTGAAACCCAAAGCGAAAGTTTTGGGTTTTTACTTTTGTTTAAATGACTAAACTTAAAACAGATTTATAATTACGTTTAGCAGGACGACTATAATGGTTTTAAGCGTTAATTAAACTTTAAAGTACAGCAATAAATTGCGGTTAAGGTAAATTATCCTTAATTTCACAACCAATAAATTTAATTACAAATCGTTTTTATGAATAATTTTGATTGGACACAATTACTTAATCCCGAATTTTATATTAACCTTCAAATAGGAGGAGTTCAAATAGGTTTGTATATAATTTTATTTATAATTTTTGCGGAAACTGGTTTATTTGCCGGTTTTTTTCTACCTGGAGATAGTTTGCTTTTCCTTGCCGGAATTTACAGTAAAGATTTAATCCATAATATGATTACGATAGAAAGTGAATTTATTAATGTTACTTTATTGTCGTTACTGGTTGCCGCTGCAGGAATTGTGGGTAATACCGTTGGTTATTGGTTTGGAGCAAAAAGTGGGTATTATTTATTTAAAAAAGAAGACACTTTTTGGTTCAAGAAAAAATACTTACTGCAGTCAAAAGATTTTTTTGAAAAATATGGAGGCAAGGCGATTATTTTTGCCCGCTTTTTACCAATTTTTAGAACCTTCGCGCCTATCGTTGCGGGAATTGTGTCTATGGACAAAAGTAAATTTATGTTCTTCAATATTTTAAGTTCTTTTCTATGGTCCTTCATTTTAATTTTTTCTGGACATTATTTATATGGCCTCTTTCTAGAAAATTTCGGAATTAATTTGAAAGAACATATAGAATATATCATAATAATAATTGTTTTGATTACAACGGTTCCCGTTTTATTCAAGCTTTTGAAAAAAAGAGTACATATAAAATAATTGTTGATTATAATAAATAAAAAACTCCGTTTCAATTAAGAAACGGAGTTTTTTTATTTGTAAAGAGGAATAAATTACATCATTCCTGGCATACCGCCACCCATTGGGTTTCCGCCACCATTATCTTCTTTAATATCAATCAAAGCACATTCAGTAGTTAAGATCATGCCTGCAACTGATGCTGCATTTTCTAAAGCTACACGCGTTACTTTTTTCGGGTCAATAATTCCAGCTTTTAGCATATCTACATATTCGTCTGTTTTAGCATTGTATCCAAAGTCACCTGAACCTTCCGCAACTTTTGCAACAACTACTGAACCTTCAAGCCCTGCATTTTCAACAATAGTTCTCAAAGGAGATTCTACAGCACGAGACACAATTTGAATTCCTGTAGCTTCGTCAGCATTGTCGGCTTTGATAGTGCTTAATACAAGTTTTGCTCTTAGTAAAGCAACACCGCCTCCAGCAACAATTCCTTCTTCAACAGCCGCACGAGTTGCATGAAGAGCATCGTCAACTCTGTCTTTTTTCTCTTTCATTTCTACTTCTGAAGCAGCACCAACATAAAGGACAGCAACACCACCAGCTAATTTAGCCAAACGTTCCTGTAATTTTTCTTTGTCATAATCAGAAGTTGTAGCTTCCATTTGACCTTTGATTTGGTTTACACGATTTTTGATCATATCAGCTTCACCAGCACCACTTACAATAGTCGTGTTATCTTTATCAATAGTCACTTTTTTAGCAGTTCCTAGCATTTCGATAGTCGTGTTTTCTAAAGTATAACCTCTTTCTTCTGAAATTACTGTTCCTCCAGTTAAGATAGCGATATCCTCTAACATAGCTTTTCTTCTGTCTCCAAAACCAGGTGCTTTTACTGCAGCGATTTTCAAGGCTCCACGTAATTTATTTACCACTAAAGTAGATAATGCTTCACCATCAACATCTTCAGCAATAATTAATAATGGTTTTCCAGATTGAGCAACTGGCTCAAGAACTGGCAACAATTCTTTTAAAGAAGAAACTTTTTTATCGTACAAAAGGATGTAAGGATTTTCTAATTCCACTTCCATTTTTTCTGGATTGGTAACAAAGTATGGAGAAAGATATCCTCTGTCAAATTGCATTCCTTCCACAACATCTACATAAGTGTCAGTTCCTTTGGCTTCTTCAACAGTAATAACGCCTTCTTTTCCAACTTTTGCGAAAGCAGCAGCAATCAGCTCACCAATTACTTCATCATTATTAGCTGAAATTGAGGCAATTTGTTTGATTTTTTCAGAATCACTTCCTACTACTTTTGCTTGTTTAGCCAAATCAGCAACAATAGCTTCAACCGCTTTGTCAATACCGCGTTTCAAATCCATTGGATTTGCTCCTGCAGCAACGTTTTTCAAACCTTCTTTCACGATAGCTTGAGCTAAAACAGTTGCAGTTGTTGTTCCATCACCGGCTAAATCATTAGTTTTAGAAGCAACTTCTTTAACCATCTGAGCACCCATATTTTCTAATGGATCTTTTAACTCTATTTCTTTTGCAACTGTAACACCATCTTTGGTAACTGTTGGTCCACCGAAAGATTTACCAATAATTACATTACGACCTTTTGGTCCAAGTGTTACTTTTACAGCATTTGCTAATGCATCAACACCACGTTTTAATCCGTCACGTGCTTCAATATCAAATTTTATATCTTTTGCCATTTTTTTTTATTTAAAGTTTTAAATTGTCTTAATACTTAATTTTCAGACTTGATACTATATTAGATTATTGCTAAAATATCATCTTCTCTCATTATCAAATAATCCTTTCCTTCCAATTTCAATTCTGTACCAGCATATTTTCCGTAAAGTACAGAATCTCCAATTTTAACAGTCATTGTATGGTCTTTTGTGCCATTTCCCACAGCAACAACAGTTCCTTTTTGTGGTTTTTCTTTAGCGGTATCCGGAATAAAAATCCCTGACGCAGTTTTGGTTTCAGCAGCGACTGGTTCGATAAGAACTCTGTCTGAAAGTGGTTTAATGTTTAAAGCCATGATTTTATTTTTTAATTATTTTTATAAAGATTTCAGAAATTATGCCAACCTATTTAAACTGACATATTTTCTTATAAAAAATGCCAGCTTTGACAGGCTGGCATTGGAATAAGGGGTAATAATTTATTTTGCTGGATTTGTCGCAGCAGGTGTGTTTTGAACTGGAGAAGTTGGTGCAGCATTTGTTGGTGCAGTAGTTTCTGTTGGCTCAATAATTTTTGAATCATTATCACTTAATGTTCCTGTAAAGCTTAAACTTGAAAGAAGTATTAATGCAATTAAAATAGTAGCAAGTGTCCACGTACTTTTATCTAAAAAATCAGTTGTTTTTTGTACACCACCTAACATTTGAGAGCCACCAACTGTAGAAGATAATCCACCACCTTTAGGGTTTTGAACCATTATTACTACAATTAATAGGAAACAAACGATTGTTATTAAAACTAAAAAGATTGAAAATGTGCTCATTGTTTAATTGTTATAATTATTTTGTTGTAAAATCTTAATATCTGATATACGGTCTACAAAGAAACTACTTTTTTCTGGATATTTCAAAATTAATATTTGATATGCTTGAATCGCTTTTAGATATTTTTTTTGTTCCAAGTATACTCTTGCTAAAGTCTCCGTCATCAAATATGAATTGTCGTCTTTATTCAAGTCGAAAGTCAGTGTGGATGTCACGCCGTGTTTGACTGGAGGGATCTTTGGACTAGTTTCTATAAATTTATCGATTAGCTGCGCATTTTTCTTTTTGGTATCGTCTATTGGTAAAGTTTTACGACTAATTGTATTTTTAGCTTCTCGATCAATGGGTAATGTTCTGGATAATTGTAACCATTCTTGGAAGGAATGTTTTTCATTTATGGAGAAATCTAAAGGTTGTCCAATAGCTAATTTTTCTTCAAATATTTTAGAAGAATCATCAAATTCTAATGGTAAAGCTTCCTTTATGGAGGTAAGAATTGACTGTTCTAAAGTATTTGTTTTGTATTCCAATTTTTCTTCGTGAATAATTATTTCACTTTCGATTACATCGATGTTGTGGAGTTGAAGTGTTTTTTTGTCGTAAAATTCTTTTTGTATGGCAGTAAAATTGTCTGATGTAATGAAATCAAACAAAACACTTCTGTCTGTGGTATGTGCCGCCGCAACTTTTAGTGCGAAATTATATTTAAAACTATTTAGGTTGTAAAGTCCTTTTAATGTTAACGCTTTGGCACTTTGAAAATAAGGAAATTCATGCACTATTTTTTCCAATGATGCCGTTTGCTTATCATTGATAGCATTTGATTTGTTAATCAGGTAAGTATAATCGGTTACATTCATAAAGGTTATTCGTTTAAGTGGTTATCTTTAATTTGTTATCCGATTTACCAAATCAACAAATTACGGAATCAACATCTTATTTACCATTTAGCTAAAGATTCATTAAAGATATCTTGGGTTATTCTTTCAAAAATTTCTTTCAAAGCATTATTCAATGTAGAACCCACTAATTGTTGTTCTGCAGGATAATCATAATAAAACTCAAATGTTTTTTCAAAATTATCTACCTCTTTGTTTTTATTGGTAAATCGAACATTTACTCTAATTTTTAAACGGTTTTGTGCCGCTTTTTGGTCGGCTGTTGCCGTCATTGGACTTATTCTGTAATCTACAATTTCTCCTTCATACGTTAAATCAGCGCCATTTTTAGCCAAATTCAAATTAGTTTGATTCTGAATTATGTCTTGTAAAGCTAGGGTAAAAGTCCGGTCAATTCCAGGTTCGATTATTTCCGCATTATTCTGAAAAAAATTGACTTGAAAAGTTTTTGCATCAATTTTCCCTGTTCCTGTAAAGTTATAAACCGAACAGCTGTTCATGCTCAACATAATTATTGTAAGAAGAATAAGTTTTATGTGTTTCATTTTCTATTTTAAAAATTGCTTCGCCACTTCGCTAAAGATCGGGTCAAATATATTCATTTTCAATCAAATCATTTAGGTTTTTGCTTCTTTGTGGCAAAAACTACAAATCAAATTGTTTTATTTTTCTATATAATGTTCTTTCGGAAATTCCCAATTCATCAGCTGCGGCTTTTCGTTTTCCTTTATTTTTTTCCAATGATTTTTTAATCATTTCAATTTCTTTTTGCTCTAACCTCAATATCTCTTCTTCCTCTTCGACAGTCTCTGCAAATAAATAATTATCATCATTTTCTTGATAATGTTCTTCTTTGTTTTGTGCAGCAATCAATGCTGTTCTTGGTTCTTCTTCAAAATCTATTTCGCTGTCATTTTCTTTAGAACCGTATATTTTTGTAATTAAGTTTTTATTGGTTTCCTGCACCTTAGAACTGCCGTTTTCCATTAATTCTAAAGTAAGTTTTTTCAAGTCATGCAAGTCACTTTTCATATCAAAAAGTACTTTATACAGAATTTCTCTTTCGTTACTAAAATCACTGTCGTTTTTTTTATCTTTGATTACAGAGGGCAAATTACTTCCTTCAGCGGGTAGGTAAGATTGTAAAGTCGCAGCCGAAATTTCACGATTCGTTTCCAAGACTGAAATTTGTTCCGCTACGTTTCTCAATTGACGAATATTACCACTCCAGCGGAATTTTTGTAAAACAAGTACAGCACTCTCTTCCAATTTTAAAGGAGGCATTTTATATTTATGAGCAAAATCAGAGGCAAATTTTCTAAATAATAAATGGATATCATCTTTTCGTTCTCGCAATGGAGGTAAAGGTATATCTACCGTACTCAAACGATAATACAAATCTTCACGGAATTTTCCTTTTTCAATAGCATTAAATAAATTAACATTGGTTGCAGCCACAATTCGGACATCCGTTTTTTGTACATGAGAAGAACCAACTTTTATGAATTCTCCATTTTCTAGTACACGCAACAATCGTACTTGAGTAGTCAAAGGCAATTCGCCAACTTCATCCAAGAAAATAGTACCACCATCGGCAACTTCAAAATAACCTTCGCGGGTATTGGTTGCACCTGTAAAGGATCCTTTTTCATGTCCGAAAAGTTCACTGTCTATTGTTCCTTCAGGAATCGCACCACAGTTTACAGCAATATATTTCCCATGTTTTCTATGAGAAAGCGAATGTATGATTCTGGGAATATTCTCTTTACCAACACCGCTTTCACCCGCTACTAATACTGAAATATCAGTAGGAGCAACCTGAATGGCTTTTTCTATGGCACGATTGAGCTTTGGGTCATTCCCAATAATCTCAAATCGTTGTTTTATAGCTTGAACTGATTCCATATTTTTATGTTTAAAGTTTTTATTGTTTAAGGTATAAAAGATTTTTCGATTGCTTTAAAATCTTAAACGTAGGACTTTTTTTATTTAAAATATTCTATTCGTAATAATTATTGTGGTTTTGTTATGCTGTCTCTTAAAGGGACCTTTTTTTCAACTTTATGTTTTGGAAAATAGGTTTTGATGATATAGAATGTCACTCCAAATCCAACTATAAAAGTAACTAAACTAATTATTATATTTTTTCTTAACATTTTACACTTTTAAAATTTACTTTATGAATTTAAATTGCAGCTAATTTTTTAATTCATTTCGCTGAAACCAACAGCTTCTCCTTTCAAAGTTCCGCTGGTACAACTTAAAATTCTCACATTGACAAAATCCCCAATTTTATAATTCTCTTTTGGAAAAACCACAGTGATACTTTGGGAATTTCTTCCTGAAAATTCTTCGGTAGATTTTTTTGAAACTTTTTCTATTAAAACTTCCACTGTTTGACCAATGAATTCCTCAGCGCGCAACCAAGCGTGTTTTTGTTGTAAATCAACAATTTCCTGCAATCTTCGCGCTTTAGTTTCTTCGGTAACATCATCTTCCATTTTCCTTCCTGCCAAGGTTCCCGGCCGTTCTGAATACGAATACATATAACCAAAATTATATTTTACGTATTCCATTAAACTCAAGGTATCTTGATGATCTTCCTCGGTCTCGCTTGGAAAACCACTAATCATATCCTGTGAAATCGATCCGTTTGGAATAATAGTTCTAATTTTGTCAATCAAAGTCATGTATTCTTCGCGTGTATGCAAACGATTCATTTCTTTCAAAATTCTATTACTTCCAGACTGAACTGGCAAGTGAATGTGCTTGCAAATATTAGGATGTTTTGCAATCACGTGCAAGATGCTTTCATGCATATCTTGTGGATTTGAAGTCGAAAATCGGATTCTCATTTTTGGGAAACCAATAGCCACCATTTCTAACAATTGATCAAAATCAACTGCAGTAGCTTTTTGCATTTCGGTTGCATTTACAAAATCTTTTTTCAATCCACCGCCGTACCATAAATAACTATCCACATTTTGTCCCAAAAGTGTAATTTCCTTAAAACCTTTCTCCCACAAATCCTGAATCTCCTTCATAATGCTTTGCGGTTCACGGCTGCGTTCGCGTCCACGGGTGAAAGGCACCACGCAAAACGTACACATATTATCGCAACCACGGGTGATAGAAACCAAAGCCGTAATTCCGTTGCTCATCAATCGCACCGGCGAAATATCGCCATAGGTTTCGTCTTTCGACAAAATCACATTAATTGCATCGCGACCTTCTTCCACTTCTTGCAAAAGGTTCGGCAAATCTTTATACGCATCAGGACCTACAACAAGGTCGACAATTTTTTCTTCTTCCAGAAACTGACTTTTTAATCGTTCCGCCATACAGCCTAAAACGCCTACTTTCATCTTAGGATTAATACGCTTTACAGCATTATATTTTTCTAAACGTTTGCGAATTGTTTGCTCAGCTTTGTCCCGAATAGAACAAGTATTGACCAAAACCAAATCGGCTTCCTCCAGAATTTGCGTCGTATTATACCCGTTTCCAGATAAAATAGAAGCTACAATTTCACTGTCCGAAAAATTCATCGCACAGCCATAACTTTCTATAAATAATTTTTTAGTATTCTCGGGTTTATGTTCTAAAACAAGACTTTCGCCCTGCTTGCTTTCTTCAATAATCTTTTCCATCTTATATTTTCAAAGTGCAAAGATAAGGCAATTCAAATAAATATGACAAGATGTCAGCCGAAGATTTAACATTGTTTTAAGTGATTTTAAACGGGTTCGTTTTTAGAAGCAATTTCCCGCTTTCCGTTACAATTCCTCCTCTCGTTGGCAACATTTTTAAATACCTGCAAGAGCTTCCTTTGGTCGCTTTGCAGCTATAAAAAATGTAAGCCATCGCGACTCTGGGATTTTCACTTTAACCGGGGTTAAGGCATTCGAATTAAAATTATTGTTGTTAATTGTTCTATAAGATTTTTATTATTTGCAATTTAATTCTTCGAAATTTAATCCAATTCAGGTCATCTTAAACTCGCATTTCAACGAGAATTTTGACTTTTAAAATTTAAAAAACTCAAAATTTAAAAAAATCATATACTTTTGCCGACATAAACAATCGGGACATGGCAAAGAATTTAGTTATAGTTGAGTCACCTGCAAAGGCAAAAACAATTGAAAAATTTCTGGGAAGTGATTTCCAAGTGGAGTCGAGTTATGGGCATATTGCCGACTTACCTTCCAAAGAAATTGGGGTAGATGTAGAAAATGGTTTTAAACCTAAATATGAAGTTTCTGCTGATAAGAAAGCGTTGGTTTCCAAACTTAAAACTTTAGCCAAGAATGCCGAAATGGTTTGGTTAGCAAGTGATGAGGATCGCGAGGGAGAAGCTATTTCTTGGCATCTTGCCGAAGAATTAAAATTAGACAAAACCAAAACTAAGCGAATTGTTTTTCACGAAATTACTAAAACAGCAATTTTAAAAGCGATTGATAATCCACGAGAAATCGATTATAATTTAGTCAATGCGCAACAAGCACGTCGTGTTCTAGACAGATTAGTTGGTTATGAATTGTCACCAGTACTTTGGAGAAAAATAAAAGGTGGACTTTCTGCAGGACGCGTACAATCAGTATCCGTTCGTTTGATCGTAGAGCGCGAAAGAGAAATTCAGAATTTCAAAGCCGTAGCGACGTATTCTATTGTAGCAGAATTCACTAATGAAGCAGGCAAAGCATTCAAAGCAAAACTTCCTAAAAATTTCAATACAAAAAAAGAAGCTGAAGGTTTTTTAAATAAAAATATTGGTTGTACATATAAGGTAGCAGATTTAGAAACTAAACCTACTAAAAAATCACCAACAGGACCTTTCACCACTTCAACTTTACAACAAGAAGCGGCGAGAAAATTGTATTTACCTGTTGGAATTACGATGCAACTCGCACAACGTTTGTATGAAGCCGGACTCATCACTTATATGAGAACAGATAGTGTGAATTTATCCAAAGATGCGATGGAAGCTGCTCAGGCAGAAATAATCAAATCCTACGGAAAAGAGTTTTGTAAACCTCGAACTTTTGTCAATAAAAGTAAAGGAGCACAAGAAGCGCATGAGGCAATTCGTCCTACGGATATGTCACGTCATACGGTAGATATCGACAGAGATCAAGCGCGTTTGTATGATTTGATTTGGAAACGAACTTTGGCTTCGCAAATGAGTGATGCGCAATTAGAACGTACTAACGTGAAAATTGAAGCGAATAATCACGGTGAAATTTTTACCGCATCAGGTGAAGTATTACTTTTTGAAGGTTTTTTGAAAGTATATTTGGAAGGTCATGATGATGATGAAGAGGAGCATGAAGGCATGTTGCCTGCAATGAAAGTCAACGAAAAATTACAAAATAATTACATCACTGCTACGGAAAGATATTCTCGCGCGGCTGCAAGGTATACAGAAGCGTCTTTGGTGAAAAAATTAGAAGAATTGGGAATTGGCCGTCCTTCTACTTATGCGCCAACAATTTCTACAATTATTAACAGAAATTATGTAGAGAAAGGAAATCTTGATGGACAAGAACGTAATTATACGCAACTGACTTTGCAATCAGGAAAAGTTGGAGAGAAGTTGCTAAAAGAAAATACGGGTTCTGACAAAGGAAAATTAGTTCCGACAGATATTGGAACTATTGTTACTGATTTCTTGGTTAAAAATTTCGGAAATATTCTTGATTATAATTTCACTGCAAAAGTGGAACAGGATTTTGATGAAATTGCAGAAGGAAATATTGAATGGACAAAAATGATGCAGGAGTTCTACGATAATTTTCACCCAACGGTAAAAGATGTCGAGGCGAATGCAGAGCGTGAAAGCGGTGAAAGAATTTTAGGAACGGATCCAAAAACAGGTAAGCCAGTTTCGGTGCGTTTAGGGAAATTTGGACCAATGGCTCAAATTGGAGCTGCAGATGATGAAGAGAAAAAGTTCGCCAGTTTAATGTCAGATCAAAATATTGGAAATATAACTTTAGAGGAAACTTTGAATTTGTTTTTGTTGCCAAAAAATCTTGGAGAATATAAAGACGAAGAAGTTGAGGTAAGCAATGGTCGCTATGGTCCTTACATTCGTCACGGAGCAGCATTTGTTTCTTTGCCAAAAGGTGAAAACCCTTTGGACATAGATTTAGAAAGAGCAAAGGAATTAATTGACGAAAAAGCTCTGGCTGATGCGCCAATAGCAGTTTATAAAGGCGAAGGCGTTCAAAAAGGAACGGGTCGTTTTGGTCCTTTCATCAAATGGGACGGTTTGTTTATTAACGTAAGCAAGAAATATGATTTTGATAATTTGTCACAATCCGATGTGGAAGCTTTAATTGAAGATAAATTGCAGAAAAATATAGACAAGGTTTTACATAATTGGGAAGAAGAAGGAATTTTAGTTGAAAAAGCCCGTTGGGGACGTTCGGTGATTACCAAAGGGAAAATCAAAATTGAATTGAGTAAGGATGTTGATGCCACAAAATTGACATTAGCCGAAGTTCAGGAAATGATTGCAAAAAAAACACCTGCTAAAAAGGTAGCAGCTAAAAAAACACCAGCGAAGAAAGCTGTCGCAAAAAAACCAGCTGTTAAGAAACCGGCGGTAAAAAAGTAAAAAACAATAATTAATTCCAGTTTCATTTCTCTCTCGCTTAGGAAAGAGTTGGAATAGGATAAAAAGAAATAAAATGGAATTTGATTTTCTAAAACCAGTAGATAATGAAATCCTTGACTACATAAGCGGATTGACTTCTCAGCAATTGGGGAGTAAAATTGTTTTGCATACAAAAGATCAATTCCCTGATTTAAACAAGATTAAAATTGCCGTAATAGGCGTTTTGGAAAACCGTGGCGATAAAAATGCGATTTCTTATGTCGATTTAATACCGTTAAGGAAAGAATTGTATGGATTGTTTCCCGGGAATTGGGATGCCTCTATTGCTGATTTAGGCGATATTCTTGCTGGAAATTCAAGCGATGACACTTATTTTGCGCTGAAGAAAGTAGTAGCAAGTTTAATCAAGAAAAAGATTATTCCCATTGTTATTGGGGGTTCTCAAGACTTAACTTATGCACTTTATAGAGCTTATGATAATTTAGACCAGATGGTCAACTTGGTTTCTATTGATAATAAATTTGATTTTGGAAAAGAAAGTGAAGAAGTTTCGACCTCTTCTTATTTGACAAAAATAATTATTGATGAACCTAACAATCTATTCAATTATTGTAATATTGGTTATCAAACGTATTATAATTCCCAAGAGGAGATTGATTTGATAGAAAAATTATTTTTTGATGCTTATAGATTAGGTGAGGTATCTAAGAATATTTCTCTTTCGGAACCTGTTTTTAGAGATGCAGATTTAGTAAGTATTGATTTGAATTCTATTAAATCCTCCGATTCAGGAAATTTTATTTCGTTTACTCCTAATGGATTTAATGGTAAAGAGATTTGTTCGTTATCCAGATATGCTGGAATAAGTGATAAAGTGTCCTTGTTAGGGATTTTTAATCATAATAATTCAGCACAAGAATCGGTTATAATGGCGCAAATAATTTGGTATTTTATTGAAGGTTTTCATTATCGTTCTTATGAATATCCTTACGGAAGTCGAGAGAATTACATCAAATACATAGTCCCATTAGAAGAAGAAGAACTTGTTTTTTACAAAAGTGATAAAACCGACCGTTGGTGGATAGAAATTCCTTTTATTTCAAACGGAAATAATAAATTAAAAAGAAATACGTTATTACCATGTTCTTACGATGAATATTTATTGGCATGCAATCAAGAATTGCCAGAAAGATGGTGGAAAGCACAAAGAAAAAATATATTATAAGTTTTTTGGTGCTTTATTAACAATATTTTATAAAAAACAGGTTGTTTAGTGAGAAAAGATTGTTTTTTAAATAAATAATAAATAGGTTTACACCCTTAAAAATAATGAATAGATAATCCAAATTTATATGAAGAAGTTCATTGCATTTACGGCAATTTTGACCCTATTAATTGGCTGTGGTAAGTCAAGCGATAAAGGAGAATTAGTTGGTATTAATGGAGGAAAATGGCATCCTGAAAAACCTTATGGGATGACTTTAGTGCCTGGAGGTGCTTTTATTATGGGTAAATCAGATGATGATTTAGCTGATGTTGAGGATGCTCCTACAAAAACAGTGACTGTTCGTTCCTTTTACATGGATGAGACCGAAATCACTAACAGTGAATACCGTCAATTCGTTGAATGGGTAAAAGATTCTACGATGAGAGTTCGTTTGGCAATTCTTGCGGACGAAAGTGGACAAAAAGCGGGAGAAACAAAAGGTAAAGGTAAAAATGCCGGTAGTATTGGTGATTTTGCTTTTAACGATTCAGATCCTGAAAAAATGACCGCTTACGATAAATATATGTATGATAATTATTATAGCGTAGGAACAGCGGATGATCCTTATGCTGGAAGAAAGTTAAACAAAAAAGTAAAACTTATTAAAGACACGAAGTTGTATCCAGATGAGTATTATACTGAAGTGATGGATTCTATGTATTTACCTATAGAAGCGTCTTACAATGGATTACGTACAATTGACGTAAATAAATTAAAATTCCGTTACTCTTGGATGGATATTCAGGCTGCAGCCAAAGCTAAAGTTGGAAAAAGAAAAGATTTTATAAAAACGGAAGAAGTGAATGTTTATCCAGACACAACTGTGTGGATTAAAGATTTTGCTTACTCGTACAACGAACCTATGCATAATGACTATTTTTGGCATAAAGCGTATGGTGACTATCCGGTTGTAGGAGTAAAATGGACACAAGCCAAAGCTTTTTGCGCTTGGAGAACTTTAAATAAAAATACCTACATCAAATCTAAAAAGAAAGGTCGCGATTTGATTAACTCTTTCAGATTGCCAACGGAAGCAGAATGGGAGTATTCAGCAAGAGGAGGTTTAGAATCAGCTACTTATCCTTGGGGCGGACCTTATACTAAAAATGACAGAGGTTGTTTTCTTGCTAATTTTAAACCCAACAGAGGTGATTATGCAGCAGATGAAGCTTTGTACACTGTAGAGGCAAAATCGTATGAGCCAAATGGTTATAATCTTTATAATATGGCAGGAAATGTGTCTGAATGGACTGATTCTTCTTACGATCCCAATGCCTATGAATACGTTTCTTCAATGAATCCAAATGTATTGGATGCTTCTAACAAGCGTAAAGTTGTTCGTGGAGGATCATGGAAAGATGTTTCTTACTTCTTACAAGTAAGTACTAGAGATTTTGAATATGCTGATTCTGCAAGAAGTTTTATCGGTTTCAGAACTGTTCAAGATTACATGGGATTGCAAACAACTGGAAACGGTAAAAAAGCAAAATAAAATTAAATAAACTGACCAAATCAAATTTATCAAATAAACCTTAAAAAAAAGATCATGGGAATACTTAGCAAAAAAACAATGAATTTCGCATACGGAATGGGAGCGGCAGTGGTAATTATCGGTGCGTTATTCAAAATTACACATCTTGAATTTGGGATTATTACAGGAAATTTAATGTTGACAATAGGATTAGTTGTTGAGGCAGCGATTTTTGCTCTTTCTGCTTTTGAAGATGTTGATGATGATTTAGACTGGACTTTAGTATATCCTGAATTGGCAAATGGTCAAGCAAAAACAAAAACAGTAAAAGTAGAGTCAGCTCCAGCTGAGGCTCAAGGATTGTTATCTCAAAAATTAGATGCAATGTTAAAAGACGCTAAAATTGATGGAGAATTAATGGCTAGTTTAGGAAGTAGTATCAAAAATTTCGAATCAGCTGCAAAAGGGATTGCACCAACAGTAGATTCTATTAATTCAACCAAAAAATATAGTGAAGAGTTGACTTTGGCAGCAGCCCAAATGGAATCTTTAAATAGTTTGTATAAAATTCAATTGCAAAGCGCTTCAAGAAATGCACAAATAAACGAAGAAGTTGCTGAAAATAATTTAAAATTAAAAGATCAAATGCAGTCTTTAACATCTAACTTGTCATCACTTAACAATGTATATGGCGGAATGCTTTCTGCAATGAATAACAAAGGATAATTAGTTTCAAACTATATAAAAATAATAAACTAATTAGTAGAAAATATGGCAGGAGGAAAATTAACCCCTAGACAGAAGATGATTAACCTAATGTACTTGGTTTTTATCGCAATGTTAGCATTAAATATGTCCAAAGAAGTGTTATCAGCATTTGGAATTTTGAATAATAAAATAGTAGAGTCTAACTCTATAACAGATACTAGAAATCAATCTTCTTTTGAGCAATTATCTCAAAAAGCGGTAGATCAACCAGGGCAATTTGGTGACAAAAAAGCTAAAGTAGAGAAGATCAGGGCAGTTTCTAAAGAATTTAACGATTATATAGAAAATATTAAAACAACTGTTACTAAAAAATTCGTAAGAGATGCAGAAGGAAATCTGCCTTACGAGCAAATGGATAAGGGAGATTTAATTGACAGAATGTTTTTTACTGGAGATAAAGTTTCTAAACAAGGTCAGGAATTTTTAAATAAAGTGAATAATTATTCAACTCAAATCAAACAAATTGGTGGAAGTTCAGTAGCTGATTCAGAAATGAAAAAAATTGAAGCTCGTTTTGCAACTAAACCCGTTTATTCTGAAAAAGCAGGTGCTAAATTAGCTTGGATCGATTACAATTATAAAGGATACCCACTTATTGCTACAATTACTAAATTGTCTCAATTGCAAGCGGATATTAAAACTACCGAAAGTGATGTTATGACAGGGATGTTTCAATCAGATTTGGTTGCAGCAGCTTCTCTTACGGCTTACCAACCGATAGTAGTTCTTGAAAAATCTGTTTTCTTTCAAGGTGAAGCAGTTAAAGGAAAAATTATTCTTGGAAAATTCGATCCTTCATTAAAAGCTAAATCAGTAATTGTAAACGGATCAAGTGTTGCAGCTCAAGCAGGTCAGGCTAATTTCTCTTTTGGAGCGGGAAGCATTGGCGAGCATCCAATAGGAGGTTCTTTCAATTTTGATGAAAATGGTAAAGTTGTAAGCTTACCTATTAAAGATAAATACGTTGTTGTAGCAAGGCCAAAATCTGCTACGATCTCTGCTGATAAAATGAATGTAGTTTACAGAGGTGTTGTTAATCCTATGACTATTTCTTTTGCTGGGGTTTCAGCTGATAAAGTTTCAGCTTCTGCACCTGGTTTAAGTTCAGCGGGTGGCGGTAAGTATAATATGAGCCCTGGTGGAGGAACAGAAACAGTTATTAATGTGACTGCTACGCTTCCTGATGGTTCTAAAGTTTCCGATAAAAAATCGTTTAGAATAAAAGGTATTCCCGGTCCTGCTGGAACAATCAGAGGAGAAATGGGAGTTGTAAAAGGTCCTAAATCAAATTTAGAAATCGCAACTATTGGAGCAAAATTAGTTGATTTCGATTTTGAAGTTGGTTTAAATGTTGTTGGATTTAATTTTAAAGTTACTGGTCAGCCTACTGTAGTAGTTCCCGGAAATAAATTGAATGCACAATGTAAAGCGGTTCTTTCTAAAGTTGGAAGAGGTGATCAGGTTACTATTTCCGAAATTAAAACTAAGCTTGTAGGTGCGGGTAGTTATTTATTACCTAGAACTGCTCCGGTAATTTTTGAAATACAATAATAAGTACGTTTTTAAGCAAAACATACTTCAATAACTTATTATGATATAATGATGAATGTAAGAAATTTTTTAATAGCTATAATCTCTATCACTTGGAGTTTTACATCTCTAGCACAATCTAATTTGCTTAATGCTAAAACCCCGGATCAAATAGGTTTAAAATCCGCTGCACAACTTATTTCGGATAATGATAAGCCTTTGGCATATGGTTATGTTCACGATAGAGACGTATTGATGGGTAAAACAACTTGGGAAATTATTGATTTAAGTGAGAAGATAAATTTCTCCTTGTATTTTCCAATTGATACTGCAAATATTGGCTCAGATAGACGCTCTTTATACGATGTGTTGACAAAAGCTATGAAAAATGGAAAAATTACTGAAGTTTATACTGATAGTTATTTTAACACCAAAAAATCTATAAAAGACATTCAAGGTTCGCTTTCCCGTATTGATACGACAGATGTTGGTAGAGAGCAAATAAATGCTGGTCAAGCAGTGTCTGCTGAGAATATTTTGAAACAAGATTTAACAGCTCAGGATGTTACGCAATATAAAATTAAGGGATATTGGTATTTTGATAAACGTCAAAGTGAATTAAAATATCGGTTGTTAGGGATTTGTCCAGTTACACCGGATGTCTATACGATGAACAGTGATGAAAAAGATTATATTGAATTGTTTTGGATCTTTTTCCCATCTGCCAGAGAAGTTTTGCATGAAGCAAAAGCTTTCAATGATAAAAATTCTGCTATGCCGGTTTCTTTTGATCAAATTTTAAATTCTAGGCGTTTCAACAGTACCATTTACAAAGAAGAAAATGTTTACGGAGATAGATCAATTGCTGAATACATGAAAGATAATGCTCAGAATCAATTATTGGAATCAGAAAGAGTGAAAGAAAAAATTCGAAATTTCGAACAAGATATGTGGAATTACTAAATTTCATATTTTAGATTACAAAAAACTCTTACTATAGCGGTAAGAGTTTTTTTTATTTTAATAAACTACCTTTGTGGTTTTTAAAAGATACTACAACAGATGATTGATTATTTAATAATAGGTTCGGGATTAGCAGGAATATCATTTGCTGAAAAAGCTTTACAAAATGATAAATCCATCTATGTCCTTGATAATAATTCTCAAAATTCTTCTAAGATTGCGGGTGGATTGTATAATCCTGTTATATTAAAACGTTTTAGTGAAGTATGGCAGGCCCAAGAGCAATTGCTTCTTATGAATGAATTCTATACTGTTTTAGAACATAAATTAAAATGCAAAATGGATTTTAAGAAGCCAATTTTAAGGAAATTTTTTTCTGTTGAAGAACAAAATAATTGGTTTGCTGCCTCAGATAAAACAGCGCTGGCTCCTTTTCTTTCTACTGAATTGATCTTTAAGAAATACCAAGGGATTGATTCTCCTAATGATTATGGTGAAGTACTGCAAACTGGTTATGTAGATACAGCATTGTTGCTGAATAAGTACAAAAAATATCTTATTAAGGAAAAATTATTTCTAGAAGAATCATTTGATTATGATGCTTTACTGATAGAAAACGATAGTATTCGATATAAAAACATAGAGGCAAAACATATTATTTTTGCAGAAGGTTTTGGAATGCATTCTAATCCTTATTTCAAGAATTTACCATTAGACGGTACAAAAGGGGAACTTTTTATTATTAAAGCTACTGGACTTGATTTGGATGTAATCGTAAATACGAGTGTGTTTATTCTTCCACTGGGAAATGATTTATTCAAAGTTGGTGCGACATACAATTGGAAAGATAAAACTGATTTGCCCACCGAAGAAGGGAAAACTGAACTAATCGAAAGAATTAAAGAAATTATAACTTGTGATTTTGAAATTGTGGAGCATTTTGCCGGAGTTAGACCAACGGTCAAAGATAGAAGACCATTGGTGGGAACACATCAAAATTATGGATCAATACACATTCTTAACGGTTTGGGAACTAGAGGTGTGATGTTGGGACCTGCAATGGCCAAAGCGCTATTTGACTTTATTGAATTTAAAACCCCTTTAAACAAGGAAATTGATATCAACCGATTTCTGCCTAAAGAAAAAAAATAATGCTATTTTATTTTTGTATTAGGATTATAAGAAACAAACATATTTATGTAGATATTTCTTGACCATCGTAATACAAATGGGAACAATACAATAAGTGAGACAATTATAGTGATAAAAGACACTTTTATTGACGCGCTAAAGATAACATAAGAAATTATGAAAGCGGCGATTCCAATGGCAACATTTAGGCCGTAACTGACATACATTGCGCCGTAAAAAAACGAAGGCTCAATTTGATATTTAAATCCACAGTGGGTGCAATTTTCATGCATTTTTAAGATTTTATTGAGATGCAACGGATTTTTATCCAAATACATACTCTCATTCTGACATTTAGGACAAGTTCCTGTTAAAATACTATTTAGTTTGGATCCTTTTTTTAACATTTGCAAAAATTTTTAACAAAGGTACATTTTTAGAAAAGGTACCAATGTAACATTATCACAAATTATGCTTAATATACACAATTTATCTGTTTCTTTTGGAGGTTCTTATTTGTTTGAAGAAGTCACCTTTCGTCTGGGTGCAGGTGATCGAGTTGGTCTCGTTGGTAAAAACGGTGCTGGAAAATCCACCATGCTTAAAATTTTAGCAAAAGATTTTGCGCCTGACTCTGGAAGTATCGCTCAAGAGAAAGAAGTACGGATGGGATTCCTGCGTCAAGATATCGATTTTGAACAAGGGAGAACCGTTCTTGAAGAAGCTTATGAAGCTTTTACAGATATTAAAATTGTAGAAAATAAACTCGCAGAAATTAATCATTTATTAGTTACTCGTACCGATTATGAGAGCGAGGAATACAGCCAAATCATTGAGGATTTATCAGATTATACACATCGTTTTGAATTATTAGGCGGATACAATTATGTTGGAGACACAGAAAAAATTCTTCTTGGTCTAGGTTTTAAGAGAGAAGTATTCAATAATCAAACCGAAACTTTCTCGGGAGGTTGGAGAATGCGTATTGAACTAGCTAAACTACTGTTGCAGGCAAACGATGTTTTGCTACTCGATGAGCCTACAAATCACTTGGATATCGAAAGTATTATTTGGCTGGAAAGTTTCTTGCGAAATTATCCTGGTGTTGTGGTGATTGTTTCGCACGATAAAATGTTCTTGGATAATGTGACTAATAGAACTATCGAAATTTCCCTTGGAAAAGCGTACGATTTCAATAAGCCCTATTCTCAATATTTAGAGTTGCGTCATGAAATTCGGGAGAAACAATTGGCAACACAAAAAAATCAAGCTAAAAAGATTGAAGAAACTGAGAAATTAATTGAAAAATTCCGTGCCAAAGCGTCTAAAGCTTCGATGGCACAATCGATGATTAAGAAACTCGATAAAATAGAACGAATCGAAGTCGATGAAGATGATAATTCTGTAATGAACATCACTTTTCCTGTTTCAAAAGAACCTGGCAGAGTAGTTGTCGAGGCCGAAAATGTAACCAAAAGTTATGGTGATAAAACCATTTTGAAAGATATTAATCTCTTAGTGGAGCGTGGAAGCAAAATTGCTTTCGTGGGACAAAATGGCCAAGGGAAATCAACATTTATCAAAGCAATTGTAAACGAATTCGAATACCAAGGAACGATAAAGTTGGGTCATAACGTACAGTTAGGTTATTTTGCGCAAAATCAAGCGGAATATCTGGATGGTGAAATTACCTTGTTACAAACCATGGAAGATGCTGCTGCAGACACAAACCGAATGAAAGTACGCGATATGCTGGGTTCTTTCTTGTTTCGTGGTGATGATGTAGATAAAAAGGTAAAAGTCCTTTCTGGAGGCGAAAGAAACCGTTTGGCACTATGTAAATTGCTTTTGCAGCCAATCAACGTCTTATTGATGGATGAGCCTACCAATCACTTGGACATTAAATCCAAGAATGTTCTGAAAGCAGCTTTGCAAAAATTTGGTGGAACTTTATTACTAGTTTCCCACGATAGAGATTTCTTGCAAGGCATGTCAAATTTAGTTTACGAATTCAAAGATCAAAAAATAAAAGAATATTTAGGCGACATAAACTATTTCTTGGAACAACGTAATTTAGAGAATATGCGTGAAGTCGAGAAAAAAGATGCAATAAAAGCTTCTGCTCCAAAAGAGAGCAATAAAACTTCCTATGAAGATCAGAAAAAGGGTAAAGCATTGCAAAATAAATTGAGTAAAGTGGAGAGTCAAATCAAGCAACTGGAACGAGACATTCAGAACGACGATAAAATGTTAGCTTCTAATTATGATAAACATATTGAGGATGCAAAATTTTTTATGGCATACAACAAGAAAAAAGCAGAATTAGATAAATTGCTGCTAGATTGGGAAATCGTTCAAGAAGAAATTGATAATTTTAGCTAATTCAGCTGTATGTTTTAATTTTGAGATTTCACAACTACTAAAAAAGTCACGTTTCTAATGTTCATAAAAGAACTTCTCTTGGTCTCTTTTTAAAAACAGGAAACCTGACGTTTTTGTTACAATATTTAGTTAAAATAAAATCATTGTGAGGTAATCGTGATTATGAAATTCATCTCAATATCAGATGCCTCTAAATTAAATCAAACCCATCATTTCTGAATGAGCAATAGCTTCTTTGCTATTTTTGAAATAACAAACGGACACATTTAAACTCTCGAGATTTTTTAAGATTACTTCTACTTTTTCTTTTTTATGAAGTCCTGTTTGTCGGATATAAACTGCTTTTACGGTAACTGGAAATATTTTGCAAATTGCTTCGTACAGGAAAGGATCGTGTTGAGAATCATCCCCTAGTAGCACATATTCTAAATTGGGATAAAATTCTAAAATGTGTTTTATTTTATCAAACTTGTGATTGTGGTTTCCTCTTCCGCTCATAAAAAAATCAGTAAGACTGGTTTTGATATCCTTTAGCAATAAGACAGCTCTTGGCAATTGATGAATTTCGGTAAATTTTACTATGAAACGATATAAATTCCATTCACTGCTCGATACATAAAAGAAGGCATTTCGTTCTTCTTTATTATTTCTTCCTGCCGAACTTAAAGCTTGGTAATGAGGTACAACATCTTCAAAAACTTTCCGCTTATCAATGTTTTTAAATAACAAGATGTATAATTTCATAAACGGATTTTCAGTATTAGATACCAAAAAAGTGTCGTCAATATCAGATATTATTCCTAAATTTCCTTTATGTGGACGAATGTAACTTTCTGTAGTTTCTATTCTCTCGTTTTTGTAAATGATACTTACCGTATAATCTATCCAGCCATATTTTGTAAATTGGTCTAAGGGAACGCAAAATTTAAAATAGCCGTCATCCAGTGTCTTTGTATGGATCTTTATATGGTTATGTTGTAGATACACATCAGCGTTTGCCTGTGTTTTTATTCGAAACATTCGGATTACCGAAGCTGCATTTTTAAAGTTTTTTTTCTGAAAATTATAATCTTTCGTACTCGTTGGTCTAAAAACATGTCCCATCACAATTAATTCCTGATCATTTGCATATCCGCGATATAATTTTAAAATAGGCTTCATTTATCGTACTTTTGAGAGGAATTATAAATTCAATTTTTTTAATCACTAAATGTAGCTAAATTTTGAGAAAAAATATCATTATGGTCGTAAATCCTATTTCAGGAGATGTAGATAAGTCAGAATTGATTGAAGCTGCATTAATTTTTTCTGAAAAAGAAAATCTAAATCTTGTGATTTATAATACTTCAGGAGTCAATGATGTTGTGAACATAAAAACGCTACATAAAACCTATAAATCAGAAAGAATTATCGTTGTTGGTGGTGATGGAACCATAAAAATGGTTGCTGAAGCAATGGAAAAAGAGAATGTAATTCTTGGGATATTACCGGCAGGTTCTTCCAATGGTTTGGCTGTTGATTTGGATTTGATGTTAACTCTGGAAGAAAATCTTAAAATTGCATTTCTAAATGATTATGTAGAAATAGATATTATTACTATAAATGATAAAATTAGTTTGCATCTGAGTGATTTAGGCCTTAATGCAGAGCTTGTTAAAAACTATGAAAATGCAACAATTCGAGGTAAATTGGGCTATGCTCTACAGGCATTAAACACTTTAATGGATTTTGAGGGGCCTTTTACTGCAACAATAACCGCTAACAATCAAACTATAAATTGTGTTGCAAGAATGATTGTAATTGCCAATTCTAAAAAATATGGGACTGGAGTTGTTATTAATCCGCAGGGAGTAATGAATGATGGAATGTTTGAATTGGTAATTTTGAAAAACTTAGACTTATACGTTTTTGGACAAATTATTTCGGGAAATATGCCTATTGAGTCTAATGATGTCGAGATAATATCAACGAATCAGGCAACTATAAAAACTAATTTTCCGGTTAGTTTTCAAATGGACGGTGAATATTGCGGCACAGAAACAGAGTATGATGTTGAAATTTTGCACAAACAAATGAAAGTGGCCATTCAATAGATTAATAATTTGGTTTTATTTGAAAGGATTTCGTTCCTGCCAAATTGTTTCCGGTTCCAAATAACTAAAAATTTTGGGCATCTGTGAGTTGATTATACGATTACTATGAGCAATAAATCCATACATTTTTAAAGGTTTTGCTCCAACCGAACTTTTGATTTCCAAAGCCGTTCTAGCAAAAATAATTTCCTTAAAACCTTTGTTGATAGAATAGGCAATCATGTCGTATAACATATTTAAATATAACATTTTTTCGCGCTGGATGCTTTCGTCATAACCTAGAAAATAGGTGTCCATTACATCACCATTTTTAATTAAAGTATTGAATCCTATTAGCTGTTCGCCAATAAAATAACCATAAAAAAGGAATTTTTCATGAAAAATTTCTTTGAATATTCTAAAGTGATTTTTCGGCAGGAAAAAAGTATTAAAAGGCGCATTTTTAGCTACGTGGATATACAGGTCATAAATAGTTTCTTCATATTCGATTATGTCCGCTAAATGCATCTTTCTTTTCTCAATCACATCCGCTTTTTTTCGAGCTCTTTTGTACTGATCTCTATATTTTTTTGAAAGGGAATTTATGTAGTCTTGTTCTGATTTCCAATGTTCATTTATGGTAAAAACCATATTTGGCTGTGTAGAAAATTGATAATTATTTTTGAATTCTGAAATGTCAAAGTGTTTGATTTCCTCTTCGTCAAAATCTTTAAACGAGGTGATATGTATTTTTTTTCCTTTGGATTCAAATAATTTTTTTAACGATAATGAAGCCTTTTTTAATGTTTTTATAGCTTCCTTTTTATCAATTTCATCTGAAAAAGCAAAAGAATTTTGTCCAGTTAGCATATTATTGCCAATTAATAAAACATTGGAACAAAAATTCTTGAAGGCAAAATTTCTTAGGGCAGTTTTGATACATTTATCACGTTCTCCAAAAGATTCCAGTTTATTTAAATCTAAAAATTGGGAAACAGCAATGCCGGCTAAAAGATCATTTTTAAAAATCCCTATAAAATGACAAATCATATTTTCAGGAGATGATTTTTCTAATACTTCCAGGTATTTTTTGGATAAAAATATAGTCGATGTAGCTAAATCATCCCAATTTGTTGGAAGTTCATCTATTGAGGAGTAAATTTTATAAGAATAAGATGGATTCAAATTGAATTTTAATGTTTGGTCAAATTTAGTTAATAAAGTTAAAGTATTTTTATATGATTTGAAATTAACTAACTTTAGCTAATAAATAAAAAAATTATGGAAAAGTATACAGATGAAAAGATTCAGCACCAATTAGAAGACTTGAAAGATTGGAAATTTGTTGATAATGCAATCGAAAAAAAATTTAAATTTTTAGATTTTACACAGGCTTTGGGATTCATTGTTCAAGTAGGATTGATGGCCGAGAAAAGAAACCATCATCCGGAAATATTCAATGTGTATAATAAAGTTTCTATAAGATTGAATACACACGATGCTAATGGCGTGACTGAAAAAGATTTTGACCTGGCAAAAGCTATTGATTTGATCGCATAAAAAACTTGTCTTCTTATAAAAATGAGACGAGATTAATTTGATTTTTTTGTTATTTCCAGGCACAAATGATCCCGCCCATAATCATAAAGCATACAATCCAGAAACCTCCGGTTATTAATGTGTATTTAAAACTTCTTCTTTCGTACAACGCATTAGTTCCGATCAATGGTAAGGCGAAAAATAAACCTGCAATAAAACCATGTAAAGCACCATGTTTGAAAGTTCTAAATGCCATTCCATAATCTGCCATAAAAGCGACATAAGAAGGTTTAGCGATGGTGTCATCACCACCAACCATTCCTAAAGCACCCGTTTGATGAATTGTGAGCATTTGAATTACAAAACTCATTAAAAAGGCATAAATAAAGGATACTGCAAAAGTCACAAGCATGTTGCCACCTTTCATTTTTTCTTCGGTCATTCCAGATTCTTTCATCCAAATTGTTCCGAAAACTTTTGGGTTGTACCAAACAAACCCGACTACAAGCGTAGAAAATGAAGCAACTAAAAGTGCTAGAAAATTAATGTCCATAAAATAAGTTTTTAAAGGTTAATTAATCAAATATAATAATTTTTATTAAAGAATAATTTTTATTGTTTTGTAAGAAATAGACATATATAAACTACATTAAGTTGCATTTCATCGATTATATTTGTCGATTAGATAGTTAGTATGTAAATTTAGATGTGTGAAAAGTAAAAATTTTAGCTTATGAAAAATGTAACTACTCTATTTTTAACTTTAGTGCTTTCTTTTTCTATGTTTGCCAATGTTGCGCCTGCAGAAAGAGATGCGTTGGTTAAATTCTACGAAAAAACAAATGGAAGTCAGTGGAAAACAAAATGGGATTTATCAAAATCTGTATCTACATGGTACGGAGTTAAACTAGAAGGAGAAAAAGTAATTTCGTTAAATTTATCCGATAATAATTTAGTTGGCGAAATTCCTTATGATATTGTCAATCTTGTTAGTTTGCAAGAATTAGACTTACACAAAAATCACATATCTGGAGAAATACCTTCAATTGTTGGAGACTTAAAAAATCTTAAAGTATTAGATATCTCATTTAATGATTTATCAGGAATTATTCCTGTATCTATTTGTGAAATGAATAACTTAGAACAGTTAGCATTATATATGAACAATCTTTCGGGTGAACTACCAGAACAAATTGGTAACTTGAAAAATTTAGAAGTACTTTCTTTATTCAATAATGGAATTACGGGTCAAATACCAAATTCGCTTTATAATGTAAAAACATTAAAAGTATTGCTTTTAAATAGTAATAAACTTATTGGAGAGCTAGGGCATGAAGTTGCAAATTTAAAGTCTCTTGAGAACCTTAGTTTGTTTGATAATAAAATGAATGGAGAAGTTCCAGTGGAGTTGGGAAAATTAAATAAATTGAAAGAAATGAATATTTCTTATAATATGTTTTACGGACAAGTGTCCAAAAGTTTGGCGCTGTTGGATACATTAAATATGACTATGTTAAATAATATTGGAACTCCGATTTTACTAGATGTAAATCAAGATAAAAATAAAGCTATCGTTTCCGAAGATTAGTATAAGTTAAAATAACCCTGTTTTTGTAGTAATTAGATTTAATAATTTTTAGTTTTTTTTTAAGTACGTTTTAATTAATTTAGTTGTTTGAAGCCTGTAAAGTATTTATAACTTACAGGCTTTTTTTAAATAATATTTCGAATAGCTATGTTCTACAACAAGTTTTGGACTGAACAGAAATTAGTTGTAATAAATAAAGCACAAACCAAGTTCACCAATTCCTTTATCAAGTCCACTACAATAACCACAAGTCTTTACGATATTATTTGTTGCTTTGTTTACAATACCCCCAATGTGTTGAATTACCGCATTTATAGTGCTTATCAATTTTTTGTTGCTTTTCCGTGGCTACTACTCTTCTTGACGGGATTAGAGTCATAAAATGAAATTTCGATAACGTCTTTAATGTCTGCGGCCAAAATTTGACGCAACACTATATTTTTGTTGGAGATGCTTGGATAAAAGACATGGGTCGTAATTTCATTTCGTATGTTTTATATCTGTCAATTATTATTAACGTATCGCCTTCATTAAGTAGCGGAATTTACGCAACTACAGTTTGGTTAAATTAATGTTTTTTTGTTTTCTTGGCGGTTTTAAAAATTTAACACTCTTGCTGTGATTGGTAGAAATCGCTGGTATGCTTATATGTACTAGCATTGTTTTTGTTTATTGTTATTTGTTGAGTTTTTAGATGTCATTTCAAATTTAATTTCACTTTTTCTTCGTATTCCAGTTTTTCTCCAACCTGTTTTTCTATAAAATTTTTCCGCTTTAATCTTTGGGGAAGTTTCTAGCCAAACATTATTTATTGTTTGGCTAAAATTCCAGTCAAGGATAATGTTGTGAAGTTATTTTCTAATTCCTTGTTTTTCAAAGTCAGGTTTTAAAAATAGAGCCCAAATCGTATTGTCTTTCAAGTGTGCAAGTGAAAACCCAGCCATTTCATTATTAATTTCACAAACCCAACCTTTTCCTCTTACTGTAAATTCTGTGCAATCTTCGTCTATTACTAAGTTAGGGCTAAATAAAGTGTTTTGCTGTTACTGAATTTATAACTAATGGAATTTGTAATATGTCGTCAATTTTGACGTGTCTAATAATCATTTTTTTGTTCAGTTCAATTAGATTGTATCGGTTGTCTCGATGAAAGGAATCTTTTATATATGACCATTTTAATTTTCCTCAATTTGGTAAGTCTGGTATGATTAAAGTCTGATTTCATTTAAACTAAATATAGGTATTATCGTTTTAATACCAATTAATTACGGCAAAAATAGAATTTCACAGAAGGTTTGTTTTCTAATTATGTTCATGCAACCTTAAGTTTATTGCATAAAAAAAAGCTCTAGATTTCTCTGAAGCTTTTCTAGTAGCGGGAACAGGACTCGAACCTGTGACCTTCGGGTTATGAGCCCGACGAGCTGCCTACTGCTCTATCCCGCGATGTGCGTTTGTAATTTCA
>NZ_FNVP01000010.1 GCF_900108015.1 Flavobacterium urumqiense | reverse complement strand
TCTGGTGCCATTTCCAAAAAATACTTAAAAGACATATCAAAACGGGAGCGCTCCACTACATCAACATCTGAAACGGTATAAATTGTTTTTAGAAGTAAATACTTGTACATACGCACAGGACTTTCCGCTGTTCGACCATTATTTGTACAGTATTTATTTAACAACTCATCGTAGATAAATGAAAAATCGATCAAATCATTGATTTTCCTTAGCAAATTATCCTGGGGAACGATTAAATCATATAATGAAGAATACGGACTGAACTGAATTTTTTGTTGCTGTACTAACATCTAAAAAGCCTTATGGTTACAGTTAAAAATACGAAAAAAGGAGTAGAAAACTATAGTTTTCTACTCCTTTTTATTAACAAGTAATTCTTAAAAAGACTTTTTCAGTGCCCTCCCGAATCGGGTAGCCTTTTTTTTTCCCTTTTCCTGTTCTGATTTCAAATGCTGTTAACTGAGTCAGAGTATTTCAGTAGCTGTATTCATTACCATTTATGATCCTGCAGCGTTTCTAAAACGTTGTGGGTATTTTTTTTTAAATAGTTATTTTTTTTAAGATGTATGTACTGCCATGTTAAAAAAAGATCTTGTATGATAATACGCTAACTAGATAATACTGTTGTACGTTTTAAGATGGTGCAAAATAATCACATTTAGATTATTTTAATGAATCAAACTGATTTCAGTGGGTTATCAAGCCATGATTCGCTTTGACAACGTGCAAGTCAGCATTATAAAATATTATTTTTACACATCCCATAAACTCGAACCGATCTATTTGTGGGGTTTTTATTAATCAACAAACATTTACTAAAAACCAAAGTAAAATAAAAGAATGCCTGCAAAATAGTAAACTACTTCGGGACAGAATATTAACAAAAGAACAACTTATAATTAATCTTGCCTTAAAATGATATCTTTTATTTTGAGGTAGTCCCAATAAGCGGCGGACTATTTTTTTTCTTGAAAAAATAGTCCATCTAAAATCGCGTATACATAACGTTGAACGTTAGTTAAATTTTTATTAATATATTGACAATCAAATACATAAGTATATTATTATTTTCGTAATTTTAATCTTCAAAAAAAAATTCAGCAGTTAAGTGAAAATTGAAGTAAGCTAAAAATAAGTTTATTTGAAATTTAAACGCCTGTCGGACGATGAACTGATTTTTGAATAGAATAAAAAACGCTTGAAAACCCCAGATCGAGCTTAGTAAAAGAATAAGTATACAAAATTATCGCGTTGAGGTACTCCTTTTATATAAAAATTGGAGAATTATTATAAGTTATAAAGTAACCTCTTCACTGCATAATAATATATTTATTAATCAGTACAAGAAATTATATACCTACTTCAGATAAAATTAAAAATCAAAGTATACAAGATTTTAAAATAGCATTTATAAACAATTTAAAAATAGAAAAGATGAAAAACAAAGTAGCAATTTTTTTGCTAATTCTCTTATCAGGATTAGGAAATTTATCAGCACAAGACAATAAAATGTCTAAGTCTAAAAATGCAATGATGATGCCCGATTTAAAAAACTGGCCAGAAGCTTCGCGTATGGCGGTAAAAGAAATCACGGACAAGTACGGTAAACCCGATGGTATCACGAATAACGAGCTAATTTGGTTGAAAAAAGGTGTTTGGAAAAAAATCTGCATTGATAAAAAAGAAAGTAAACACAGTTTTCCAATTGAACATACCGATATGATGCAAACCACCATTCATTATAAAGTGCCGATGGATATAATGGACGAGCTTAGTAAATTCGATGGAAGTGTAACTTTTGACCGTACTCAAGGAACTCTGAGTGCACGTTGCGATAAAGAAGGAAATAATTTCTTAGCGTTAAATTTGGCTAATGATATAATTATGGGTAAAAAATCTGTTGAGGAGGCACGAAAAGCATATGGAGATATTGTAAAAGAAAAGATGAATGGAGGTAATCCACTGTACATGCAAAAACTAACATTTGCAGTACAGGAAAACACTGCAGATGCTGATATAAATACTACTGGATTGACTAAAGAGGAAGTAATGAAGAATATGAAAAAAACAGATGAAAAATAAACGAATTGTAAATTAGTACTAAATCGCATAAATTTAAACTTACATAACTAATTATATTCTAGCGTATTAAGGTTTTTTAATTATTTAAGTTTTATTACTCTTCCCAAAACTAAAACACCTACTGCATGATTAATTAATTTTATTGTTAACCTTTTAATTGTTTAAATTATGAAAAATGTAGTTAAAATTCAAAAAGTAGACCCTGCCTTCACAGACAGGAGGAAATTCCTCAAAATCAGCGGACTCACTCTTATGGGCACAGGCTTACTATTAGCTGGCTGTACAAAAGATGACGAAATCATGTCAAGCCCTGATCAAAACGGTTTAATATCCAAATTTGGTGGCGGTCATTTCCCTGGAGTAAAAAATGGTGTATTTGATTTAGGAGGAAATGATTTAGGAATATTGACCTACGCTTATGCTCTAGAACAATTAGAGGCCGATTTTTACACTAAAGTCGTAAATGCTAGTGGTTTTACATCAAGTTTTACAGCAGAAGATCAGCAGGTGCTGGTTGATTTGTATAATCATGAAGTAATACACCGAGAATTCTTTAAAGCAACTTTGAGCACAGCGCTTCCAAATCCAAAAAAACAATTACTTCCTGACTTAGCCTTTGATTATGGAGGTTTAAATTTTAGTAGTCGCAGTCAGGTTTTAGCTACAGCTAAAGCATTAGAAGATACTGGAGTTGCGGCGTACAATGGTGCGGGAAGATTAATTTCAAATCCTACATATTTGTTATTAGCAGGGAAAATAGTTTCGGTTGAAGCGAGACATGCTTCTGCAATCAGAAGTTTAATTAATCCCAATTCCAAAGATTTTGCCGGGGATGATGTGGTAGATCCTACAACTGGTCTGGATGTTAAGAAAAATCCTTCTGAAGTCCTCGCCATTGCTGATGGATTTATTACAACTCCTTTCACTGCATTATACTTACCGTAAACAATTAACATTCAACATTTAAAAATAGAAATTATGAACATATTAAAATTTATAGAGTCTTTTGCTAATGAAAGTTTAATGCAAAGTAAAGGCTCAAGAAGAGAAAGTTTTGGACAATTTGGCCAGTTGGGGAAAAATTTAGCTTTGGCTTCTATTCCATTTGGATTGTCAACATTTACAAATTCTGCCTATGCTGCAGATATCAGCCCAACGCCAAGCACACCAACTGGTGCTTTACAACTTGCTCTGACATTAGAATACCTTGAAAAAGAATATTATCTTTTAGGACTACAGTCGGGTGTGATCCCTACAGGCGGAAGAGATGAAAAAGTTTTTATGCAAATATCAGACCATGAAACAGATCATGTTACCTTCTTAATAAACGCATTAGGTGGCCCTGGAAGTCCAAATGTTGTTGCAAAACCGACATTTGACTTTACAGTTGGTGGAATTTTTCAGCCATTTACTGATTATGCGACGTTTTTGGCATTGGCACAAGGTTTTGAAGATACTGGCGTACGAGCATATAAAGGACAAGCTGTAAATTTAATTTCAACGCCAGATTTGCTGACTGCAGCCTTGCAGATCCATTCTGTCGAAGCGCGTCATGCCTCTGAAGTAAGACGATTACGCGGTCAAAAAGGATGGATTATTCGCAATGATCGTGGCGGTTTACCGGTTCAGGCCCAACCTGTATATAATGGGGAGGAAAATACTAACCAGGCTGGCTATAATACCGCAGCATTATTTGGTGTTGACGCAGGAACAGAATCATTTGACGAGCCGTTAACAACTGAGGAAACGGTCGCAATAGCCAATTTATTTATTGTTTAATAGTTGTGAATTTAATTTTAAAACCACCTAAAAAGAAATTAAAAATTTCCACAATCTAAGAAATTTTAAATACTGTATATCAATTACTTAATAATATGTAAATGTTGCAAAAATTTCAAGTAATTGTATAAAAATAGTAGTGTAGATTTAACTGAACTTTGTATTGTGAAAATTAATTCGCCAATTAAATACAAAAAAGATGAATACTGAAAAATCAATTGAAATATTAAATTCCCTTATTCAAATCAACAACGATAGAATTGAGGGATATGAAACTGCTTCAAAAGAGGCTGATGAAACAGACTTAAAAACATTGTTTTCTCATTTTACTGAAACCAGTCTAAAATGTAAACAGGAACTTGTTGCTGAAGTAAACAGATTAGGTGGAAAACCTACCGAAGGAACTACTACATCTGGTAAATTCTTTAGAGTATGGATGGATATAAAATCAGCAGTTACCGGTAGCGATAGAAAAGCTATAATCAATTCCTGTGAGTATGGCGAAGATGTTGCGGTGGAGACTTATAACGACGCGTTAAACCATAGTGAAGATCTAACCCCAGAACAACTGATGATGATAAAAGAACAACATTCATCTATAAAAGCAAACCACGATGAAATCAAAAATTTACGTGATTTGATGGTTTAATCAACTAATAGTTTTTTAAAAAATATGCAGCTTAAACACTATGTTTTATCTGCATATTTTTTTTAATTAGTATTCTTTCAGTATGTTAAAATTTTACTGAAATCAACTTTTTTAAGTGTGAATGATATAAGTTTTATTAACAATTATGTAATAATTTTTAGACTTTATCAAAATATATTTGCAATGTAATTTTGATGCTGTTAAAAAGATTTTAACGAATTTTTACTGTTTATTTTAAAATTCATTAATTGTTGAAAGCATCAAATTAAATAAATTTATTCTAACAAATCTAAAAAAGAAAATTATGAATCTAAAGAGAATCTTTGGCGCATTACTTACCGCTCTCGGAATAGGTGGTCTAATCTACACTGCAATAGTATTTTCCAGTACTTCGGGTGAAACACAGGATATAAAATCACTTATAATTTATGGTGTACTTGGTATAGTATTCTTTATATCAGGCATTAGTCTGGTTCGTACGACAAAGGACGAATCATAAAAATTGGTTTCTAATTCTATTTCTCCTTGAAATATAGTAACTATTATATTTGTTTTAAATAATATCGTTTTGATATTTTCAAATAATGAAAGCAATTTTTTGTTTTTTTATTTTCTTAAATGTCTAAGTTCAATCCATTTTATATTTTTTAAAACTTAATTAAAACAGCGCTAAGTATTTATCTATCAAATAGTTATGCGCTTTGTTTTTTTTAAAAATTATTTATAAAACGTTAGTAATGCAACTCCTACACTTAATTTTGTAATATTGTTTTTTTATACTACAGCTTAATCTTTTAAATACTAAAAAAATGAAAAAGAAAGTAAACACTTCGAAACCGCTTAAAAAAGAATTAAATTTGGAAAATGAAGACAATTTTCCTGACCATCAAATCTACCCTTCCAGTGAGGATATCTATAACAAAAATCACAAAGAAAGCGATATAGATCCAGAGAATATTTCCAAAATGAAAGAGGCGATTGAAGTAGATCAAATTGGAAGGTCTAATGAAAAAAATTTTGATGAAGATATGAGCGGAGATGACTTGGATATTCCAGGTTCGGAATTAGATAATCTGCAAGAAGATATAGGCAGTGAAGACGAAGAAAATAATTATTACAGCACTGGTGGAGACAATCACAATGATTTAGACGAAGACAACGGATAAAAAATTCAGAATGTAAGAATGAAAATAGCCTTATTCAGCACGAAACCCCATGATCGTGAATTTTTAGATAAATTCAATACTAATAACGAGCACGAACTAATTTATTTTGAAGCTCCTTTAAATGCGGATACAACAAATTTAGCATTAGGATTTAAAGCGGTTTGCGTATTTGTAAATGACAAAATCGACGCAATAACTATTGACAAGCTTTCTAAGATAGGTGTTAAACTCATTGTTTTAAGAAGTGCAGGTTTTAATAATGTAGATCTTGAAGCCGCAAAAAACAAAAACATAAAAATAATGAGAGTTCCTGCTTATTCCCCTCAAGCAGTTGCAGAACATGCCGTAGCATTAATTCTAACCTTAAATAGAAAAACGCATAAGGTATACAATAGAGTGCGAGAGAGTAATTTTTCACTGGAAAACCTCATTGGATTCAATCTTTACAATAAGACTGTTGGCGTCATAGGCACCGGAAAAATAGGAGCTACTTTTTGCCAAATAATGTTAGGTTTTGGATGCAAAGTTATTGCCTTTGATATTGATGAATCTGAAAAGCTCAAAGAAAAAGGTGTCGAATACAAAACCTTAAATGAATTATTTATAAACTCAGATATTATCTCCCTTCATTGCCCACTGAATGATGACACAAAATATCTCTTTGACAGCGCCACTTTTTCCAAAATAAAAAATGGAGCTATGCTTATCAATACAAGTCGTGGAGCATTAATCAAAACATCAGATGCTATCGATGCATTAAAAAATGGACAATTGGGATATTTAGGAATTGACGTTTACGAGCAAGAAGAAAAATTGTTCTTTAAAGACTTGTCTGAAAGTATTATACAAGATGATTTAATAGAAAGATTAATGGCATTTCATAATGTTTTGATTACACCTCATCAAGGATTTTTTACAAAAGAAGCGTTAGATCAAATTGCCATTACTACCTTAAAAAACTTTACGGATTTTGAGAAAGGACTACCTTTAGAAAACGAAGTAAACTTATAATTAATTCTACTTCATTTGTAGTTCATACAAAAAATTAAAATTAGCTAATTTCTACACATTCTTATTTTATTTTTAAAAATTCATTTATCACTACTAAATAATTGAATACCAATTTTTTATATCATTTTTAACTAAAAATATTGGTAAAATTATTAATTTTAAGACACTGTTTTATTTAAAGGTTTATATCAAAAAATATTAAATATATTTTATAAAACCAGTAAGTAAAGTCTGCAGTCCTATTCCTATTTTTTAATCTTATTAATTGGGTAAGCTTCAAAAACTTCAGCGAAATAAACGATCAAAAAATAGATTTTCATAATTTTTTAAGGATTATCCTTAAATATTAAAGTGGAATTATAAGACTTAAATAGTCTAATTTTTTAAAATCAAGGATATGAAAAAGTTCATTTTTTTTTTAAAGTTTTAGCAGCATTTTCTTTATTATTTAATTTATACTCCGCTGGTTACTTTGATTAAGAACCCCCATACATCGATATTGTAAGATCAACTTGGCCGGTGTATGATTTTATTTGGAATGAGGGAAGACGGATTTGGAGTGATAGAGACAGAGCTTATAGGTATAGAGATTGTTATTGGGCAGGACTAAATCATTGGCGTCTCGAATATAAAAGGACATTGGAAAAGATCTCCGCGCGGATCTCATTTGGTTTAGGGCAGAAGATAAATCAACCCTTAATTCTATTATAAAATGTGTGAAAGTTGTAACTCATTTATAAAATTGTATAAAGCATTAATTCGCAATAACTCTGAAATTTACATTAGTAGATTTAGAGTATAATTAAATATAAACTTATGAAAAGTACCGCCACCAAAACTAATAAAAATAGAAATCCACAAGAAGGTAAAGGAAATTCAGAGTTATTAACATCTGAAAGAAAAGAAGGTTGCCGCAATATTTTTGTGGATGAACTTAAAGAAATTTATTTTGCAGAAAAAGCACTACTTATATCTATACCCATAATGATTAAAAAGGCGGCGACTAAAGATTTAGTTGATTCACTTACTACACATTATGAATTTACAAAAGAACATATTAAGCGTTTGGAAGGTATTTTTTCTTCAATAGGTGAATCCGATATAGTTTCAAAATATGAAGCGATGTATGGGTTAATTAAACCTTTAGAAAAAAAAAATTAAAATTAATTATTTAAAATTATTAATTATGTCCATTCAAACTGTTAATCCATATACTAATAAAGTTGTCAAATCATTTGAAGAAATGACAGATAAAGTTGTTGATACATTACTTGAAAAATCTGAAAAAACATTTAAAGAATGGAAAAAAACAGGCTATCCAGAACGTGCCAAATTATTGCGTAAAGTGGCTAAATTAATGCGTGATAAAAAAGAATCACTTGCTAAAATAATTACTTTAGAAATGGGAAAATTAATCGCTCAAGCAGAAGGTGAAATTTTATTAAGTGCTGATATTTTTGATTATTATGCAAACAATTCTGCTGATTTTTTGGCGGATAAGCATTTGAAACCAGAATTTGGCAGCGCATACATACGTTTTAGTCCAATAGGTATAATTTTAGGTATAGAACCTTGGAATTTTCCATTTTATCAAGTGGCGCGTTTTGCAGCTCCAAATATTATGGTAGGAAATACCGTTTTAGTAAAGCATGCCTCGATGGTACCACAATGTGCTATTGCCATCGAAGAATTGTTTATAGAAGCGGGAGCCCCTGCTGGCCTTTATACAAACCTTTTAATTTCAGGTAAAAGAGCTTCCGCTTTAGTGGCTGATAAAAGAATTAAAGGAGTATCACTAACAGGTAGTGAAGAAGCAGGTGCAAGTATAGCAACAGAAGCGGGGAAAAATTTAAAAAAATCTGTTTTAGAATTAGGCGGTAGTGATGCTTTTATCATACTTGACGATGCGAATATTGATAAAGCTGTAGAATGGGGAGTCATTGGCAGAATTAATAACAATGGAGAGTGCTGTATCGCATCTAAAAGATTTATTGCTGTTGAAGCTATTGCTGATGAATTTATTAAAAAATTCAAAGAAAAATTATCCAACTTAGTTATTGGTGATCCAATGAATTCCAAAACCGAGCTTGGTCCATTGAGCAGCGAGGCAGCTGCTGTACATATAGCAGATCAGGTAAAAAAGTCGGTCGATGCAGGTGCAAAAGTGTTATTAGGCGGTACACGGTCTGATCGTGAAGGTGCTTTTATGCAACCTACAATTCTTACGGATCTAAATCCAAATATACCAGCTTATTACGAAGAATTATTTGGCCCGGTAGCTTCTTTTTATCGTGTCAAAGATGAACAGGAAGCAATCGATTTAGCAAATGATTCCAGTTTTGGGTTAGGCTGTTCCGTATTTACCCAAGATATAGAAAGAGGAAAACGTGTTGCTGACAAAATTGATGCAGGAATGGTTTTCATTAATCATCCGACATGGACACAATCAGATTTACCTTTTGGGGGAACTAAAGGCTCCGGTTACGGCAGAGAATTGTCTGAATTGGGAATTCAAGAATTTGTAAATAAGAAACTCATTCGCGTAAGCGGTCTTTCTGACCCTTTTTAGAATTTAAAAGTTAATAAGTGATGAAGACAAAACAAATAGTATTAGCATCGAGACCAAAAGGGTCTCCTACTCTTGACAATTTTAGATTAGAAACTGTCGATGTGGCTCAAATTAAAGATGGAGAAGTTTTATTGGAAGGAATTTATTATTCAGTTGATCCTTATATGCGAGGTCGAATGAATGATACCAAATCATACACTCCCCCTTTCGATATTGATCAGCCCATACAAGGTGGTGTAATTGCAAAAGTTTTGGAAAGTAAATCTGATAAATTAAAAACGGGGGATATCGTTTTAGGAATGTTACCCTGGAAAGAAAAAGATATTGCTTCAGAAAAAAATTTAAAAAAAATTGATACTTCTGTTGCACCAGTGAGTTATTATCTGGGTGTTTTAGGAATGACCGGACTTACTGCTTATTTTGGATTAATGAATATTTGTAAACCAAAATCAGGAGAGACTGTCGTCATATCAGGAGCTGCCGGAGCTGTAGGAGTTGTAGTAGGACAAATAGCAAAAATTCAAGGATGCCGGGTTATTGGAATTGCAGGTTCTGATGAGAAAACGAAATCGTTAAAAACGGAATTCGGTTTTGATGAAACCATCAATTACAAAACCACAAAGGACATGAAACAAGCAATTGCAGCTTTGTGTCCAAAAGGTGTAGACATTTATTTCGATAATGTTGGCGGTGAAATCTCTGATGCCGTTATTGCAAATATAAATTTTAATGCCAGAATCGCATTATGCGGACAGATTGCGTTATACAACAGTACTGAAATACCTGTGGGGCCTCGTTTACAACCAATGTTACTAACCAGAAGTGTGCTGATGCAAGGCTTTATCGTAAGTAATTTTCAGAACGAGTTTCCCGAGGGTTTTAAGCATTTAGCCGAGTGGGTAAAAGATGGAAAAATAAAATTTACTGAAACAATCGAAAATGGTTTTGACCAATTACCTAAAGCATTGTTAGGATTATTTAAAGGCGAGAATATGGGCAAAATGATTGTTAAAGCCTAAAATATTTATAAAAATAGAACAAAATAAAAACAAAGAATTATGAAACCACAAATTGGAATTACAGACATTCATTTACAAAAAAGCAACACATTCCTTTCCTCTGTTTTAGCGAATGAAATGACATTGTATGTTAAATTAAGAAAATTTCATTGGAATGTCGCTGGCGAGAATTTTATGGAACTTCACAAATTGTTTGAAGGCCAATACAAACAATTGGAAGAATCGATTGATGAAATTGCTGAACGTATTAGCAAACTTGGAGGAAAAACTATAGGTACAATGAAAGAATTTTCTGAACTGACCATTATAAAAGAATCGCCAAATCATTATCCTTCTCAAAAAGAAATGAAAAAAGAATTATTAGATGATCATGAAACACTAATTGTCCAATTGCGAAAAGATATTGATGCATGTGCGAATGAAAATAAAGATGCTGGGACAGCGGATTTTATGACTGGATTAATGGAGCAACATGAGACAATGGCATGGGTACTAAGAAGATATTTAAGCTAATTTAAAGTCCTATTAAATTTAATATAAGATGGAAATAGTAGAAAAAAAATTAGAACCCATTTCTAAAAGCAATTGCAGAGTTGGTAGAATTAGCTCCTTAAGGCCTGTCGAAGAAGATAAACAAACGACAGAAATTGGCTTTAAAAAAGTAGATTTAGAAACATCGCATGAAACTATAAGTACTGAAATTGTATAAATAAAGTATTTTTTCCAAATTATATTACACAAAAAGGAGAGTTTTCTCGACGTATTAATGATAAATTAAAAAGCACATTATAGTCGACAAATCTAATCTAAGATATGAAACACAAAGATTTTGGTCGAAGATTAGAATTGAAAACTTTATAGATAATAAGTAAGTTGAGTTTTTTTGGTTTGGGTTTGAAGAGGCTGTCTGAAAAGACAGCTTTTTTGTATGTAAAAAAACAAAAACTATTCAAAAGCATGAAATCTAATTTTAATACTATCTGTGAATGTCATAATTAATATCAAATTTTTTTTACTACTTTTATTAATATAAAATCGATAGCACACCTTATTACTAAGATGTTTTTTAATTTTTTAATACCGTCAAATCAACTAAAATTTTTATGAAAAAAAAAAACAGAAAAAGGGCCAAATGCTTTCGAAAAAATGTCCTCAATAGTTACAAAAGCTTCTGGAAGTTCCGCAGCTTTCTTAATTGCTTTTTCAGTAATAATTATATGGCTTTTAACTGGGCCAATATTTAATTATTCCGACACTTGGCAATTAATAATAAATACTGGTACCACGATTATTACTTTTTTGATGGTTTTCCTCATTCAACGAAGCCAAAACAAAGATTCTATTGCACTTCATTTAAAATTAAATGAGCTTATAACAGCTCAAAAATTTGCCAGTAACAGACTAGTAGCAATTGAAGACATTGGTGAAGATGATTTGAAAGTACTTCAAAAATTCTATGAACATTTAGCTTTGTTGGCAAAAAAAGATTTATCAGTTGAAGAATCACATTCAATAATTATGGCGAATGAACAACATCAAAGAAAACGTTCTTCGTTGAAAAATGAAATAAAATAGACCCCTATTCTCTTTTAATTTATAATTGAAATAAATGTTCTGTCAAAATTATAAATTTAAATAATTCTGTAAATTATTAATTTTATTTACTTTTTTGCATTGAAAAAGATATAAATATATTGCAAGGCAATCTACCATTTTTACTATTTAAAAAACTGAGATTTATAAATTAAAAGATCTCGAGATACTAACTTAGCAATCAGTTCTGTCATTGTTAATTTCGATGCGTGTATTTAACATGTCAATTAATTTTTCCTGAATCTTTTTAATTGTTTTTTAATGATTACCAATAATTATTATTTACTGTTAATTTTGCAATTAATTTTCAAACTTTAGATTCAGTGTCACTATTCTATTCCAAATCGTTTGGCCTGAAAGAATTTAAACTCTACAGATTTTTTACCTCTTTTTTATATCTCCATAATGTTTACAATAAATTCGTCTACACTTAATTAGATTTAAAGATTCGCAGAAAACGATTCATGGTTAGAAAAGAAATATTATGATCAATCTCCTTTTTTTTCTATTCATTAATTATCCTACTTAAGGAATTTGTAAATTATTGCAATAGAGTAATTAACCATCTTAATTTTTAGACTTTAGGCTCATTACGCATAATTTTTTTTAAATCTGATGATGCCGGTCCATTTATCACATTACCCAATTTTGTGAAACGGGAGCCATGCATTGGACAATCGAATGTTTTTTCATCGGCATTCCATTGCACTATAGCACCTAAGTGGGGACATACCGCAGAACAGGTATGAAGATTATTTTGTTCATCACGATAGGCTGTTATTTTCTTTAACCCTACTGAAATTATTCCACCTTCGCCTGGTTTTAAATCGGTTACTTCCTTTAAATCTTCTGGAATAACCCAGTCAGCAAATTGCACAACCATGTTTCCAACCTCGTGCAGGTAATCACCAGTTTTTTTTAGGCTAATACGAGACGGGCTGTATATTTCAATCCAAGGATTCTCTTTTCCGGTAATTATATCGTTAATAATTATTCCCCCTAGTGTTCCATGAGTCATACCGTTACCGGAATCGCCTGTAATAATGTAAATGTTATCTTCCCCTGGATTTTTGCCAATGTATGCCAAAGAATCAAGAGGTTCCATCACCTGACCTGACCATTTGAATTCAATAGCTCCCGTTACAGGAAAATGTTTTTTTGTCCATTTTTCCAATTTCGCATAACGGTCTTCTTCTTTAATATTTTCGTCATCTGCCTGCCCCGTGCGATGGTCTTCACCACCAGCAATCAGCAAGTCATACTGTTCATCATATTCTTCTAAACGGACATAATGGTACGGTTTTACGATCCATTTTGAACTCATATCGCCAGTGTCCCACCATAATGCGTAAGGGAGTTTTCCTTTAAGAATTTTGATACCTATAACATAGGACCGATAAGGCCATTGCTTCGTATGAATCGTTATCCAGTCGTTAATCGGGGTGTTGGTTGCAACTACAATGTGATTTGCTTTTACTTTAAAACCGTTTGCAGTAGCGCCCTCTGTAGTAATATTTTCTGCTTTTGTTTGTGTATATATTTTTCCTCCTAAACTTATCAAAGCCTCTGCCAATCCTTTGATATAAAGCAGTATGTGGAATTGTGCTTGATCTGAAAACTTAATACTCAAATTGCTGTTTTCCGAAACTACAGATGGGATATAATTCAGCATCTCTGTAGTAAGTCCTGCACGTTTTGTAGCTTCGTATTCTTTTTCCAAAGTTTCTGCTGTGTCAGAAGAACTTAAAAACAAATAGCCATCCACTCTTTTAAAATGACAATCAATATTATGACGTTCTACAGTATTGGCTATCCATTCAATTGCAGCCATATGACTATCAGCTATTAATTTTGCAGATTGTTCATCGAAATTTTTTTCCAATTCAAAATACCGATCGTCAAGCGCACAAGTAAGATGAGCGGTAGTTCTTCCAGTTTCACCGCTTCCTATATATCCGTCTTCCACTAAAATTACTTTACGTCCAGACTTTGCAAGACAGTAAGCAGTAGTAAGTCCCGCAATGCCGCCTCCTATTACTAAAATATCTGTATCAATATCTTGGTTTAATTTATCAAAAGTTAGCGTCTTTACATTGGACGAAAACCAATATGAAAGATTAGTTCCAGAAGTTACAGTGCCATTTTCGAACTCGGATGTATGATTAGACGTTTTCATTTGAATTTATTTTGTTAAATTTTTACATTAAACAAAGATATTAATAACTGATAGTTAGAGTGTTATAAAATTTAATAAATAAATTATAATATTCAAAGTTTTGTTACTATTTAAATTATTTTGAGGTGTTCTGATAATTACTCATCAATTGATCTATATTTAAAGTATGGAAAAATTCACCGATAAGTTCAAAACAGATTTTAATTGTTTAGAATATTTGGCAGAAATAAAGTGAAAATAAGGGTTTAAATGTTTAAAATGCAATGGCACAAAATTTACTATCCGTAAAAAGAATTTAGAAAGAGATTGTAACGCACGCCATCATATTGAAAGTCCGGTTGTAAATACTATTTTCACAGAGTTCGATTTGGTTTATGAAAAGCATTTAAAATTGTTTTTGAGATAAATGCAACCGCAAAAAATTTCCCGACAAAACAAATAGCAAAACAATTAAAAATCAGTAGCACTGCGAAAACTAATTATATTAAAAAAGTTAGAATTAGTATGGCAAGTACTGCTTCACAGCAAATAATTGGTCAGTTTTTTGTTAATGAATTTGTTTTTGGTGATAAAGAAGATTTAAAGCACGTCTCATTTTAAGTTGTTCCTAAGAATTTAAAAAGGGGAAAGCTCCCCTTTATTTGTTCATCATTTAGTAATACAGTCAACCGTTTTTAATTTATATTTCACACGTTCAAAATCTATAGGTTCGCCTTTAACAAAAAAAGAAGCACCCATAGTAGTTCCTATTTTTCCATTGCCTAGAATGAGTTCATTCCCTCGTTTTAAAAATGCCATTGGGTTTTTGTATGTTATTTTATCATAAGTCCCCTGAATAAATGTGTAGCTGGCAAATAAAGTATCTCCACGAAATTCTCCATCGATTTTCCCAACCTTTTTCGGCATATTAAAAATTTTCATCACCATATCTCCAGTTATTTTTCCGTTTTTTAAGGTGTTCATTTTTAATTCAATAGTGTCTTCTTGATATAACGCTTTATAACACTGGACGCTTATCAATTTTTCAGCCTGCACTTCAGTAGCTTTAACAACTTTTTCACTTTGATTTTTTTTACAACTTTGGAAACCAATAGAAGCAAACAGTAAACAAAAAAGACCTAGATTTTTCATAATAATAAATATTTAGTTAATAATTGTGGCAATAACCTATGCTAATTTACACATAAATAGCGAATAGGATTACAGATTTGGTCGCATTTAAATTATAAATAATACTATTAAAGCAAATTATTAGTTCCTTTTCTGGTTTCACCATTCTCTAAAAGAACAGTATTACTGATAAGTTTAAAATTTTCAGTAGCGGTCAAAAAGGCTTTTACGCCAATATTTAATTTAATCATACATATTATATGTTTTTTTATATGATTAGTTAATTATGTTTAAAATCGTTGCAAAAACAGCTAATCATAAAGACAATATAAGATTTTACAAAAATAAATGAGGTACAACATTAATAAGGAACCTTTAGAATGGTTGAATAAAGTTTGGCGCTGATGCAACATAATTATCCAAAGTAAAATAGTGTAAATGCCAGAAACAATGCTTTTCAGCTCACATATACTCACAAACGCAACACTTGTTACTTTTTGTCAAAAAAAAACAGAATACCGAACGACAACATTAATTATTCCTTTCATTTATATACATTAAATATGAAATTTTTTTTTTACATAACATACTAAAAATGAATGTATTGAGTTAGATAATTGTATTTTTAATTTAATAGCTCGACCATTTAAATACAAAGCCAATGACGCCTATTAACGCCATAATCATATCTGAGGAAAAAGACACATTAACGATTTTAAAAAATTTCGAAGAAGAAAACTTTATGATTATTAAAATAGTTGCTGATGCATTTTCTGTAATCGACGCTATAACTATAATAAAATTAAAAAAACCTGACGTTATTTTTCTAGATATCGTCCTGAAAGATGATACTTTTTTTGAAATGTTGGAACAATTGGAATTTAGTATCCCTAAACTGGTCTTTTTCTCTGCAAATGAAAACGATGCCGTCAAAGCATTTAAACACAATGCAATTGATTTTATCCTAAAACCAATAGATTTTAATGCTATTATCTTAGCTACTTACAAAGTAATCAGAAGAACAGAAATGGAGCGTTCTTACCAGAATCAAAAAATTAATAACATTAATATTTTGAACTCTATTAATCAGCCTAACGAATATGTGGCAGTTTCATCATTAGATAAAATTGAACTGATTCCCATGTCCGAAATTATTTTCTGTCAAGCAGATGGAAAATACACCAATTTCTTCCTCTTAAATGGTAAAAAAATAATGTCCAGTAGAAATTTAGGAGAATACAATTCTATTTTGGATTCAAAATATTTTTTTAGAATACATCATTCTTACATTATTAATATTCGCCATATTGCAAAAATTTCTAAAAAAGATGGTTATTTCTGTGAGCTTTCAAATGGGACTATTTTACCGGTAGCCAAAAGACGCCAAGAAGATTTTAATAAATTCATAAAACTTTAAAGATGATTAATTTATTGTACAACTGCTACGTAGTGGTATTCTTAAATTATTTCATTTCACCAAAATTAATTTTAAAATTAAATCACCCTTATGATAACTAAAATATTAATTATAGAACACGACTCTAATGATATGGAGCTGATTGAGCAGGAGTTGAAAAAAGGGAAAGTCAATTTTATTGTAGAAATTGTTCACACGAAAAAAGAATATGAAAAGGCAATCCATAATTTCAAACCTGATATCATACTTTCAAATTATACCTTTCCTTCCTTTGACGGGCCTTCTGCATTTAAAATAAAAGAAAAATTAGTGCCACAAACCCCGTTTATTTTTGTTTCCAAATCCATTGGTGAGGGAAATGCTATCGAACTCATCAAAAATGGTGTTACCGATTTTGTGCTAAAAGAAAGTTTGTCCAGTTTATCCCTAAAAGTAAACCGGGCACTTCAACAAGCTAAACGAGCAAAATCGAATGCATTACTTAAACAATCGGAAGAAAAAAAGACGCAAGAATTATTTCAAAATGAAGCCAAATTTCGCTCCTTTTTTGAGAACAGTATGGATGGTCTTCTCCTTACAGTCACCGATGGAGAAATTCTCGCTGCGAATCCTGCCGCCTGTGAAATTTTCCAAATGACTGAGGAGGAAATTATTAATTCAGGAAGATTTGGTCTTGTGGATAATACAGACCCACAGTTAAAAATTCTGTTAGAAGAACGGCAGCGTACAGGCAGGGTCAAAGGAGAGATTACTTTTATTCATAAAGACGGGAGCAGATTTCCGGGAGAACTTACTTCAGTGATGTTTAAAGATGTTAATGGAGAAGAAAGGACTTCGATGATTATTCGCGATATTACGGAACGCAGAGAAACAGAACAAAAACTTGTTATAACTTCCAATGAATTACAGCAGGCATTAAATGATTTAAATATTATATTAGATTCTTCTTTAAATGTAATTTGTTCTTTTGATGATGAAGGAAGATTTGTACACGTAAATTCTGCTTCAGAATACATTTGGGGATACAAACCTCAGGAATTGATTGGAAAAAAATATATGGATTTGGTATTTCAAGGTGATGCTGAAATTACCACAAAAACAGATGCAGATATCAGAAGTGGTGAGTCAGTCACTATGTTTGAAAATAGATATAACCATAAAAACGGGAGTGTTGTTCCCATGCTTTGGTCAGCAAAGTGGGATGATAAATACAAACTGAGCTATTGCATTGGTACAGATGCAACTGAGAAAAAAAACTTAGAGAAAGCTTTTGAAGTGGAGCGACGGCGTTTCATGGATTTATATTTACAAGCGCCTTCCTGCATGGGAATTTTAAAGGGCCCAAATCATGTGTTTGAAATGGCAAACCCATTTTATTTACGGTTAATAGATAAAAAAAATATCATTGGTAAAACCGTAAAAGAAGTTTTGCCAGAATTAGAAGCACAAGGTATTTTTAAATTTTTAGATACCGTTTACCAAACTGGTGAGACTTTTTCTGCGAATGAAATGCTGGTGAAATTTGACTTTGATGGAAATGGAAAACTAGTGGATACGTATCTTAATTTTATCTACCAAGCGCATAGAAACATTGATGGTGATATAGACGGCATTCTATTCTTTGCCATAGATGCAACAGAGCAAGTTCTGTCTCGTAAAAAAATTAGAGAAAGTAAAAAAAGTTATCGTGAACTAATAGAGAATCTACCAGTAGCTACCTATTCCTGCGACGCTAAGGGTCGTATTATGATTTACAATAAAGCGGCAGTTGCTTTATGGGGCAGAAAGCCTGAAATTGGTAAAGATTTGTGGTTCGGTTTGTGGAAAATTTATAGTTTAGATGGCAATCCCATTCCGCTTAAATCTTGTCCTATGGCTGTAGTGCTTAAAGAGGGTAAAGCTGTCATTGGGGAAGAAATAATAATAGAACGATCTAATGGGGATAAGTTAAATGTATTGCCTTATATAGTTCCTATCTTCGATTCCTCAGGACTTACAACCGGAGCCATCAATATGCTTATGGATATTACCGGAATTAAAAATGCAGAGATGGCTCTCAAGGAAAGTGAAAAAAAATACCGCCAGATTGTAGAAACAGCCCAAGAAGGAATGTGGTTGATTGATGAAAATAATAAAACGACATTCGTTAATTCTAAAATGGGCGAAATTCTAGAATATACCCGCGAAGAAATGATGGATAAAGAAATTTACTCATTTATGAATGAAAAGGGTAAACAGATTGTAGACAAATTACTGCTCCTGAGAAAGGAAAAATATAGCTTACAGAGTCGTTTTAAATTTATCTCTAAAAATGGAAAAGAAATCTGGACAAATGTTGCTGCAAATCCAATTTTTGATGAAACTGGCATTTATAAAGGCAGCTTGGCGATGGTAACAGACATCACGGATAGAAAAAGAGCGGAAGAAAAACTCGAACAGCAAAATTTAGAGCTCATTAAAACTAATTCAGAACTCGATCGTTTTGTTTACAGTGTTTCTCATGATTTGCGCTCTCCGCTTACTTCTGTTCTGGGTCTTATTTCTTTTATTGAAGAAGAAAGTCAGGAGACGGATACCCTTGAACATATAAAGATGATTCGCAACAGCATCAACCGTCTGGATAAATTCATTAAAAATATTCTAAGTTACTCCAGAAACAAGCGTACCGGACTGGAAGTAAAAAAAATTCCGTTACAGAAAACTATTATTGATATTGTAGATTCACTACACAGCATGGAAGAAGCAAAAGGAATTCATTTTGAAATTGACATTCAGGAAAAGGACTCTTTTTATTCTGACAGTTTACGCTTTAATACCATACTTGAAAATCTTATTTCCAATGCTGTTAAATATCACAAGAAGAATCGGACCGACAGTTATATAAAAATAACCGGGAAGTCAGATTATAAAAAATTGCAACTCTCCATACTTGATAACGGTATCGGAATTGATTTAGCACATCACAATAAAATATTTGATATGTTTTTCCGTCTCTCGGGGAAAACAGAAGGTTCTGGTATCGGATTATATATCGTAAAAGAAACTGTTGAAAAACTTCAAGGTTCTATTCAGGTCGAGTCTGAGCTAGCAACCGGAACTACCTTTAATATTACTCTAAAAAATTTAAAACCATGACAAACGAATTAAAACCAAAATTTGAAACAGTAATGATTATTGATGACAACACCATTGATCTCTATATCTCATCACGTTTGATTACTAAAAACTATTTTGGTAAAAAAGTGTTGGAATATTCAGAGGCAAAAGAGGCACTAAAATATTTACAGGAAAACCAAGATGATTTTTCTATATTGCCTCAGATCATTTTTGTAGATATATATATGCCTATGATGTCGGGTTTTGAATTTTTAGATGCATATGACAAACTCCCACTTAACTTAAAAAATAAATGCCGAACCTACATTATTTCATCAACTATTGATGATAATGACATTGTACGTGCCCGAAGAGATAAAAATGTTGTTTCCTTTCAGGTAAAACCCATTAATAAAGAATTCCTTGACCGCATTATTGCTGACTGAATAGCTGCTTCTCCAATTTAAATCTAAAATTTTAAAGTTCCATTTTTAATCTTTAAAATTTTAGATTTTTCGTTTTCCATCTCCAAAATAGAATTTTAAAAATACAATCTATTATGCTAATCGAGAGTAGTCTTTTTTTCTAAAAAACTGCTATCAAGACCGAGTATTCCTACTACAACTCAGTTATTACTTCTCACTTTACATTTAAAAAATATTCCTTTTTATTTACATTGTATTAGATATTTATTAGTCAATGCAATCTAAATTAATAAAGTATTATTAGTAACAATCCTAGATTTCAGATAACATATTTTGAGCAATACTTTCTAGTTTTTTATTTGAAAAAATAAAACGCTAAGACAAAATTTCCAAATTTAATCTTACCTCAAATATGAAAAAAATAGCTATTTTTATTTCTTACCATACAATCTTGCTATTTGCATTATTTTTCACTAATTCTATTATTGCCATTCCTTTGATGCCGCCGCCGCCGCCAGGTCTGGAAGAACCTCCTTCGGTAAATATTGATTTGTACATGATTCCAATGGTTATTGTAGGAATTATATTTGCATTTTTTTTCATTAAAAAAAACACAAATATTTAAAGAAAAATTGATTGCTGCAGTTTTTTTAGGCCTATCGCGCCAAAAAGAGTTAAAGGCCTTTTAGTAATCCCCGTGCAATTACTATTTTCATAATTTCGTTCGTTCCGGCATAAATACGTGCCACGCGATTATCTGCATACATACGAGCAATGGGATAGTCCAACATTTAACCATAACCACCAAATAATTGCAAACATTCATCAACAACGTGTCCGCACATGTCGGTTGCCGAATATTTAATCATTGAAGCACTTTCAGTTGTTAATTTATGGTCTACCAATAATTCGATACATCGATCTAAAAAAGCCTGATGTATTTGCATTTGGGTAGTACATTCCGCCAGTTTAAATTGGGTGTTTTGGAATCCGGCAATAGGCGTATCAAAATCGGTTCTTTGCTTAGTGGGTTATAATGTTTTCGATAGCATCTTCAGCAATAGCTACCGCCATAATCCCAACTGTCAATCGCTCTCGAGCCAATTCCTGCATCGTAATTTTAAATCCCATTTTTTCATCTCCAAGTCTGTTCTCATTTGGAACTTTTACATTATCAAAAAACAATTCTGCTGTATCTTGAGATTTCATTCCAATTTTTTTGAGTGGAACACCTTTATTGAACTCTTCCATTGTTGATTCTAAAATAAGTAAGGTAATGCCTTCGTCATCTGTATTATAATTGGTTTTTACGGCCACTATAGCCATATCACACATAAAACCGTTGGTTATAAAGGTTTTTTGACCATTTACCAGTTAATAATCTCCTTTATCTTCGGCCGTAGTTCGTAGTGTTTTCAAATCACTCCCGCAATTAGGCTCTGTCATTCCTATAGTAGTAATAAGATCCCCTATTGCCATCAGCGGTAAATACTTTTCTTTTTGTGCCTCCGTTCCATAATACAATAAATAAGGAACTACAATATCGGAATGCAATGAAAATCCGGGACCTGCTATTCCCTTTTTCGAGAACGCTTCAATTAACAAAGCATTAAAAGTAAAATATAATCCTCCGCCTCCATATATTTCTGGAATATCCAAACACAATATTCCTAATTCTCCCGCTCGTTTCCATATTTCACGAGATATTACACCGTTTTCCTCCCATTCCTCTAAATGATCCATTATGTCATTTGAAGTGAATTCTTAAATCATCTCTTGCATCATTTTATACTCTTGAGAGGCGTAAATCTTTCGTTCCATTACAATATTTTGTAACATTTTTATCATTATTAGATTAGGGCATGCTTCTGCAGGTTTAAATGAAAATTTACGACATAAGAATCAACAAATCAATATCATATCGTTATTTATTGCATTATAATTGATAAATTTACTAATGATTTTTAATTTAAATTAACTTCTAAATCATCTTGCAATGACGTTAGCTAAATACAATCAGAAACGCAATTTTAATTCCACTGAGGAACCCAAAGGTGAAAACAAAAAATCAAAAAACGATTTGATTTTTGTCGTACAAAAGCACGCTGCCTCCCATTTGCATTATGATTTTCGCTTAGAATTAAATGGTGTTTTAAAAAGTTGGGCAATCCCAAAAGGCCCCTCCATGAACCCTGACGACAAACGTCTTGCGATTATGGTAGAGGATCATCCTTTTTCGTACAAGGATTTTGAAGGCGATATTCCAGAAGGAAATTATGGAGCCGGGAATGTTATCGTGTGGGATAATGGGACTTATACTTTACCCGAAGAACAATCAAAAGCAGTTACCGAAAATAAATTAAAGGCAGATTTAGAGAAAGGACATGTGAGTTTTACATTGAAAGGTAAAAAATTAAAAGGCGAATTTTCATTGTTTAAATTAAATAGCAAGCAAGATAATTCCTGGCTTTTGATTAAAAAAAAGGATGCGTATGCCACGGATACCGACATTTTAAAAAAAGATAAATCCGTGATATCCAATACAACTTTAGAGGATTTAGAAAAAAAATCAATTGCCATCAAAACAAACGGTAAAGCTGAATTTATTAAACCAATGTTAGCACATGCCGTTAAAAAGCCATTTGATAAAAAAAAATGGATTTTTGAAACGAAGTACGACGGTTACAGAACCATCGCGGTTATTAATCCGGATCAGGTCAATCTTTTTAGCCGCAACCATCTCTCTTTTAATAAAAATTTCAAGGCAATTGCCGATGAATTAAAAAAAATAAATCACGTTGCGGTACTTGACGGCGAAATTGTAATTGAAGATGAAGCTGGACGTTCCGATTTTCAATTGCTGCAAAACTATATCAAAACGGGAAAAGGAAAGCTGAAATATTATGTTTTCGATATTTTAAATTTGGATGGCAACGACACAACAGCTCTCGCATTAATACAACGAAAAGAATTGCTTGAAATTTTATTGAGTAAATTACAGCTACCGAATGTGCTTTATTCGCAACATATTCCCGAAAAAGGGGTCTCATTTTATGAACTCGCAATAAAAAAAAATTTAGAAGGCATCATGGCAAAAGAGTCTAACAGCCTGTATCGAGCGGGAAAAAGGAGTAGTGATTGGCTTAAAATAAGAATTTCACAACAGGAAGAAGCTATCATCATTGGTATAACAGAATCAAAAACGACCCGAAGTTATTTTGGAGCCCTTTTACTGGCTCAATACGATCATAAAAAATTACGGTTTATTGGAAAATGTGGTACCAGTTTTAAAGAAGAAACATTAAAAGAATTGTATGATAAGTTTGAACCTTATTTTATCGAGGAATCACCGGTAGAAGACAAAATACCAGTACGAGATAAAATAAAATGGCTTAAACCAAAATTTGTTTGTCAGGTAAAATTCACTGAATGGACTCAAGATCATTATTTACGCCATCCTGTTTTTCAAGGCTTACGGATAGATAAAAAAGCGAAAGAGATTACTTTTTCATTAAATGATAGGAATATTTCATTAACTTAAATTACTGAGATGAATAGTAAAAATGAAAATGATTTTTATTTAAAAGTAGGAGAAACAAATTTGCATTTGACTAATCAAAACAAAATTTATTTTCCAGGTGATGGCATTTCTAAAGGGGATATTTTAAATTATTACAATGAAGTTTCTACACTAATAGTACCCTATCTAAAGGATCGTCCGGAATCCATGAACCGATTTCCTAATGGAATCAACGGAGCCAGTTTTTATCAAAAAGATATGGATCTGGAAAAAATTCCATCATGGCTAAAAACGGAAAAAATCTATTCGGAATCGAATGATAAATACATTGATTATTTGCTATGCAATGACAAAGCAACCTTATTGTACATGGCAAATTTAGGTTGTATTGAATTCAACCCATGGAATTCAACAATCAAGAAAATGGATAAACCGGATTGGGCCGTAATTGATTTAGACCCTGCAAAAAATGATTTTAAAGAGGTTGTAAAAACAGCACTTACAGTAAAAAAAATAATGGATGAATTGGAAACAGAATGCTACTGCAAAACGTCTGGAGCAACAGGTTTGCATGTTTACATTCCGTTAGGGAACCAATATCGGTATGATACCGTTAAATTATTTTCAGAATTAATTGCAAATAAAGTTGTTGAGAGATTACCTGAAATTGCCAGTATCACTCGACCGATTGGAAATAGAGGAAATAAAATTTATATTGATTTTTTACAAAACAGACAAGGGCAAACTTTGGCTTCGGCCTATTCTGTCAGACCCAGACCCGGAGCCACCGTTTCAACTCCTTTGGAATGGGAAGAAGTGAATGAAAAATTGTCTCCAGCAAAATTTACCATCAAAAATGTGCTGAAACGCTTTGACAAAAAAGGTGATTTATGGAAACCCGTATTGGGTAAAGGGGCCAATTTAGAACTGATTCTAAAAAAGATTTCTGAAAACCCAACGCATTAAGACGATTTATCTTTCTCGCTTTCCAGACTCGCTTTCAGCATAGCCATTAAATCATCGTTCTGTTTGTGTACCACTTTTAGTTTAGGGGCGACTTGCTTTTTGCCTTTTGCTTTATCTTTTATAATTTCTAAAAGTTTTGCAGTATAATTATCCTTGTATTTTGCAACATCAAATTTCTCGGTTAATTGTTCTACTAACTTAACTGCCATATCCATTTCTTTTGAATTCATTGCAGAAAGCGGAGGTAATTTTAATTCGGTAATATTTCTAATTTCCTCTTGAAATCGAATTCGGTTCAGCACGATAACATTTTTATAAGATTTTAAAATAACTAAACTTTCTTTATTTCTTAAAACAATGGTGCCTACCCCTACTTTTGCCGAAGTTTGCAATGCATCCCGAAGCAATGCATACGCATTCAAAGCTCCTTTATCAGGTTCAAGATAATAAGGCTGTTCGTAATAAATAGTGTCAATTTCTTTTTCATCAACAAAATTCATTATTTCAATATTTTTGGTTTTTTCAGCTGCAGCGGCTTCAAAATCTGCTTCTTCAATTACCACATACCGATCATCCCGTTTATACCCTTTGACTATATCAGCATAATCGACTTCTTTGCCCGTATTTTCATTAACGCGTTTAAATTTAATATTAGAATAATCATTCTTATCGAGCATATTCATTTCAATATTGCTTTCTTTCACTGCTGAAAATACTTTAATTGGGATGTTAATCAGTCCAAAAGTGATTGATCCTGTCCAAATTGATTTTATTCTGGTTTCCATAAAATTTCTACTTTAATAATTTTAAACAATGAAAGATTGATACTATAATTTGATAAGAATATAAAATTTTATTTAAACCCCACAACTAACTAAAATTCAATATATTAAATTTACAAAAAAAAATTTAGAGTTTTAGAAATTATAAGTTCTTTGAATTACGCTGATGAGCAATACAGGGAAATAATAATCCGAATTTCGTGATTTTTGTTTATGATAAACCTACCTTTTTTTCGTTTTTTTGGCAAAAGTATAAATACAGAAAAATACCAAATCTGAAAACTAACCATTTTTCACACTCCTTTAAAGTTTTTTTTTGTAATTTTGATAGTATACTTAAATGAATTTAGGGCTGCCAAAACTACCAGAATACACATTTAATCCCTTACTTTACTGTTACTTTGAAATATCAATATATGATTTTAGAACAACATTTTTTTTTTGACATTAAAATTTAATGATTCATTATTCTTGATCAACCGCCGGACGTATCGGCAATATCATTTAAGAGCGTTTAGGAGAAAGAATTCATTGGAAAAAGATAATAATCATGCATTTGTTTCAAACAAATAGTTCTCTTTTAGATTTCTAATACCTAAACGATTTTTATCATCGTGTTGAAAAACGCACTTATTTTATTATACTTTAAAAATAAATCTATGCGAGTTCCCGTTATTCGAAAAAATGTAGTTTTTACCCCCGATTCGAGTAGGGTTGTTGCTCGGTATTTTATGAATGGTGATCAACGAACCCAAAAAATGGTGAGCCATATAATGAGGTTGGATGAAAAACAAGTGATACACACCTTAGAACAAACACTCCGCGAGTTTGCCAGACGACATCGAAATATTTCAAGCACATTTTACAGGCATTGCGAAAAAATTAGAGGAATAATTGAAGGTATGCAAATCAATTATGATAGCTTGTCAGATGAACGAAAAATGCTCATCGGTTCGTACTGTACTATGGAATATGCAATAGAATCAGCAGCTATTTTCAACCCTTCTATTGTTGAAGATTTTGATCAGTCGAACCTTGAAAAGGGAGAGAAACGTGTCATTATTTCTTTCCGTGCCACTGGAGAAGGTCATATCTCATCAATTGTTTTTAGAAGAGGAATTCTCGATAAGAATAATGATCTCCAGGTGATGAAAATTGGTGACAACATTGATAAGGCGGAGATTGTGCATAAAACATTATATAACAAAGAACGATTCGTTACCAAATTAGCAGAAATGCATACTCAGGACAAATACATAAGCTGTATTATGCAAGACCTGCCTGAAGAATTTGAGTATTCAGCATTAAAAAATATGGTAAACAAAATCTTAAGCGATCAAACAATAAGCCAAGATAGGAGAACCGCACTTGAAGAAGTCATCTGGTTGGCGGATTCATTTTATGATTTACAATTTAAGCATGATTCCGATATCACCGAACGTGTCATATTTCCGATTTCCGATTCTGAAAGTCGTGGTATTGAAGATGCCCGTTTTGTACGGTTTATTGATGATGATAAAACCGAAAGAATAATTGGTACATATACCGCTTACAACGGTCATACTATTATTCCAAAAATGATTTCTACTGAAGACTTTTATACGTTTCGTGTTATGCCTTTACATGGAATAGGAGCTCAAAATAAAAACCTGGCATTATTTCCCAGAAAAATTAAGGGTAAGTTTGCTATGCTTTCCAGAATTGATGGTGTTAATAATTATCTTATGTATTCTGATAGACCTACACAATGGAACAATCCCGTAATGCTTCAAGAACCTTGTCATCCTTGGGAATTCACACAAATTGGAAACTGTGGATCACCCCTATGGACGCAAGAAGGCTGGTTGGTCATTACTCACGGTGTAGGTGCCATGAGACGATATTGCCTTGGTGCCTCACTATTTGACCTTGATGATCCTTCAAAGGAAATTGGAAGACTCAAAGAACCTTTACTATCACCATTAGAAGATGAAAGAGAGGGTTATGTACCCAATGTCGTGTATTCTTGTGGTTCGATTATTCACAACAACAGTCTTATATTACCCTATGCCGTATCCGATTATTCGTCGAGATATGGTGTGGTAAATCTGGAAGAATTGATAGATGCTTTAAAGAAAAGCAAATAATGGTTTTAAATACAACATTATTCTAAAGAAAAATAGGCACACCAAAAATTTGTGATGGAGCTACTCTATTTGCTATTACAATTATGACATCAATTAGAAATCCATATAATCAAAAGACAGACCAAAGACTTTATCTTTAGGTCTGTCTTAAAATAATTTTTTAATTATTGCTTTATTATTTTTTTACTGACCACACCTTTATCAGTACTTATTTTTATTAAATAAACACCACTTTGTACATTAAAAGGAATTTCTATTGTATTACCATTTGGCACTTTTTTCATAGTACTTAGCTGTTGACCAACAAGGTTGTAAATTGAAACTTCTTTAATATCTACTGATTGATTTTTACTAATAACTAATTTCTTTTTGATTTCATTATTGTAAACGATTACAATTGATTCCGGCAATTCATTCTCTCCTATTCCAAGTGCTTTGTCCGTTTGAAAAGTTAATTCAAAACGAGTATTGTAAGTACCTGCGGATAAATTAACATTTGCAGGTTTTTTAGTAATATCATAGTAAATTGAAGTTTCCTTATCGTGTATATATATATTTTGATTTGCAGATAAGAATTCTGCAGTATCAACGACAAACTGAACGTTACCTAGTGTATCCGTTTTTACCCCTAATGGATACGATTTATTAACATCAAATGAACCAACACCTTGAATAGTATATTCGGAATCATCAATCAAAAAATATAAATCATTTTTTTGTGTGTCAATCTGATAACCATCATAACCCCTATCTAATCCATCAGTGGCTAAATCATCCATGAACCCAATCAATAATTGTCTATGGTAATTATTTGCTGTATTAAAACCTAACCTGATTTTTGTATTATAATTATTATAAACCGGATCATTACTATTGTCATTGAAGTGGTTTACACTAGCCGTGGTATAATTCTTTTTTGGCACTATTTTAAGCAAAGTATTGGAAATCTTCTGTTTTGCATCATCGATGCCATCTTCCTTAACAAAAGCCCGTTGGTTATTATTAAATATGATTGGTACCGCTCCAACAATCCCTAGTTTTCCTGACACAAAAAACCCTTGACCAACAGGGATGTATTCATACAATGATTTATATTTAGTGGTTGTACCTGAAATTTCTCCAAGACCTGAAATTCCTGCAGGAGCCACAGGAGGGGTTCCTCCAGTTAAAGTTAATGTACCATAACCACCTGTATATCCCGAGAGTATGTGTGTATTGTTATCTGGAAAATGTTGCCAAAAATAAAGTTCACCGGAAATATTGCCATCAATAGTGTTAATATTATCATTTATAAATGCATACGCATCTAAAGCCGAAGGATAAGGATTTCCTACCAAAAATAAGTTATCGGCCTTAACAGAATTACCATTAATAAGCCCATTGTTAGGTTTTCCTACAAAGGTGTAATTTTGAGTTAATGTATTATTGGTATCTACAGCTCCTGCTCCTTTTAAAGTAAATCCTTGAGAAGGAAGAATTAGATCGCTTTCATTAAAATGTTTCCAATCGGCATATTCTATTCCATTTTCAAATTTATACAACCAAAATCTTGCCAGGCTGAAAGGATTAGTACTTCCATCATATCCACTTGCCCACGTAATATCTTTAGGAGTTGTTGATGACCCATCTTTAAACACAGCATCTACAGTATATGCATTATTGTTAGTCTCAGCATTTATAGGCCCTACAGGAGACGACCAGTAATTATAATTGTATTTATTAACAGTTCCTTGTTGGTCTCTTTTTATAAAACCTTTACTAGTAGCATCTAGCTCACTATTTAGCGTCTGCACTAATTGAGAACGTCCTTTTAAGTCAATTAAACCATCTAATTTTAAATAGTGTGAAACTTGAATTTTAGTATTATTATCTGCTAATAGAGTGTTATAAGTTGGGACATTATCTTCCACAAACAATCCTAAAACAGTTTTGTTTACTTCTGAAGTCACATTGTTTTTAATTTTAACGATATTTCCATTTACTTTTAAACCACCAGGAACTATGGAAAAAGCATTGGGAACAGTTTGAATAGAACCATTTTTCCAAATTGCCCGATTCTCCCAAGCACCATTGAATAAAGTTTCATAAGGTAGTGGAGCAGTCTGTGTATTAAGTAACTGTTTATTTTTATTTAAATATTTAATTCGAAGAAAATTGCGATCATCTGTTAATCCCTCAACAGTTGTACCATAGTAAACATTAAAATCATAATACGCTTTAAGTTGTTTCCAAGCAATAGTTTTAAATTCATTTTTAGCAATTGCTTGCGGGATTATTTTGCCATTAACATTACCATCAGAATATTTCTTAATTTCCTGATTCATCAGATAATTTATCTGATCTGATGTTAGTGCCAGGTTCCAAATATTGACTTCATCAATTTCACCATAAAAGGGAGTTCTAATATCTTTCTTATTAACATAAAGCGCACCAACTGAAAATCTGGAAAAATTAGGAGTAGGATTTGATAGATTAAAAGTAGATGAATCCAATACACCATCAATATAAAGATCTACACTACCTAGATAATAGACCGCAACAACGTTATGCCATAATTCATCTGTAATTACAGTATTTGAAACAAATTTTAAAACACCATCCCATAATGCCTCAATTTTATTGGCAGAATTTAATCGTAATTCTAAGTTAACCCCTTTAGCCATTATTGTCCTATTACCAGCAACAGCAACAGTATTGTTTTTCCTTAACCAACAACCTATCGTGAATGAGCCACTATCAAGGTTTAAGGCATACTCTCCAACTAAAAAATCCTTATCAGTAGGATTCGCAGTACTGTTTACTAATTGTTCAGTTTCCTTTTTAAGAGCTTTCCCAAAAGTAAAATAGTTAGTACCGTCAAAATCATACCACGTTTGATACGTTTCGCTTAACTCTTTATTTAAAATTGGAACTGGAATTGGAGCTGCAGGTGTAGCTGCAGTCATATTCTTTTTTAATGGAATTATATCAATGATATCTCCATCCCTAAAAAGAGGATTATCACTTACAATTAAAGCATATTCTTCATTAACAAGTTTTGGAAATGTGCTGAAAGCAGTTACTGGAATTCCTACAAATACATTTTCAACATCGCCTTCTGGATCCGTTTTTGTTTCGACAATTTTCCATCTCTTATTGATTCGAGTTGTCGAGGTGGTTATTCCGCTACTTATTGTGGTGGTATTAGTACCACCTATTTTATAATCACCTCCATCAGACCCCCAAACTAAAAAATCACGGTCCTTCTTGAACTCGTTAATATTAGCAATATTAGTGGTTTCAATCACTCCTAAACCTATGGTTACTTCATTGGGATCATTACTGCTTTTAGACTGCTTTTGATATAGATCAGAAGCAACATCTTTACCTATTCCGGCGATGTTATAATTATAGGGCGCGTTTGCTGTTCTATCCCAAATGATCTTACCCCCAGAATCAAGATAATCTTTTATTTTTACTTCTGTTCCTTCTACTGTCCCTAAAGTACCATTTACTCCTAATGTGATTCCATATTTTATGGCAAGATAGGTTTCAATCTTGGGGCGACTGTTATCTAGCACTCGGGAAGCATAGGAAATCACCTCCGCTACTCGACCGTTAAGATTTCCATTTGCAGTATTACTATTTATATTTTTTCCAATATTGTAGGGGGTTCCTTTCCACCTATTAGGTGTTACAGAAATATCTTTAAATCCCAAATTAGTAAAACTTGATGTGTTAAAACCAATTTCGTTTGTGTTAAAAAATAAATTAACTCCCCCTGGAGAAGGAGCAGGATTATCTTTATCGGTAACTGTCCTATTCCTTGAATTGATAATACCTACTTTAGAATAATCCCAACTATTGTCTACCACACTATAATATGGAGTAGTAATTGATGATTGCTCTTTATTAAACCACAATCTTTCATCTGTTAAACGAGAGGAAAAATCTCCAAATCCAATTCCTGTATGTTCTCCAGAAATTAATGGATAAGGATTCCCTTCGGTGGCAGGTTTTGCAGCAGAGGTTCCGGAAATAATTGTCATAGGCGCAGTAGTTACATCAATGGTTACATCCGGTTCCATAACAATAAAGGTCTCATGTGTATAATAGCCATTATCGGTATTGTACATAAACTGATTCATTGAAACATTATTTTGAAATTTTACTACTGGATTGTAATTAATATTGTTGCTCACATTATCAAAATAGTAGGGTCTATTTGCCGGTGTCTCTTGTTTAGCATTTTTACCGGTAGAACCCAAGTCTTTCCATGTCTCTACAGGTATAGGAGAAGGGTCATTAGCAGGAAAACCTACAGGCAAAGATATTCCTCTTGTTGATTTAAGCCACAATCTAAAATCTGGATTTCCCCCACCAGGACCTGTAACATTAGCGTTAAATGCCTCTCCACTTATTACAAAAGTATACGGTGATTTGGTCGCATCATTACTGGGAATTGAAATTATTGCACTTTTAGTTCCTGATTCTAATGGCAAAAATGCGACAACAAAGTATGATGCGCCTCCGGGCGCAATGACGCTTCCACCGAGGGTACCCACTGGATAACCATAAGGCGTTGGCGGAACAAGTACGCTAAATTCTGGAGATACAGTTCCTACAGGTGTAGTAACTGGATATAACATACTTGTTATGCTTTGAAGCGTTAAAGGACAGGTACCAGTATTTACAATTAAAAAATTTCTGGTAGCGCTTGCACCGAGAGTTACAGTTCCAAATAAGGTTCCGTTAAACGAAGTTGCAACGGTCTGCCCATTAGGCACTGGTTGTGTTGGATTACCTCCCGAAACAGAAATGGAAGGTGTATTTGTATAGGTTACGGTAAAAATAAAATCTACATTATTATTGTACCTAACTGTAATTATAGAGAATCCTGAATCACAAATATTTGATTTTCTTTTTATTATAAATGTACTTGCAGGAGATTTTTTAATATTTTTGTCAGAAATAGAGGAAACGTCAAAATTGGAGGTATTACTTGAAGTAATACTTTGTATAAGTACTGTACTATTATTGCCTGTGGCAGAAGTATTTGTAACCACAAACGTTCTTTCTCCGGTTGACTTAAAATCAACAGATTCGCCGTTTACTATATTTGTTGCTGGATTAGTACCGTAACTTACATTTATGGTTGCTTGAGCAAAACCAATAATAGACCAGAGAAGGGTAAAAGCAAGCAGTAAATTTTTTAAGTAATTTTTTCTCAATTTGGTATTTATTTAAACGTATGATTATTAACTATTTCGTGCCATAAAATTAAAACTTTTAGTGCAAAAAACAAAAATAAACACAAAATTAAATCGACCATTTACAATATTTACCGACTAAGTACGATAATTTGGCATTTTTAAGTCGGCAATCAAATATTTTAACTATTTATTTACCAATAAAAAATACGTTAATAATTTAGTTATCAGTTATTTAAGTTAATAATAATTTTATTTATTATTTTTGCGCGTTTTTTATAGGATTTAGAAAAATTTAAGCCAATTTCTTTCAATAATCACGCGGAATGCTTATTTTAAATAAAAAAATGTCAAAAAAGAACAGTAAAGTTTGGATTTTGTATTGATTCTGGCCATATAAATGTTAATTTTCTATCAAATATGTTATAAAACATTTGGATATGGAAATTCGAATAGAAGTGCTTCAATTTGCGCAATCTTTCAATATTAAGAAATTTCATGCTTATTTTCGTGCCGAGCTAAATTCGGGTTCGACTTCCAAAGTATTTTATGCAATGTAAGATACGGAGCGTAATTTATACGTTTTTGACTATGGCGTAGTGGTCTTTGCTAATTATCATCAGGTTGCCCAAAGCGAATTGATCAGCTTATAAAATTTCGCTTTAACGTGGTCGATTTAGATTTATTCGAAGAATACCGAATTGAGACTAATGATAAATTGCAAAAAATGATCGCGAAAAACAATTATGTAATTATTGGTTAAATTGATTCTTCCACATTACGTATTGTGATGCTTAATTTGCTCAAATATATTGGCAAAGTTCTAAATGTAAAAAATAGTATTGTCGACAATTTATATGTTTTAGACGATCCCAATTTAGTTTGGGACAAAGAAGATCTAAATCTGCCTAACCGGCATCTCAAAGTCAATTTTGATATCAATAGGCAAATGGGAAGCTGCATATTTTTGTTCTACAAAAATCAATTCATTCTCGGATTGATTAATATTTCCTTCCAGCTCTGCTGTTGCACTAAAATTACGCTTCTGATTGTACTTATTTAGAGACATTGCAAAAAGATTTATGATAATAATCAATATTAAAATTATTCGCAATTATTTTCTCACTTGTCGAGAAAGCCGTTTAATTTTTATGAGTAATTTCAAATTCCATTATAGCAATATTCCTTTTTTTAACACAGATTTAATTACTTATCGAAAATGCAGTTACTTCAATAAAAACAATTATTTTTGAACTCATTTTAAAGTTAATTAAAGACTAAATAACTGCAAAACAATCATAAGCAGATTATAATTTCAATAAATTTGCAAACTTGAATTGATCATTATTTATAACTCATGTCAAAAGAAAATCTAAGAAAAGATACAACCTGTCTCAATTGCAATCACGAAGTTAACCAACGTTTTTGCCCTAACTGTAGTCAAGAAAATACAGAAACAAGTAAATCTTTCCATCATTTATTTCTTCAATTTTTTGAAGTTTTCACCCATTATGACAATGCTTTCTGGAGAACTATCTTCTATTTATTTTTTAAACCTTCAGCATTAACTACAGCCTATGTTTCCGGTAAACGTTTATCTTTTTTACCGCCGATACGTCTTTATATTTTTATCAGTTTTGTAACTTTTTTATCCATATCCTTATTTCCTGTAGATTCTGCGCGGAAAATAGAAACCAAAAAAGACAAAATACGTATTCCTTCCATTGACTCTTTAAAAATTAAAGAAAAAAGCGTTGATGGCCTCACAAAAGTGGGAATACTTTCTCAAAAGCACAACGATACCATTAAAAAAATACTAAAAAAAACAGATGAAATAGATGTGAATGAAGTTGCTGATTTTGGATACAAATCTGTCAAAGAATTGGATTTAATACAAAAAAACGGGGCAGAAAAAATAAAAATCACCTCAACCGAATATTGGTTCCTGAAAAAATGGCTTACCATACAAGAAGAGAATACAAATGAGGAAATAATTCAAAAATTTAGCGAGTCATTTACTAACAATCTACCAAAATTATTATTCATTTATATGCCTATTTTCGGGCTCATTTTGTGGTTTTTTCATAATAAAAAAAAATGGCTTTATTTTGATAACGGGATTTTCACCTTGCATTATTTTTCTTTCCTACTATTGCTCATTCTGCTACTATTTTTTATAAATAAACTTTTCTTGTTATTTGACAGTACTCCAATTTTAAAATGGGTTCATTTTAGTATAAAAACAGTTGGAACATTTTGGATGATTTATTATTTTTTTCCCGCACATTACCGTTTTTATGGCGAAAAAATGATAGTTTCCGTACTCAAAAGCAGTCTCATCCTGATTCTAAATTTAGTAATTATAACTATTCTAATGATTCTTTTTGCACTATACACCTATATAAACATACATTAGAAACTAATGCAGTGTAAATTAACAACTGATAAGTAATTATCCGCCAATTGCCGTTACCCATCATCCTCATCCAAATTACTATGATTATCCCCTACAATCCCGTAATGGTTATTTTCTTCATCTTCACTTCCGGAATTTTCCAATTCATCATCTAATTCAGAGCCCGGAATATCTAAATCACCACCCGAAACATCTTCTTCAAAATTTTTTTCATTCAGTTCACTGACATTATCGATTTCAACGGGCGCTTTATTTTTAGATATATCTTCAGGATCTACATCCGATTCTTTTTTTAATTGGTTGTAAATATCCTCGCTTGGCGGATACAAAAGAGAATCCGGCACTTTGTTTTTATCTTCCTTGTCCGGTTTTTCTTGAGCAGAACTTGATTTGTCGTTACTTTTTTCCATTTTACTATTTTATTTAATTGATTTACAATACACTAAGTTACTCATTTTTAAACAAAAACGCCTTTTATAAATAGTAAAAATCATTTAATTGCAAAAGGATTTTACAGTAAGAAAAGAGATTTTAAAAAACCTTATTGCATTATAAAAAACGATGAAAAATCAGTAATTTAAAATTAAAAATCAGGTTGTTAAAAGATTTTAACATACTTTTTAAGTACCCCAAATTCTATTTTTGAAAATGTCAAATGTTTGTCTTAAATGCTGATTAAGCAGCAGAAAAATAATGACAATAAGCATAAAGTAACCCATAGCGGTAAAAATTTCCATATTGGACAATAATATCGATTGTTTTGAAACCGAACTTATAATTTGTTTCATCGCTAATTTATTGGAATCATCCAACGTATATCCTTTAGCTACAAAATTTTTGGTGAGTTGTTCGACACGCCCTTGTGTCTCCGGACTTTCGGGAAGAACAAACTGTCGGAATTTTGTAAAATGCGTATTTTGCAAAAACCATCCTGCGTTTTGAATAATCGCAAATCCCATTATACTTCCCCAAAAACGACCTGCAACTCCTACAATTCCAGCAAAAGGAGCATAATGTTTAGGAACAGCCGATACAGTGAACAATACTAACGGAACAAATATTATCCCAACCGCGACTCCCTGCAACATGTAAGGAATAGCGATATCCGCCAGCGAGGCATCAGGCACAAAAAGAAAGGTAAACCAGAAATGAAAAACGGCAAAGAGTGAAAATCCCAATATAAAAATATATCGCGAAGCTACAGATTTAGCCAGAAATATTCCTGTAAGAATCATTCCGGTTACAACTCCTATCATATTCAGATACTGCACATGTGCTACTCTTGAAGGCTCCCAGTTCCAAACCACATACATCGTGCTGTGACAAATATTTAAAGTCGATCTGACAATATAAAAGACCACGGACAACAACAATCCGGTTCGTAAATTTGCATACTGAAAAACTTTCATGTCAAAAGTAGGGCGGGTAACCAGCATTTGTCGGGCGATAAAAAAACCTCCTGTGATTAAGGCGACAATAAGCGCAACTATAATTTGGGATGATTCAAACCAATATTTTTTTTGACCATAAACAACAAAATAACTGCCACATATGATGGCGGTAAGCACAAGAATAAAACTGGCCCAATCTATTTGATACAACGGAATTTTTTTATAATACCGATTGTTATTGAACGTAATCATAACCAAAGCCACGCACACAATTTGAAAAAAAGCAGAACCTAAAGCCATATATTTCCAATCGTAATTTTCAAGCAACCAGACCGCAATATTCATTATAAAAGGTGAAGCCAGCATCAAAGCGCCATAGTTAAGGGAAAAACCGATAATTACGGCATTTTTTGACTTAAATCTTGAAATTAAAAATAATCGCAAAGGTAAAACAGGCAGTGCCATCAAAATCCCTTCGGCCATTCTTAAGATAATAAACAAAGAAAAATTTTCCGTGTAGGCTGTCAAAATAAAGGTCAAGGCTGCCAGACCATAAATGACTAGGAAATATTTTTTGGTTGGAAAAAACTTAAAGAACCTACTTTCAATGAGTAATGTAGCCAGAAAAGTCCCGTAAGTAACACACATCGAAAACTGCAAATCTTCGACTTCCACATCCAAAAAACTCGCTGCATACGTTACATTAGAAGTATATACTCCCAATAAAACCATGGAATGCAGCATGCAGAAAAATATAATGGCAATAATAGCCCAATTTGGAACCCAGGATTTAAAAATACTTACTTCTGACATCTGATTATTTGTGTTCGGCTATAACCGTAACATTCATGCCGGCTCTAAGAAAGTCCGTTTGTGCATCACTTACTTTTAATTTTATTCTAACCGGGATTCTTTGTTCTATTTTTATAAAATTACCCGTAGCATTATCAGGAGGTAAGAGCGAAAAACGTGCACCACTGGCAGGAGATAGTGACTCAATGATCCCGGTAAATTTTCTTCCCCTAATTGCATCTGCTTGCATTGTAACTTCTTGTCCAACAGACAAATACTGCAGCTGTGTTTCCTTAAAATTAGCTGTAATCCACTTTTCCTTGCTAACGATAGAAACTAAGGTCTGTCCTTCTTTTATCATTTGTCCTGGCTGAATCATTTTTTTTCCCACCCAACCATCATACGGAGCGGTAATTATGGTGTAAGAAAGAAACAAAGTGGCATTGTCAGCAACCGCTTGTTTGGACTGAATTACCGTCTGAGCCGTTGGGATTTTAGCGGAAGCTTCAGCGGTATTTAATGCCGCCGATTGAATGGTGTTTGCTATTTCCTGATAATGCGCCTGTGCCAATTCATAATCCGCTTTTACTTTTTCAAGCTGTTGTTCGGTAGCCGCGTCCTGGCTTACTAATCCTTTGTAGCGATTGTATTCCAGTTTTGTTTTCCAAACTTCCGTTTTTGCAGCTTGTAACTGAGCCTGTCTAACTGAAATTGTATTAGAAGTTGTTGCAACATTTTTTTTGATCACCATGCTATTGCTTTTTGCGTTTTCAACATCTGCCAGTGCCATGTCTAAATGCGCTTTGTATTCCCTGTTGTCAATTACCAGCAGCGTATCGCCTTTGTGAACAAATTGGTTTTCATTATAGCGCACTTCTTTAATAAAACCCGTAATTCTGGCCATAATTGGTGTTACAAATTGATCTACCTGAGCATCATTAGTTTCTTCGTGATTTTGATTAAAAATATAAAACCAAATTCCTAAAACAATTCCGCCCACAACCAAAATACTGGCAATCACGGTGATTAATCTATGAAATGATCGATGAGCTCTTGACGAATTCTGTACTTTTACCATATAAATTGGAAACTAAATTATATTAAATTGAAATTATTATTTATTAAGTAATCCTGCCGTATGGAGCAATTCATAATGTTTCATAGCAGCATCTATTCTAGTGGAAATTTTGTTGAATTTTGCCTGAAGCAGCGCATTATCAGCATCGACCATTTCCGTAATCAAGACTAATTGGTTAAGGTATTTTACTTTTACAATGCGATAATTTTCATTGGCTAAATCCAATGCTTTGTCCGTCACCGGCAGCTTATCCAGTATTTCCTGATATTGAGTATGATTTTTAAATACTTTATCTACCATTTCATTTTTTACAAGCTCAGAATCATTTTCTTGCAATTCCACTTTTAAATTGGCAACCTGAACTTTCGCTTTATTTTTATACAAACCCGACAAATTATAAGTAGCTTCCACTCCAATTTGTCCGATGGTGTAGAGATAGGGACGATTCAAAGTAAATAACATATAGTCGGGATATTTCAGATTATAATTTCCAAAGAAACTCACCTTAGGATAATAATTGCCTTTTATCATTTTTAACTCTGTTTTTTTTAGGTCTACTTTTCTACTAGAAATACGCATTTCTTCGTTTTGAAGGGTTTCTTTAAAATAGAAATCATAATCTTTCAATGGAGCTATCTCAAGTAATCCTGTTGTATCGATAGTAATTTCAGCCTCTTCTGGTAACTGCAAAAGAGTTTTTAAATCTTGAAGTGCAATCCTAATATTTTTTTTATTAGTTAATGAATTGAGTTCTCTGTCGGATAGTTGCAGTTCAGAACGCAACACTTCGTTTTTAGTAACGGTTCCAAAGGTTTTAAAAGCCTTCACTTCTTTTAATCGCTCCTGTTCTTCTTTTATGCTTTCGCTAATGATTTTCTGGAGTTCCATCATTTTATAAATGGCCAAAAAAGTAGCGGTAACCTGCAACTGAATATCATTTTGTGTCTTCTCTACCTTGATTTTGGCAATTTCGTTTTCCTCTTTCGACTTTTTAATCGCATTATTGATTCTGTTACCTGCATAAATCGGCATGTCAAAATTTGTAACCGCATCATAGATTACAGTTCCAGGTTGTGGAGTATAGGTATGTTTATCCGAGAAAAAACTGCCTTCGTATTCCGTCAGATCTGATAATCGGGAATACATCGCATTAAAATTAAGTTCCGGTAAACGAAGATCTTTTGTTACGGCAATTTCTTGCTCTGAAATACGCTGTTCTATGTGAGATTTCTGAATAGTCTTATTATTTTCTTTAGCGATTTTTAAAGCATCATTCAAAGAAATAGCGGTAGTTAATTGCGCTTGTACTGACATTATTCCTTGAAAGAAGAGGAATAACAACAAGGCATTTTTTGAAAAATTAATTTTTGCTTGGCTCCAAAGAACCCTTTTTTTCAGAAACATAATTTAGATCAAGGAATAGGTTGCAAAGTTCCCAAATTTAATCCACGCCTTAAAATCAACTATAGCCAACTATTTATCCATTTCAGACAAATACAAGCCTATAAAATTACCAGAATGATTGCAGAAAATGAAAGTTCCAAAAAATTACTTTTTTAATATTTCAATCCCTTTTAAATAATCAGAAGGGCGTTGTCCTAAAATCTTAAAAAATGTATTACTAAAGGTTGGAACACTATTGTAACCTACCGCCTGCGCGACTTCATTAACAGATAATTTTTTTTCAAGTAACAATTCAATTGCTTTTAAAATTCTTCGAATGGTAAAATATTGAATAAAGGACATGCCTAAATCTTTTTGGAACAAGCGATACAAAGAGCGCTCACTAAACCCAAATCGATTGGCCAAATCAGAGAACATAATAGTTTCTCCCAAGTTTTTATCTAGATAGATAATGATTTTATTGAGCCGAATATCCTTTGGCAAAGGCAACGATAATGGTAAATTCGTAAGACATATTTCAGGTAAAATGGCTTTTATCGCATTGGCAATAGTAAAATTTCTAGTTCCCTTTTTCAGGTTTCCATTCCATCGATTTGTGAAAAGCATCATTTGCAACAACAAATCATTAATGGGATAAATACCTTCTTTTTCATAAAAAGAGTCTTCATCTGAATCTACTGGGAAATACAAATTGCGCATCATAACATCCTCAGAGTTGGGATGAATACTATGTTTTACGCCTCCAGGAATCCAAATAAAATGACGTGCCGGAAGAAAATAAGTTTTGGTCTCCGTTGTAACGTGAACAATACCGCCTTCAGAGTAAAGCATTTGAGCTTTTTCATGCTTGTGGGTTGGAATCATTAATTCGCCCATTAAATCATGATAGCAATAAATACTTTTTTTTTCGGTATCAACCTCTTTGATGTAATATTTTTCTTCTAAAGCTTCAGATGAACCCATTGTGACTGAAATGAATATTTTTATGACTTATTAGGATATTTATCCAATTCTTAATTTTACTAAAATTGTACATGATTTAAACTAAAATATAATTATTGATTTAAATCATTATCAAAACATCAATTTTTTGTTATTTTTTTATTAAAAACGCACAATTATGCAGTTGGACAGAATTAGATTTCAAAGTTACAAAGACAAAGTTATTTCTGCGCAAGAAGCGGCTTTATTTTTCAAAGACAAAATGACTATCGGAACCAGTGGATTTACAAAAGCTGGTGACAGTAAAGCCGTTTTACCCGCTTTTGCCGAAAGAGCAAAATTAGAAAATATTGGAATCACATTAATTACCGGTGCTTCTTTAGGTCATACCACTGATGCGGATTTGGCTAACAATAACGCCTTATACAAGAGAATGCCATTTCAGGTTGACGCCACCTTACGAAAAAAAATAAACGAAGGGAAAGTACTTTTTATTGACCAACATTTAAGTGAAACTGTCGAACTTTTAGAAAACAAACACCTTTCAAAAATTGATATTGCCGTCATTGAAGCCACGTATATCGATGAGAATGGAAATGTAATTCCAACAACCTCAGTGGGAAATTCAGCTACTTTTGCGCATACTGCCGATAAAATTATCATCGAAATAAATACTTCCATACCTCTTGAATTCGCCGGGATTCATGACATTTATATTTCAAAAAGTTATCCCAATCGAGACGTTTTAAACATTACTGCTACTGATGACCGAATAGGAACTAATTATATCACTATCGATCCTAAAAAGGTCATTGGAATTGTTTTTACGGAAATCCCCGATAGTCCGGCACAAGTAACTTCAATAGACCCGAAAACGGCTGCCATTGCCAATCATTTATTGGCCTTTTTTGAAAATGAAATCAAAGAAGGTCGTTTAACCAGTTCCTTAATGCCATTGCAGGCCGGAATTGGAAAAGTGGCAAATGCGGTCATGTCTGGTTTTGCCAAAGGAAATTTTGAAAATTTAGTGATGTATTCCGAGGTCTTGCAGGATAGCACGTTTGAACTCCTTGATAGCGGAAAATTAAATTTTGCTTCGGCTTCCTCCATAACCGTTTCTGAAAATTGCTATAAAAACATTCTTGATAATTTCGAAAAGTACAAAGACAAAATTCTCCTTCGTCCGCAAAATATCAGCAATTCAGCGGAAGTTATCCGAAGATTGGGAGTTATAGCTATAAATACAGCCATCGAATTTGATATTTATGGGAATGTAAATTCTACCCATATTTCAGGGACTAATATGATGAATGGCATTGGCGGGTCGGGTGATTTTGCCCGGAATGCCTATTTGAGTATTTTTGTCACCCAATCATCTTCAAAAGAATTTAATGCCATTTCGCATGTTTTACCAATGGTGTCCCATGTTGATCATACCGAACATGATGTTGATATTTTAATCACCGAACAGGGAATTGCCGATTTAAGAGGGCTTGCTCCCAGAGAACGCGCCAAAATTATCATTAAAAATTGCACGCATCCGGAATACAGAGAAGAATTATCAGATTATTTTGACCGTGCTTGTTTGCGCGGTGGCCATACACCGCATATTTTAGAAGAAGCATTTAAACTTCATTCCAGATACATTGAAACCGGCAGCATGAAACAAAACTGTTTAGTTGAATTACTCTAGCACTAGCATTCATATTTTTTCTAACATCCCCAAACACAAGTAATTGTTCGGGGATGTTTTTTTTTTAATCAATTTATTTTTTATAGCTTAAAATCTACCTATATTTCTATTTATTACAGCATAAATGACTAACTTTAAGGAACTTAATGTTTTTTTATTTTTTATACAAAAAACTATATTTTTAATTTATAAAATAAAAAATGGCGGAATAAAAGAGATTGTAATTCCGGAAACATGTTTAAATCGTTAAACCGATATTAAATTAATCTCAAACTATTTAAAAACACATAAAAAATGGAAACTAAAAAATCAATTTATCAGTTACATGAAGAACATAAAACGTGGCTAAACAAACTTTTGTTTTATAAGGATGAGCTTGTAATTATGTCTAAGCGAATTTCGGAAGTGGCGGAAAAGAATACTTCAAAAGAGGTTCGTTCTTTAACGGATCATTTTAACAATCAGCTGATTATTCAAAAAGAACAAATTGATATCTTAAGCCATGATATTAAAAGTCACGAATTGTACCTGGAGTCAGCAGCAAATGATAACCCTAATGCGGTTGATCATGATAAATTTTCAGATCATAAAAACCACAGAGAAAGTATTGCAACTTTTGAAAAACTATTTAAAGATTTAAGAGAAGAATTGATTGATTTTCTATCAAAATGGATGTAAGCGAGATAATTTAAGAAAATTAGAACCATATTTTTTCAAAAAAAGGTTGGACTCTTTTTCTTAGAAGATTTTTTATTATCAGATGTACTACATTAAAATATGAGCTTTCGAAGAAAAATACCATCTTAAATAGATCGAAATATTTATTTAAAAAAATGATTTATATCATAGAATTTAAGACGAAAGCAAACGAACTTTCGACAGTAATTTTTTTGATTAAGAAATTATTAATTAATACAAAATAGTTATAATTAATTCTAATCTTTTTTTAGATAACAAGATGTAATATACATAAAGCCTGTCCAATAATGGATAAACAACTCTCAAATAAAAGTAAAATGGTTCAGACTAAAACAATGAAAGCTCTAGTTTATGACGGTCCTGGAAAAATACAATTGAAAGACGTCCCACTACCTAAAATCGAAAAAGCGACCGATGTATTGGTAAAAATACTTAAAACCACGATCTGCGGAACAGACTTGGGAATTTTACATGGAAAAACCCCATCAGTAAAACCAGGAACTACGTTGGGACACGAGGGAGTTGGTGTAATTGAAGAAATTGGAACTTCCGTTAGGAATTTTAAAAAAGGAGACCATGTGATTATTTCCTGCATCACTTCTGATGGATCCTGCGAATATTGCAAAAAACAAATGTACTCTCATTGTGAGGATGGTGGCTGGATATTAGGAAACCTTATAAACGGTACTCAGGCAGAATATGTTCGTATTCCGCATGCAGATAATAGTCTCCATCTTATACCAAAAGGCGCTGACGAAGAAGCTTTGGTAATGCTAAGCGATATTTTACCTACAGGACATGAAATCGGCGTGATTAATGGCGGTGTAAAACCAGGAGATACCATTGCAATTGTAGGATCTGGACCTATAGGAATGTCAGCGTTGCTTACTGCCCAGTTTTATTCGCCTTCCAAAATTTACATGATTGATATGGATGAAAATCGTTTGAAAATGGCCAAAAAATTTGGCGCCACAGATACGATCAATTCAGCAAAAGAAGATGTCTTAAAAAGAATATTAGCCGAAACTAAGGATGGAGTTGATGTGGCTATTGAAGCAGTTGGAGTTCCGGAAACATTTGATATATGTCAAAAAATTGTTCGTCCCGGTGGTCACATTGCAAATATTGGAGTACATGGAAAACCGGTAGAACTGCAAATTCAAGATTTGTGGATTCAAAATATTACAATAACAATGGGATTGGTAAATACAAATACTACTCCAATGCTACTGAAAACAGTTTCCTCCGGAAAATTGAAACCCGCCAAACTAATTACCCATCATTTTAAATTAAACGAAATCCTAAAAGCCTATGAAGTTTTTGGAAACGCAGCAAAAGAAAAAGCGATGAAGGTAATTATTGAACCCTAAAATCTGGTTGTGAAGTGAGTAAAGCTCAAAATTATTTCAAAACCATTCAAAAAACTAAAAGGTAAATGCAATTGGGCTAGAATTTTAGTCACTCCTGCACAATTGCATAGCTTTTTAATTTTAAATTAACGTCAAAAAATTTGCTGTTGATTTTTATTATCGTAATATTGCAATATAAATATATAACGATGGGAATTACTAAATCAGAGCATTTCACAGATGAGCAAAACGAATTGGCAACGTTGGCGAAAGCTATTGGTCATCCTGCCCGAATTGCCATAATCCAACATTTAATAAAAGTAAACAGTTGTGTGTGCGGTGATATCGTAAACGAATTGCCTTTGGCACAACCTACCGTTTCTCAACACTTGAAGGAACTGAAAAATGCCGGACTTATAAAAGGCAATTTTGAAGGGGCTTCCATTTGCTACTGCCTAAATGAAGAAGGATTTGAGAAAATCAAAGGATTTTTTAAAAACATCAATGACTATTTAGAAAATAAGAAAAATCAATGTTGTTAACTTTTAAATTATAAAAAAATGAAACTATCAGAAATTAAAAAACAGTTGAGCACGTTGGACAACGTTGCTTTTGTATTGCCAAACGGAACTTATGTTCCAGAACATTTCCATGTAACTGAAGTGGGTTTAATCACCAAAAACTTTATTGATTGCGGTGGAAAAATTCGAAAAGAAACCGTTGTTAACTTTCAATTATGGGACGCCAATGATTTCGAACACCGCTTAAAACCACAAAAATTATTGGATATAATTGAATTATCTGAAAAAGTTTTGGGTATTGAAGATTATGAAGTAGAAGTAGAATTTCAAGCAGAAACTATTGGTAAATACGATATTGGTTTCAACGGAACAGCATTCACTTTGTTAAACAAACAAACAGCTTGTTTGGCCCAAGATCAATGTGGTATTCCAGCCGAAAAACAAAAAATGAAGTTATCCGAAATCCCAAGTCAAACCAATAGCTGCACTCCAGGTGGAGGTTGTTGTTAATTTTAAAACGGTAAAATGGAACGAACCAAAACCATCCTATTTCCAGAAATAGAAAAAGTAATCGGTACTTTGGATTTTGAAACAATAACAGCAGAACGTAAAATCGTTTTGCAACCGCTTATTGATTTTATCCAAGATAAAGTAACGAACAAACAAGAAATTCGGCTGAACTTAATTTGCACCCACAATTCTAGAAGAAGTCATTTGTCTCAGGTTTGGGCACAAACTGCAGCGGCACATTTCAATATAAAAAATGTATTTTGTTATTCTGGTGGCACCGAAGCAACGGCTTTATTTCCTATGGTTGTCAAAACATTGGAGCAATCGGGATTTAAAATTAAAACCATCGCAGCAGGGAATAATCCTATTTATACTATAAAATATGGAGAGAACCAACATCCAATTATTGGTTTTTCCAAAACGTATGATAACGATTTTAATCCCCAAAGTGAATTTGCAGCGATATTGACTTGTTCACAAGCGGATGGCGGTTGCCCATTTATTGCAGGTGCCGAAAAGCGTATTTCAATCACTTTTGAAGATCCAAAAGCATTTGACAATACGCCACAACAAGCAGAAAAATATCAGGAACGCAGTTTACAAATTGCAACCGAAATGTTTTATGTGTTTTCACAAATAAAATCATACTAATGAAAGTACATAAAAAAAGATTAAACTTTCTCGACAGTTACTTGACACTTTGGATATTTTTGGCAATGGCAATAGGAGTTTCCATTGGATACTTTATACCTTCCAGCAGTGGTTTTATCAATTCCTTTTCAAGTGGAACAACGAATATTCCACTGGCAATTGGATTAATATTAATGATGTATCCCCCATTGACCAAAATTGATTTTTCAAAAATTCCTTTGATGCTTGAAAAACCAAAATTACTCACCGCCTCTTTTCTAATCACCTGGATTGTTGGTCCTTTTTTAATGTTTTTACTGGCAACTTTCTTTTTGAAAGACTACCCGGAATACATGACAGGTTTAATCATAATTGGAATTGCGCCTTGCATTGCGATGGTCATTGTCTGGAATGAATTAGCCGAGGGAAACAGAGAACTAACCGCAGGATTAATCGGAATTAACAGTTTACTTCAAGTGTTCTTTTTTGGTTTGTATGCCTATTTTTATTTGGAAATCATGCTGCCATTGTTCGGAATTAAAGGTTTGGAATTAAATATTACCATTGCTGAAATTGCTATAACAGTCGGAATTTATTTAGGAATTCCATTTGCATTAGCGGTGATAAGCCGTTATACCATTAAGAAATTCATTGGAGACAAATGGTTCAATCAAAAGTTTATTCCTTTTGTCTCTCCAATTACGTTGATTGCGTTGCTTTTTACTATTATAGTTATGTTCAGTTTAAAAGGTGAAATGATTGTCGACTTGCCACTAGATGTGATTAGAATTGCTATTCCGCTTGTCATTTTTTTTACCATTATGTTTTTCCTCATGTTCTTTGTTTCCAAAAAAATTGGAGCAAATTATAGAGACGCCGTTGCGCTTTCATTCACGGCATCCGGAAATAATTTCGAGTTAGCAATTGCAGTTTCCATTGGTGTTTTCGGAATCAACAGCGGACAAGCATTTGCAGGCGTTATTGGACCGCTAGTAGAAGTTCCCGCTTTGATAATTCTGGTTAATGTTTCTTTTTGGTTAAGAAAAAAATATTACGCTACAACAAACGTAAAGTAACGTTATTATGCAAGAAATATTGGATGTTATTGTTATTGGTGGCGGACAAAGCGGATTGGCTTGCGGGTATTATTTACGACGCCACAAACTTAACTTTCTCCTCTTGGATAAAGAAGAAAAGTGCGGTGGTGCTTGGCTTCATGCTTGGGACAGTTTGACGCTTTTTTCTCCTGCTGAACACAGTTCTTTGCCGGGTTGGTTGATGCCAAAATCTGAAAATCTGTTTCCTTCAAAACAAGAAGTAATTAATTATTTATGCCAATATGAAAAGCGTTACGAACTGCCAATCGAGCGCTCCGTTACTGTAGAAAATATAACTTCTGAAAATAAAGTATTCAAAGTTTACACCAAGAAAGGAATCTATTTTTCAAAAGCAATTATTGCGGCGGCGGGAACTTGGAACAATCCTTTTATTCCAAAGATAAAGGGAATAGATACTTTCAAAGGAATTCAAATCCATTCCGCCCATTACAAAAATGCCGAGCAGTTTAGGAATTTAAACGTACTGGTAATTGGCGAAGGAAATTCAGGAGCACAAATTGTAGCCGAAGTTTCTAAAGTCACCTCCGTGAAATGGTCAACCAGAAAACCACCACAATATTTACCGGATGAAGTGGACGGATTTTATCTTTTTAACGTGGCAACCGCCAAATACAACGCTGAAAAAGAAGGAAAACCATTTAATGCGGCCAATTATGATTTGGGAAATATTGTAATGGTCCCGCCAGTTCAGGAAGCTCGATCCAGAGGAGCTCTTATTTCAAGTGGCAGTTTTGAAAGCATGAATGAAAACGGTGTGATTTGGTCTGACGGATCCAAAGAAGATTTTGATGCGATAATCTGGTGTACCGGTTTTGGCTATGCGACCTCTTTTTTGAAAAATATTGTTTTAACAGATGAAAGAGGCATCATAAAAACCGAAGAAAGCAAAGCAACTGAACTTCCCGGATTGTGGCTTGCGGGTTACGGCAGTTGGACTGGTTATGCATCCGCAACACTCATTGGAATAAACAGAAATGCCAAACAAACCTGTAACGAAATTACTGACTATTTACAGAAAAACTAAATCTGTTTATTTGAAAATAAAATCATTACCGAGATTTAAATTCATTATTGCCTTTAATACATTTTAACAACATCCGTTTTGAATTTGTTTTTGAGCCATGCAGTCAATTTTTGTTTTTCGGTAATATTTAGATCTTTTTTACTTTCATAAAGCTCTACAGTAATCACTTTTTTAGTAGCCTTATCTTCATTAAAGACATGATTCGCAATAGCTATATTTTCAATTTCAGCAAACAGTAGTCATGTTTCATTCAAAATAGCATTGTTATCAAATTTTAAAGAAGTAATTTGACTTAGCAGCTTAGCAATAATCAAATCTTTTTCGCTCGTGGTTTTATTGAAAGAAGAAACCAATGGTATTCTTGTCAAAATGTTTGTCCGCACAGAATGGAAATAATATTGTCCAGAAGTGTGACGGGATCTGCCAATGATATTCCAAAAATAGCTTGCTCCTGCACAAGAAAAATTTTTCGCTGGCAAACCGCTCCAATCTGAATGGAGAAGGATATTCGATAGCCACCTATCCTGTAAAAATTGTCGATGATACTGTATTCGTTGGCTTTTTGGATTAATTATGTATCTTTGATTTTAAACATTTTAAATGACAACAACACCGTTCCAGAACGCAAGTATATGGATTGATGCAGAGAATGCTCAAGATCCAAACCACGAAATATACCAATCTGTAACCTATCCAAAGGAATTATTATATTCGAATCGAATGTATGAAAAACTGATGGATTTTTATCCAAATGCATCTGAAGCCGTTCAAATTGCCTCTAAAGCACAACATATTTGCCGATGGAAAATAGCCCGGGAATCCTACCCAATGGATCGTGTGGGATATCTGAAATGGCGTGAAGATCTGAAAAAATTCCATGCCCAAACCACTGCAATAATTTTAGAAAAAGCAGGCTATACAGATGAGTTTATCACCCGAGTTTCATTTCTAATTGAAAAAAAATTACTGAAGAAAGACACTGAAACACAACTTTTAGAAGATGTTATCTGCTTAGTCTTTTTAGAGTATTATTTAGATCCTTTTGTACAGAAACACTACAGGGAAAAAATGAAAAATATTATTCTGAAAACGTGGAATAAAATGTCAGAAACAGGACATCAGCAAGCCTTAAAAATTAACTACAGCACTATAAATCTTGAATTGATAAAAGAGGCTCTTGGATTGTAATTTGATTTCGTTATGAAAAAAAACTCCAATGGATCTGTCGATAGAATTTCATTTAAAACTTAAGGAAATTGTATCTTTTCGTCTAATTAACCATTGCTATTATAGTTTTGTTAAGCCAATTGCTAATACAACACAATCTCATTAGTCAACTTAGTGATTCTTGAGTACTAAACATTTCGGAAAAGCAAAGAATGTTGAACCAGAAGTTGACGAAAGAGCTTTTAATATTGAACTTCGTATTGAATACTGCCAAAAAAAAAGAGGAAATTAATAGCAGAAGTGAAACGCTTTCGCTGTGTAAAACTACCCATTATATTTTAGAAAAAGGAAATGACAGCCTTGGCTTTCCAAAAGAAAAAATCGCAATCCTTTTTGAATTATTTAAGGCAATCAAACCTAATTTTGATAGTATTGTTAACGCCACTATTGTTTTTTTAAAAAAAAAATAAAAATAAAAAGGAATACGAAAATCAAAAATTACTTCAGTCAATGTATAAAGTTTGGCAAGACGGTTATTATGCTAAAATTATAAAAAGTAATTAGTTTACAAAACAAAAAGTAAATTACAGTCACAATAACCACACCGCGCTACTATATCGCAATAGTTAGCGCAGTTTTGCAAACGGTGCCCACAATAGTGAGCAAATTCTATAAATAACACTAAGAATGAAGCAAAAACATTTAAAGAATAGGTTAGAAAATAATTTAGATAATTTTATAGATTTATTTTAGTTACCGATATGGTCCCTATTTACGCGAGCGTCCAACTCGTGAACACTAAATGAAATGAATGCATTATAAATTGGAGTCGGCACGAGCGAGACCATCGCGATAGTAAAGGATAGCCATTTACAATTACTCTTAAAAACAAAAACCGACTGAGAATGAATTCTCAGTCGGTTTTTGTTATCGAAATAATTCTATTCCATGAATTCCTTAGTAAAAGATTATTACAATCTGTTAAACTTAAACTTCTGTCCACCAACAGCTGCCTCATACATGAGCCCACCCTTAAGAATGGTGAAAACCATAACGCCATCCGCATACTTTACATTTGCTGAGGCACCTTCTGTTGCAGCTACAGCTGAGGCTTGAGCAGAAAATTCGAATCGACTCTCTTTAAACCGGTCCAAATCCTTTTTTGACTCAAAAAATATTACCTCTCGATACACTTGTGCACCCGCCTGAAATCCTATGCTTAGTTGCGTCAACTTTGCCATGCCTACAATCTTGTTATTTTCATAAACCGTCCCATTGCCAGCTGCTCCTCCTATACCGAATCCTCCTTTGCCAACATTTGGAAAGATCACGTAGCCATACGCTTTTTCAAAAATCCCTTTCATAAGAGCGTCTTTTTCAATAAACTCAGCCTTAGCTATATTACTATCTGCAGTAATTTTATTCTTTTTAGCTTTCGTTTGCCCCAACATTGGCGTTATGTTTAATACAAAAGCCATTGCTATAACCCAAATAATATTTAAATTTTTCATGACGCTGTATATTAAATTGTTGTTATTTTCTTTTATTCAAAGATAAAACAATTTTTTTATACAATTATAAAATAACCTGATTATCAATACTATCCTTTAATGTTTTTATCAAATGCAAAGTGATAACGAATTTTTTTTGTTTACTTAAAGCGAGAAAAGACAAACAAAAACTAAAACGAAATACCATTTTGTTATCCTTTTTTCTACCTTTGAAAAACACAAAGCAAACTCCCGAATATACAGCTACATGATTACAAAAGCAACACTAGAAGACGTTTCAAACTTAAATAAATTAATAAATTCAGCTTATCGGGGGGAATCCTCAAAAAAAGGATGGACTACCGAAGTGAACCTGTTAGTAGGGCCTCGAACTAATGAAAAGGAACTGACTGAAACTTTTCAGAATACAAAAAATACCATTCTAAAATTTACGGAAAATAACCAGATTACAGGTTGTGTGTTACTAATTGAAAAAGAGCAGCAATTGTATTTAGGAATGCTGACGGTTTCTCCTGAGTTACAAAATAGTGGCGTTGGAAAAAAATTACTGCAAGAGGCTGAAATTCATGCTTCGGCATTAGGGTTGCCTAAAATTGTAATGACGGTGATTTCCGTTCGAGAAGAATTGATTGCATGGTACAAACGCAACGGTTATTTTGATACTGGAGCAAGAGAGCCGTTTCCGGTAAGCGATGTTCATATTCCAATAACTATTCAACCTTTAGAATTTATTGTATTGGAGAAAAGGATTGGATAATTTTGTCATTCAACAAGTGGATTGTCTGAATACCAAATTAATTATCTCCATCTTCGGGCAGCTTGCGTAAGGGATTGCGGCGGTATCCTTTATTTTTTTCTTTAAAAAAATAAAGATAAAGCCAAAAGCCCGACCCCAAAGTTAAAAATAAAGGAAGGAACGACCGAAATTTTAAGCTTTGGGGTTACGCCCAAATAATAAAAATATTTTTGAGCATATACTTTCCTTACAAAACCATTTCTTCAAACAATCTTTGTACTGTTTGTTCCAAATCATCACAGAAACCCGGATGCGGTCGTGAGGTTTGAATTGCCGAACTTCGAATAGCGGTCAACCAACGGAAACGCGATGGAATATCGAACTGCGCTATTGGGCCACCTGATTTCTCGCCATGTCCTACTTTCCCGAAAGCTTCCAAATTTAGATGCAATTGTTCCAAATCTAATTCTCCCAAAAAAGGTTGGAGTTTGACCTCATTAATTGAACAGAGGACTTTTATAAATTTCGCTTTTTTACAAAAGAGAATAATGCCCACATTGAGGAATTCTTCGCGTTCTACCCTTGGTACAACTCGGATTACGGCATATTCATATAAGTGTTTCTCTTGCATTTTGGGCTTCATTTATAAAAATTTCAGAATGGTTTAAGCGTATGGATAAAAACTGGAAATAGACTTCCCGAATGGCTTCGGGAGTTTCTTCCGTATCTTCCCATTGCAGCCATTCTTCCGGAATAAGATTCACAATGGATTGTAAAACTTGATCAGTTAATATTTCTTTGAATATCGCATCAGTTTCTTGTAGCAATGAAGCTTGTGGCAATAAAACATGGTCTTTTATCAATGCAAAAGGACTTTGCGCATGGTTTTTCCAATTGGTCCAGGAATGATGAAAATAAAGACTTGCGCCATGATCAATCAGCCATAATTCTTTGTGCCAAATCAACATATTGGTGTTTCTAAAGGTTCGGTCAACATTGGTGATAAAAGCATCCAGCCAAACAATTTGTGAGGCTAGTTTTGCATCAACAACAGTAACTACCGGATCAAAAGTGATGGCTCCCGATAAAAAATGCAAAGCCAAATTAAGTCCCTGACTTCCTTGAAGCAAATCCTGAATTTCTTCGTCGGCTTCTGAGCGGCCAAAAGCTTCGTCAAGATTGGCATAAACCAATTCTGGCATTTTTAGGTTTAAAACACGGGCAATTTCACCGCCAATTAATTCGGCGATTAAGGCTTTTACGCCATGTCCGGCACCTTTGAATTTCAATACATATTTAAAATCATCATCGGCTTCAGCAAGTGCAGGTAAAGAACCTCCTTCCCGCAAAGGTGTGATGTATCGCGTAACATTTACGGTTCTAAGCTGGGGAATTTTTTCCATAATCGAATTGGATAAAGCTATTGTGCTTGAATGCAAACTTACAAATAAGTGGGGTAAATTTAATTACAATTTTGTGGAATGATTGCGTATGATTTGTCAAGAATGACAAATGGAAAACAAAAAATTAATCTTTATTTTCCAGACTCAAATAAGCATTTCCAATATTCGCAATAACATCCGAAGCGATAAACGACTGATAAGCGGTTTCGGGCAATGCAATATCTGCTGTTAATCCATGAAGATAAACGCCTAGCATGGCAGCATTTATTGGTTCATAGGATTGAGCTAATAAACTGGTAATCATTCCTGTCAAAACGTCGCCCGTTCCTGCGGTGGCTAAGGCAGCATTTCCTGTGGTATTTTCGTAAACTGCATCTCCATCAATTATATGTGTTGGCGCTCCTTTCATGACGATTATAAGTTGGTATTTTTTTGAAAAAGCTATGGTTTTTTCGAATTTTTCATCCTCTGAATCCCACTTTCCTATCAATCTTTCCAATTCTTTGGGATGCGGTGTGAGAATGGTTTTGGGCGGTAACAAAGAAAGCCAAAATTTATTTTGGGATAAAATATTTAAAGCATCGGCATCAATTACCAAAGGTGTTTTATTCGTTTTAAAAAATTCATGCAGCGCATTTTGGGTGGCATTTTCCTGCCCTATTCCAGGACCGATTCCTATGGATTGGGGTACAATATCGAAAGTAATATTCGAGATAAATTTTTCTTGAACATCAGTCAAAACCATCACTTCGGGAATGAAGATTTGTACAATTTCATAACCGCATTTTGGAATAAAAGCAGTGACCAATCCGCAACCGGTTTTAAGAGCTGCTTTGGAAGAAAGACAAACAGCACCTATTTTTCCGTAGCTTCCGCCAATTAATAAAGCATGCCCTTGAATTCCTTTGTGCGTGGAGTTATCAATGGGTTTATAGCGTTTTAGAATTTCGATTTGATCGATATAAATGGGATTCATCGTAGGATTTGTTTGTCTAAAATTACAAATTATAAACGAAAATTAGCGATTCTAATTCTAAAATTTGGTATTCTATAGAAAGGAAGGTTCGCAATCTTTGGCCTTAGAATTGGATAATATGTTCCAACACTTTTTGTTATTCTTTTAAAAAAGAATACTTTAGTGTCTTAGAATTACTATTAAAAATAAACCGATGAAAAAAACATTATTTTTATTACTCTTAATTGGGTTTATAAATTATTCCAGTGCGCAACAATCTAATAATCAACCTAAAGAAGCAAAAGTAGGAATCAAAGAGGAAGTTTCTCCATCTAATCTTGTTTTCAATCCCGATCAAAATGTTGTTACCGAACACACTACGAACATAAAAGGACAAGGAGTTCCATACAAAGCAACCACGGGTACAATGCCAGTTTGGGATGAAGATGGAAAAGCAATTGCAGGATTATTTTATACTTATTACGAGCGCTCCGATGTTAAAGATCGTGCTTCGCGCCCGTTAGTGATTTCCTTCAATGGTGGTCCGGGCTCTGCTTCCGTCTGGATGCAAATTGCGTACACTGGTCCTAGTTTATTAAATATTGATGATGAAGGATATCCTTTGCAGCCTTATGGAATCAAAGAAAATCCATATTCTATTTTAGATGTTGCTGATATTGTTTTTGTAAATCCCGTTAACACTGCCTATTCCAGAGCAACAAGCAAAGAAATTCCAACGACTAAATTTTTTGGCATAAATGCGGATATTAAATACTTAGCCGATTGGATTGGCGGATTTGTAACTCGCACGAACCGTTGGGCTTCACCAAAATATCTTATTGGCGAAAGCTATGGCACAACTCGTGTTTCCGGATTGGCGCTACAATTGCAAAACAATCAATGGATGTATCTTAACGGAGTTATATTAGTTTCCCCTACAACATTAGGAATCACTCGTGGCGTAGCTGCTGATGGAGCGCTTAAACTCCCTTATTTTGCAGCTACAGCATGGTATCATAAAATGTTGCCTCCCGATTTACAGAATAAAGATTTGACTGATATGCTGCCAGAAGTGGAAGATTTTACTATCAATGAACTCCTTCCTTCCTTAAGTAAAGGCGGTTCACTTGACGAGCAAAAAAGAAAAGAAATTGCCATAAAAATAGCTCGCTACTCCGGTATTTCGGAAAAAGTGGTTATGCAAAACAATTTAGACGTTCCTTATAATTATTTCTGGAAAGAATTGTTGCGCGACAAAGGTTTTACGGTAGGCAGACTAGACTCCCGTTACAAAGGAATTGATCGTAAGGATGCAGGGGATGGTCCTGATTTTAATGCTGAACTTACTTCGTGGCTGCATTCCTTTACTCCCGCAATCAACATGTACATTCGCAATGATTTGAATTACAAAACCGATTTCAAATACAATATGTTTGGCTCCGTAAATCCTTGGGATAAATCAAATGATGAGACAGGTGAAAATTTACGTCAGGCAATGGCACAAAATCCTTATTTGAATGTTATGGTTCAGTCTGGATATTATGATGGCGCCTGCGATTATTTCAATGCAAAATACAATTTATGGCAGATGGATCCCAGCGGAAAGCTAAAAGACAGAATGAGTTGGAAGGGCTACCGAAGCGGACACATGATGTATTTAAGAAAAAAAGATTTAGAAACGGCCAACGAAGATATCAGAGCGTTCATAAAAAATTCATTGCCCAAAACGGGAGAAGCGGCGAAGTATTAAGGCTTTGACTTTTGGTTAAAAAGACAAATCAAACCTATTTTTGATTTGTCTTTTTTTGTTTAATAACGCATCGTACTTCTTAAAAAAGAAAAGGATTCAAAAAACAAATGCCCTAGCCCAGATAGAAATGGAAAGCCCACAGTCAAGCCTTTTTAGGCGAGACGAGGACTTGAAATGGAAAGCTGGAAATAGCTCCTAAAAATATTTATTAACTGACGATTCTTCATTATTTCGAAAACGTTTGAAACTTTAAACTTTGCTTGCTCTCGCCTTTGTCACTCGAAATAAAAGCAATAAATTAGCACCATCAAATTTTATACAAAAACACAATGAAAAACACTGCGCTTACGCACATACACGAGAGTTTGGGAGCAAAAATGCTTCCGTTTGCCGGATACAATATGCCTATTTTATATGAAGGAGTGAATGCGGAACATGAAACAGTTAGAAATGCTGTGGGTGTTTTTGACGTGTCACACATGGGAGAATTCTTGCTTACAGGTCCAAATGCCTTGGCTTTGATTCAGAAAGTGACTTCGAATGATGCTTCAACACTTACGATTGGGAAAGCGCAATATTCTTGTTTGCCTAACAATGACGGTGGAATTGTGGATGATTTGATTGTCTATAAAATAAAAGAAGAGCAGTATTTATTAGTTGTAAATGCATCGAATATTGATAAAGATTGGAATTGGATTTCAGCTCATAATAATTTGGGTGTGGAAATGAAAAACCTTTCGGATGATTATTCTTTATTGGCGATTCAAGGACCTAAAGCGGTTGAGGCGATGCAAGCTTTGTCTTCATTAGATTTAGCGGCTATTCCTTATTACCATTTTGAAGTTGGCGATTTTGCCGGAATTGAAAATGTAATTATTTCCGCTACAGGTTACACCGGTTCTGGAGGTTTTGAGATTTATTGTAAAAACTCGGAAGTAGAACAAATTTGGAATAAAGTTTTTGAGGCCGGTGCTGCATTTGGTATAAAACCAATTGGATTGGCTGCTCGTGATACGTTGCGTTTAGAAATGGGTTTCTGTTTATACGGAAATGACATTAATGACACGACTTCTCCATTAGAAGCTGGTTTGGGTTGGATTACAAAATTCAATAAAGAATTCACCAATTCAGAAAACCTGAAAAAACAAAAAGAAACCGGGGTTGCTAAAAAACTGGTTGCTTTTGAAATGCAAGAACGCGCGGTACCAAGACATGACTATGAAATTGTAAATGCTGCAGGAGACGTAATCGGAATTGTAACATCGGGAACGATGTCTCCATCTATGAATAAAGGAATTGGTTTAGGTTATGTAACCACCGAAAACAGTCCCGTTGACAGCGATATTTTCATTAGAATTCGTAAAAATGATGTTCCTGCCAAAGTGGTAAAATTACCTTTTTACAAGAAATAAATTTTAAATGAATAAATTTTCACTGATACTATTCTTGACTACATTCTCTCTATTTGGTCAAAATAGTGCTACCACTTGTGAAAAACTTTCCAAAATAAATGTGTTGATACAACGCGAGCATCTTAATCCAAAACCGGTAGACGATAGTTTATCGGTTTTTGTTTTTGACAGTTTTATTGATAAATTGGATCCATCAAGAAACATTTTTCTAAAATCAGAATACGATATTCTTTCTAAAAAATACCGACTAAATATTGATGATTTTTTCAAAAGTAACGATTGTTCTTTTCTAACGGAAATCTCAAGCGTTTACAAAAAAGACCTTTTGAGAAACAAAGCTATTTTAGAAAAAATTGACCGTGAAGCTATCGATTATGAATTGAAAGATACAATTCGGTTTTACAAAAAAGCATTTCCCATTTATTTATTGGATAGCCAAGTGGAGAAAGTTTGGCGAAAAAAAATCAGATATCAAATTCTGGATGATATCTCCCAAACCAGTAAAAATCTGGATTCTATAAAAGCCAATTTTAATTTTATAGAAGCTTTAGCAAAAAATATTGTCATTCAAAATGAACTTTGCAGAATAAATACCATCTTACAAAATGACACCGATTTAGAAGAAAATCTATATAATGACTTTTGCGGTTATTTTGATCCTCACACGTCGTATTTCAGTGACGATTCTAAGTCCAGTTTTGTAGCATCATTATCAAAAGAACACTTATCACTAGGACTCAATGTAAGCTTAAATGAAAAAAGCGAAATTATTGTTGAGGATTTAGATCCAAACGGTCCCGCATTTTTAACAGGAAAAATAAAAAAAGGAGATCAAATTATTTCAATTTCAAATCAAAAGGAAACGTTATTGGTAACCTGCGCATCATTAGAATCGATTTCGAATATGATTTTGTCAGAAGCGAATAAAAACATTGTGTTGACCTTGAAACGCAAGACTGGAAAAAGTTTTGAGGTACTTATTGAAAAACAAATAATCAAAGATGAAGAAAACACGGTTTACAGTTTTATTGTTCAAAAAGACATCAAAATAGGATATATAAAAATACCTAGCTTTTACGCTGATTTTGAAGACAATAATAGCAAAGGCTGCGCTCAGGATGTCGTAAAAGAAATAATTAAATTACAAAAAGATAATATCAAAGGATTAGTTATCGATCTAGTGGATAATGGTGGCGGTTCCATGGAAGAAGCTATAAAATTGGCGGGAATATTTATTGACAAGGGTCCGATTTCCGTTGTTATTGACAAAAATAAAATCCAAACGATAATAGAAGATCCGTTTAAAGGAATGTTTTATAAAGATCCTATAGTGCTACTTGTTAATGGAAATTCAGCATCAGCGAGTGAATTTTTCGCGTCCATTCTTCAGGATTACAATAGAGCTTTATTAATAGGAAGTACTACTTTAGGAAAAGCGACTATGCAAACGATTATTCCATTGGATGTAAATGACAAGGAAAATTTTGTAAAAGTAACTGTTAATAAATTTTATAGAATTACGGGAAAAAGCCACCAAAGTAAGGGTTTATCTCCAAATGTAATTCTTCCTGAAATTTACGAAACCATCTTCCAAAAAGAAAGTAACTTTCCAACGGCTTTTAAAAATGATAGCATTACAACTTCCATTAAATTCAAAACTTATTTTAAAAATAGTTTGATTGAAAAAATAACAAAAAAAAGTAATCAAAGAGTTGCAAACGATTCTTATTTCAATACTATTAAGACGATAAATAAACGGATAGATGATTTAGTAAACAAACCGAAAACAGCAACGCCCGTTACTATTGATGCTGTTTTTGAGGAACAAAATAAAGTTACCAATTTATGGGAAGAGATTACTATTTTTAATTCGAAGAGCATTGATCTGAATGCTTATAATTCGAATTTAAATAAATATTTTCTGGCGATTCATCCTTTGGAAAAAACATACAATCAATTTCAATTAGACGCTTTGAAAACAAATCATTATCTAAATGAAGCAATTACTATAATTGAAGATTTTAATACTTTAAAATAAAAAAATAACAGCCCAAATCATCATAAACTGACGAAAAGAATTTAAATTGATTTTGGTAAAATAACTAATAGCTGTATTTTTGCAGTTCAAAATAAAAAATTAGCAATGGGAAGAGCGTTTGAGTTTAGAAAAGGTAGAAAAATGAAACGTTGGTCAGCAATGGCTAAAGCATTTACAAGAATTGGAAAGGATATTGTAATGGCTGTTAAAGAAGGCGGACCAAATCCTGATGCCAATTCAAGATTAAGAGCAGTTATCCAGAATTCAAAGGCTGCAAATATGCCTAAAGAAAATGTAGAACGAGCAATTAAAAAAGCAACCGATAAAGATACAGCCAATTATAAAGAAGTTTTATTTGAAGGATATGCACCTCATGGGATTGCAATTCTTGTGGAAACGGCTACAGATAACAATAATAGAACTGTTGCAAATGTTAGAAGCTATTTTAACAAATGTAATGGAACAATGGGAACTCAGGGTTCAGTAGAATTTATGTTTGACCATACTTGTAACTTCCGAATTCCTGCGAATGGAATGGATCCGGAAGAACTAGAATTAGAATTAATTGATTTTGGCGCTGAAGAAGTTTTTGAAGACGAAGATGGTATTCTCATTTATGCTCCATTTAATAGTTTTGGAACGATTCAAAAAGAATTGGAAAGCAAAGGTCTTGAAATCCTTTCTTCTGGTTTTGAAAGAATACCTCAAATTACTAAGGCATTAACGGAAGCTGAAATGGCCGATGTAGAAAAACTAATCGAAAAATTAGAAGAAGATGATGACGTAATGAACGTATATCATACAATGGAAGAGGCATAAACTTCATTCCAGTTATTTATAAAACTCTGGCTCCGGCTGGAGTTTTTTTGTCTCAAATTATTTGCATTTAATATTAAGCCCATGTTATTTCTTATTTTAAGTATTCTCTGTAGCGTAACTGTAGGGGTGATTTTCAAAGTCGGCCGAAAATACACTTTAAATACAACCCAGATAGTTGCGTGGAATTATGTATTTGCCCTGCTACTTTGTTATTTCTTTTACAGCCCTGATTTAAGCGCAATTGATACATCAGCACCCTGGAGTATTTATATTCCGTTAGGGATTTTATTACCTACTATATTTTTGTTTTTAGCTGCTTCCATCAAGCACATGGGAATTGTAAAAACAGATGCAGCACAACGCCTTTCCCTCTTTATTCCTGTACTGGCAGCTTGGTTATTATTTAATGAAGAATTTAACAGTATTAAACTAATGACATTCTTGATTGCCCTGCCCGCTTTAATATTAATACTTTCAAAAAAAACCGACAATCTCAACAACAAATGGATTTATCCAGCGGTCGTATTAGTGGGTTTTGGAGCAATAGACATCTTGTTCAAACAAATCGCTTTGGCGACAAGCTTACCTTTTACAACTTCCCTATTTATTGTTTTTGGCATTTCGCTGATCCTAATTTTAGCAGTAGTTCTTTACGAAATAGTGTTAAAGAAAGCCCCGTTTAAAAGTAACAATTTTCTTTTTGGAGCACTTGTGGGAGTGTTTAATTTTGGGAATATTTTATTTTATCTTAAAGCACATCAGGCTTTCGCCAAAAATCCATCGACAGTATTTGCTGCAATGAATATGGGCGTAATCATTTTAGGAAGTCTCACAGGCATTTTTTTGTTTAAAGAAAAATTAAGCCCTAAAAATTATGTGGGTCTATTATTTGCCTTAGTTGCTATTATGCTAATTACCTTTTCTCAGGTCCTTAATTAATAAATCAATACTGAGAAATACTATTTTTAATTGGTATATTACTAGTCTGATTGCTGTATAAATACAACTTAAATAACAGACTAAAATTAAATGGTGAAGATTTAGCGAACGAGTGTTTGTTAATGTTTTTTTTCATGGTTGCAAGTTCATTATATTTGCTTAATTTTTGATAAATTCAACAATCACAAAGAAGCAAAACTTTAAACTATTTGGAGCATTATTATTTTATAAATAGAACTTTAGCGCTTAAAATAAATAATCCAAAAGTGAAAAATCAGTTTTTTATGATGATTTTCCACCGCATATAGACGCAGATTGAATCAGTTTAGTTAATCAACTAACTATTCCTAATAAAGAATATCGTTCTAAGGAACGCTTTAAATTATAACATTTATGACAAACAACATTTTAATTGAAAATCAATATAAAAGAACAAGTTTATTTGAAAAAGAAAACGTAAACTATTTAGTTCGCATTTTAAAAAGATTTAATACCGTACCAAAGATAAATAACATCAATATTATCACCTCAACTAGTGAACCTACTATTTTCAAAATTGTACCAAATAAATCGATTATAATTGGTTCGTCCTTTTTAGACAAGCCCATATTAGCTTTAGTTTATTTAAGATATGGTATCGAATGGCAGCTATGGTATAAAGCTTTGAATAATGAAAAAAAAGATATTGCGTTATGTGATATCGCGGCACTTGAAGTGATTCGAATATTTTATAATTTACTACCTAAAGATGATAAAGAAAAATTAGAAAATCTTGATTATGTTTTAATTAATTTAATTAAAAATGATAGTGATTTAAATACTGAATATTCATTAAAACACGAAGAGTTACAATCTTTTCATGGTTTAAAAAATTCAAACCATGAACTTAAAGAATCTTGGAAACCTATTGTTGAAAATTTAGCAAAACCTACAGAATACTTATTGATGTCCGGAGGTGATCTTAGGTTGAACATCGACGAAATTCATTTACTAAATAAATACGGATGTCGCCCATTCCCAAGACCTGATGCATTTACTTTTGCCTCTTCGACAGCGTCAAGCGTTTCAAATTTTGCCTTTGATAAAACAGATAAAGTTAGAAGGATTTTAATTAGAAATAGCTTGAAAAATGGTTTTAAAAATGCTACACACGAGTTTTCTGAATTACTAAAAAACAACCTCAGAAAAATATTCAAATTAAATGAGGAATGCGAAATAATTTTTTCACCATCAGGAACTGATTCTTCACTTCAAATAGCAGCTATAACGCAAATTATTTCCGATAAAGAAATTACACATATTCTGGTTGCATCTGATGAAACTGGCAGCGGTGTTGCTGCGGCCTTGAAAGGATATCATTTTGAAAACACAACAGCTTTAAATTATCCAATTAAAAAAGGCGATAAAATTGAAGGTTTTAGAGATGTTAATTTGATTGAAATCCCTTTTAGAGATGAAAACGGCGCGTTAAAATCTTCTCATCAATTAGATGAAGAAGTATTTAATGCCGTTTCTAGGACCAAAGATCTAGGCAGACACGTAGTGTTGCATACAATGGATCAATCGAAATTAGGCTATCAATCTCCCAGTGATGAATTTATTAAAAAACTAAATACTCTTAAAAATTTATCAATTCAGATAATTGTAGATGGTTCACAGCTTAGATTAGATCCAAAAGACATACAAAATTATTTGAACAAAGGATATATTGTTACCATAACAGGGAGCAAATTCTTCACTGGTCCACCATATTGCGGCGCATTAATCCTGCCTGAAAGTGTCACTAAATTAATTCGTTCTGTAAAAAACACATTGCCCACAGGTTTGACTAAATATTACAATCATTCCGATTGGCCGACTTCTTGGTTCTGTTCAAATGAATTATCTGATGGTTATAACTATGGTTCCTACATGCGCTGGAACGCTGCTGTAGTTGAAATGGACAGGTATTACAAAACACCTATCTTATACCGAAATATGGGTATTGAGATGTTTTGCAATTTTGTTGACGACTCAATCAAAGAGGCCACTTTTTTACAGCCTATTTATGGGGATGAAACCAAAACGAAGTGCTACAGTAGTAAAGAGTTTGGAATAAGAAATATCCGCACCATTTTTCCTTTCTTTATTTTTAAAGATAATGAAGTTTTATCCGTTGCTAAAGTAAAAAAACTATATACTTTATTAAATTCCGATTTATCCGATCAGTTTGAAGATTCTTCTTTAGAAATTATCCGACTAGCTGCCCAAAAATGTCATATTGGTCAAGCAGTTAATGTAAAATATACTACTGAAATTGAAAGTGCTATTTTAAGAATTAGTTTGGGTTCAAGAGTTATTTCTGAAAGTTGGGTCAATAGAGATATCAGTCTCTTTTTTAGAAATATAGAATTGCAAATGAGTCAGATTACAATCACTATTAAAAAGATAGAATTAATACTCAGTAAACCTGAATTACTGAAATAAATATTGTTGTCAGTGGTCAAAAAAAAGTCCCATTTGCTACAGCAAATGGGACTTTAAATCTAAAATTTTAAATTTATTTTATAAATTCGATTTTTTGCGCTTCTTCTTCATTGATGCTGTCAAAGAAACCTTGTTCGTTCATCCAGTCGTCACTAAACACTTTACTCATATAACGAGAACCATGATCTGGAAAAATAGCGATCACATTACTGTCCTTATTAAATTCTCCTTCTTCTGCGTATTGTTTTATGGCCTGCATTACCGCACCAGAAGTATATCCTACAAATAAACCTTCTTTTTTTACAATCTCTCTCGCTGCATGAGCACTTTCTTCATCGGTAACTTTCATAAATTTATCGATAATATCAAAATCTGTTGCAGATGGAATTAAGTTTTTACCCAAACCTTCTATTCTGTAAGGATAAATTTCATCGTTATCAAACTCTCTTGTTTCATGGTATTTTTTCAATACTGAACCAAAAGCATCTACACCTAAAACCCTAATGTTTGGATTTTTTTCTTTCAAGTATTTTGCAGTTCCCGAAATGGTTCCACCAGTTCCGCTACAAGCTATAAGATGGGTAATTTTACCATTTGTTTGTTTCCAAATTTCTGGCCCGGTCGATTTGTAATGCGCATCAATATTCAGTTGATTAAAATATTGATTGATATATACAGAACCTTTCGTTTCTTCATGCAAACGTTTGGCAACATTGTAATACGAACGCTCGTCATCGGCAGAAACATGAGCAGGACAAACATAAACTTTAGCTCCCAAACTGCGAAGCATGTCAATTTTATCTTTGGATGATTTTGAGCTAACTGCAAGAATACAATTATAGCCTTTTATAATGCTTACCATTGCTAAACTAAAACCGGTATTGCCGGATGTCGTTTCGATTATTGTGTCACCAGGAGATAAAACACCTCTTTTTTCAGCCTCTTCAATAATGTATAAAGCAATTCTATCTTTAGAAGAATGTCCGGGATTAAAAGCTTCTACTTTAGCATAGAAATTACCTTCTAACTCTTCGGTGACTCTATTTAGTTTAATAAGTGGAGTATTACCTATTAATTCTAATACATTATTATAAGCGTTTATTTCTTCTTTCATAAAAAAATAGTTACTCGAGGTTCTTTTTATTTAACCTCGAAATATCACAAATTTAACAAAATTTTTTGAATTACTTTTTTATTTCTTCTAAATCTAACAAAAAACTGAATTCTTTGGCCAATTCCTTTAAGGCTTCAAATCGTCCAGATGCACCTCCATGACCTGCTTCCATGTTTGTATCAAGATATAAAACGCTATCATTTGTCTTCATAGTTCTTAATTTAGCCACCCATTTAGCGGGTTCCCAGTATTGCACCTGCGAATCATGCAAGCCAGTAGAAACATACATATTAGGATAATTTTGTTTTTTAATATTATCATAAGGCGAATAGGATAACATATAATCGTAATATTTCTTTTTGTTTGGATTTCCCCATTCATCATATTCACCAGTTGTCAGTGGAATACTATCATCAAGCATCGTAGTTATCACATCCACAAAAGCGACCTGAGCAATTATACCATTATACAATTCTGGCGCCATATTTACTATAGCTCCCATTAACAAACCACCTGCAGAGCCACCTTCGGCATACAAATGTTCTGGTGACGTATATTTTTGTTTTATTAAAAATGTAGAACAATCAATAAAATCCGTAAACGTATTTTTCTTTTTTAATAATTTTCCGTCCTCATACCATTGTCTTCCTAAATCTTCACCGCCACGAATATGTGCTATGGCATATATAAATCCTCGATCCAATAATGATAATCTGGTAGAAGAAAAAGTAGCATCCATAGAATGCCCATAAGAACCATAAGCATATTGAAGCAGGGGATTTTTTCCGTCTTTTTTTACTTCTTTTCGATACACAAGCGAAATTGGAATTTTGATTCCGTCTTTGGCAGTCGCCCAAACGCGTTCTTCGGTGTAATTATTTTTATCAAACTTACCTCCTAAAACTTGTTGTTCTTTTTTGATTTCCTTCTCTTTGGTCTTCATATTAAAATCAATAACCGAAGATGGAGTTGTCATTGATTGGTAGCCATACCTCAAAATTTCTGTATCAAAATCAACATTGGTGCTGGTATATGCAGTGTAGGTTTCGCTTTCAAAAGGCAGGTAATATTCCCCTTCTCCACTCCATGGCATAATTCGGATTTTATTCAAACCATTAGAACGTTCTTCAACAACTAAATAATTAGCAAAAATTTCGATATCTTCCAGCAATACATCTTCTCGATGCGCTATAACTTCTTTCCAATTTTCTTTGGTTGTTGCTGTTTCCAACGTTTTCATCAATTTGAAATTCTCTGCATCATCCGCATTAGTCATAATATAAAAACTGTCCTCATAATGATTAATACTATACTCTACTCCTCGAATTCGCTTTTGAAAAATTTCAAATTTTCCATCAGGATTGTCTGCATTTAGAATTCTGTATTCCGTTGTTAAAGTACTTCCAGACTCAATTGCAAGGTATTTTCTAGATTTAGATTTAGCAATTTCTACATTATATGTATCATCTTTTTCGAAATAAACCAAAACATCATCGGCCTGTTCTGAACCTAATTTATGCTTAAAAATTTTATCAGACCGCAAAGTAACTTCGTCTTGGCTGGAATAAAACATAGTTTTATTATCATTAGCCCAGACAGCACTTCCAGTCACTTTTTCTATTTTATCTTCTAAAATTTCATTGGTTTCTAGACTTTTAATCTGAATCGTGTATATTCTTCTTCCAACAGTATCAAAACTAAAAATAGCTAATTTATTATCTGGACTAACACTCAAACCACCCAATTGAAAATAGGATTGCCCTTTGGCCATATCATTACAATCAAACATGATTTCTTCTTTTGCCGTAAGGTTTTCTTTTTTTCGAGAATAAATAGGATAGTCTTTTCCTTTCTCAAAACGAGTGATATAGTAATAACCATTATATAAATAAGGAACCGATTCGTCGTCTTCCTTGATTCGGCTCTTCATTTCCTCAAATAATTCTTTTTGGAAATCTTTAGTATGCGCAGTCATTTTATGATAATATTCATTCTCCTTGTTCAAATAATCGATGACTTCAGGGTTTTCTCTGTCGTTCATCCAAAAATAATTATCAGTTCTGGAATGTCCTAAATTTTCTAATGTTTTAGGAATTATTTTAGCAAAAGGTGGTAGTATATTTTCTGACATTTTTATTCGTTTATTAAATATGTGATTTTACAAAAATAGTACAAAGGTGATTTAAAACACCCCCGTTTTTCATCTAATTTAACATTGCTTATTCCTTCAAATGTAGTAATTTCGTATTTCAATAATTTAAAATTTATCAAAATGGATTTAATGGGAATGATGGGAAAACTTAAAGAGACCCAACAAAAAATAGAGGATACAAAAAAACGTTTGGATACTGTTCTTATCGATGAGCAAAGCACAGATGGTTTATTGAAAGTAACTTTGACTGCCAATAGAAAAATAAAATCAATTACAATTGACGATACTTTACTGGAAGATAAAGATCAACTGGAAGATTATTTAATTCTAACTATAAATAAAGCCATTGAAAAAGCTACTAAAACAAATGAAGCTGAACTCGATGCCGTTGCAAAAATGGATATGCCAATGATTCCAGGAATGGACAATTTGTTCAAATAAAAAAATAAAGTTTAAGGCTTAGAGTTTTTGAGAATGCGAAAAACTTTAAACCTTAAACAAATTTTACATATTAGAAAATTAATTTTTCTAAAGTTTCCAAAACATACGTATGCATAACTTCTCTATAATCAAGATGTGTAACGATTCTTAATTTTCCATGACCCATAGAACTAATGGAAATATTTTTTTGTTTTAATGTTTCTATCAAAACAGTATCACTGACATTACTTGCCAAAGAAAAGATTAAAATATTAGTTTCAACAGGCTCTACCGATGCTACCCAATTCACTTTTTTCAAAACTTCGGCTATTTCTTTAGCTCTTCGATGGTCTTCACTCAGACGCTCCATATTATGGTCTAAAGCATAAATTCCGGCTGCCGCCAAATATCCTACCTGACGCATTCCTCCTCCTAATATTTTTCTGATTCGCAAAGCTCTGTGAATTGTTACCTTATCAGCCAATAAAACAGAACCGATAGGCGCTCCAAGTCCTTTGGACAAACAAACAGAAATAGTATCAAACAATTTCCCAAATTGTTTTGGGTCTTGTTTTTTGGCTACCAATGCATTCCAAATTCGGGCTCCATCCATATGAAACTTCAAATTATTAGCATCACAAACCTGTTTTATTTTTTGCAAATCTTCTAGTTCATAACAAGCGCCACCGCCTTTATTAGTTGTATTCTCCACACATACTAAACTGGTTAAAGGGCTGTGATAAAACTCCGGATCATTAATGGCTCCAGCAACTTGTTGGGCAGTAATCATTCCACGATTTCCATCTAATAAACAACAGGAAACTCCGCTGTTGAAAGAAACTCCTCCTCCTTCGTAATGATAAACATGAGCATATTTGTCGGCTATCAATTGTTCTCCAGGTTGCGTATGTAATTTTATAGCCGTTTGATTTGCCATGGTTCCAGATGGAAAAAAAAGACCTGCTTCCATGCCAAACATTTCAGCAACTTTGGCTTCTAGCTCAATAACTGTAGGATCTTGTTTATATACGTCATCGCCAACTTGGGCATTAAACATATACTGTAACATTTCGTATGACGGCTTGGTAATCGTATCGCTAACTAAATTTATTTCCATTTATTTGTTTTATATTTATGTTACGGACAAGCTGTGACTTGTCTCTTCTCAAAATTTTCTTATTTTTGTGCCACAAAATTACATAATTTATGACAACTACCGAACAAATTAAAGGTATTGTAGAGCGCCTTGGTGCGTTGAGGAGGTATCTTTGACGTTGATGCCAAATTAATTGAAATTTCTAACGAAGAAGAAAAAACTTTTGCTCCCGACTTTTGGAATAACGCTAAAGAAGCGGAATTGATTGTAAAGAATCTTCGAAATAAAAAAAAATGGATTGAAGATTACAACAAAGCAATCGAAATGACTGACGAGTTGCAACTCGCCCATGATTTTTATAAAGAAGGAGAATTTACCGTAGAAGAACTAGACGATCAATACAAGCAAACGCAAGACCACATTGAAGCTATCGAGTTCAAAAACATGCTTTCGGACGAAGGTGATACTTTGAGTGCAGTAGTGCAAATAACCGCGGGTGCCGGTGGAACGGAAAGTTGCGATTGGGCTGAAATGCTTATGCGTATGTACATGATGTGGGGCGAAAAATACGGTTACAAAATAAAAGAACTGAATTACCAAAAAGGAGAGGCTGCAGGAATAAAAACCGTTACACTTGAATTTGAAGGAGACTATTCTTTTGGATATTTAAAAGGTGAAAACGGTGTACATCGATTGGTTCGTATTTCTCCATTTGACAGTAATGCAAAGCGTCATACTTCGTTTGCATCCGTTTATGTATATCCGCTTGTAGATGATAGTATCGAAATTGACATTAATCCTGCTGATATTGAAATCACAACATCGCGATCTAGTGGTTCTGGAGGACAAAATGTAAATAAAGTAGAAACCAAAGTACAATTGTTTCATAAACCAACCGGAATTCAAATACAATGTTCTGAAACACGGTCACAACAAGATAACAGACAACGTGCGATGCAAATGTTACGATCTCAATTATACGAAATTGAGTTAAAAAAGAAACAGGCACAACGCGCTGATATCGAAGCCGGAAAAATGAAAATTGAATGGGGTTCACAAATCAGAAATTATGTGATGCAACCTTATAAATTAGTCAAAGACGTTCGAACCGGTCATGAAACCAGCAATGTTGATGGTGTTATGAATGGAGAAATCGATGAGTTCCTAAAAGCCTATTTGATGATGATGGGACAGAAGGAAGAAGAATAGTATTCAGTTTTCAGTGAAAAGTGAGTTCTTCAAAAGATAAAATAAGTAATAAAATCCCCTTAACTTTCGTTATTCGAAATATTTAAGGGGATTTTTTTTTGAATTTGAAAAAATTAATATTTAGAAGTTTAAGTACAATTTAAAGACCCTTTTTCAAAACATTAAAATTACCCATAATAATTGTCGGGTTTCGTTTGGGATCTAACCAATTTACTATCAACTTCATATTTTCCTCATTAATTGCAACACACCCAGCAGTAAAATATGGTTTTTTTACACCTAAATGAAAAAAGATAGCACTTCCTTTTCCTTTAACAACTGGGTTAATATTATATTCTATGACCATACAGTACTTATAGGCATCACTTTTCAATAATAGATTTTCATAAGATTTCGCATTGGTAGAACCTCTGATAAAGGTATTATAATCCTTCGAATTTGGATCATCAATCCATTTATCTTCTTTAGTCGTTTGTTGGTATTCCAATAATGTGTTTACTTGTTTTTCATAGGTAAATAATTTTCCCAAACGAAATATACCAGTTGGGGACTTGCCGTCACCTTCAAGTTTATTAAGTGGTGGTGCAAATCCATTTTTACCAATACCAGCTTCTATCGGATTATCTTTTACAACCCAATTCCTGTCTTTTCTCTCTAAAGCTACAAGAACAGCGCTATAATTTTCTGGTTGATAATTGTACACCACCAACAATTGTTCACTATTTTCTAATTTTTTTTTATTATTCTCAGCAATTAATAATGCATTTTCAATAATACTATTATTTGTTTGAGACTGCAGATTAATAGAAAAAAGTAGTATAACAGGTAAAAACAAAAATCCGTCTAATAGTTTCATTTTTATGGTAGGTTTATTATTTAAAAGCTAACTAGAAAATAGTGTTAGCATTGTAAATTCGATTTTACGCTCTTTAACAAACATAAACAAATTATCGCAAAACCATTACATTTGCGAAGCACGCATTTTTAAAGTACTAATTTACACACTTACAACCATTCAATCAAAGAAACTCCAACACCTATAGCTGTCTGCAAATGATTTAAGATCGCCTCGACCTATATATTATGCAATATCAGGATTGTCGTTTTTTGCTGCTGATAAAATGAGCCAAGGTCTACTGTAAATACTCAAATGATTGTTTAAAAATCCAGCATGAAAAATAATTCTGTTCCAGCTTAGTGAATAAGGATCACTGTTCCAATTTGATTCATGATTTATTGCCATACCTATCATGCGTATATTTAACCCAAAAAGTTTAAACTTCACAGGGAAATTCAGAATTAATTCCGGTTCATAATTAACTTCCCTGAAAGGGCGTAATAAATTGGTATTGTAAATTTGCCAGTATGATATTTCGGTATAAGCCACCCAGAAATCAATATGTCCCCGAAAAAATTTCTGCAATACTTTAGTCTTAAAACTCAATTGAAATTTAGATTCAACACTCTTATAATTAACTCTTGTTGTTGCAATATAATTAGGATCTACATTTCCAGAAATGGGTTGTTCATCAAGGAATCAGTTTAGTGCAACGGTAAAACATACAAAGGTTTATCGGGTGTTTGTAAAAAGGTTCCGCTAAGTTCCGCTGTAATTAATTCCCAACGCTCTGTCATATTACGGAGTTGCCTTTTTCTTATTAAAGAAAGCCTGCATTTAAGCATTTGCAGTAAAATTAGAAAATAAAAGTGTAAAAATTAAGAACTTTATATGTCGTAATTTCATAATATATTAGCGCATATTAACCGACAAAAATAATTGTTTAAAACTGTTATTTGATCTCTTTTTTTTTTGGTTATATAAATGCCACTTGTAATCGTGTTAAAGAATTGCGAAAGATTAGGAATTATAAACCCAATTTGTTTTATTTGATGACTATAACTAAACAATCCAATCTACGCTTAATGAAATCCTATTCAATCCAAGAAATAAATGAAATTTTAAAAGGGGAAATTGTCGGGCAAATTTTCCAAAACATCACTGCTCCTGAACAACTTGAAGTGGCTAATGAATCCGAAATTTCTTTTATTGGAAACAAAAAATATGAAAAATTTTGGGCAACTTCTAAAGCTGCAGTAGCGGTTGTAAATGAGGATATTTCGATAGAACCAGGAGAAAATAGGGCTTTCATAAAAGTTAAAAATGCAGATCTGGCTATGTCACAAGTTTTAGCTCTTTTTGCACCTCCAACCCCCTTATTTAATATTGATATTCATCCGACAGCAGTTGTAGATGACACCGCAATTATTTGTAATGGCGTTCGAATTGGTGCAGGATGTTATATAGGACCTAAAGTTGTTCTTGGAGACAATTCAACAATATATCCAAATGTCACTATTCTAGACGAATGTACTCTAGGAAAAAACACTGTAATCTGGTCTGGGACGGTAATCCGAGAGCGTTGTCACATAGGGAACGATTGCATTATACACCCCAATGCAACTATTGGTGCGGATGGTTTTGGTTTTCGCCCTGATCCTGAAAGAGGTTTGGTAAAAATCCCACAAATTGGAAATGTAATTATAGGTAATGGTGTTGAAATTGGCGCTAATACTTGCGTTGACCGAGGAAAATTCAGTTCTACAATTTTAGGTGATGGTTGTAAAATTGATAATTTAGTTCAAATAGGGCACAATAGTAAATTGGGGAAATTTTGCATTATGGCTGGAAACAGTGGATTGGCAGGGTCCGTAACTTTGGGAAATGGTGTAATTATAGGCGGAAGCGCTTCTATAAAAGACCACACAACAATTGGCGATGGTGCCGTTGTAGGCGCTGGTTCTGGTGTTACGGGAGATATTCCTGCAGGGAAAACCATGCTGGGATATCCTGCTGTCGAAGCACGTGATGCTTTAAAACAATGGGCAATTTTAAAAAGAATGGTTAACGATTCAAAAAAATAACTAATTATATTTTTTGTTAAATTCATAAAAAAACAGAACTTAAACTCTGTTTTTTTGCTATAATACCAATAATACAATCAATTTTATTTCTAAACTAATAGCGTTTAAAAGATTTATCTCAATAAATTTTTTACTTTAGCGCTAATTATTTAACAACTATTTCATCATGGATTTGAACTTCAATAAAAACGAAGACCACAATAAACTTTTACTTTCAGCATTACGCCAAAAATTAAGCCTGGTGAAATTGGGCGGTGGTGAAAAACGCATTCAAAAATTACATAACGAAGGTAAAATGACTGCTCGGGAACGCATTGATTATTTGCTGGATCCCAAAGCTAAAAGTATAGAAATTGGAGCATTTGTTGGTGAAGGAATGTATGCTGAACATGGCGGTTGCCCTTCGGGTGGAGTTGTTGTGAAAATAGGATATATCAGAGGAAAACAATGCATTGTGGTGGCCAATGATGCTACCGTAAAAGCGGGTGCTTGGTTTCCAATTACCGCTAAGAAAAACTTACGTGCTCAGGAAATCGCAATGGAAAATAGATTACCAATTATCTATTTAGTAGATAGTGCCGGTGTGTATTTGCCTTTGCAAGATGAAATTTTTCCTGACAAAGAACATTTTGGTCGCATTTTTAGAAATAATGCTCAAATGAGTAGTATGGGAATCACCCAAATTGCTGCTGTTATGGGAAGTTGCGTTGCCGGTGGAGCTTATCTGCCAATTATGAGTGATGAAGCTTTGATTGTAGAAAAAACAGGAAGTATTTTCTTAGCAGGAAGCTATTTAGTCAAAGCAGCCATTGGCGAAAGCATCGATAATGAAACATTGGGCGGAGCAAGTACACACTGCGAAATTTCGGGTGTTACGGATTATAAAGCTAAAGATGACAAAGACGCATTAGACAAAATAAAAAATATAGTTGATAAAATTGGTGATTTCGACAAGGCAGGCTATAGCAGAGTAAAAGCAGTAAAACCAGCATTAGACGAAAATGATATTTATGGTATTTTGCCAAAAGCTAGAAATGAACAATATGATATGATGGAAATCATTAATCGTTTGGTTGACAATTCTGAGTTTGAGGCGTACAAAGACGGTTACGGTCAAACCATTATTACTGGTTATGCCAGAATTGATGGTTGGGCAGTGGGAATTGTTGCTAATCAACGAAAAGTGGTGAAAACTAAAAATGGTGAAATGCAGTTTGGAGGCGTAATCTATTCGGATAGTGCAGATAAAGCTACTCGATTTATCGCAAATTGTAATCAAAAGAAAATCCCTTTAATATTCGTTCAAGATGTTACTGGTTTTATGGTTGGATCTAAATCAGAACATGGCGGAATTATTAAAGATGGGGCTAAAATGGTGAATGCTGTTTCTAATTCGGTTGTTCCCAAATTTACTGTTATTGTAGGAAATTCATATGGTGCCGGAAATTATGCTATGTGTGGAAAAGCGTATGACCCAAGATTAATTTTTGCTTGGCCAAGTGCTGAATTAGCCGTTATGGGCGGAACACAAGCTGCAAAAGTATTGGCACAAATTGAAGCTTCTTCGCTTAAAGCAAAAGGAGAAATAGTTGATGAAGCCAAAGAGAAAGCCCTTTTTGACAAAATCAAAGCAAGATATGACGAGCAAGTTTCTCCCTATTATGCAGCCTCTCGTTTGTGGACAGACGCTATAATTGATCCTTTGGACACTCGAACTTGGATTTCTATGGGAATTGAAGCGGCAAACCACTCGCCTATTGAAAAAAAGTTTAACTTAGGAGTAATTCAAGTATAAAAAAGTTTTTAGTCCCAGTTTTCATTTTAGTATTCTACTGGTCTTATGCTCACTAAAACTAAAAACTGGGACAAAAATAAACAATATGAAAAAAATATTTATTCTAGTTCTTGTCTCATTATTATTTTTTCAATGCACTTCTATTAAAAATCACAACAAACATTTAAATGATTTAATTTCTGAAGAAGATTTAAAATCTGATGTCGATTTTACTTATAAAAAACTGCAGCGATTACATCCCAATTTATACTGGTACATTTCTAAAAAAGATCTTGATTATAAATTCGATAGTTTAAAAACGACTATTCGAAATCCAATGACCAGTTTAAAGTTTTACAAGAAACTGAGTCCTGTGATTGCAGCGGTAAGACAAGGTCATATGTTTCTATATCCTGCCACCAAATTAAAAACAAAAAAAGAAACCAAAGCACTTCTTAAAAAAGGAACTGGACCATTTTCACAATTTGATCTTGATTATTTCAATGATAAGCTATATGTCATAAAAAATAAGTCTTATGACAAAAGCATAAAAGCAGGAACCGAAATTGTTGATATAAACGGAACAAAACCAAAAGATTTAATTCAGGAATACAATAAATTCTATACTTCCGATGGTTATAATACTACTTTAAAAACACGCAGTTCAGGCAAAAGATTTTCCTCTTTTTTCACTACTCAAAATGGCATAAAGGACAGTCTTAGATTTAATTTAAAATTTAATGACAGTTTAAAGGTAGTTACAATCAAAAGACAAAAAGATGACACCACTGAAAAGAAAAATAAGAAAGTCAAAAAAAGGCTAACGGAGATTGAAAGAGCAAAATTAAAAGCAATAAAAAAGAAGAAAATAGTTAATGGTTATAATTCAGATTTAAAAAATTACAACCGAAACCTGCATTTTGAAGAAAAAGACAGCAGCGTTGCCATAATGAAAATCAGAGGATTTAAGATTGGGGACTTTAGAACTTTTTATAAAGAAAGCTTCAGTACAATTCAGAACTATAAATCAACCACATTTGTACTTGATCTGAGAGATAATGGCGGTGGTCGTGTAACTGAAATCAACAATTTATACTCTTATCTATCAGATTCAACTTTTGTATTTTTGGATAAATCTGAAGTAGTATCAAAATCGAGTCTATTCGGAGGAGCCTATTTTAATGGGGGTACTTTCGCAGTAAAAACTATAAAAACTATTTTTTCTCCATTACTCTACACTTATTTACTTTTGACCGTTCATGAGGATAATAATGGAAAAAATATTTATGCAACACAAACAAAACCCCAAAAAGTAAATAAAAATTCTTTCAAAGGAAAGGTCTATGTACTTATTAATGGAATGAGTTTTTCGGCTTCCAGCATCATTTCCTCAAATTTAAAAGGTTCAAAAAGAGCCACTTTTGTAGGAGAAGAAACGGGAGGAGCCTATAATGGAACTGTAGCGGGGTTTATGCCTCTTGTAAAATTACCCAACTCTGAATTAAAAATTAGGATAGGTTTGATGTTGATAGCTCCTCATTATAAAACAGAAATTAACGGTAGAGGTATTTTTCCAGATGTAACAATCATCCCAACATTGCAAGACCGAATTAAAGGAAATGATCCAGAAATGGATTGGATTTTGAATGATGTCAAGTCAACTCTTTCAGAAATTCCTAAAACAAAATAACTTCATAAAAAATCTAGCAACTGTCAAAAAATTTTAAAATTTATTTTTAAAAAATAAAAAAAAACATCTAAATATTTCATATAAAAATATGATTAATAAAGACTTAACGAAATTGTTCTTTGTATCTTTGATTATTATTTGGTAAAAGCAATACCTTAAATTGTACCTCATCATTTTTTTATAAAATATTTTTTTTTTGCTAAAAGCTAAATTTTAATTCCAATAAAAAATGAAAAATATTTTAGATCATACCATAACGATAATGTTTCTTATAATTGTCCAGTTTGGATTTGCACAAAAAGAATCGGACAATTCATTTACATTAGAATCCGGCATTAATATATCGTTACCTGTTCATATACAAATGTATCGGTCCCATAGGCTCGGAATTGGTGTTAATCTAAGAATTGCAGAAAAGATTACACCCACAACTGAGTTTGGCCTCAGAGCGGAGTATGATTATCGGTTTACTAAAAAAACCCATCCGGCTGTACCTGCTGAAAGTACCGTAAAAGAAAGAGCTCTTTATAGAAATTTCAGTCTGTTTGCTATTAAGCCTAATATACAATTTAACTTAAAATCAAATTGGTGTTTAGGAGCCGAAAGCGGTGTTGGTTATGCGATCTCTGACGAGGACCCAAAAATTGGATTAGGTTTTGTTGACGAATACAATGGTCCTACACGTTTTGGTTCTTGTTCTGGAATCTATTTAGGAAAATATTTTTCTAAAAATAAATACAATATATCTTTAAATTTAACAAATTTCATAGCACATGGCCATGCAGAAAATACGCTTGGACTGAAATTTAATTATTCCTTTTATAAATAAAAATACCTTCCTGTTTGTTTTAAAATTATACTTTTTAGTAAAAAATACTACATTCTGTTTTACTCACAATATTTTATAGGTCACTACAAATTAATATCTCAGGATGTGATTTTTAAAAGTAAATATTATGAGCAGCGTAAAAGAATTAAATAAAGGGGCTAATACCCACACTTATTTAGCTATTGATTTGTTGCAAATAGCGCTTGGTATTTTTTATAAAAAGAAATTCGTTTATAATCAACATTCAATATCTAGCGGATTTAATATCCACTATTGACAAAATAGGAGGCGGAATGTTTCTAATACATTATACTGTTCCAGCTCCTATGGCAGTTGGGATAATTGCTTTTGATTTATTGAGCTGATGGGCAATCATTGCACAAGTACCCATTTTGGCAGCAGTCGCAATTATAAATTTTATAGCAGAAGTGCATTCTCAAAATCTATTTTTAGCAGTAGTTACATTTGCAATTGATCCGTTTTTCCTATTTTACGGCAGCGGAAAACATTCAGAAGATTACTATTTTAAAATGCAAAAATAATAAACCATAAAAAAAGCATCACGATACTACTAACGGATGCTTTTTTCACGGTTCAAAAATTTGTCTAAAGACTTTCTTGAATTTCTTTTCTTTTTATTTTTCCATTTTGTGTTTCAATGAATTTTGAAACATAAAATATTTCTTTGGGTTTTTCATATTTATCTAAATCATCAAAAGTACTTTCGTCTAAATCCTGTTTCTCACCTTCAATAACTACTATTAGTTTTTCTCCCAAAACAGGGTCGTGAATTCCAGTTACAAAAAATCTTGAATGAATTTTATTGGATAATTTATCTTCAATTTGTTCCGGAATCAATTTAATTCCCCCGCTATTGATCACGTTATCAATTCGACCTAAATATCCAAATTGATTTTCATTTATTAATTCCACTAAATCATTAGTAACAATAGTTTCGTTTGAAATTTTAGGTGCATCAATCACTAAACAATTTCTATCGTCCTGAGAAATTTTAATATTAGGTAAAATAGTGAAATATTTTTCTCCTATTTTTTTGCCTGCGATATGCGTTATGGTCTCCGTCATACCATAAGTTTCGTATGTTTCTGTATTTAACTTTAAAAGACTTTTTTCTAAAGATTTACTCATTTTAGCACCGCCAACAATCATTTTTTTAACATTTTTCAATTCAAGCAAAGAATTTTGAGCTTGTAGAGGAACCATCGCAACAAAATCATATTTAGTATCATTATGCAGCAGAGGATGTGAACTGGGAGCTACAAAGTCCATATCAAGTCCCAAAATAAAACTCCTTACAAACATCATTTTCCCGGCAATATATTTAGTTGGTAGACAATGTAATGCTTTGTCTCCAGGATTCAAATTGAAAAAATCACCCGTTGCCAGTGCTGAATTTACCATAGCTTGCTTTTCGATTCTAATAATTTTTGGAGTACCAGTTGTCCCAGAAGTATTTAGCTCAAGATATGATTTGGTATCAAACCAATCCAAAATAAAATCGCCGACAGACTTTTCATATTCTTCACCTTCTTTTATAAAACTATAGGCTACTCTGCATAAATCCTTTCGATCCAAATGAAATCCATTCAGTTTAAAATAATTATGTACGTTCATGTAAGTGATTGTATTCATGATATTTTCCCTTGTATTTAAGTCTTTTTTTGAAAGATGATTGTTATGCTATTTTGCCCGTTAACTTCTCTTTCCAATCAGTCCATTTGTATTTTCTACTAAAGATAAATAAAAGTATCGGGTAAATTATAACAATAGGAAATATAACATCTAAACCAGCTGAAGGTTGAGAAATATCTTTAAAAATGGAATGAGTTTGAAACGCAGACCAATCTGATGTTACCAATAAAGCACTCACCAAATTATTAGCAGCATGAAATCCTAGTGCTAACTCAATCCCTTCATCCATCATGGTAATTATCCCCAACAACAATCCTGTACCTATATAATATACCAAAATGATATTACCCATTTTAGATACTTCCGGATTTGAAATATGCATGGCACCAAAAATAACAGAGGTTATGATTAATGGGAACCACTTATTTTTGGCGAGATTAGCGAAACCTTGCATTAAATAACCACGAAAAATATATTCTTCAGTACTGGTTTGAATAGGAATTAATATTGTACTAATTAAAACTAAAATTACAAATGGAATAGGTTTAAAATTAATCACAAAATCAGTTGGATTGAATAAATAGAATGCTAATGTAGAGATAATAGTAAAAATTGCCCAAATCGAAAATGAAAAAAGTACTCTTTTCCAATCTATTTTAGTCCTTGAAGTTGTAATAGAAAGCATGGTTTGATTATGCAAATAGCGAACAACAAAGAAAATTCCGAGCATCGCAAAAACAAATGAAATCAATATTAAAAACAAGGTCAGATTAGGTTCAAAAAAACGCATAATATCATCATTAGAATTTGGATATGGCTTTCCATTGATGAAAGTATCGTAATATAATGCCCCTAATAAAGGAGTCTGACCTAAAAAAGAAGCAATAATTATAAATATTGAACCCACAATATACCTCCAAAATTTATTCTCTGGCTTTATACCTTGTTCTATGAACATAGATTTTTGTTTTTATATTTTATTAAAATAAGAGTAACAAATTTCACTTTCGTTACACTAATAATGAGCATTTAATTCCCAATTTCCTTTAGTAAAAAATTGCATGATACAAATATACCATAATTCACGATGTGGAAAATCAAGAAACTGTCTACTTCTTATAAAAGAATCCCAAAAGGAACACGAGGTCATTTACTATCTTGAAAACGGGCCTACATTCGATGAGTTGTTCACTCTTATTCGAAAACTAGATTTTGAACCTATTTCATTGGTCCGACAAAAAGAAAAAATCTGGATAGAAAATTTCAAAAATAAACAAATGACCAATGATGAAATCATTCAAGCAATGGTTACTTATCCTATTCTTATCGAAAGACCTATTGTCATTATTGGGGATAAAGCCATAATCGGAAGAGAATTAGACTCCGTAATTGATTTTATATAATTACATCATCAAAATTAAATTAACATTTTTTTGTGATTTGACTTTTAAACCAAAACTATTTTTTACAATCTAAAACAGAATATCTAAAACTAATATAATGCCAACTAAATTAAAACAATTCCTTGTTCTTGCATTGCTTTTTACAAGCGTAATAAATTTTGCTCAACAAGAACCCAATTCAAAAACTAAAATTAAAATTATTGGAAAAGTAATAGAAAAAGTAAGTAAACAACCTCTTGAATACGCTACAATAACTTTTCTAAATCCAAATAATCCAAAACCTGTTGCGGGTGGAATTACAAATGCAAAAGGAGAATTTGATATTGATGTGAATCCTGGTGTTTACGATATAAAAATTGAGTTTATATCTTTCAAATTGAATGAAATTAAACAAAAAAGTCTTCAGGCAAGTACAAATTTGGGTCAAATAGCTTTAGAAGAAGATGCAAATCAATTAAATGAAGTTGTTATTCGATCTGAGAAAACAACTGTTGAAATTAAATTAGATAAAAAGGTCTATAATGTTGGGAATGATTTAATGGTAAAAGGAGGAACTGTAAGTGATGTTTTAGATAATATTCCATCAGTTTCAGTGGATGTAGAAGGAAATGTAAGCCTTCGTGGCAATGACAATGTAAAAATTCTTATCGACGGAAAACCTTCGAATGCGATAAATATCGCTGAAGCATTGCGATTAATTCCTGCCGATGCAATTGAAAAAGTAGAAGTTATCACCAATCCATCTGCTAGATATGACGCAGAAGGTGGAGGTGGTTTATTAAATATTATTTTGAAAAAAGGAAAAAATCTTGGTCTAAACGGAACTTTTATTGCCTCTACAGGTTATCCTGATAATCACGGTTTAAGCGGTACTTTAAATTTTAAATCTAAAAATTTCAATCTATTTACTAACCAAGGATATAATTACCGTAACAGTCCGGGAAGTGCCATTACCAATTCCAGATATTTAAATTCGGATAATACAACCAGAAATTACATCAACGAATCGAGAGAAAACGATAGATATAGCAAAGGATACAATGGAAACTTTGGTATGGAATGGTATTTAGATAAAACAACTTCTTGGACCAATACCTTCAATTACAGAAAAAGTACTGGAGATAATAGGGATAATGTTTTTCAAAATAATTATGATGCAAACTATATCTATAATTACACCAGAAACCGGATCAATGAGGAAGACAGCAACAGTGAAAACGTAGAATTTGCTACAAACTTCACTAAAAACTTCAAAAAAGATGGTCATAAATTAACGATCGACGGCTCATTTTCAACAAACGATGATAAAAATAACGCCCTAATTACGGATACCGCTACCAACTCAAGTTTAACAAAATTTGACCAAACTATAAATAATCAAAGTCAAAGCAGAAATTTACTTCAAACGGATTATGTTTTACCCCTTGGAAAAGGCAGCCAATTTGAGGCAGGATACCGTGGTAATTTCATAAAACAACTTACGGATTATCAAGTAGAAAATGATGGAGTTACCAATATTAACTTTACCAATACTTTAGAATATAAAGAGAAGACAAACGCAATTTACACGCAATACGGCTTTAAAGCCAATAAATTCTCCGCTCTTTTTGGATTGCGATGGGAAGATTCCAATATTGAAATCAATCAGTTAGCCACTAACGATTTCAATAATAAAAAATACAACAGCTTTTTCCCAAGTGCATTTTTCACTTATGAATTATCGGATAAAAGCAGCACTTCTATAAGCTACAGCAGGAGAATTCAAAGACCAATGGGAAGAATGTTAAATCCTTTCAGCAATTTCTCCAGCAACATCAATATTTTTGTAGGGAATCCTGATTTAGATCCGGCCTACACTGATGCTATCGATTTAGGATATATCAAACGTTGGGACAAACTGACTTTTAACACGTCATTATATGTCAACAAAACAACCAATGTTTTCCAATTCGCCAGAAGAGAGTCTGGTAAATTTGAGAATGGAACACCCGTAATTATTAGTTCACCAATCAACCTGGCTACAGAATATCGAGCAGGTTTTGAATTCACTTTAAATTATACTCCATACAAATGGTGGAAATTAAACGGTAATTTCAATTTCTTCAGAAATGAAACTCAGGGAAATTATGTGTACACCAATTTTAATAATGTTGACATAACACAAAATTTCGATAACACAGCAACTTCATGGTTTACAAGAATCACATCAAAAGTTACTTTGCCTTACAAAATCGACTGGCAGACTAATGCAACCTACAATGGTCCGCAAAACAGTGCTCAGGGTAGAAGTTTAGGCGTTTTTGCTGTTAACTTAGCTTTTAGCAAGGATATCATGAAAGACAAAGGAACCCTTTCTTTCAACATCAGCGACGTATTTAATTCCAGAAAAAGAATCATGGAAACTTTCCTTCCCGGAATTGTGAGTTCCTATGCAGAAATGCAATGGAGACAAAGACAGTTTAGCTTATCATTTACCTATCGTTTCAACAAACAGAAAAACGAAAAGGAAAAACAACCTAAGAAAAATATGAATGAAGGTGAAGGAGACTTTCAAGGATAAATAAAATAAGGACTTGTGAAAACAGGTCCTTATTTTATATGATTTAACTATCAGAATAAAAAAAAGGACTCGTAAAAACGAGTCCTTTTTTTATGTCACAATCAGATTAAACTGATTGTTGTTGTTGCTTTTTTTTAGCTCTTTTCTCTTTATATGCTTCCCAAGTTGCTCCACCTATCCAATAAGATACAAAACCAACTAAAAAAAACATCAACCAGAATCCTAAAGTAAGAACGGTTAAGAAAAGTAAAAAGCCTAAGTACTGTGAAAATTCAAACATGTTTTCCGGAATTTTGAATGTAGCCACAAATGTAAGTTTAATTCCTTTTCTTACCAATAAAAAACAACAAAAACTATCAATCAATTTTTATAAAAAGGGAATTATCCGTATTTTTGAGCTCAATTTTAGGAGCTATTTCTCGCTATCCGTTGCAATCTTGTTGTTGATTGCTATTAAAGCAGCAATCAACAACAAGAATTTCCACTGTTATCGGGGATAGTGATCAAATAATTGGATTAAAAACACACAAATAACATCATAAAAATGAAATTCAGAATAGAAAAAGACACGATGGGTGAAGTGCAGGTTCCTGCAGACAAATATTGGGGAGCACAGACAGAACGTTCCCGCAACAATTTTAAAATCGGATCTTCGGCTTCCATGCCTAAAGAAATTATTGAAGGATTTGCTTATTTAAAGAAAGCAGCCGCTTATGCTAACTGTGATTTAGGCGTTTTGCCAATTGAAAAACGGGATGCAATTGCTGTCGTTTGTGACGAAATCTTAGCTGGTAAATTAGACAATGAATTTCCATTGGTAATTTGGCAAACTGGTTCTGGTACGCAAAGTAACATGAACGTAAATGAGGTGGTTGCAAATCGTGCGCAAGTCTTAAAAGGATTCAACATTGGCGAAGGCGAACAATTTATCAAAGCCAATGATGATGTAAACAAATCACAATCTTCTAATGATACTTTCCCAACAGGAATGCATATTGCAGCATATAAAGCGGTAGTAGAAATTACTATTCCAGGTGTTGAAAAATTAAGAGATACACTTCATGCCAAAGCTATTGAATTCAATAATGTGGTAAAAATTGGTCGTACCCATTTAATGGATGCAACTCCACTTACATTAGGACAAGAAATTTCAGGATATGTAGCGCAATTAAACTACGGTCTAAAAGCGGTTAAAAACACATTAGCACACTTATCAGAAGTGGCTTTGGGTGGAACGGCTGTAGGGACTGGATTAAATACTCCTGAAGGATATGATGTACTAGTGGCGGCTTATATTGCTGAATTTACCGGACATCCATTCGTAACTGCCGAAAACAAATTTGAAGCTTTAGCAGCACATGATGCAATCGTAGAAACTCACGGTGCATTAAAACAATTGTCTGTCTCACTGAATAAAATTGCAAATGATGTTCGAATGCTGGCTTCTGGTCCACGTTCAGGAATTGGTGAGATCATAATTCCAGAAAACGAACCAGGTTCATCCATTATGCCAGGAAAAGTAAATCCTACTCAATGTGAAGCTTTAACTATGGTTTGCGCCCAAGTTATGGGGAATGATGTTGCGATAACTGTTGGAGGAATGCAAGGTCATTATGAATTGAATGTATTCAAACCTTTGATGGCGTCTAACTTCCTGCAATCGGCACGACTATTAGGTGATGCTTGTATGTCTTTTGACGAGCATTGTGCACAAGGTATAGAACCAAACTACAAAAGAATCAAAGAATTGGTTGACAATTCTTTAATGCTAGTTACGGCGCTGAACACTAAAATTGGATATTATAAATCGGCTGAAATTGCTCAAACCGCTCATAAAAACGGAACAACTCTAAAAGACGAGGCTGTTCGTTTGGGTTATGTAACACCTGAAGATTTTGATGCTTGGGTAAAACCGGAAGATATGGTGGGAAGCCTTAAATAATTGTAAATTTTGAATTATAAATTAAAAACCCTGCAATGATAAGACATTGCAGGGTTTTTGTTATTATTAATCTTTTTACCTATAAATATTAATTACGAAATTTGCTGTTATTATAAAACACCTTTCAATTCAGCATTTATAATTTACAACTCCTAGTTTATAATTATTTCCCATCTAAATAATCTTGTAAATAACTAAATCTCGGAGTAAGTTTTCCTTTTTCGGTGATTTTGGCTCGTTGAAGAATACCTTCTTTATCATCATTAAAAAAGGCTGGAATTACATGTTCCATAAACATTTCACCAAAACCTTCACTGGCATCTTTTGGCAATTCACATGGTAAATTATCAACTGCCATTACAACAATTGCCGCAGGATGAAATACATCGACTTCTTTATTTTCGTTAGGCAAATAGCCATACAAAGGTTCTGCAATAGTTGAAGATCTCAGCGTACAGGCAATTGGACCATTAACGTCACAAGAAATATCCGCAACCACCTTTATTTTACAATCTTTGGATTGAAGCATTTCCTGACTAAGAATTATTGGCGACTCATTTGCATAAAAATGGCCCGCAATAAAAATGTCAGTGACTTTCGTAAATTTTTCAAAATCAGAACTATACTCTTTTGGATTATTATAAAAATCATTAAAATCTAATACTTGTCCATCATTACGTTTGTTATAATCCAACACATCTATTTGAGTATAAATAGGTTGAGAATAGTTTTTTGTCAGATAATTTTCAACAGAAACTTCTTTGATTTTTATAGCATCCAGAATTTCTTTTGCACCGTTACCTACTTTTCCGGTTCCGGTAATCACAAACTTTAATGGAGGTAATACCAAGCGTTTTAAATGCGTAATTAATGCTTCTTTTCCAGAAAGTGTTTCCGCTTTTGGGATTTTAAACAATTCGAATTTTATTCCAAAGGCTCTGATGCTATTGTAAGCTCCTACAATTCCGGCATATCTTCCAAAACCTATTAATCTTCGGTTGTTAGCATCAACTATAGTTTCATGATCGTACAAATCAATGTTTTTTTCAAGTATAGCTTGCAGTAATTTTCTGTTATAAGGTTGTTTTTTTATGGTATGGGAAAAAAAGAAATACGATTTATTAGGAATCAGTGCTTCTGCCGGAACTTCTTTTACACCAAAAAAGACATCACAATCACTGATGTCATTTGCAACTTCAATTCCCAAGTTTTTGTATTGATCGTCAGTAAAAATTCGAATATCGGAACTTTCCACTTTTATAGCAGCATCTTGGTAAAGCTGTTTTATTTTTGCCAATTCATCTGGTGAAAAAACAACTCTTCTGTCTGGTGGACTTTTTCTTTCTTTTATAATTCCGAATTTCATTTTAAATACTTTTATTATGATTTAATATAACTTAATGGTTTTAATTTGTTACAAATATAACAATTTACCATAAATTTAATTTCTTTTTTTAATAAATTTATAAGTCTTAAACCTTTAAAAGCTGATGCTCATAAAGATAAACAACAGCTCATTCCAGACACTAATAAAATAGTGTTAAGGTTTTGGAAAAAAAATAAATCAACAGGGATTGATTCTATATATTTGCCTTTCTAGCACAATGGAAATGAATTTTATAAAAAAAGCAAATATACTACAAATACTCGTCTTAACATTAGTTTTGAGTTCTTGTACAAAAGAGAAGAAAAAAGTACAATTAAGTGATGCCCAACTACCCAAAAGTACATTGCCTAAAATGAAACCTTGGACGAATGAGCACCCTAAATTAACGGCGGAATACATCAATTCAAAAAAACGATCAGTAGAATCTTTTTATAATAAAAACTGGCCAAATCATAGCGCAAATGGAAGTTTTCTTGTTGCTCAGAATGGTCAAATCATCTATGAAAATTATGAGGGTTATGCTAATAAAAGAGACAAAAGGTTAATAACAAGTACTACTCCACTTCACTTAGCCTCTGTGAGTAAAGTATTAACGGCTACCGCAGTTTTGAAACTAATTAATGCCAAAAGGATTGATTTAGACCAAAAGGTAAATACCATTCTTAAAGAATTTCCTTATCCCGATGTTACTATAAAAACACTGTTAGACCATAGAAGCGGAATGCGGAACTACGCCTATTTTACGGATCGGGATAAAACAGTTTGGGACAGACATAACAGGCTGACCAATCAAGATATATTAACTATTATGGCTACTAAAGATATTGGGTTAGAATTTAAAACTGACACCCGATTCAGTTATTGTAATACTAATTATGCCATGCTGGCATTGATAATTGAGAAAATAACAAAGCTTCCTTATAAAGAAGCAATGAAACAAATTATTTTCAAACCATTAGGTATGAAAAACACTTATGTATTTGACTATGAAAGAGATAAAGACACCATTGCGCCCTCGTACAAAGGAAATGGAGTAGAAATTGGTAAAGATTATTTAGATGCAGTTTACGGCGATAAAAACATTTATTCTACACCTCGAGATTTATTAAAATTTGACAGAGCTAGAAATTCTGGTGTATTTTTAAATCCAAAGTTATTCAAACAAGTCTTTGAGCCATACAGTAACGAACGCAAGGGAGAAAAGAATTACGGTCTTGGCATACGAATTGTAAATTGGAAAACTGGACAGAATTTTTATTTTCACAACGGTTGGTGGCATGGTAACACCTCATCATATATCACTTTGCAAAAAGAGAAAGTTACCATCATAGCTTTATCAAATAAATTTACCACAAAAACCTATCAGGTTAGAAAATTGTCCAGGTTATTTGGAGATTATCCATTCCCTATGGGTAAGGGAGAAAAAGAGGAATGATTTTTGATAAATATATTCCAATTAGAGATGACATATTTCAACTAAAATAGAATATCTTTGCACACTCAAATTAATTTTTGAGTTATATTAAAAAAGGGGTCGACTGGTTTTGACAGCAAGTCGAATTGAAAAGTAAGCACGTCGAGAACTGGGACAATTCTCGTTAATAAAAGGTTTCAAAACATTTACACGGCGAAGGAAACTACGCTCTTGCTGCATAATCTGAATTATAGTAAGATTAGCCTCGTTCCTATCAGATAGGAAAGCAGGATTTACCTCGAAAGCTTTGGTTTATAGCGGTCGATAAAGGTGAATCGTAAATTTAAACCTAGATTTCCATAAGCTTCGGGTGGATTTCGAAATTAAGAAGATAAGTATTGTGTGGCTGTTTCTGGCCTAGCACATTATCGAAAACCCAATCAGGAAATAAACGCGTAGAAAGCCTTTTAGTTGCTTGTTTGGACCCGAGTTCGATTCTCGGCGACTCCACAAAAAACCCTGTAAATAATTAATTTACAGGGTTTTTTATTATTTTTCGATATTATCTTTCATATATTTCTTTGGCTTTTACACTGGGTTTCAATGTTTACTACTTTTAGAACAACTAAAAGATTATTGCAGTCAGCTAACCGTTTCTTTATTTTTTTAAATATTAAAAAGCGTATCCTTTCCCACTCCTGCCAGATTAGCCAATTCAAATTGCAATAAATACTCTTCTCTTAAGAAACAGAAATCATAATCATTTGTTATTCAATGTTATAGTAGTTAAAATAAGCAAATACATTTTCCAATACAAATATTTTAAAACAAAATATTTTTTTTTACCGTTATATCAATAATTTATAAAAATCTACTTTCAGTTGCCAGCCCTTTAGATGCTATAAAATTAAAAGGTTCAAATAATCAACCGAATTTGCAATGAAAAATAGATCTAAATACTAAATATTACAATAATGGAATTTAACCCAATATTAATCCAAATGGTAAAATTTTCTAATTAAATAGTTGAGAAGGAAATAGAGCAAAGTACCCGCCAAGGCCAAGGAAAGTACGAAGCTAACTAAGTTTATAACAATATTAGGAATAAACTTCAATCTGGGATGCGTAAAGTAAGGTTCCCGATGTAGTCTTTCGTGAATGTGCCTCTTTGCTATTTTGATTTTCTTTTTGATGATTCAGTGCTTTTAAAGGCCTATCTAGTCCTAAATTAAATAAAATTACGTTGCTGATTCTTCTGATCTTTGTTTTTTACAACACTCTAATTTAGACAAATTAATTTAATATAAGCCGATTTGGAATTAAAAATAAAATAAGGTACAGTCGTCTACAACGTATCAATTTAAAAACGCACTAATAAATTATCTTTTTAAAATCTTTCTTTTTTAATTTTTAACCGGTATCTGATCCATTGCTCTTTCTGCAATTGCTGTGATGGAAAGCGATGGATTAACTCCAGGATTTGCAGATATCATGGAACCGTCAATTACATACATATTTTGGTACCCAAAAACTTCATTGTTCTTGTTTATCACTCCCTGTGAAAAGTCTTTTCCCATCACTGCACCACCTAATACGTGCGCCGTAGAGGGTATTCCCGCTATAGATTCCAAAACAAATGATGTTGCTTTTCCATTAATTATTTTGCTGTATTTATCCGTTAAAGCTATTGATTCCGGAATGTATGCACTCGGTTTTTTCCCGGTACTAACGGACGAAGAAATTCCGCCCAGAAAGTTATTTTTAAATTTTAAAGTACTGTCAATAGATTGCATGAATAATAAAACTGTGGTACTTTTTGACCAACTGTTTACAAAATAAATTTTGAAGTAACTAAGCGGAAATTTCAGCACTTGTTGTATCATATTCTGTAAACGTGCCAACGTATTTTTCCCATTGGATAAAGGCAAATGAAGCAGTTTCCAAAAGCCAGATCCCTCCGAATATCTCACAATTTCCAAATGACTGTTATCATCCGTATGCAGCAGACTGCCAATCGCCACACCTTTTGATAAGTTTTTAGTTTTATCTAGAGAGGAAACGCTTATAAGGGTTTCGTTATTGGTTCTAATATCATCACCCAGTTTCTCTGATAATTTCGGAAGCGATTTTTTCTTTAATTTAAGTAACAATTTTACAGTCCCCAAAACTCCTCCCGAAAAAATTACTCCTTTTGAAGTAAATTCTTTTTTAGACTTAAATAATTGAGTGCTTGATTTAACAAAAATTTTGTAGCCTGTCAATCCGTCTCTATTATCAATTGGTAACACATCATACACCTCATTTTCGGCAAGGATTGTAGCTCCATTATTTTGAGCCAAATACAAATAATTTTTGTCTAAAGTATTCTTTGCATTATGCCTGCAACCCGTCATACAGCCTCCACAAAAATTACATCCCGCTCTGTCTGGCCCTTTTCCATCAAAATACGGATCTTTCACTTTTATGCCTTCTCTACCAAAATAAACCGCAACATCAGGATTTTCAAACTGATCTTCCCTACCTATTTCTTTAGCCAATTGTTTTAATGCGATATCTCCATCAAACAATTTTGGATTTCTTGATGCGCCAAGCATGGTAAGCGCTTTTTGATAAAATGGTTTTAATTCCGTTTCCCAATCTTCCAGCTCACTCCAACTTCCTGATTTGTAAAATGTCGATTTTGGAACAGGCAAAGTATTAGCATATACTAAAGAACCTCCACCAACACCCGTCCCGGATATGATTACAATATGTTTGAAAATACTCATCTTCATGATTCCAAAAAAACGCAGATAAGGCATCCATAACCATTTGCTGATATTCCAATTGGTTTTGGCAAAATCCTTAGCTTCGAACCATTTTCCCTTTTCAATCACAAGAACTTTGTACCCTTTTTCAGATAGCCTCAAAGCGCTGACAGAACCACCAAACCCACTTCCTATTATAATATAGTCAAAATCGTATTGCATTGTCTTTTAGATTATACTGCGAAAATTAAGCAATTATTTTCAATAATATGCATGCATACTAAAATAATGCAATCAAGATATTTTTTTTAATAATATTTGACTGTTTTTTTGACAATTTCATTACGACAACTACGTAATTAATTTAAAATAAAAAGAGAGTATTTCAGCTAGAAATACTCTCTTTCGTATGTTATTGCCATTTAAAAAAAAAGTTTATTTCGATTGCCTCTTTTTTGAGCAGAATACAAGTTGTTACATTTTTTTTATATTCCCTTTATTTTTTAAGAAGATAACTTCTATAATTTTTTTGGCCATTGCGGTATCTATTTTAAGTTGTTTTGATAAAACTTCAATTATGCTTTTTTCTTCTTCCCCTAGTAAACCGTCAGAAAGTACTATTTCCAAAGCAAGGGCAAATACTGTTTCTTTATCTTCTTCCTTAATTACTTCACAACAATCGGCAATGTATTTTAATTGTCCCAATTCCGTTTTTAAATGAGATGATTTGGCATAAAGGGGAGTAACATCAATTCCAACAAACTTCTCTTTAGAATATAACAATTTAGATAACGATGTTTTTTCGGAATCCTTAATTAGGTTGTCGGCGGCAATACAAGAATATAAAATTCCAACCCAAGCGTCCCATTCTGAGGTTACTTGATTTATACCAGTGCTATTTTTTTCTTCAAATTTTTCAGATGAACTCATATTTTATTTTTTTGTTTAAAGTTACTACTAACCTTCTTACTCATTGCTCAGATTTGGGAATAAATTACCATTTGGTTTTAGGGTTAAACATTTAAAAACCCATAAAAAAACCGCCTAGTTCCTATTAACAAGACGGTCACTTCATCTATTTAAAAATTAAAGACTAATTCATTACTTTATAAAAAAACATTTCTGGAGCACCTATAACACCGGCATCCATCATTAGTTTTTTCTTTGCTTCGGAGATAATATTTGCTTTTGCTTTTTTCATATCCGTGACAGCAAACACAATCGTTACCATATTTGGATCATCTATTCCTCGAGCCAATCCTCTATCAATGAAACCTTCTTCCATTCTTGTAGCGATTCCTTCAGCATCATACACTTTGAGCCACGCATCAAAATCTTTTACTTTATGGGTGACCATTAATCTATCTTCCTGATCAATTTGTGAGTCATCATTTCGGATCACCTCATAATATGAAAATTCAGGTTTACCAATTACTCCTGCTTTTTTCATTGCTTCTTTTAAGTATGGAAGTACGCTCAAATCTTTTGCTTTTTGCAAATCGATAAATTTAGTTGCTGTCAGAATCATGCTAGCATCATCTGTTCCTCTTCCTACCATATAATGTGAAATAGTATAGGCAGTTCGTATCGAATCATGAGCGTCGTATTCCTTTCTCCATTTATCATAATCAGCCACTTTGTGCTTAATAACCATCAATTTAAAGGGCTCAAATACAGCAACAGCTTTAGCAGTATCCTTAGGAATTGATTCTTCAGTTTCTGCTTTCTCCGTATTATTGTTTTTACAAGATAAAAATGCAACGGCAAAAACTACTATCAAAACTGGTTTTAAAAATTTTTCAATGTTTTTCATACTATTATTTTTTAAGTTGTTTTTATTACGTAAATTTAATTATAAATATACTGATAATGAGATGATTACGATTTATTTAGATTCGAAATTATTTCCCATTACTTGTATAATTCACTGAATTCCTTAAATACCAATTTTACAAAAGAACAATATGATTATATTCGCCAAATAATTAGGACGATTAATCATCACTATACTGTTTGTTTAGAGCGAATTAGGATTTGCTATCCTAATTTTAAGAATGAATATTTGGGAGCAATTAAATAATATCAAAATTTATAAAATGAAAAGAAAAATAATACAATTGTTATTTTTAATACTGCCTTTTTTATGTAATGCTCAAGAATATATAGATCTATTTTCCGTAAATTATGGAAAATCACAAAAAACTACTTTTGAAAATTCATCCATTAATACCAGCATATCCACCTTTCAAACGAATCTTACTTTACCCATTGTTTTGAATGAAAAGTATACGGTTATCTCGGGGGTTAATTTCAGCAGCTACAGTCTACAATTATTTCCTGACTCCAATAACAATCATTTATATTCAACAAATTTAAGAGCTGGTCTAAGAATAAGCTATTCAGAACACTGGAGTGGAATATACCTTTTCCTGCCAAAAGTCGCATCCGATTATGTTCATCTGAGCAGTGAAGATATTTACCTGGGCGGATTGGCCTTATTAAAATATAAAAGAAACGAAAACTTTGGTTACAGCATTGGAATTTACGGCAGTAGTGAAGCTTATGGTATGTCTATGGTTCCAATTATTGGTCTTTATTATCATAGTCCAGATAAACGTTTCGAGATGAATTTCTTTATGCCAAATGATGCGGACATCAATTATAGTTTGACTGATAAAACAAAAATAGGTGTTGATTTTCTGGGCCACGGAAACAGTTACAAATTGACAACTGATAATATCCGTTCCAATTATGTCGAAAATAATTCGATAGATTTTTCTTCTTATGTACAACGAAGCGTGTTAGACAAAAAAATTCTTTTACGTCTAAAAATGGGATATTCTTTAAACCAGTTTAGAGTGTATCCATTGGATCAAAAACTTGATTTACAAATTCTGGCATTAAAATTTGGTGATAACCGTATTAGATTATTTGAAGACAAATCAAACACTATTTTTTTAAAAATGGAGGCTATTTATCGTTTTGACCTTAGTACGGTTAAAAAATAAGCAGTTTTTTCAAATCTTTTTATCAGTATTTTGCTCCTTATTAAAATTCATAAAAAAACCGTCTCGTTATCTTAAACGAGACGGTTTTTCAGTATTAGAATCTCTGTTTTGATCCAATTAATTATGCCTTACTCTATTCCTATTATTTGTTAGTCCAACTATTATCAGATGGTGTCGCATCCATAAAAAGTCCGCCATCAATTGTTACTGATTTTATTTTTCTGGTTCCTTTCAAAGTAATCGTTGTTGTTTTTTGGTTGTCTACCCAAATGGCTGGCGTTTTATGTACTGTTTCTTTTTTTCCATCTGCATAAACCACATTTACATCAAAAGGAATTGCAAAACCACCTTCATTTTTGATGGAAATAGAATTTTTAGAGCCATTCGAATTTACTTTTGCAACAGCAAGATCAATGTAATTATTACTAAAAAACCAGTTGTTAAAAAACCAATTCAAGTTTCTACCAGTGCTGCTATTCACAGAATTAAAATAATCCCAAGGAATTGGATGCTTGCCATTCCAATCTTCCATATAGGTATGAAGCACTTTTTTGAATAAATCGTCACCCAACATATCTTTTAATGCCAAATAAGAAAGTGATGCTTTCCCGTAGGAATTGTTTCCGTAACCCGCTCCTGATAATTGGGATGACATGGAAATTATTGGCTGATCCTCTTCGGCTGATTTATCATTTATGTAACGGTTTACTCTAAATTCCTTGTAAAATTTATCGGCGGCTTCTTTGCCATGTTCCGAAATTCCTATTAAATATTCGAGTGTTGTAGCCCAACCTTCGTCCATAAAAGCGTAACGACTTTCGTTGATACCCATATAAAAAGGAAAGTACGTATGAGCGATTTCATGGTCTTGTACCAATTGCGCAAAAACGGCATCACCTGTTTGGGAATCGTTCACCATCATAGGATATTCCATATCGGCAAAACCTTGAAAAGCGGTCATTTTAGAATAAGGATACGGAACTCCCGGCCAATTGTTAGAAAACCAAGCCAAAGCATAATTATTATTTTTTACCGAGTTGATAAAATCAGTTCCTTTTATATCATAAGCCGCTTGTGTACTGACCCTGCGATTGGTTTTGCTGTCTACAACTACGCTTCCGGCATCCCATAAATAATGGTTACTTATACCAAAACACACATCTGAAATTGAATCAGCTTGAAATTTCCAAATATTCCAATTCTTCTGCAAAGTCACTTTTCCAGCTGCCATTTCCTGCTCATTCGCAATGTGCATCACGGCATCTGAAGTGTATGATTTTTTTAATCGTGCAGCATATTCGGCTTGCAAAACCTCCTCTGGATTCATTAAATCTCCCGTTGCATAAACCACATAATTTTTGGGCGCTTTTATCGAAAAAGTGTAGTCATTGAAATCATTATAAAATTCCTGACGATCCGTATGTGGCAATTTGTCCCACCCATTATAATCATCATAAACAGAAACACGAGGATAACTGTACGCTACAAAAAAAGTAGTATTATCAATTTGCCCTTCACGACCGCTTTCTTTAGACAAAGGATAATTCCAGTCAATATTTAACGTAACTTTGGTTTTTGGAGGCAATGGCTTTTTCAATTTAATAGTACCAACGGTTCCCCAATTTTTAGCATTTTCATTGTATACTTCTCCGTTAATTTTGAAAGAAGTAATAGTCAATCCTTCTGATAAAAAATCGGCACTTACGTCTCCACCTCTTGGCGCCGTTGGTTTATGCAGGTTATTTACAAAACGGATCACCATTGTTTTCAAGGTGTCCTTGCTATTATTTTCGTAAACAATACTTTCGGTTCCGCTAACTATTTTTGTATCAGGATTTACGGTAATTTCCATGGCGTATTTCCCATGATTTTGCCAATAATTTTTCCCTGGCTTTCCGTCTTTGGACCGGCTTCCTTTTGAATATGCTTCTTTTATATTTCGAGGAGTATAAAGTTCCTGTCCTAAACTATTCTGCGCAAAAAATGTGACAGTGAACAATACTAATAAAAGTGAGTTTTTTTTCATGAAAGAGTTTTTTATAATAATTTAAATATTACTGAAACATTAGTAGCGATAAATTCCTTTTTGTAACAAAAACCTTTTAGAAATAAATAAACCGCTCTGGCCTAAAAGTACAAATATTTGAATAGCAAACTAAAAATCAATTGTCTTTTCCTTTGGATTAATTTTATAAAAAAAGCCGTCCCAAAAATAATGAGACGGCTTTCATAATGATTATTTAATGTTTACAAAATGAAATCCGTATTGATAAAATTAGATTCTTTGCTGTTTAATAATTCTTGCAAAATGGCATTGTTATAATCATTGTCTTTTGAAGCAACAAAAGTTCTAATAGAGAATGAACGCAATGCATCGTGAATACTCAATGTTCCCACTGCTGAATCTTTTCTTCCTGTAAATGGGAAAACATCCGGTCCTCTCTGGCAAGAACTATTCAAGTTTACTCTACAAACAAGATTCACCAAAGTATCGATAAGCGGTGCAATGGTTTTGATGTCTTTTCCAAACAAACTTACTTGCTGTCCATAATTAGACTCTGCCATATCGTTCAGTGGTTCTTGGATATCTTTAAAAGAAAGAATAGGTACTACTGGCCCAAACTGCTCTTCATGGTACAAACGCATCTCTTTGTTTATTGGAAACAAAACTGCTGGAAAAATATAATTATCAGAATGCTCGCCCCCTTTTGCGTTGATAATTTTTGCTCCTTTACTGGTAGCATCATCTATTAATTCCTGGATGTAAGCTGGTTTTTCTTTTTCTGGCAAAGGAGTAAGAAATACTGATTTATCCCATGGATTTCCAAAAGTTAGTGCATCAACTTTGGCAGCAAAACGTTTATTGAATTCATCTGCTATTGATTCATGAACATACAAAACTTTCAAAGCAGTACAGCGTTGTCCATTAAATGATAATGAACCAGCAATACATTCTTGAATAGTCAAATCTAAATCGGCATCCGGAAGGATTATCGCAGGATTTTTTGCTTCTAAACCTAATATTAAACGCAATCTATTTTTGTTTGGATGTTGATCCTGCAAAGCAATAGCTGATTTACTGTTTCCAATCAAAGCCAAAATATCAACTTTCCCAGATTTCATAATGGGAGAAGCAACTTCACGTCCTCTACCGTACACAATATTGATGGCTCCGGCTGGAAAACTGCTTCTGAACGCTTCTAACAAAGGAGAAATTAACAAAACGCCGTGTTTAGCCGGTTTGAAAATTACGGGATTCCCCATAATCAATGCCGGAATTAGCAACGAAAAAGCTTCATTTAATGGATAATTGTACGGTCCAAGACACAATACGACACCCAGTGGTCCTCTACGAATCATGGCATTTATCCCTTGCACTTTAGAAAAATGAGAACTGCGAGCATTTAATTCTTTGTAACTTTCGATAGTGTCATAAATATATTCTACGGTTCTGTCAAATTCTTTTTCAGAATCTCCTAAAGATTTACCAATTTCCCACATCAAAAGCTTTACAACTTCTGCTCGAGTAGTTTTCATTTGAGTAACAAAATTTTCCATGCATTTAATACGGTCCACCACTTTCATTGTAGGCCATAAGCCTTGACCGTTGTTGTATGCCGCTGATGCTGCTTCAACCGCTTCCATTGCTTCTTTTTCTCCCATAAAAGGGATAGAACCCAATATAGTAGGTTCATATTTTTCTGTTGATGAAATAGTGGAGAATACTGCCGAAGTTTGGCCTTCCCACTTTTTTAATTCACCATTTACTAAATACCTATCTTGATTTAATAATGTTGTGATCTGAAATTCTTCTGGTATTGCATTCATTGTAGGTTGTTTTTGTTTTTTGATACTAAAGTATAGACAAGTTGTACGCGCTAATTTTTATGGCGCAACAATGTCTCCGTTCCAAGCCAAAATCCCTCCTGTTAAATTAAAGGCATTTTCAATACCTAGTTCATTCATAACTTCACAGGCTTTTGCGCTTCTGGCTCCGGAACGACAATACACATAATAGTTTTTATTTTTATCTAAGGTTTCAATTTCATTTACAAAACCTTGTCCCATGTGAATATCAATATTGATGGCATTAGTTATAATCCCGTCATTGTATTCATCCTCTGTTCTTACGTCTAGTATTACTGCATTCTCATCTGCTTCGAGCTGAGAAATCCAATCTTCTTGTGTTAAATTCATGATGATGTTTTTTGTAAAAATACGATGTTTTTAACGAATTATAAACAGTCCTCTTTTAAATTAAATAATAATTCAAAGAAAACGTTTTCGCTAAACGCTAATAATCAACAAATTACATTTTAGCTTCCGAAATCATTAAAATTTAGTCCATTAAATCCATAGGAAATACATTTAATTTCTTCTGAAAATTTTACTATTTAAGTATAAATTTCAATTAAATAGTTCCTCTGAATAATTAACTTTTTAGCGTACTTTTACAATACTTATTTTGATTTTTTTTAAAATAACATTTTCTTTTTTAATCAAATACATTTTAAAAAAACGCCTTACAATGCATGATTCTGATGATTTAAAAAAAATATTCCCATCCTTTTCAGACGAGCTTATTAATGAAATTGAAACGAACGCTATTCACCAATCTTATAAAGCTGGAGAGGTCATCATGCGCACAGGTCAATATATCAACAACACGCTTTTGGTCACTAAAGGTCAGATTAAGATTTATCGTGAAGGAGAAAATGGAGGAGAGTTTTTTATGTATTATTTGCAACCAGGGCAAGCATGCGCAGTTTCCATGATATGTGCCACCCAAAGTCAAACAAGCCAGATCATGGCAAAAGTGGTGGTGGATGTTGAACTGATTATGATTCCACTTTCCTTGATGGAAAAATGGATGATGAAGTTTCGCAGTTGGTATGAATTTGTACTATTCACGTATCGAACCAGATTTGAAGAAGTCTTAGAAGTAGTTGATAGCATAGCATTTAGAGCCATGGATGAGCGATTAGAGTTTTATTTAAAACGTCATGCAGAAGCTTGTGGCTGTAAGGATTTAAAATTATCACATCAAGAAATTGCAACGGAACTGAATACTTCCAGAGAAGTGATTTCTCGTTTGCTCAAAAAGATGGAACAACGAGGGTTACTTCGACTGCATCGCAACCAAATTGAACTGTTGACATAAAAACTGCACAATGTGATAAATGTTACTGTTTATAAAAATCATAAAGACAATCTTTGCAATAAAAATTTTAAAGATGGAATATTTAGGATATTTTGCTTCAATTATTATCGGACTTTCTCTGGGTTTAATAGGAGGTGGCGGATCTATTCTTACCATACCCATTTTAGTCTATTTATTTAAAATAGAACCTGAATTAGCCACAAGTTATTCTTTATTTATAGTGGGAATTACTGCTTTATTAGGTTGTATTAGCCACTATAAAATGGGGAATCTCAAAATAAAATCAGCGCTATATTTCGCTATTCCTTCCGTGTTTTCTATTTTGATAATTCGGGAAGTTATTTTTCCAAAAATAGCATCTACAATTTTCTCCATTGCTTCCTATCAAGTTTCAAAAAGTTTCCTCATAATGATTGTTTTTTCTGTACTTATGATGGCAGCGGCCATATCAATGATACGCAAAAGAAAATCAATACCGAATCCACCAAAAACCAATTACACACAACTGGGTATAATTGGTTTTATAGTGGGAATTGTAACTGGATTTTTGGGCGCTGGTGGTGGATTTCTAATCATTCCTGCGCTATTGTTTTTCGCTAATTTACCAATGAAACAAGCAGTTGGAACATCATTACTAATTATATTTATAAATTCAAGCATCGGTTTTGCCGGCGATTTATATATTGGTACACCAATTAATTATTCCTTCTTACTCGTGATATCGAGTATTGCCTTTGTAGGAATGATTATTGGAATCCAGCTTTCAAAAAAAATTGACGGATCTAAACTTAAACCAATTTTTGGCTGGTTTATATTAGTCATGGGAATCTACATTATATCAAAAGAAATCTTTTTTAAATAAAATACTTTGTAACAATAGTCACTTTTAAAATCAAATACAAGAATTACCTTTGTATAAGAATCTTAAATAACAAAACCATGCAAATCGAACAAATATATACGGGATGTTTAGCACAAGGTGCTTATTATATAACTTCAAATGGCGAAGCTGCAATTATAGATCCGCTTCGTGAGATACAGCCTTATCTGGACCGGTTAGAACGTGATAATGTAAAGCTTAAATATATTTTTGAAACTCATTTTCATGCTGATTTTGTTTCCGGGCATGTTGACTTGTGTGAAAAAACCGGAGCACCAATCGTTTATGGACCTACCGCTAATCCATCATTTGAGGCAATAATAGCAACAGATGGTCAGGAATTTAAAATTGGAGACATCAAAATAAAGGCATTGCATACACCCGGTCATACCATGGAAAGTACGACTTATTTATTAATGGATGAAAACGGAAAAGAACATGCCATTTTCTCTGGAGATACTTTATTTATAGGTGACGTAGGAAGACCTGATTTAGCCCAAAAAGCAGCCCACATGACACAGGAACAATTAGCCGGAATACTATTTAATTCGCTAAGAACAAAAATAATGACTTTGCCTGATGATGTAATTGTATATCCAGCACATGGTGCCGGGAGTGCTTGTGGTAAAAACATGAGTAAAGAAACAGTTTCAACTATTGGTAACCAAAAAGCGACCAATTATGCTTTAAGAGCCGATATGACTGAAGATGAATTTATCAAAGAAGTGACAGAGGGATTATTACCTCCTCCTCCCTATTTTGGTATGAATGTAGCAATGAACAAACAAGGGTATGAAAGTTTTGAAACCGTATTACAAAACGGAATGAAAGCCATACTTGTAAATGATTTTGAAGCTAAAGTAGAAGAAACTGGAGCTTTGATTTTAGATACCCGAAAAAATTTAGATTTTGCTAAAGGATTTATTCCGCAATCTATAAACATCGGTATTGACGGAGATTTTGCCCCATGGGTAGGTGCTTTAATTGCCGATGTAAAACAACCAATTATTCTAGTTACAGAAAAAGATCAGGAAGAAGAATCTGTAACACGAATAAGCCGAGTAGGTTTTGATAATTTAATTGGTCATCTGGAAGGCGGTTTTGATGCTTGGAAAAAAGCAGGAAAAGAAATCGATACCGTACATAGAATTACAGCCGAAGACTTTGCCAAACAAGTAAAAATTGGTGAAAGCAAAGTAATCGATATTCGTAAAGAAAGCGAGTATTGCGCGGAACATGTTGAAGAATCTTACAGTAAACCTTTGTCTAGTATAAATGAATGGATAAAAGACATCAATCCTAAAGAACCTTTTTTCTTGCATTGTGCAGGGGGTTACCGCAGTATGATTGCCGCTTCAATCTTGCAAGCGCGAGGCTTCAGGAATTTCACAGAAATTGAAGGTGGATTTAACGCTATTGCAAAAACTGATTTGCCAAAAACTGATTTTGTGTGCCAAAGCAAAGTGCTATAACGACTACTTTTTAGTATAATTACTCCTAAAACAACTGTTTATCAGTAAATTATACCTTAAATTTACTATAGATTTTAATTGAATTTAAACTATAAATTTATATACAATGAAAAAAAATATGGGTTCAGTAGACCGAATTATTCGCACTGCTTTAGCAATTCTAGTAGCTGTATTATATTTTACAAATATTATTAGTGGCACACTTGCTTTAGTTTTAGGTGCGTTAGCAATTATTTTTTTGATTACCAGCTTTGTTAGTTTTTGTCCGTTATATTCTCTGTTTAATTTTTCAACCCGAAACAAAATTTAAAATGAAAGAAATGCAATGTTGTGTCGTTTCGTGTGAAAAACCTCTTGATGCAGCGTATTGGGAAGCACAATACAAGGCCAAAGCCACAGCTTGGGATTTAGGCAAAGTATCCCCTCCCATACAAACCTATGTGGATACAATAAAAAATAAAAACATAACTGTTTTGATTCCTGGTTGCGGTAATAGCTATGAAGCTGAATATCTTTTGGACCACGGTTTTACTAACATTACTGTTATTGATATTGCTCCAACATTGGTTGCAGATTTAAAAGAAAAGTTCAAAAATAATTCCAACATCCAAATTGTGTTAGGTGATTTCTTTGAACATCAGGGCGAATATGATTTGATTATTGAACAGACTTTTCTCTGTGCCCTAGCTCCTACCATGCGTCAAAAATACGTTTGGAAAATGCATCAACTTTTGGCTGGTGAAGGAAAATTGGCAGGATTGTTATTTAATAGAACATTTGAAGTAAGCCCACCTTTTGGCGGAAGCAAAGAAGAATATAAGATGCTTTTCGCTGTTGCTTTTGACTTTTTGAAAATGGATGTTTGTACAAATTCTATTTCGCCTAGAGCTAATTCGGAATTATTTTTCGAATTGAAAAAGAACAATACAGTCAAAGTTTACCTTTATGAATTTAACGGCATTACTTGCAGCGGTTGTATGGAATCTGTTTCAAAAAAGTTTGCAGCTATAGATGGCATACTAAATGTAAGTATGAGCAGTGATTTTGCTGAAGTACTAATTGTCAGTAAAAATGAAATTGCAGTTGAAGAACTTCAAAATGCAATTTCTTATGATAAAAAGTATAAAATTAAAAAAATAAGTTAGTAACACGAATTTACTTTTTCAAAAAAAATGAAAAAATTATTATTTACAAATTGGCATGTTATGCGTTGGGTTCGCCTGGCATTCGCCCTATTTTTATTTGCTCAAGCCTATATATTGCGGGAACAGATGTTCATTGCTTTTGGCTTATTTTTCTTCATTCAGGTACTATTTAATTTAGGCTGCAGCTCCAATGGCTGTGCTATTCCAAACAATAAATACAGTAAAAATGAGTAACTTCAATTCTATTATTAAGTCAGAGAAACCAGTTTTAATTGACTTTTTTGCAACCTGGTGTGGACCATGCAAAATGCTTGGGCCTATTTTGAAAGAAGTAAAAGATAGTTTAGGAGATCGCATTTCAATACTAAAAATTGATGTGGATAAAAACCAACAAATAGCAGCTCAATATCAAGTACGTGGTGTTCCCACCATGATTTTATTTCAAAATGGCAAGCAGTTGTGGAGACAATCCGGTGTTCTGAATAAAGAAGAGATCATTAAAATTATCTTGGAAAAAAGTAACTAATGACTAACAAAGCAATTCTTATAACTGGAACTGGAATCATAATTGGTGCCATAGCTGGTTATTTATATTATCACTTTGTAGGCTGTTCTTCGGGAACTTGCGCTATAACTTCTAAACCTCTAAATTCTACTTTGTATGGGAGTTTAATGGGCGGATTAGTGTTTAATATGTTTGTGAAAGAAAATAAAAAATAATTTTTTAAGTATCTCATATTAAGATACTTTTTTTTGATATCTTTGTTAACCAAATGGTTAAACCATATAGTTAAATCACCATGACAACTGAAGAAAAAATATTTAATGCAGCCAGAATCGTATTCCAGAAAAAAGGGTTTGCGGGAGCTAGAATGCAGGAAATAGCAGATGAAGCAGGAATTAATAAGGCAATGCTACACTATTGTTTCAAAACCAAGCAATTGCTTTTTGAAGCTGTTTTCATGAACGCTTTTGGACAATTAGCACCGCAAATCAATGCCATTTTTAATTCTGATGAAACAGTTTTTGATAAAATAAGAAAATTTGCTCATAGCTATATTTCGTTTGTTATTGAAAATCCCTATTTACCTCAATTTATTATCCAAGAAATGAATAATAATCCAGAGTTTGCGATGTCTTTTTTAAATCATGAAAACAGACCCAATCCAGACCTGCTTATTTCCCAAATCGAAAAAGAGATTATTGCAGGTATTATAAAACCAATTAATCCAAAACAACTACTATTAGATATTTTTTCGTTGACGGTTTTCCCTTTTGCTGCACAAATAATGGTGAAAGCAATCATACAAATATCCGATTCAGAGTTTAATCAGTTGATGGAAGAACGAAAAACCAGCATTGCGGAACAAATTATTAATTCGATAAAAAGATGAAACGAATACTAATCACCCTATTTTCATTAATCGTTATTCATACGAATGCACAACGAATAGTTTCGCTGGAAGAATGTTACGCTTTGGCAAACAAAAATTATCCATTGTCCAAACAAACCGCGTTGCTACAACAAAAATCAGTATTTGAAATTGATGCGCTCAATAAAGGGAAATTACCCAAAATTGATATGAATGCGCAAGCTACTTATCAATCTGATGTGACAGGATTACCAATTTTGATCCCAAATGTAACTCCATTAAATAAAGATCAATATCGAGCAACATTGGATGTTAACCAATTACTTTACAATGGGGGAATCATCGATGCAAATACCAAGTTCAAAGCCGCACAAACCAAAACGCAGCAGCAACAGGTTGAAGTCAATTTGTACCAAATTAAAAATAAAATCAATCAGTTGTATTTCTCTGTTTTGATACTGCAGGAACGGAAAGCTATTTTGATTTCGAAACAAGTACAACTGACTTCTAAAATCAAGGAAGTGAAAACGGGAGTGAAATTTGGTGCTATTCTTCCCGCTTCAGAGCTCGTTTTGGAAGCTGAAAATCTAAAAATAAAACAGCAACTCACCGAAATTCAATTTGATAAAAAAAGAGTGCTGGACAATTTATCAACGTTGATTTTTTCACCATTAGGTAAAAACACCACTTTGGAAAAACCCAATATTGCCATTGATTTCTCAAAAGATATCAATCGTTCAGAATTGAAATTATTTGATTTGCAAAATGAACAAATAGAAATTTCAAAAGAAGTAATTTCAAAAAATAACATGCCAAAAGTTAATGCCTTTGGTCAGGCTGGTTATGGAAATCCGGGTTTAAACATGTTAGACAATTCTTTTCAAACCTTTTATATGCTGGGGTTAAAAGCCAATTGGAATGTGTTTGACTGGAACAAATCGAAAATCGAAAAACAGGCACTTTCTATTTCAAAAAATATTATAGCAACCGAAAAAGAAACGTTTTTACTGAATAACACTGTGCAGGTGCAAGAAATGGAAAACGAAATAAAAAAATCAGAAGAAATTATTAAAACTGATTCTGAAATCATCAATTTAAGGGAATATGTGGTCAAATCATCAGATGCACAATTACGAAATGGTGTCATCACTTCCTCCGAATATTTAGTGGAACTGACCAATTTATACGAAGCAAAAAACAATCAAAAATTACATGAAATCCAATTGGCTTTAGCCAAAGCAAATTATCAGGTTACCAAAGGGTATTAACTTTGGAATTAGATGATTTTAAAAAATAATAAAATTTAAAATATGAAAACAATATTTACATTCTTAATTCTTATCAGTCTAATTTCTTGCGCTAAAAACAATGATAAAGCAGATGGCTATGGGAATTTTGAAGCAACCGAAATTACCATTTCAGCGGAAGCCAATGGGAAAATTGACTTTTTAAAATTGGAAGAAGGCAATATTTTAGAACCAAATACCCAAGTAGGATTGGTTGACACTATACAATTGTATTTCAATAAACAGCAATTGATTGCTTCTAAAAGCACGGTTTTTTCAAAATCCAAAAACGTTTTATCACAAATAAATGTACTGAGAGAACAACTTAAAACCACTTTAATTGAACAAAAAAGAATTCAAAATATGTTTGCCGAAAATGCAGCAACCAAACGTCAGGTGGATGAAATTACCGGCAAAGTAAATGTCGTGAATGAACAGATAAAAAGTGTTGGAACTCAAAATGCACCTATCGTAAACGAAGTGCATTCCATTGATGTACAAATCGAAAAAATAAACAATCAAATTTATAAAAGTAAAATTATCAACCCGATAAAAGGGACGGTTTTGGCGAAATATGCGGAACCAAATGAAGTCACTTCTTTTGGAAAACCACTATATAAAATTGCCAATGTTTCCGAGATGACTTTACGCGTTTATGTAAGTGAAACCCAGTTGGCTCAAATAAAAGTCGGACAAAATGTTATTGTGAAAATAGATTCCAAAAAAGACATGAAATCCTATTCGGGAAGTATATCTTGGATTGCTTCATCGGCAGAGTTTACACCAAAAATAATCCAAACCAAAGAAGAACGCGCCAATTTAGTTTATGCAGTGAAAGTAAAAGTTAAAAATGACGGCAGTTTAAAAATAGGAATGCCAGCCGAAATGTGGATTAAATAAAAAACTGATGAGTATAATTGTCCAAAATATATCCAAATCCTACAACGATATTAAAGCGGTTGAAAACATTTCTTTTGAAGTAAAAGAAGGAGAATTATTTGGGCTAATTGGACCTGACGGTGCGGGAAAAACAACGATTTTCAGGATTCTCACAACGCTTTTGCTTTCTAATGAAGGTTCAGCAACTGTAGCCGATTTTGATGTTGTAAAAGACTATAAATCCATTCGAAATTCTGTGGGATATATGCCAGGAAAGTTTTCTTTGTACCAAGATTTAACCGTCGAAGAGAATCTAACCTTTTTCGCGACCATTTTTGGAACAACGATTGAAGAAAATTACGATTTAATCAAGGATATTTATATTCAAATTGAGCCATTCAAAAAACGAAGAGCTGGTGCGCTTTCCGGTGGAATGAAACAGAAATTAGCGTTGTGTTGTGCTTTAATCCACAAACCAAAAGTGCTTTTTCTTGATGAACCAACCACAGGAGTTGATCCTGTTTCCCGTAAAGAATTTTGGGAAATGCTCAAACAATTGCAAAAAAAAGGAATTACAATTCTGGTTTCAACACCGTATATGGACGAAGCCGCTATGTGTGACCGAATTGCACTAATCCAAAAAGGAAAAATCCTAAAAATAGACAGCCCTGAAAACGTCACAAAAAAATACGATAAAATTATTTATGATATTCGAGCGAAAGACACCTATCAACTTATTCAGGATTTGAAACATTATCCCAGTCAATACAGCGTTTTTGCCTTTGGTGAATACCTCCATTATATTGATAAAAAACAAAATTTTAATAGCACAGAATTGCTGACTTATCTTCAAAATAAAAATCACACCGAAATAGAAATTCATATTTCAAACCCAACTATAGAAGATGTTTTTATGGATTTATAAATTAAAAAAATAATGAGATTACAAATAATATGAACCAAGAAAAAATCATAAACGTAAAAAATCTAACCAAAACATTTGGCAGTTTCACCGCGGTCAAAAGTATTTCTTTTGATGTAAATCAAGGAGAAATTTTTGGTTTTCTTGGTGCCAATGGAGCCGGAAAAACCACAGCTATGAAAATGCTTATCGGGATTTCGAAACCAACTTCCGGTGAAGCAGTAGTTGCTGGTTTTGATGTCAAAACACAATCCGAAATGGTGAAGAAAAGTATTGGCTACATGAGTCAAAAATTCTCGATGTACGACGATTTAACTATTAAGGAAAACATTACTTTTTTTGGTGGAATTTATGGATTAAGCCGAATTCAAATTAAAGAAAAGACAGCGGAATTAATTTACGAATTAGGACTTGAAGAAGTGGCAGACAAACTGGTCAGCGCTCTGCCATTGGGTTGGAAACAGAAATTATCATTTTCGGTTGCATTATTACACGAACCTAAAATCGTATTTCTGGATGAGCCAACTGGTGGCGTTGATCCCATCACAAGAAGACAATTTTGGGAAATGATTTATGCCGAAGCCCACAAAGGAACTACCATTTTTGTAACCACGCATTATATGGACGAAGCTGAATATTGCGATCGCGTTTCCATCATGGTCGAAGGCAGCATCGAAGCTTTGGATTCTCCAAAAAATTTAAAAAAGCAGTATAATGTGACTTCTATGAATGACGTATTTCTAAAATTAGCGCGGAATGTGGAATGAAAATCTAAAAAATTTAAAATGAAAAGATTTATCGGTTTTGTCAAAAAAGAATTCTATCACATATTTCGTGATAAACGCTCTATGTTTATCCTTTTCGGAATGCCAATAGCCCAAATTATGCTATTTGGATTTGCCATAACTAACGAAATTAATAATGTAAATATTGCAATTTTAGATCAATCAAAAGACAGTGAAACACAAAAAATAATCAACAAAATCAATGCTTCTCAGTACTTTAATATCGAGCAGAAAATCAGCAGTGAAAGCCAAATAGAATCTGTTTTCAAAAAAGGAAAAGTAAAAGCAGTGCTCGTTTTTGAAAACCAATTTATAAAAAATTTACAAACCAAAAAACAAGCCAAAGTTCAAGTAATAACGGATGCGACCGATCCCAATATCGCCAATGCAATTACAAATTACGTCAATGCTATTTTGCAAAATTACACTCAAGAATTCAAGAGAGACAGCCCGTCTAGTTACCAAATACAAACGCAGACCCAACTGTATTACAATCCAGAATTAAAAAGTGTATTTAACTTTGTACCGGGCGTCATGACCATAATTTTGATGCTCGTTTCCGCCATGATGACTTCGATTTCCATTACCCGAGAAAAAGAACTTGGCACCATGGAAGTTCTTTTGGTTTCGCCGCTAAGACCCTTTCAAGTGATTATTGGTAAAGTATTTCCGTACGTTTTTCTTTCAATTATCAATGCCACAATAATAGTACTTTTAGGCTTTTTTGTATTCAAAATGCCTGTTGAAGGAAGCTTATTTTTATTGTCTTTCGAAAGTATTCTGTTCATTATTTCGGCACTTTCGTTGGGAATTCTGATTTCAACCATTTCTAATTCGCAACAAACCGCCATGATGATTTCCCTGATGGGATTAATGCTGCCCGTCATTATCCTTTCAGGATTTATTTTTCCAATTTCCAGTATGCCTATGCCGATGCAAATTATCAGTAATATTATCCCTGCCAAATGGTTCATTATCATCATCAAAGCCATTATGCTCAAAGGCGCTTCGATTACTATAATTTGGAAAGAGACATTAATTTTAATTGGAATGACCGTGTTTTTCATCGTATTGAGTATTAAAAAATATAAAATTAGATTGGAATAATTTTTTTAGCAGCTAAAAAACATACAATGAAAACAATACTATTTATCATCCAAAAGGAGTTCAGGCAAATCTTTAGAAATAAAGCAATGCTTCCTATTATATTTGTTTTGCCCTTGCTTCAATTATTGATCTTGTCAAACGCAGCTAGTTTTGAGGTAAAAAACATCCAGTTTTCCTATATTGATAGCGACCATTCCGCGGCTTCACGAAAATTAATTACTAATTTTAAAGCTTCCAGTTATTTTAAAGTAATCCAAAGTTTTAATTCAAAAACCGAGGCCAATCACGAAATGCAGAAAGGAAAAGTAGACGTCATTCTCGAAATCCCAAACCATTTTGAACGCAACCTCATCAAAGAAAAAAAATCAAGCTTATCTGTAAGTATCAATGCCATCGACGGTGCGGCGGCCGGAATTGAAAATGTTTATATCACTCAAATTATAACGGCCTTCAATCAAAATATACAAACCAATTTGTTTCAATATAACGAAGCCACTTATGTACAACCTCAAAATATTGTAACAATACCTTCGTTTTGGTACAACAACACCTTGAATTATAAAACATTTATGGTTCCGGGAATTTTGGTGCTTTTGGTTACAATGCTCACTTTATTTCTATCATCGATGAATATTGTTCGGGAAAAAGAAATGGGAACATTAGAACAAATTAACGTTACTCCTATAAAAAAATATCAATTTATTATTGGAAAATTATTTCCATTTTGGGTGCTTGGACTTGTGATTTTAACTGTCGGATTACTCATCGCAAAACTGATTTTTAATGTTCCTATTTTAGGTAATATTGGATTGATCTATTTGTTCACCTCTGTATATTTATTTGTTATCCTGGGGATTGGATTATTCATATCAAACCATACCGAAACCCAACAACAAGCCATGTTCATTGCATGGTTTTTTACAGTAATTTTCATTTTAATGAGCGGTCTATTTACACCTATAGAAAGTATGCCGCAATGGGCTCAAAATGTAACTTTGTTTAATCCTATTCGTTATTTTGTAGAAATTATTAGAATGGTAATGCTCAAAGGTGCTACTTTTTTAGATATTTCATTTCAATTTTTTATCATTGTTCTTTATGCCTTTATTTTAAATGGATTAGCTGTTTTGAGTTATAAAAAAGTTAATTAACTTTATATCGTTATGAAAAAAATTCCTCAATACTACAGGCTTTCAAAATCCGAATCTTTATTTGTAAGGGAACCATTATCACGATTTAAAAACTTAGTTTTCCTATGTAAAGTCCTTTATAATTTCATTAATGCATTTCGTGAAATGCATTTTATAGGTCCTTGCGTAACAGTCTTTGGTTCTGCCCGCTTTGGGTCGGAAACAACTCATTATAACGATGCAGTAAAAATCGGAGCAAAGTTAGCTAAACTAGGATTTACAGTAATGACAGGCGGAGGTCCCGGTATAATGGAAGCGGCAAATAAAGGAGCTTATGAAGCTGGCGGCTATTCTGTAGGTTGCAATATTGTCCTTACTGTAGAACAAAAACCAAATCCATATTTGCATAAATGGATTTACATCCCCTACTTTTTTGTTAGAAAAGTAATTTTAATAAAATACTCCTACGCGTTTGTTGTTATGCCGGGAGGAATTGGGACGTTGGATGAATTATTTGAAGCCCTAACATTAATTCAAAATAAAATGATAAATAATTTTCCGATAGTAATTTTTGATAAAAAATACCATGAAGAACTCATTCATCATATCCAATTGATGTCTGATAATGAAAGTATAAGTCCCGAAGATATGAAACTTTTATTTGTTACTGATTCAGTAGATGAAGTAATAGCGCACATAAAAAAACATGCAATTAAAAAATTTGGTTTAAAAAGGCAACCTTACAAAGCCAAATTGTGGTTTGGAAAAAAAAGAACGTATCGATAAATTTGCTTTACTCTTTATTTTATTTTAGCAACTGCTTTTATTTTACCCACTTTTGCAGTATTTGTTCTAAATCATTTTGATTAATAGGTTTAGAAATATAATCATTCATTCCTGAGCTCAAACATTTTTCTTTTTCTTCAACAAATATTCCGGCAGTCAATGCAATTATGGGCGGATTTTTTGAATCACTTAATTTTCGAATCTCCGCAGTTGTTTCAAAACCATTTTTTTTGGGCATTTGAATATCCATTAAAATAATATCGAGCTTCTCCATTTTATACAATTTTATTGCTTCCTTTCCATCACAAGCTTCAAAAATTATACAATTGGGAATTATTCTTTTTATTAATTTTTTGGCCAAAAGCATATTAATTCTATTATCTTCAACTATCAATATTTTGGTCTGATTATAGTTTATAAACCTCGATTCCACACTTTCTTCAATTAAAGGTGAAATTGGAGTTTTTAAATCTTTTTTCTTTTTGCACTTTTTAAATTTTACAGAGAAATTAAAATCGCTTCCTTTACCATATTGGCTATTTAAATGTAACTTGCTTCCCATTAATTCTAAAAGTTGATTAGAAATTGCCAATCCTAATCCAGTGCCTCCAAATTTTCGAGTAGTTGAAGTATCTTCTTGAACAAAAGAATGAAATATTTTTTCTTGATTATGGTGTTTTATGCCAATCCCTGTATCTTTCACTGAAAAATTTATGATTAAAAAATCTTTTTCAGGAGAGGGTATCTCGTCAATATCCAATTGTATTTGTCCAACCATTGTAAATTTTAAGGCGTTTCCAATTAAATTTACAATAATCTGTTTTAATCGTACGGAATCCGCATAAATAAATTGAGGTACATTTTGGTCAATATTTATGATCAAGTCGATATTTCTCAAATTTGCCTGATGTTTAAAAAGACTGATCACTTGATGGGTTAGTAAAAAAAGATCTATTTCTTCAATATTTAATTCCAATTTCCCCGCTTCGATTTTAGAAAAATCTAAAACATCACTAATTAAATCCATTAAAATAACCGCAGATTCATTGACAATGTTAATGTATTCCAATTGATTGTTGTCTAGGTTTGTTTTCATTAACAAATCAGTGAAACCAATGATACCATTCAATGGAGTCCTAATTTCATGACTCATACTGGTTAAAAAATTGGATTTGGCTTTATTGGCAGATTCAGCCTGTAGTTTTGCTTTAATTAATTCTTTTTGCATTAACTTAATCTCCGTAATATCAACAATTGTTATATGACATTGTTCCCCATCCCCAGAAATCGCGCCTGTAAGGTAACTGCAAAATACTGATTTGTCATTTGATAAAAAGTTGACTTCACATGATTCTGTGACTTCACTTTTGAATATTTTTTCTAAAAAAAGATTAAAAATATTTTTTGTATCATCAGAAACAAAAAACTCAAATTGACTGTTTATTAATTTTAATCGTTCTTTACCAAACATATTGGAACCTGTGAGATTCACATCAATAACTTTTCCTTCTTTAGAAAGTGTAAAATATCCTGAAGGCGCAAAATCATATAATTCCGTATATTTATCAGTAGCCAACTCAGATTGTTCTTTTGACAATAAAAGTTCTTCGTTCTGTATTTCAAGTTTAATTTGGTATACTTCCAATTCATGAATTAGTTTCAAAATTTCTGCCTGTGAGAAATCCCAATCAGACTCTAATTGCTGTTTTTTACTCAGCAAATTCTCAGCCTTTTGCCTGAGAGTTGTTGAAATTTTCAATTTGTTACTGGAATTTTCCATTTTTATTAGCTTTTAAATACTGTTCCTATACCAACCTTTTAACAATGTTCAGAAATTTTATTTATTTTATATATTTTTAACAAGTACTTCATCCATTTGCAGGTGATTCACCATGTCATGAATAAAAAATTGCATTATTTTATGTTTATTTATTAAATATGTATTACACAATCGCACTATTAATCTTTCGTCCGTTGTTCATTTCAATCTTCAAAAATTCATAAAAAAATGATTTTTTCTTCTTTAATTCTTCCAATTTATTTTTATTTGCCACTCTATTTTTGAGAGATCCTATTTCTCAGATTGCGTTTTCAATGATTTGCTCATAGGAATAACCCAACACTTAAATTAAAATTGGATTTATATTAATAATCCTACTCAGTTCTACATTGAGAATCAGGATTTCGTCTTTAGCCGATTCAAAAAGACGTCTGTATCGATTTTCCATCACCAATGCTTCTTCTACTTTTTTATTATACCAAGCCATTATTTTCTTTAACAGCTTTAATTCCCAAACTTCCATCAGAACTTATTCCTGAAAGAATTATCTCAATAGCTTTATTTAATTTATCAATAGTCAGTGATGGAAAAAACATATCAATAGGCAAACGCAGTCCGCGGCTTGCAACAGGATTAAATAAATGGAGAAATCCTTTTACTATAGAAAAATTTTTATTGGGAGAAATTACATACACATAATTTGGTTTCACTTCAAGTTGACCGTTAAGCTCAATCACCGTCGCCGCTATAGTTCGCTGCAATATGTCCGGTAAAACGCCAACATAATTATGATCACGATGTTGAACATCAAAAAATGCCATTCCGCTTTGCTCCGGCATATTTTTAAAAAAAATTTCCATTGCTTCCAATTCTCCAGCCGAAAACCCCATTTCCAAAATAGGAAATTCATTCCATTCATTTACCATTATGAACTTCTTGTTAGCTGTTTTCCCCGTTTTAGCTGTTTCCTGTGAAATTTGATGGTTTTCTATTATTTCCATTGTAACATTATGCTTTTATAAATCTATAGCTTTCATTCACAACATACATTTATTTAATTTGTTAAAACTATCACCAAATGCCTTATTATTAAATTGATTGAAAGACTAGAAATCATATAAAGATTCTATTAATCTTTTCTATTTAAAAGTACATTCATAGAAATATATTTTAATTTTTTAAATTATGGGATGTAAAAATTAATTCTAAAATTGAAAAACATTGCTTTTCACATTTAAAATAAAGACTCTAATTTAGTGATTTTTTTAATTTTTAAAAACGTTTTGCATATTAATTTTCAAAAAAATAAAAATTAACCCTTTGTTTTTCAAATAATTAACAATAAAAAAGGAAGAGAAAAATATAAATTATGGTAAAATCCTACATTAAAAAATTACTTTTTGTTCTTGGGCTTATTTAGTAGTTTGCCGCATTATTTCAAAAACTATTTTCAAGATGCATTTTAATAAATTTATATAATAGGTGAGCCAAAAAAGCATGTTTTTAAAATACAAACACGCTTTTTGTCTTAAAAAACTATGCTGTACCCATTTTTCAGACAGAAATCTCAACGATTTAAGATAGGTTTTTAGTTTGATATTCTATTATCTTGGTTAAAATCGGAGATAACTTTTGGCTATTTTACAAAGCCAAAAAAAGTTATTCTGATTTTATGCCACTTCTTTTTTGTAATAATTATTATAAGGCGTTCCATAATCTAGTGACTGATGAATTCGCCGTGTATTATAAAATTCAAAATAATCTTTGAGTCCTCTATAAAGGCTGATTCCGTCAGTATATGCTTGTAAATATACATTCTCGTATTTGACTGTCCTCCATAATCTTTCTATAAAAATGTTGTCAATAG
>NZ_FNVP01000006.1:11981-209722 GCF_900108015.1 Flavobacterium urumqiense | reverse complement strand
AGATGTAAAGGCAGTAATGTCATAGTCGAGTAGTACTAATAACCCGTAAGCTTATGTACGCTTTTCCTCCCGCTACGGCGGGAGGAAGAAACTTTCTCAACACTTTTTATTTTCTTTATCTCAGTATGTTAAGATATTATTGCAATTTGTAATTTTTAATTTTTAATTCAAAATTATTAATTGCAAAATGATTGCCCAAAGCAATTATAACCTCTTAAGGTGGTTATTGCGGCGGGGCTCACCTCTTCCCTTCCCGAACAGAGTAGTTAAGCCCGCCTGCGCAGATGGTACTGCAGTTATGTGGGAGAGTATGTCGTCGCCTTTCTTTAATCTGAACTTGTTCAGGTTCAATTAAATCCTCATCATTCATTTGATGAGGATTTTTTTTTGTTTATAAATCAATGATTTTATTTAAAATGTCAGAAGGATCAGGTTCCAAACCAGTGGAGCAGTAAAATTTAGCATTAATATTATTTAGTCAATCCTTAAAAACAAGTTAATATATTGATTGTTAATGACTTATTAGTAAAAATTAGTTAAATGGAATGAGTTAAATTGCCAAAAAGTGTATATGTAAGTATAAAAAATTGGCAATATGTTAGGAAAAATAAGACCCAATAATCAGCAAAATTTATTAAAAACAAGGCTAGCAGACTTTATAAACCTTGGGCATCCATTGGTGAAATTGGCAAACGAGCTTTCTTGGGATAAAATTGAGCTGGCGTTCCAAAATTTATATTCGGAGCAAGGAAGATTCTCAATTCCTATTATAAAAATTGCAGGTTTATTGCTTTTAAAAAATATGTTCAAAGAGAGTAATGAGCCGGTTGTTAAGAGATGGATAGAAAATGTGGATATACTAATTTAGCAAGTAGACAGAGTTAAGATAAAAATCTTACTTTTAATAAATGAAAACAATCCGAAAAATTTATGATGTCGGTTTTAAGACAAAAGCAATCGAGTTTAGTAATGATAAATCAAACATTACTGAACTAACCAGAGAACTTGGTGTATGTGTTTGAATTCTATATAAATGGCCACAGCTATCCGAAAGTTTTGATAAAAATCAAAATTTTCCTTCCTAGGCCATATAAACAGGCTTTAAATATTTTATTATACTGAAAATAAGTCTGGTTTAAATATAATTTCAGATTCCTTCCTTATTTTTTTAGCACCCTCACTCACTTGGTTGCAAACATAACTAAGGCTCAGATAGAACACCAGACAGATTCTAATTTTTTCAACCAAATTAGTAAATGATTTTGCCTTTTTAGAGATCACTCTATTTACCAATTCGATCAGCAAATAACAGATCAAGGATACATATATTTGCGATTTAACTGCATTTTCGCTAGTTCCAACAAAGGATTTTATCTGTAGATTTTGCTTCATTGCTTTAAAAAACAACTCAATATCCCATCTTTTCTTATACAAATCTGCGACTGTTCTCGCAGACCATTCTAAATTATTGGTTATGATATGAATAACCTTATTTTCATCTTCTTTGTAAAGAGAAACAATCCTTAATTTTTGCTCATTAATCTTTGTTTTTACTGCTTTGATGCCTATTAATGTTATAATTTCATCTTTGAGAATATCTTGATCCTTCTGCTCTGGCAAGACTAATTCTTCGAGCGTTTGGTAGGTTGTATTGGTTTTGATTCGAGTGACAAAGACATTCTCTGCATGAATTCTATTTAGCATTAATGTAAAGTCAAAATAAGCTCTATCTTCTACAATTATTGTCCCTTTAGGAAAAATTAACTGACCCAAACCGTATCTGTCATGAGTTTTAGCATCTGTAATGTTTACTAAGTCTGGAATTTGAAAATGATCGTCCCAACAAGTGTGTATTTTTATGCCGCCTTTAGCTGTCCGAAACTTTGCCCAATCAAACATGTTTAAACATAAGCTGATTGTGGTGCTATCAATCAATTTAATATTTTGGTCTTTGATTTCTTCGATAATCTTACGCTGATTATCATTTTTTAGTGTCCTTTCATAATGCTTTAAAAGCCTATAATACAAGGTTTCATATACTTGCCAATTGCGTTTCTTATTACCATCACTCATGGTGGAACGTGCTGGACTTTGCACTAATCCTAAATCCCCAATAAAGATCTCGCTGACCCCGATTCCAGCGGAAATATCTCCCAAAGTATAGCATTTATTCAGCTGTCCGTAAGTTAGAGCTACAAATTGATCATAAGTCTTATACTTACTGCACCCTTTATCGCTTTTGTGTTGATTGGCACAAGATTCAAGCATCCAGCGAGGTACCAAGTCAATAATTTGGCGAATGACAGGTTTTTTGGTATTTTTGTTGCGTCTGAAGAGTCCCATTACGTATTATTTATTTTGCAAAAACAAAAATACGGGATTCTCAGACATTTTTTATTTTAGACTTTCGGATGACAGTGGAATTCTTATAAAAAAATTACTCGAACTATGTCAAGAAATGGTAATTGTTGGGATAATGTTGTAGCAGAACGTTTCTTTAAATCATCAAAAACTGAATTAATTTACGGTAACAAACTCATCTCTAAAGATCAAATGAAACTAGAAATCTTTATACACATCGAAATTTGGTATAACAAAAAACGAAGACACTCAGCTTTGAATTATAAAAATGTTGACGAATTTAATAATCAATTTAATTACAAAAATGTAGCTTAACTTAATGTCTATATTTTATTTGCATATCCACCTTTGCAATTGCTTATGGAAAATATAACATTATGAGATAAATTTGTGTCAGTAATATTTATGATTTCCTGAGCTTTATAATTTACTGAACATTTCTATTGTTTTTAAAATAGCATCGTCATAGTTTTTCCATGTAGCTTCTGACGTTAAATCGGTTGTAATAAATGTTTTATTAAATTTAGACAACAAGGTAAAATAAACATATCCCCCAATCATGAGTTGAAATGCAGAATTCAGCGAGTCATCCTTTTCGTTTATCGTAAATGTTTTTCCAACTTGGGCATTAAAATATTTGAAAAGACTTTTCGTGTCATCATTGTTTTCAAGTAGTTGCCAACGCAAAATTTCCTGCGTTAAAACATTTTCCCGAAGTTCTTTTGTTCCTTCTTTGACGAAATTTTTTAAATTTTCCAGATTATCTTTTTGTGCGTCAATGGCTAAAAGCGATTTAAAAAAATCGCCTTTTTGGGCAAAACTGAGTAGCAAACCTTTCATTCCTCCAAAATAACGATAGATAAGTGTTTTTGAAACACCGGCCTCTTTTGCAATCGCATTAATTCCAACGCCTTGTGGTCCTTTTTCCTCAAGAATGTATAAAAATGATTTGTAAATTTTTTCTTCTGTTGCAGCTCTGTCTTTTTTCATTATAAATTGTCTAAGTTTAAAACACTTCCCAAAGTGATTCCTGTTTCTTTTATTTTGGGGTAATGTTCTTTCATTAATTCAAACATAAATGGTAATGGGACTTCGTTAAAAGTTCCGTAATCCTCCAGATATTCCATGAAAACTTGATTCCCGGTTTGGTCAAATTCTTGGAATATAGAGTCGGTTTCTCCGTCAAATTCAAGGACATGAACGTTCAGTAACTCGCATAATTCCTTATTGAAGGCAGGGGTTGCTTTAATCCATTTGTGGTCCAGATAAATTTCTATGTATCCGTGCGGGACCAAAACATCTGAACCAAATTTTTCGACAATATGATCAACTGCGATGTGGTTTTTTACTTTCGCCAATCCCAATCTTGCCGGAATATGGGCCGCTCTTAGAATCGCAATCAAAATTACTACTTTGTCTATGCAGTGACCCTTTTTATGCGCTATTAATTCCGAGGCTTTCCAATCTTCATTGATTAAACTAAATCGGTAGGGATAATAGGACCAGGTATCACGAACATACAAATAGGCTTTTATGGCAAACTCTTTATTCGTTAACGCTCCCTCACTATTTAAAAAAATAACAGCGCTTTGTATTTTTTCATTTGACAAATCGAAATGAAATGTTTCTTCGGTGTATTGTTTCATATGGAATTAAAAATGTAGCCTTATGTTTATTTGCAATATTAAGACTTTAATTATTTATATTAATAATTCAAAATTAAATAAATAAAACTATATTTGTTACCGTATGGTCACATTTTTTAATATATGTTACCGTATGGTAACTTTAAATGTAAAAAATGGAAGCATATATCTATGACTCAGTGAGAACGCCAAGGGGAATTGGAAAAGGTAACGGTTCTTTAGCGCCGGTTAGCCCGGTTCAATTATTAACGACTTTGCTAAGCGCTTTAAAAGAAAGAAATAATTTAGACACTACCTTAGTTGAGGATTTAATAGTGGGCTGTGTTACCCAGATTGGCGAACAAGGGGGGAATATTGCGAAAGTTGCTGCTCAGTGTTCTAATTATGGAGACCATTTATCAGCAGTTTCTTTAAATCGGTATTGCGCATCAGGCTTAGAGGCCATTAATCAAGGGGCTGCCATGATTAAATCAGGATGGTCTAATTTAATTATTGCGGGCGGTGTAGAATCCATGTCTCGTGTACCTATGGGTTTGGATGGTTCTGCATGGTAATGGAACCCGACGCCGCTTTTGGAAAATTTGTGCCCCAAGGGATTTCTGCCGATTTGATAGCCACTAAGTTTGGCTATTCTCGAAACGATGTAGACAGCTTTGCCGTAGCTTCACAAAAACGGGCAGCCATTGCCCAACAAAACGGATTTTTTGATAAATCTATTATCCCCATAACGGATGTCAATGGTTTGATCCATTTGGCGCATGATGAATATATTAGGGAACATACCACTTTACAAATCCTATCCAACTTATCTCCAGTTTTTCAAAAGATGGGGGAAATGTTGTTTGACCAAACGGCCATCGATAAATACTTAGAGATTCAAAAAATCAATCACGTACATCATGCCGGTAATTCGTCTGGAATTGTTGATGGCGCATCATTAATGTTAATTGGTTCCAAAGAAATTGGAGAAAAACTTGGCTTGAAACCACGAGCGATAATAAAAATGGGTGCTGTAATTGGCAGCGAACCGCTAATCATGCTTGAAGGTCCAATTCCGGCCACTAAAAAAGCGTTGCGAAATGCCAATATGAGCGTTGGCGATATAGATATTTTTGAAGTTAACGAAGCTTTTGCAGTGGTTCCCTTGCGCCTGATGGATCATCTAAAGGTAGATCATTATATAGTAAATGTCAATGGAGGCGCAATTGCCATGGGCCATCCTTTAGGGGCAACAGGTTGTATGATTTTAGGAACCGCTTTGGATGAAGTGGAGCGCCAAAATAAAAGTACGGCTTTAGCAACTTTATGTGTGGGAGGCGGAATGGGGATAGCAACTATTATTGAACGTATTTAAAAAAGTATTATCCTTTAGATTGTGAAATGAGCATAACGAATATTTGATGCTAACACGAATGTTGATGTGCAAATTGCATATGATCGATTAAAAAAAGTAAATAGAAAAATATGAATGGGAAACATATAAAATATAATGTCGACAATGACGGAATTGCTTTTGTCACTTGGGATGTAGCGGATTCGCCCGTTAACGTGATGAATGAATATACGATGGCGGAGTTTTTTTCAACGATAAAAAGAGCCATAGATGACGATGCCGTAAAAGGGATTGTTATTAATTCTGCCAAAAAGGATTTTATAGCCGGTGGCGATTTAAAGTGGTTTTTAAATTATGACAAATCCAAAGAAGAATGTTTTGATATGCTGATGCAGACCAATACCAATTTGAGGGAGATGGAAAGCTGCGGCAAGCCGGTTGTGGCTGCAATAAATGGACTAGCGCTTGGTGGTGGTTGTGAAGTCGCATTGGCTTGCCATCACAGAATTATGAGCAATCATCCCAAAAGCTATATTGGATTAGTGGAATGTTCAGTGGGTCTATTTCCTGGAGCAGGAGGGACACAACGCTTTTTGAGAATGATTGGCTCCCAAAAAACGATTCAATATATCACACAATCTAAAAAATTAACAGCAGAGCAAGCATTGAAAGATGGGCTTGTCGATGCGGTTTGTACCCCACAAGAGGACATCAATTCCTTGGCTAAAAATTGGATAATAAATAAGGGAACAACGGAGCAACCTTGGGATAATAAAAAATTTAAAGTTCCAGGAACCCCATTGGGTGTAGGACAAGTCTCGGGCATCAGCGAGTTTTTTAGTGTCGCTAATGCGATGGTTTATAAAACAACGCATGGGAATTTGCCGCATATCAAAAATGTGTTAAGCGCCATTTATTACGGCGCTGCTTGTAACATCGATAAAGCGTTGGAAATCGAGGCGAGGTATTTTGTGGATACCTTATTTAGCAAGGAGACCAAAAATATAATTAGGGCTTCCTTCTTGTTTATTAACGATGCGGCCAAAGGCAAATCAAAGCCAAAAGGATACGACAATGCTTCTTTCAAAAAAGTGGGCATTATAGGGGCTGGAATGATGGGGGCAGGTATTGCTTATGTAAATGCCAAAGCCGGTATTGAGGTCGTTTTAAAAGATGTGAGTCTGTCAAAAGCACAAAATGGCAAAGACTATGTAAAAGCACAAGAACAGAAAAAGCTAGAAAACGGATTAACAACTGAAGGCAAAATAGAGGCGTTGCTTGAAAAAATTCAGCCGTCTGATTCGGATACTGATTTGGCCAGTTGTGAATTGATCATTGAAGCCGTTTTTGAAAACGAAAAACTTAAAAATCAAGTGACCTTTGAAACCGAAAAAGTGATTAAAAAAGAGGTTATTTATGCATCCAATACTTCAACGATACCCATATCGCAACTTGCCAAAGCATCGACCAATATGGATAAATTTATAGGATTGCATTTCTTTTCCCCGGTGGAAAAAATGCAGTTGGTGGAAGTTATTGTAGGTAAGGAAACAAGCGAAAAAACATTGGCAGCAGCAATTGACTATGTCACCTCAATTAGAAAAGTACCCATAATAGTAAACGATGGTCGAGGATTTTTCACGTCAAGAGTATTTGGAAAATATATAAATGAAGGAATTACAATGCTCACCGAAGGGGTACCACCCGCAGTTATTGAAAATGTGGCAAAAAAAATAGGGATGCCAGTGGGGCCTTTAGCTGTTTCAGATGAAGTTAATTTACAATTGATGCTGGCAATTATGAGCGAAGACCCAAATTTAACCACGCATGAAATTCAATTGAAAAATACATTAATTAACATTATCAAAGTTCATCGCAGAACCGGTAAAAAGGAAGGTCAAGGTTTTTATGATTATCCTAAAAATGAAAAAAAATTAATTTGGAAAGAATGGGCAACTATTTATCGACCCCAAGCCAGTTTTGATGAAGAGGAAGTGGGTAAAAGGTTGCTATTCGCCATGGTCATCGATTCATATAAGTGTTTAGACTCAGGCCTAATTCGAGAGGCTAAAGACGCTGACGTTGGTTCCATTTTGGGATTGGGTTTCCCCATTCATACCGGAGGTGTGATGTCGTACATTGACTATGTGGGAGCACCGGAGTTTGCTTTGTACAGCGAAAAATTAGCACTTAAATATGGAGAACGATTTGCCCTACCGGAAAGGTTAAAAGAGAGAATAAAAACAGCTGGAACGAATCGTGTTTTCTACAAGAATTAAAAGAGTATAAACTATAAATAATAAAACAAAATGCTTCAGAATATATTATTAGAACGTAAGATTTATGCATCAGAAGAACATAAAATGATGCAAGCAATGATTCAAGAATTCATTGCAAATGAAATTGTGGATCAAATAGATGAGTGGGAAAAAAATGGAATGGTAAGTCGTGAAATATGGAAGCGAGCCGGAGAATTGGGGTTATTGTGTTTGGATATGCCAGAACAATATGGTGGTGCAGGATTAGATTTTACATTCAATGCTTTGTTCATCGAAGAATTAGCCAAAAAAGGAATCAGTGGTCCCGGTTTTTCTTTGCATTCCGATATTGTGGCACCCTATATCTTAAAATATGGAACTGAGGCACAAAAGCAAAAGTATTTGCCCATAATGGCTAAAGGGGATTTTATTACCGCTATAGGAATGACAGAGCCTAATTGTGGAAGTGATTTGCAAGCACTTCGCACAACGGCAGAAGATAAGGGGGACCATTATTTAGTGAATGGGCAAAAAACCTTCATTACTAACGGCTTTATGTGTGATATGGCAATTGTGGCCGTAAAAACCAATCCCAAAACCGAAAATGAGGGAGTCACGCTGCTTATTATGGAGTCATCAATGGAGGGTTTCAATAAAGGAATTCCATTTAAAAAAATTGGAATGAAGTCTCAGGATACCGCAGAGTTATTCTTTGATAATGTAAAAGTGCCAAAGGAAAACCGACTTGGTGACGAAAAAATGGGGTTTAAAATCATGATGAAAGAATTGGCGCGAGAGCGACTAACAGTTGGTATTTATGCCGTTGCGGGTGCAGAAGGTGCCATCGAAAACACGGTCACTTATACAACGCAACGTACTGCTTTTAAAACACCTATTGCCGGATTTCAAAACACGCAATTTAAATTAGCGGAATGCGCCTCACAAATGCAAATACATCAGGCTTTTCTGGATCGGTGCATTGAATTAATGACGGAAGATAAATTAACAACGGAAAGTGCTTCGATGATTAAATATTCAGCGACCGACATGTGCTGTAAAGTTATTGATGAATGTTTGCAATTATTTGGAGGTTACGGTTATATGTGGGATTACCCGATTGCTCGCATGTATGCTGATAATCGTGTAGCACGAATCTATGCTGGAACCAATGAAATCATGAAAATATTAATTGCACGTGGATTGCTTAAAGATATTTTAAAATAATGAAAGAGCTATTAAAAGAATATAAAGTCATTTCAACCATTAAAGTACAATGGGGTGATATGGATGCGATGCAACACGTTAATAATGTGGTCTATGTCAAATGGGGTGAAACGGCCCGGATTGATTATTTTTTTGCCCTTGGGCTATTTTCTCCCGAAAAAAAGCAAATTAAATTCGCTCCCATTTTAGGTTTTCAATCGATTAAATATATTGTTCCTGTGATTTACCCTGACACGATTCACATTGGAACCAAAATGGAGGAAATTAAAACAGATAGGATAATACTGAAGTCATTTTATTACAGTGAAAATATGGGGAAGTTAGTGGCCATTAAAACACAGGAAATAATTCCATTTGATTACAAAAGCCAAATGAAAATCCCTGTCCCAAAAGAACTGATTATTGAAATAAATAATCTAGAAGGTCTATAATTTTTTACAATTAATAACACGTAAATTAATTTGTATGCAAGAAATTTTGCCATTACAAGGAATAAAATTTTAGACTTTAGCCGTTTATTGCCCGGTCCTCTCGGCACCCATATGCTGAGTCAGATGGGTGCCGAGATTATAAAAATTGAGAGTTCCAAACGTATGGATTACTGCTGCTTTTATCGGCCGCAAATTAATGGGGTTTCCACCTTATTTCATACATTGAATGATTGCAAAAAGCAGATAGTGGTAGATTATGAAACCCCGGAAGGTTACCAACAGATTGTGGAACAGATAAGAACAGCTGATGTATTGGTCGAACAGTTTTGTCCCGGAGCAATGGAAGGATTTAATCTGTCGTTTGAAACGGTGAAAAAAATCAACCCTAAAATAGTATATGTTTCGGTAACGGGTTATGGACAAACTGGTGATAAAAAACGCGCTGCAGGTCATGATTTAAATTCTATGGCAGAAACCGGTTTGTTGAGCATGAACAGGGATGAAAATGGAAAACTGGTAATTCCCGGATTTCAAGTAGCGGATATTGCGGGCGGTTCGTTTATGTTGGTTGCTGCCTGCAGTACTGGTTTGCTGGCAAAAAGTATACAACAAAAAGCGCAATATATCGATGTTTCCATGTATGACGCCACACTCGCCATTGGAGCAATAGCCCAGGGGATGTTGCAAGGAAATGCCGATTACGAGCAAACGCCTTTTTTAAGCGGCTATATGGTCAATTATAACATATATGAATGTGCCGATAAAAAATGGATCGCCTTAGGGGCTTTGGAACTAAAATTTTGGAACTCGTTTTTCAATATGGTGGGCCGGCCATCATGGAAAACAGCTAAAAATACGGATCTCATAATCGGTGTTTTTGACAAACAAAAACTTGAAGATTTATTTAAAACAGAAACGCGGGATGAATGGGTTAATAAATCGATAAATTTTGATGTATGTCTGACGCCTGTACCAGAGGTAAACGAAGTTTATGGTCAAAAACAAACTAAAGAAAGGGGGTTGTTTAAGGATGTTGAGATTGATGATAAAAAGATAAAAATTTATGCTAAACCCTAAAAGTTGCATTAATTAGTTGAATCTAGTTTTACAAATGAACGTTTTGTTTTAAAACATATTGACTGATAGGTTAATTGGAAACCTATTATTTTTTTATTAGAACTTGCATAGCGTAATTATAGGTGTCAAGTAAGGTAAATGATATTTTTTCACGATTTAAATATTTAAAATAGACGTATATTTTTTCTAGTGTAAGTCTTTGTGACTAAAATCTTGCTTTTGTAACCGTGAAACTATCTTTACCATCTGTTATTATAGTCATTCCCATTTTTTTTATAGAATAGCTCTTGTTTTAGTTTTGTATTTTCATTGTCTATATAGTCAATACTTAACCCATTTGCAGGAATTAACCCGTCAAGTATTTAATTTGCTCCATTTCGGGTTTTGTATGTTCTGGTTTGGGGACCACAAATTTTTTGATTCTACAGGGTTTTGATTTGTATTTTAAAGCATGAAAATTATCTTGTAATTTTGAGTTTGGTTCACAGCATTTTTTTATGGTGATTGTGTTTTCTTGGTCATCGACAATCGAAGTTGTAACTAGTTTTTGAGTATTGGATATTCTCAAAACCACTTTCCAATCGTGGTTTATTTTTTTTATTTTTAGTTGGTGTCTAATCGTGTTCACAATCCAATATCCTAAAAGACTTAAGAGCAGATCTGCCAAGGTTGCGTTGTCGTTTTTATCTTAACGCTGTCTCCTTGCTAAATTAGAATATCCACTGTTATGATGCAAGTAGAAAGGTCCTTTAAATTTAAGCGCTTACATTTTTCGAAGTCGTATTTTAATTGCGTTAAGAGAATATTAATTTATTATGTTTAAGTTTTTGTCCCGTCCTATTTTTAAACATAAAATTGTATTTTTGGGGAACTATATAAAAAATATAATATGAAAAGAATTATTTTGTTTTTGGCATTTTTTATGGCTTTAAGTATGCAAGCTCAAAAGAGACCAAAATTGGTTGTCGGTATTGTAGTGGATCAGATGAAGATGGAATATTTATATCGTTTTTCAGATGATTTTTCTGCGGATGGTTTCAAAAGATTAATGAATAAGGGTTACACATTTCACAATATGCATTATAATTATGTACCAACTTATACAGCTCCAGGCCATGCTAGTATTTATACAGGAACTACGCCATCTACACATGGAATAGTTGGAAATGATTGGTTCAACAAAGCTACAGGAAAAGATATGTATTGTACGGATGATGCATCTGTTTCAATTCTAGGTAACGGTACAGAAAAAGAGGGGGCAATGTCTCCTAAAAATTTATTAAGTACCACAATTACTGATGAGCTGCGTATGGCAACTAATTTTAAAGGTAAGGTAATTGGTATGAGTATAAAAGATCGTGGTGCTATTTTACCGGCAGGTCATTTTGCTAATTGGGCATTTTGGTATAGTAAAACGGGAGCTTTTATTTCAAGTACTTTTTATGGTTCAGCATTGCCTAATTGGGTGACGGAATTCAACGAAGATAAACGATACATGAATTACATTAATAAAGGTTGGGATTTATTGAAGCCGATAGCCACTTACAACGAAAGTCTTCCTGATGACAATCCGTATGAAGGTAAATTAGATAAAGCTAAGGCACCCGTTTTTCCATATGATTTAAGTAAGATGTATCAAGAAAAAGGAGCAGATGTTTTGAGAACTACACCTTTTGGTAATGATATTTTGGCAGAATTAGCTATGAAAGCTATAGAAAAAGAAGAATTAGGAAAAGATGATATTACAGATTTTTTGACGGTTAGTTTTTCTTCAACGGATTATGTAGGACATACTTTTGGACCGCGTTCTGTGGAGTTACAAGACACTTATTTACGGTTAGATCAAACGATTGCTCAGTTTTTAAACTATTTAGATAAAACCGTTGGAAAGGATAATTACTTGCTTTTTCTGACTGCTGATCACGCTGGAGCTGAGAATCCTAATTATTTAAAAGATAACAAATACAATGTAAAAAACATTCCTTCGAAAGACATTGTTGAGGCATTAAAAAAACATTCAAATGAAACCTTTGGTTCAGATTTGATATTAGATTATTCTAACTTTAATCTTTTTTTCAATAAAGAAATTATCAAACAGAAAGGATTAGAATTGGCGAAAGTGAAACAAAGTTTTAAGGACTTTTTGATGACACAAGAACAAGTTAAAAGAGTGTACACTGAAGAGGAAATTTTAGCTTCATCAGGAGATGATTATTTTTTAAGTTTCATTTCTAAGGGTTATGATCCTAAACAAAATGGCGATATTGTTATACTTGATAAAGCAGGTTATATGCAATATCAAGCTACAGGAACTACACATGGTTCACCTAATAGTTATGATACCCATGTGCCTTTACTTTTTTATGGATGGCAAGTTCCAAAAGGAGAATTACACACTAAAAAATACATTACCCAAATTGCACCAACGCTTTCACAAATGTTGAAAATTCCATTTCCAAATGGGACAGAGTCCGAAGTGTTGGAAACTCTTTTAGATAAAAAATAAAAATTGGTTTTATTTATTTTTGAACAAAAAAAATCCCGTCTCCTTAAAAGTGAGGCGGGATTTGTATTTTAAACTGTTGGTATTGCTACGGGTAACGGAATTTGATTTTTAAGTAAATCTTCAAAGGTTTCATGTGCTCTGATTAAATGCCCTTCACCGTTCATCCACAATACTTCGGCTGGTTTGTATCTTGAATTATAATTAGATGCCATAGAAAAGCAATACGCTCCTGCATTTCTAAAACATAAAATATCACCTTCTTTTATTTCGGAGATTCTTCTGTTATTTGCAAAAGTATCCGTTTCACAAATATATCCAACAACGGAATAGAATCGTTCTTTTCCTTTTGGGTGTGAAATATTTTCAATATGATGTTGTGAACCATAAAACATTGGTCGTATTAAGTGATTAAAACCACTATCGATTCCTGCAAAAACAGTTGATGTTGTTTGTTTTACTACATTAACTTTTGCTAAAAAGAAACCAGCTTCGCTCACTAAAAATTTCCCAGGTTCAAATATTAATGTTAATTCTTTACCGTATTCGACACAAAAGGCATTGAATCTTTTTGAAAGTTTTTTACCTAATTCTTCAATATCGGTTTCTATGTCATCTTTTTTATACGGTACTTTAAATCCACTTCCAAAGTCTAAAAATTCTAGATTTTTAAAGTTTTTTGCAGCGTCGAATAATATTTCTGCAGCATATAAAAACACTTCGATGTCAAGAATATCAGAACCAGTATGCATGTGTATCCCTACAATATTCATTTTTGTATTTTCAACAATGCGAACTAAATGCGGTAATTGATGAACAGAAATCCCAAATTTACTATCGATATGACCAACAGATATATTAGCATTTCCACCTGCCATTACATGTGGATTTATTCTAATGCATACAGGAACGTCTGGATATTTTGTTCCGAACTGTTCTAATATTGACAAATTGTCAATATTTATTTGAACTCCCATGGCATTAACTTCTTCAATTTCTTCTAAGGAGACTCCATTTGGAGTGTAAAATATCTTTTCTGGCTCATAACCGGCATGAAGTCCCAACATTACTTCTTGAATAGATACAGTGTCTAAACCAGACCCCATTTCTTTTAGTAATTGAAGTATAGCGACATTTGACAAAGCCTTCATCGCGTAATTAATGCGCAACTTATTAACCTTAGAAAAAGCTTTTGATAATCTGTTATATTGAGATTGTATTTTTTCGGCATCATAAACGTATAATGGATTTCCGAATTGTTCCGCTAATTGTAGTAAGTCTTTTGATTGCATTTTGATTCTATTTTTATGCAAATTTATTATTCTTTATCAACACAAGCAAATAAAAACATTGAATATAACAAATTGTAACAAAATGTTGTTATTATAACAACTAGTCTCATTTATTTATTATTTGCAACTTTTATTTAAGTAAAAATCCCTTGATAAATATTTTTATCAAGGGACTGTAAAAAACTGTTTTTTATTATAAACTAGGTAAATCACCATTACCTTTAGTTGGCAAATTAGTAAATCCCATCAAATAATTATCTACTTCTCTGGCGGCTTCACGACCTTCAGATATTGCCCAAACAATTAGAGATTGTCCTCTTCTCATGTCGCCAGCAGTAAATATATGAGGAACATTTGTTTGATAATTATTTGCTTTGTAATTGCTTCTAAAGTCTACTTCCAATCCTAATTGATCACTTAATGTTTTTTCAGGACCAGTAAATCCAAGAGCTAATAAAGCTAAATCACAAGGCCATATTTTTTCGGATCCTTCTTTTTCAATCAGTTCAGGTCTTTGTCCTGCTGTCATTTTCCAGGCTACTTCAACCGTTTTTAATCCTGTTAATTCCCCTTTTTCATTTGAAATGAATTCTTTGGTATTAATCAGCCAATTTCTATTACAACCTTCCTCATGAGAAGAGGACGTTTTTAATTGTAATGGCCAAAAAGGCCAAGGAGTGGTTTCGCTTCTTCCGACTGGTGGTTTTGGTAAAATCTCAAAATTAGTTACCGATTTAGCACCGTGTCTGTTTGAGGTCCCAACACAATCTGAACCTGTATCTCCACCACCAATAACGATAACATCTTTACCAGTTGCTTTGATTTGATCCGGAATTGATTCTCCGTATATTACTTTAGTTTGTTGTGTTAAAAAGTCCATTGCCTGAACAACGCCTTTGCTTTCAATTCCTTTTGTTGGTAAGCTCCTTCTTTCCGTTGCACCACCACACAATACGATTGAGTCAAAAGAATTCAATTCTTCAACACTATAATTTACGCCAACATTTACATTAGTTTTAAAAGTAATTCCTTCGGCTTCCAGTACTTTAACGCGTCTGTCTATAATCCCTTTTTCTAATTTGAAATTTGGAATTCCATAACGTAATAAACCTCCTATTGCATTGTCTCTTTCAAAAACAGTAATGGTATGTCCCGCGCGATTTAATTGTTGTGCAGCTGCTAATCCAGCAGGACCGGAACCTATTACAGCGACTGTTTTCCCTGTTCTAACTTCGGGTGGTTGTGGTTTTATCCATCCCTCTGCAAAACCTCTTTCGATAATATTTTTTTCAATATTTTCAATAGCTACTGGTTCACTGATTATACCTAAAACACATGATTTTTCGCATGGAGCAGGGCATAATCTTCCTGTAAACTCTGGAAAATTATTGGTTGATTGCAAAATTTCCAATGCACTTTGCCATTCTTCCTGATGCACCATGTCATTAAAATCAGGAATTAAATTTCCTAATGGACAGGCACTGTGACAAAAAGGAATACCACAATCCATACATCTGGATCCTTGTTCTTTTATTTTATCTTTATCTAAAGCAATTGTAAACTCCTTATAATTTGATACACGTTCTTCTACAACTATATTACTTTCGTCAGTTCTATTATATTCTTTAAATCCACCTATCTTTCCCATAACTATAGTGCTATTAGTTCTTCAATTTTTTTTTCTTGTGACAATCTCTGCAATGCTTTTTTGTAATCAGTCGGCATTACTTTAATAAAAAAGTGGCGTTGATTTTCCCAATCTTCTAAAATCCTTTTTGCCAAAGGGCTATTGGTATACATAGAATGATTTTTTATCAAGCGTCTCAATTTAGTAAAATCATCTTCTTCGAATATATCAAAAGCGACCATTTCCATATTACATAAGGTGGCGTCGAATTTTTTATTTGGATCAAAAACATAGGCAATACCACCGCTCATTCCTGCAGCAAAATTTCTTCCTGTTTTTCCTAGAACTACAACAGTTCCTCCAGTCATGTACTCACATCCATGATCTCCAATTCCTTCAACAACTGCTGTTGCTCCAGAATTTCTCACACAAAAACGTTCACCTGCCATTCCATTTATGTATGCTTCACCAGTAATTGCTCCATAAAGTGCAACGTTACCAATGATAATATTTTCCTCTGGCTTGAAAGTGGCAGATGGTGGTACTTTAATAATTAATTTAGCTCCAGAAAGGCCTTTTCCTAAATAATCATTACAGTTTCCATGTATTTTAAAGGATAAACCATTGGTTGCAAAAGCACCAAAACTTTGTCCGGCTGAGCCCTCAAAATCAACTAATATCGTGTCTTCAGGCAAGCCTTGAGCACCATATATTTTAGAAATCTCATTACTTAATATAGCTCCAACGGAACGATCAGTATTTTTAATTTTAAAAGTAACTCTGGTTCTTTCTTTTCTATAAATAGAAGGAATAGCTGCTTTAATAATATCAAAATCAAGTACGTGCTCCAGTGCATGGTCTTGTGAGATGGTATTGTGGTTTGGAACCACTTTAGCTTTTTCTGGTTTGTATAAAATGGAAGACAAATCTAATCCACTTGCTTTATAATGTTTGATGGCTTTATTGACATTCAATTTTTGCGATTGTCCGACCATTTCTTTTAATGTTCGGAATCCTAATTGTGCCATGATTTCTCTCAACTCCTCAGCAATAAAATACATAAAGTTGATGATGTGTTCCGGCGTTCCTTTGAAATTTTTTCTCAATTCGGGATCTTGTGTTGCAATACCAACTGGACAGGTGTTCAAGTGACACGCTCTCATCATTATACAGCCGGACGCTACTAAAGGCGCGGTTGCAAAACCAAATTCTTCAGCACCAAGTAAAGCAGCAATGGCTACATCACGTCCTGTTTTCAATTGCCCGTCACATTCTAAAACTACGCGACTTCTTAAATCATTTAATATTAATGTTTGTTGCGCTTCTGCTAAACCAAGTTCCCAAGGAATACCGGTATGTTGTAAAGATGTTAATGGTGCAGCTCCGGTTCCACCGTCGTATCCAGAAATCAAGATTACATCGGCTTTTGCTTTAGCAACACCGGCAGCGATTGTTCCAACACCGACTTCAGAAACTAATTTCACATTAATTCTCGCTTCACGATTGGCATTTTTTAAATCAAAAATTAACTGTGATAAATCTTCAATAGAATAAATATCGTGGTGTGGCGGTGGAGAAATTAATCCAACATAAGGCGTTGAATTTCTTACTTCAGCAATCCAAGGCACTACTTTTTCACCTGGTAACTGTCCTCCTTCACCCGGTTTTGCACCTTGAGCCATTTTTATCTGAATCTCTTTGGCATTTGTCAAATAGTTGATAGACACTCCAAATCTTCCTGAAGCAACTTGCTTGATAGCACTATTTCTGGAATCACCATTTAAGTCTTTTTGGAAACGTTTAGGATCTTCTCCACCTTCTCCAGAATTACTTTTTCCGCCAATTCTATTCATGGCAATTGCCAAGTTTTCGTGGGCTTCCTGACTGATAGATCCATAAGACATCGCTCCGGTTTTGAATTTTTTTACAATTTCTGTCCAAGGTTCTACTTCGTCAATAGAAATTGGATCCAAATTATTGAATTCAAATAAACCTCTAATAGTCATTAGATTTTTGCTTTGGTCATTGACCATATTTGCATATTCCTTATAACTTTCCGGACTGTTTAATCGCACAGCTTGTTGTAATTTAGAAATCGTCGTTGGGTTAAACATGTGTTTTTCACCAGTTCTTCTCCATCTGTAGATTCCTCCAATTTCAAGCGACAATAAATTAGCCACTTTTGAATCTGGAAAAGCTTTTTGGTATCTTTTTTTGATTTCTTTTTCCACTTCCATTAGACCAATCCCTTCAATTCTGGAAGGTGTATAAGGGAAATATTTCGAAGTGAATGTTTTATTTAATCCTAAAATTTCAAAAATTTGTGCCGCTCTGTACGAATGTAAAGTAGAGATACCGATCTTGTTCATGATTTTCAGAATCCCTTTTGCAATAGCTTTATTGTAATTTTTAATAGCATAATCCGCTTTTACATTAGTAATAAAACCTTGGTTAACTTGGTTATGAATGATTTCATTTACCATGTAAGGGTTTATTGCGCTTGCGCCGTAACCAAACAGTAAGGCAAAATGATGTGGTTCACGTGGTTCCGCAGATTCAATTATAATTCCAAATTTCGAACGAACTTTTAAAATATTAAGTGAATGATGAATGTAAGAACAAGCTAATAACATTGGTATTGGAGCCATTTTTTCACTCACGCCTCTATCAGAAATGATTACGATATTACAACCTTCTGAAACTGCTTTAAAAGTAGCTTGAACCGCTCTTTCCAACGCTCGTTCTAAACCATTTACCCCTTTTTCGATATCGTATAAAGTAGAAATCGTCACCGATTTGAAATCAGTATGATTGATATTTCGTACTTTATCCAAATCCTCATTTGAAATAACCGGATTTTGAATTTTTAATTTCTTGCAATGTTTTGGAACAATATCAAAAATGTTATAATCGCCACCAATTGCTAAACTAATATCAGTAATAATTTCTTCACGAATACCATCCAATGGCGGATTAGTAACCTGAGCAAACAATTGTTTGAAGTAGTTGTACAAAAGTTGTGGCTGATCAGATAAAACGGCTAGTGGCGTATCATTACCCATAGAGCTCAAAGGTTCAACACCTTGAATCCCCATTGGGTTTATGATTGTTTTTAAATCTTCTATGGTATAACCAAATAAGCGCTGTCTCGTTTCAAAATCGACATTCTCTATTGGAATTGCATTATCAGTATAAGGAATTTGAGATAATTGCAATAAATTTTCGTCTAACCATTTTTTATATGGACGTTTCGTTGCGACAGCATTTTTTATCTCATCATCTTCAATGATTCTACCTTCGTTCATGTCCACCAAAAACATTTTTCCGGGTTCTAAACGACCATGTTTAATCACATCTTCTGGTTTGATGTCAAGAACACCAATTTCTGAAGACATGATAACGAAACCACTTTTTGTCAATGTATAACGAGAAGGCCTCAAACCATTCCTGTCTAATAAAGCACCAATAACATTTCCATCTGTAAACGGAATAGAAGCGGGCCCATCCCAAGGTTCCATGATGCAAGCATTATATTCGTAAAATGCTTTTTTATCTTCCGACATGGTTTGGTGTTTTTCCCAAGCTTCAGGGACAACCATCATCATCGCTTCGGGTAAGGAACGTCCAGTCATTAATAACAATTCGATTACCATGTCCATCGAAGCTGAATCTGATTTACCTTCTAATATAATAGGAAACAGTTTTTTGATATCGTCACCAAAAACATCGCTTTTCATCAACTCTTCACGAGCACGCATTCTGCTGATGTTACCACGAAGCGTATTTATTTCTCCATTGTGACACATATATCGGAAGGGCTGAGCCAATTCCCATGAAGGAAAGGTATTCGTCGAAAATCGTTGGTGAACTAAAGCCAGTCTGGTCACTAAGTCATCATCTAATAAATCAGTATAGTATCTGCTGATGTCTTCCGGCATCAACAAACCTTTATATATTATTGTGGTTGTAGAAAAACTGGAAAAATAGAACATGTGGCTTTCTGAAATTCTTGAATTTCCAATAGCGTGTTCTGCAATTTTTCTGGCAGCAAACATTTTGGCATTGAACTGTTGTTCCGTAAGATCTAATCCATTTTTGCCAACAAAGACTTGTTTAACTGTTGGTTCTTTCTCCCCTGCAATTTGCCCTAAATTAGTAGCATCTACAGGAACATCTCTCCATCCTAATATTTCTAAATTTTGATCTTGTATAGAAGTTTCAAAAGTTGTTTTGCAAAAAGCTACTTGGTTTGTACTTTTTGGCATAAAAACCATTCCTACTGCATATTGTCTTACTTCTGGGATTTCAAAATCACAAACTTTTTTAAAAAAAGCATGAGGAATATCAAATAAAATTCCTGCTCCATCTCCAGTTCTACCATCAGCACTCACAGCTCCACGATGCTCTAATTTTATTAAAATATCTAATGCTTTGTGTATAATGTCATTGGACTTAATTCCATTTAAATTGCAAATAAATCCTGCGCCGCAATTGTCGTGTTCAAATTCGGGCAAATAAAGGCCTTGTTCTTTAACTTTCATGCTAAATATTTTTTTACAAAATTAAATATTTGTTAGCATATAATGGGTGTAAATGCCAAAACAGGTCTATTTTTACAGGAATAACAGAAAACACTTTAATAAATCGTAATAACGATATTATAACACTTCCGAAATGATTTATTGATAAAAAGGGAACCCACAAAAAGCATTAACGCTTGTTATTTTGAAAGAAATAGTTTACTTCCTATTTCTTTAAAAGTTTTATAACAAATTAGCGCACAAATTTTAAATTTTATTTTTTTAATCCAAGGTTGGGCTAGTGTAAAATAAACATACTAAATGTTGCATATTAAATTGAAAAAAAAATAACAGTTCTGTTTAATTTTGCTATTTTTGTGGCACTTTTATTCTGAAAGAAATTCAGAAGCCAGACAAATTCTATATTATGAACATACACGAATATCAAGGAAAAGAGATTTTAGCTAGCTACGGAGTTCGCATTCAACGCGGAATCGTTGCTAATAGCCCAGTAGAAGCTGTTGCTGCTGCAAAACAATTAACTGCCGAAACGGGTACAAGTTGGTATGTTGTAAAAGCCCAAGTTCATGCAGGTGGACGTGGAAAAGGTGGTGGAGTGAAACTTGCCAAAAATTTACAACAAGTTGAAGAGATTTCAGAGCAAATCATCGGAATGCAATTGATTACACCTCAAACTTCTGCTGAAGGTAAAAAAGTACACAAAGTTTTAATCGCGGAAGATGTATATTATCCTGGCGAAAGTGAAACTTCAGAATTTTATGTTTCTGTTTTATTGAATAGAGCTACAGGTCGTAACATGATTATGTATTCTACTGAAGGTGGAATGGATATTGAAGAAGTTGCGGAACACACTCCTCATTTGATTTTTACGGAAGAAATTGATCCTTCTGTTGGATTGCAAGGTTTTCAAGCAAGAAGAATTGCTTTTAACTTAGGCCTTTCAGGAAATGCTTTTAAAGAAATGGTAAAATTTATTGATTCTTTATATAATGCATATATTGGATCAGACGCTTCGATGTTTGAAATCAATCCGGTTTTAAAAACATCTGATAATAAAATTATGGCTGTAGATGCTAAAGTAAATATCGATGATAATGCTTTATACAGACAAAAGAAATATGCTGATATGCGTGACATTCGTGAGGAGAACCCAATCGAGGTGGAAGCAAAAGAAGTAGGATTAAACTATGTAGATCTTGACGGTACAGTAGGATGTATGGTGAACGGAGCTGGTTTAGCAATGGCAACAATGGATTTAATTAAATATGCTGGTTTTGAGCCTGCTAACTTCCTTGACGTAGGTGGAACTGCTGATGCAAAACGTGTTGAAACTGCTTTCCGTATTATCTTAAAAGATCCTAACGTAAAAGCAATTTTGATTAATATTTTTGGTGGAATCGTTCGTTGTGACCGCGTGGCTCAAGGAGTTGTTGATGCTTACAAAAATATGGGTGATGCAATTAAAGTACCAATCATTGTTCGTTTACAAGGTACAAATGCAGCTATCGCAAAAGAATTAATTGATAATTCAGGAATGCCAATTTTATCTGCTGTTGAATTTCAAGAGGCAGCTGATCAAGTTAAAGCAGCACTTTCTTAATTAGAAAATAGTTATATATATAAAATCCTGTTTGCTACGGCGAACAGGATTTTTTTTGTTATAAATTTATATGCTGATCAATATAGTATAGTAAGTTTTTTCTGTTTATAAATAAAATTACTTTGGTTATAAAATAAAGTTATTATAAGAATTCATTTATGTGTAGCGTATCCAATACCTTTACATTATTCTAACATTAAGTATTTCTAGTTCATATTAATCTGTTACCAAATGAAACTCCATATTCAAAATAATTTCACGACTGAATTGCCTGCGGATTCCAATGAAATCAATGTTCCAAGACAGGTTCATCAAGCTTGTTATTCGTATGTGTTGCCAAAAAAACCTTCAAATCCTTCGCTAATTCATGCTTCAACCGAAGTGGCGAATGCTATTAGTCTTTCTCAAGAAGATTTACTTTCAGCTGATTTTTTAAATACTTTTTCAGGAAGTACCGTTTATTCAGGCACGAAACCGTATGCTTTGAATTATGCCGGACATCAATTTGGAAATTGGGCAGGACAATTAGGAGATGGTCGTGCCATTAATCTTACTGAAGTTGTTAATGAAATTAAGACATTAACATTGCAGCTAAAAGGAGCAGGGCCAACACCATATTCGCGTACAGCAGATGGTTTTGCGGTTTTGCGTTCTTCCATCCGGGAGCATTTATGTGCTGAAGCGATGCATTATTTGGATGTTCCAACAACACGCTCGCTTTCGCTAATGCTTTCTGGAGATCAAGTATTGCGTGATGTAATGTACAATGGAAATCCGGCCTATGAAAAAGGCGCCATTGTTTGTAGAGTGGCTCCATCTTTTATCCGTTTTGGAAGTTTCGAATTATTTGCTTCCCGACAAGATCATGTTAATCTCAAATTATTGACAGATTTCACCATCAAACATCATTTTCCTCATATTAAAATAGAAGGTGTCGAAAAATATCTTGCTTTTTTTCAAGAAGTTACCCAAACTACGCTGAACATGATTGTACACTGGCAACGCGTAGGTTTTGTTCATGGAGTTATGAATACTGATAATATGTCTATTCACGGCATCACCATTGATTATGGACCTTACGGTTGGTTGGAAGACTACAATTCCGGTTGGACGCCTAATACAACGGATAGCCAACATAAAAGATACCGTTTTGGCAATCAACCTGAAATTGCGTTATGGAATTTGTATCAATTGGCCAATTCTTTGTATCCATTGATTGAAGATGCAAAACCGCTTGAAGCTATTTTAGATACTTTTAGCATTGATTACGAAAAACAGTATTTGAATATGATGCAAAACAAACTCGGTTTCCAAATCAAAAAAGAACAAGATGTAGTTTTGATTCAGAGTTTAACTCAATTACTTGAAAAGGTAGAAACAGACATGACCATTTTCTTTAGAAACTTGAGTAATGTTACTAAAAATAATACCATACTAACCGCTTTCAATTCCATAAAAGACGCTTTTTATAACGAAAAGGATTTGGATGAAACTATCTTGAAAGGTTGGCACGATTGGTTTGAGATGTACACCATTCGAATCAATGAAGAAGCTCATTCAAATTCTGAAAGAAAAGAGCAAATGGATCAAGTGAATCCAAAATATGTATTACGAAATTATATGGCGCAATTGTGTATTGATGACGCGGATAAGGGTGACTATGCTTTGCTAAACGAATTATTTGAGATGCTTAAAAATCCGTACGACGAACAACCGAATTCGCAAAAATGGTTTGCCAAAAGACCCGATTGGGCCAGAGATAAAGTAGGGTGTTCTATGTTAAGCTGTAGTTCTTAAAGTTTTTATGACAAAATATTATATAAAAAATCCTGAACTCTCATTCAGGATTTTGATATTGTATTAGTTTCCAATTTCTTGAATCACATCTGATTCATAAATTTTAAAACCTTTATTGTTTGTTTGAGCAATTTTCAAAAGTGCTTTGGCCACTATTTTGCTTTCGATAGGTTTGTATTTTTTTAAGTTTCCAAGAAATAAGAAGGAAAGTGTTTTCATAAAAAAGGCACCTACTTTTTCTCCTAATCTAAATTCATTTCGGTTTCCCAAAAGAAGGGAAGGTTGTAATATTGCAACGCTTTCAAAATTACAATCCTTAAGAAAATCTTGAATTTCTCCTTTTGTTTTCAAATAGAAATTTCCGGAATTTGCATGAGCACCAAGAGATGAAATAATCAAGAATTGTTTGACTTTATTTAGCAAAGCAAAAGCGGCAAACTGTTTTGGATATCCAAAATCTACTTTTCTAAAATCTTCTTTACTTCCTGCTTTTTTGATTGTTGTGCCAATGGTACAAAAGAAATCATCGCCAATAACTAAATCTTTAAAGGTTTCCGGCTTGTCAAAATCAATGATGTGTTGCGTTAATTTTGGATGCTTTATTCCTGCATCTCTTTTTACAAAAGTGATCACTTTTAGATAATCATTGCTATCTAAAAGTAAATTCAATAGTTCTGAACCTATTAAACCGGTGCTTCCAATAATCAAAGCTGTTTTCACTGTTATGATTTTTTATTTTTACCGAAGTTGAATTTTACTTTTTCTACAACCTGAACTTTTGGAGCTCCCTTTGAAAATTGTTTTTTGAACGGTTTTTTAGCTGCAGGTCTTGATTTTGAAGGTGCTTCATCACCTCTTGATTTTTCTTCGTCTCTTGGTTTTGCCTTAAATTCGGGTCTGTCTTTAGATCCTTCTTTTGCAGGAATTTGAGCTTTGTGTTTGGCTAAAACATCATTTGGGTTTTTTGGATTTTCTTTCGTTCCACGCAAGTGAATTACCAAAGCATTTAGGAAGTTACGCAACACCTGGTCACCACATTCCATATAGTTTTCATGTTTTTCATCACGGAAAAAAGCACCTAATTCTGATTTAGTGATTCTAAAATCTACTAATTCTAATATTTCAACTATTTGATCATCACGTAACATTAAAGCTACACGAAGTTTTTTAAAGATATCGTTATTTGTCATCATATTCTAATTTTTTACAAAGGTACGGTTTAAAAGCAATTAGACCACATTTTTAGATTTAGAATTGGTGCACTTTCAAAGGACCTTAATTAAAGTTACACCGGTACCATTTAGTTCAGAATAGGTTATTTTACCATAATCAATTATAACTCCAGTTGCAATATCTTCTGCTAAAAGTAATGCGCCGTCCATATCTACATAATCTAATTGGGGTAATAAATGAGCAATCGCAGAAATCCCTACAGTTGATTCGGTCATGCAACCCACCATTGTTTTCAAACCGAATTTCTTTGCTTCCTCGATCATTCGTCTTCCGGGAGTTAATCCGCCACATTTCATTAATTTGACATTCACTCCATGAAAATGCTTGTGACATTTGGCCACGTCTTCTTCAATAATACAACTTTCGTCAGCTATAATTGGTAAAACAGAGTGTTTGTAAACTTCCTTGTGTCCTTCCCAATTGTCCGCTTTCATAGGTTGTTCCAAGAATTCTACTCCCAATTTTTTTAACTCAATTGCATTATTAATAGTTTCTTCAACTCCCCAACCACAATTAGCGTCGATTCTAAAAATAGCATTGGTATGTTTTCGAAGCTCTTTAACAATGGCAATATCTTCTTTGGTACCCAGTTTTATTTTATAAATTGGCCAAGGCAATTCCTTCATTTTAGAAACCATTTTCTCTATAGATCCAATTCCAATTGTATAATCAGTTAATGGATTTTTGTCTGTGGTATAATTCCATAACTCGTATAATTTCTTTCCTTTTTTGCGCGCGTATAAATCAGTATACGCCATATCCAAAGCGCACAAAGCAAACATATCTTCTTTTAAATGCGGGTGAATTTTTGCCCAAAATTCTTCCGGAGTTTCATCTGTAGTGTTTTCGATGATGCTGCGGATTTTCTCTAAATCCTGCATCATCACTGGAACCGTTGTCTTGTAATAGGGATTAGAAGTTGCTTCGCCAAAACCTGAAAAACCGTCATTTTTTAATTCAACAATTATAGACGGCTGAAAGTCTATAGATTTTCTTGAAATCGTAAATGTATGTTTTAATTTGAGGTTGTATTCTCTCAAGATTAGTTCCATTTGAATGGGATTTTAAAATTTTAAATCAATGTATTTTTCTTTAAATGAATAAGTATTTAATAGCCGAGCCATAAAATTGCTTTTACAAAACCATCGCGCCATAACTTTTCATTGTGTTGTCCTCCTTTTACAATTTTCTTTTCGTTTAAATTAAGGCAATAACATCTCTTACTATTAATGATATATTCCATTTTATTGAGGTCGCTAACCATAGAATCATCATCTCCTTCTTTATCTCCACAAAGGAAATAATATTTCGTTTTTTGTTTTTTATTTTTTTCTTCTAATTCAAAAATTTCCTTGCGGTTAATCCAAAAAGCGGGCGAGAAAACACCTGCTTTACCAAACACTTCGGGATATTTTAAAGTGGCATAAAAGGAAGTCAAACCTCCTAAAGAACTTCCCATAATAATGGTGTTTTTCTTTTTGGTTTTGGTTCTGTAGGTTTTGTCAATTTGCGGCTTTAGCGTTTTAACAATAAATTGTAAATAATTATCCGCTTTTCCGCCGCCATATTTTTCATTTTTATAGGGAGTTAATTCTGCTAAACGTTTTTCATTTCCATGTTCAATTCCTACTACAATAACTTGTGCTTTTAAGCTGTCCAGTTTTTCATCGACATTCCATTCACCCGAATAGGAAGTTTTTTCATCGAATAAATTTTGGGCATCGTGCATATAGATTACTGAAAATTTCTTTTTTGAGGTCGAATAATTTTTCGGTAAATAAATCCAAATTTTCTTAGAAGTTTGAAGTTGGGGTGCATCAATACTAAAAGTAGAAACTTGTTTTGAAGCAGTACTCTCCTGAGCTATTATATTGGTAGATATTAAAAAGAAAAGGATTAGTAATGTAAGTATTCGAATCATTAATTTGTGATTTAATTTAAAAACAATATTTTAGCTAAAAATAATAATTTGATGAATACTTACGAAGAAAAAAGAAGTTTACTTTTAGAAATGATTGCGTTTTCTACTGTTGACGGACATTTGCACAAAAGAGAATATGATTTTTTGTACATAGTAGCTAATGAATTGAATATTGAAAAAGACGTTTTCAAGGATTTATTTCACCAAGAACTTCCTAAACTAGTAATTAAAACAGAGTTTCAACGCATTCAACAATTTTATCGTTTGGCTTTATTGATGCACGCGGACCATATTTTGCATAAAAAAGAAGAAACTGCTATTCAGCAAATAGCAGTCGATATGGGATTAAATCCAATAGCTACAAAACGGATTCTTAAGTTGATGAAGCAAGCACCAAATGCAATTATTGATGGAGAGATTTTATTGAATGTTTTTCAAGAGCAGCAAAACTAAGTCAATTGTTCCTGTAATCTCTTAATGTCATCACGTAGTTTTGCTGCCTGCATAAAATCCAATTCTTTGGCAGCTTTTTCCATTGATTTTCGTTTTTCTCTGATAGTTTTTTCAATCTCAGATTTCGATAGATATAAATTTTCAGGTTCTGCGGCACTATTCAAAGCGTAACCTAATTCATAATCCGCAAGAGGATTTTTGGTAAACGCGCTCTCGATTTTTTTATTTAAGGCTTGAGGTACCAAATTATTTATAGTATTATAATTAATTTGCTTGGTTCTGCGATAATTAGTTTCATCAATGGTTTTTTGCATGCTATTGGTAATTTTATCAGCATACATTATCGCTTTTCCGTTCAAGTTTCTTGCTGCACGACCAATTGTTTGCGTAAGCGAACGATGACTTCGTAAAAAACCTTCTTTGTCTGCATCTAAAATTGCCACCAATGAAACTTCTGGTAAATCCAAACCTTCCCGAAGTAAATTCACGCCAATTAATACATCAAAAATTCCTTTTCGCAAATCTTGCATGATCTCTATTCGTTCCAAAGTATCTACTTCAGAGTGAATATAACGGCAACGAATATTGACCTTAGTCAAATATTTGGCCAATTCTTCCGCCATTCTTTTGGTTAAAGTAGTCACTAAAACACGTTCATCAATTTCGGCTCGAACTTGAATTTCTTCAATTAAATCATCGATTTGGTTTAAACTTGGTCTGATTTCAATTATGGGATCCAATAATCCAGTAGGACGAATTACTTGTTCTACAACAACGCCCTCTGTTTTTTGCAATTCATAATCAGCTGGTGTTGCCGAAACATAAATCACCTGGTTTTGCATGGCTTCAAATTCTTCAAACTTCAAAGGGCGATTGTCCATTGCTGCCGGAAGTCTAAAACCATATTCCACTAAATTTTCTTTTCGGCTTCTGTCTCCGCCATACATGGCGCTGACCTGTGACAGTGTGACGTGGCTTTCATCGACAACCATTAAGTAATCTTTTGGAAAATAATCCAATAAACAGAAAGGTCTGGTTCCGGGTAAACGTCCATCAAGATAACGGGAATAATTTTCAATTCCGGAACAATAACCAAGTTCACGAATCATTTCCAAATCAAAATTGGTTCGTTCTTCTAATCGTTTTGCTTCGAGATGTTTGCCAATTTCCTTGAAATAATCAACTTGTTTTATCAAATCCTGTTGAATTTCCCAAATGGCACCTTGCAGTACATCTGGGGAAGTCACAAACATATTGGCTGGATAAATCGTTAGTTTATCAAATTTTTCAAGGACTTTAGAATTCTTTGGGTCGAAACTTTCAATTTCTTCGATTTCATCACCAAAGAAATGAACTCGAAATGCCTCATCTGCATAACTGGGATAAATATCTACTGTATCTCCTTTTATTCTGAAACTTCCAGGGTTAAAATCGGCTTCTGTTCTGGAATATAAACTTTGCACCAGTTGATGCAATAATTTGGTTCTAGAAATAATTTGTCCTTTCTCAATCGGAATTAAGTTTTTCTGAAATTCAACAGGATTTCCAATACCATACAAACACGAAACTGATGCCACTACTAAAATATCTCTTCGTCCGGAAAGCAACGAAGCAGTGGTTGACATTCGCATTTTTTCCAGTTCTTCGTTGATGGATAAGTCTTTCTCAATAAAAACACCGGTTACGGGCATAAAAGCTTCGGGCTGGTAATAATCGTAATAAGAAACGAAATATTCCACAGCATTATTCGGGAAGAATTGTTTGAATTCCGAATATAATTGTGCTGCCAACGTTTTGTTGTGTGCTAAAACTAATGTTGGTCTTTGCACCTCCTGAATCACATTGGCAACGGTAAATGTTTTTCCAGATCCGGTAACTCCTAAAAGTGTTTGGAATTTATCACCATCAATAATCCCTTGAGTCAATTTTTCAATCGCTTGAGGTTGGTCGCCCTTCGGCTGGTAATCAGATACTACTTGGAAATTCATTTAAAACAAGGACAAAGGTTTAGAGGAACAAAGGTACAACGTTTGGATTCTTTTTTTACCTAAGTTTAAGCCAAAAAAAAGCCATCAACTTTTTGTTGATGGCTTTCCTTTATATAAAAGATGTTTTTCTAGAAACTGAAGCTTAATCTGGCAAAAACAAAACGACCGTTTTGACCAAATTGAGATGTGTTTCTTGAATATACAAATTGATTTGCATTAGATAAATCAATGTAATTATTTGAAGAAGTAGTTGGGGAATAAGTTACAGCTCCATTTGCATCAATTCCAGAAGCTCTTTTTGCAATTGTTTGAGGTCCTAAATTGAAAGTTGGAAAAATATCAAAAATATTATTTGCTCCTACAACAATTTTTGTTGCAGTAGTAATTTTAAATCCTACTGACAAATCAGTAATGATTTTTGCAGCCCATACTGGGTGCTCGTTTTCAACTACTTTTCCATTTACAACAATTGCATTGATAGTTCCGTCTCCATTTGCATCAGCTATGTTTGGATCAGTTACTTCACCAAAATAAACGTTTCTCAAGAAGAAATCAAATTTTTTATAAGCAAGTGAGTTGGTTAAATTTGCTTTAACTCTTGGCACTGCTTCTTGAAGATAAATTCTTGAGGATTCAGAATAGTATTTGTTTATTTGGCCTGCTGCTTCTAATATTGGTGATGCGTGAATTGAACCGACTCTTTTTGTATTAGAAATAGTACCAGATAAATCAGTTTTTAAAGATAAGCCTTCACCTAAACTTGTTTTATGGCTAATTACAACATCAATTCCTTTTGATTCCGTGTCAATTGCATTCGCAAAGAAAGTTGCTGCAGTTGCTCCTGCGGCATCAAAATAAGGTTTTGTAACAGCATTGGAAGTAAATTGATCCGTAAGAACAACTCTGTCATTTATTTTAACAACATAGACATCAGCTGTTAAAGTAATATTTGCGTCAGGTATTTTTGCAGTAAATCCAACACTGGCACTTTTAGATTCTTCTTGTTTTAATGTTGGAATTCCTAAAGCTTTTGCAACTGGAGAATCATTGCTAAAAGTTCCAACTTCAAATGGGACACCGCCTACAAATTGAGTCGCTGTTGAATTAAAATAGATCTGATGTAACGATGGCGCTCTAAATCCTGTTGAAACGGCCCCACGTAAATTGATATTATTCGTCAGTTTGTAACGAGATGCCACTTTGAAATTAGTTGTATTTCCAAAATCAGAATAATTCTCAAAACGAAGCGCGCCATTAACTAACCATTTGTCAGTAAGGTCTAATTCTAAATCAGTATAAACAGCTACACTATTACGTCCCTTGTCAATTGCATTTGCGGGTCTGAAACCTGGGAATACTTGTGCTCCACCTGGTCTATTAGCACCGTAAAAATCAGTAACTTTAATATTAGCAGGTGTTGTCCCCGTAACTACTGTTCCATTGATGTCGTATAGGTTATATGAATCTGGTTCACCAGCAGTGATATTAAAGTTTTCATGTCTGTATTCAGCACCAAACGCAACGTTCAGCCCTTTCATAACATCAAATTTTCTATTCATATCAAAATTGGTAGTATTTTGAGAGAAACCTAAACCTCCAGCATCAAACTGAGTAGCAGATTTTTCTCTTAAGGAAGCATTAACCGTGTTTTCAATATTATAGTCAAAAGTATTTTTTCCAAAAGTATTACTTAAATCAAAATTCCAATTTTCGAATAAAAGACCTCTAAGACCAGCGGCTACTGATACATCGCCGATTGTAGAATGAATCTCTGGCAAAAATCCGTTTGGATATAAACCGGTATATGATCTGGCTTGATTTGGTTTTCTGTAAAAACCTGCAGCTTCTCCAGTTCTATAGCTAGTTCCGCCAAACGCATACACTTCTAATTTATCATTGATTGGGTAAGCGGCGTTCAAAAAGAATTGCGCGCTTTTCAAAGAAGATTGTCCCACTCTCATATTAAAATCTTTTCTTTCAAGACCTCTATACGCTAATTCTCCAGCTGTAGCATCAAAATTTAATGCCGTTTGCATTTGAGAAATAGTGGCAGCTCCGGTTATGGCCGTTTGTTGCGCCGCTGTAAAATAGCTTACTTGTGGAGCATATTGCTTTATTGTTGTAAGTATTTGAGCAGTATTTGGAGTATTGGTAATGTTCCCGAAAAGAGCATTAATATTAGTTCCAGCAGCAGTGGCTCTTTGTTCAACCGCATTATAGGCATTTAATAAATTTCCTGTGACATCGTTAGCTCTACTTGTTGCATCTCTAAGTTGAAAGCTTGCGGTTGCATTGATAAAACTTTTCTCTTTACCAAGACCTGTTCCATAATTTAAGTCTAATTGGTAATTAGCACCGTCAATACCACCAGTGTGGTCATTAGCTCCTTTTGAAGCATTTCCTCCTCCAAAAAGAGCGACATCTAATTTATTGGTATTTTTCTTTACATTAATGTTGATTACTCCTGCAATAGCATCAGAACCATATTGTGCGGAAGCTCCATCTCTTAATACTTCGATTTTTTCGATAGCAAAAGCAGGAATTGCATTTAAGTCCGTTCCTACAGAACCTCTTCCAGGGGAACCATTAATATTTACTAAAGAAGAAGTATGCCTTCTTTTTCCGTTAACCAATACCAATACTTGATCTGGACCTAAACCTCTTAGTTGCGCAGGGTCAATGTGATCCGTTCCATCAGCTACAGTCGTAGTATTTGATGTAAACGATGGTGCAACCATATTCAAAATTTGATTTAAGTTAACTTGTGGTCCTTGTGAAGCAATTTCTTTCATGCTGATCACATCAATTGGTACAGCAGATTCTGTGACCGTTCTTGTAGGATTACGGGAACCTATTACTACAACATCCTGTAATGTTTCTCCGCTTCCCATCAAAGTAACGTTTAATGTAATTCCTGTTACGGTTACCGATTTAGTTTCCAGTCCCACATATGAAAATTGTAAAACATCCCCTGTTTTTGCAGTAATTGTAAACTTACCGTCAGCATCTGTAGTTGTGCCCTTGGTAGTTCCTTTAAGGAGTACAGTGGTACCTGGCAAAGTACCATTAGACTCATCAGTTACGACTCCTGAAACTTTCATTTCTTGGGCAGTTAAGCCTGCCGAAAAAAGAAAGGTTAGAATAAAAAATAATTTTTTCATTTTTGGTTTTTTAAGATTGTAACGGCTAAATTACTACTAAAATAACGTTAATTTTTATAAAATAATCACTAAAAATGCTAATTGATATATTATCAATTTTTTGAATTATTTAATAGGAAAAATAAAAAGATTTGTTCGTTATTTTAAAATATGATAATTATCTTATGGTAGATAATTTTTGAGAACAAGCAATAATAATGAGAATGAAAAATGTTGCTTAAAATTTCCACGCTTTCTGTTGGGTCTCGCTCAAAAAAGTCCAGGCAACTATCCGGCTTGTTTTTTGGCCTTGAGCCATATCAATTGTTTTTACCGCTACCGCACTAACTTTATTTAACGTTTTGTAAATACTGGAAAGATTGTCTTTTTTGGAAACCAAAGTAGTAAACCACAAACATTGCATTGGATATTTAGCACTTTCGTAAATCATTTGTGTAACAAAACCTAACTCGCCACCTTCACACCACAACTCTGCATTATGTCCGCCAAAATTCAAAACGGGTTTTGTGGTTTTTGTGTTTTCTAAATTGTTTATTTTTCGCACCGAACTTTTTGTAGCTTCATCCTGCGAAGCATGGAAAGGAGGGTTGCAAATAGTGAAAGTAAATTTGTCTTCGGGAGTGATTATATTTTTAAAAATAAAACGGGATTCCGTTTGTAATTGTAAACTAACCGTGTCAATTAACTTTGGATTTGCAGCAATAATTTTTTTACAATTTTGAATAGCATTTTCATCAATGTCAGTACCGACAAAACTCCAGCCGTAAGCAGCATTGCCTATTATCGGGTAAATACAATTCGCACCAATACCGATATCTAAACCTTGAACTGATTCTCCTTCTGGAATGATTCCGTTATTGCTTGAAGCTAATAAATCAGCTAGATAATGAATATAATCAGCTCTTCCAGGAATGGGGGGACAAAGATAGTTTTTAGGAATGTCCCAATCTTTTATGTCGTAATGATTGATCAATAATCCTTTGTTTAATGCTTTTACAGCAGCTGGATTACTAAAATCGATAGTTTCTATATTGTGTTCATTTACAGCAACAAAATTTTTTAATTCGGGATTTTCTTTGATCAATTGTTCAAAATTATACCCAAATCTATCAAGATTTCTCGGATGTATGTTAATTTTTTCGGTAATTGTTTTCGGTTTCATTTTTTATATTTCGGTGCAAAGGTAGGCAATCTCTTTTTGTCAAAATCAGAAGATGAATTTAATAAACAAAAGAGGATAAAAATTTCTATTTTAATATCAATCTATACATTCCATCATCAATAAATCACCTTGTTGATGTTCAATAGTGACAATTCCATCTTTGGTGACATGATTGCTGCTTCCGGTTCTGTAGCCAATAGTTAAACTGTCATCTTTCAATGGATAAAATAAATTGTCAGAATGAATTCCAGTGACATGGCCAATAGGAATTAGAGAAATAGGCGTATTTGCTGTGTACCATTTTTCAAATTTGTTGGGTAACAAAAATATTTTTGAATGGTCGTCCAGAATAACAATTTTTAATAAATCTCGATATCTGACAATGTTTGTCAAATTGGTTATCGTATGATCTGCTCTTCTGCCAGTTGCCCAAACTACATTTACGGCTGGAATTTTTTTTTGAATTAAATAATCAAATGCTTTTTCCAGATCAGTTTTATCCTGATCCGGAGTATGGATAATCTCTATGGGATATTGGGAGGTTTTATATTTTTCTGGATTAAATCCTCGGTCGAAATCACCTAAAAGCACATCGACTTTGATATCTAATTGCATGACTCTTTCCATTGCAGAATCTAATACAATTACCAAGGGAGACCATTCTAATAATTGCCCTAATAATTCCGGATGACATGCAGCGCCATTAGCAATTATTAAAGCTGGTTCTTGGTCGTCGCGAACAATGTGGTGTGAGGACATGAAGGTGTAAGATTTAGGGTGGCTGATTTTAAATTTATGATGTAAAAGTAAATAAAAGTTATCATTTTACTCCTCATGGAAATAACTTGGATTACTGCATTATGCATCTATTTTTATCGGAGTTCAGTGAACTAGGTTTGCATTAAAAAAAAATAGGTTTTAAACTTTAGTTTTGTGCCAGTAGAAGAGCGACCAAAGGAAGTTCCTGATACGGGCTAGAAAACTGTTTAGAACCTGTTTTGTATAATGAATAGCTGAAAAAAGCTCCTTATTGTATCGTGTAATTTTTGATGTCAACTTCGCTAACCGAAAAATAACCCAAAGGATAATCCGCAGAATTGGTGGTGTTAACGATATTTCCTCGAACTGTTGCGGGCGGAGATTGGAACGGACCTCCGCCATTATTTCCGGCAATGCTGACCAGAACGCTCATGTAATTATAATAAGCTTTTGAAATACCATAATGGATGACTTCTATCTTGTCGCCAACTTTCAAATCATTATTTTGGGAAATGCTAAAGAATTTGTTTCCATTAAAAAATTCATCCTGATCTACGTAAAAATTCGACTTTACCTGGTTTGAATAGACGTATTTGTAGAGGTAATAATTCTTTTCATTAGCTGGATCAAGATAATAAGTTTTGATTTCTATGGAATTTCCTGTGAATCCACCATTGTTGTTTTGAATGACTTCTGTTATTGGAGCGACCGATTTTAAAGATTCACTGGCGCTGTAAGTTGCACCATTACTAATGATAGTCAACGTGTACATCTCATTTAAGACAGGAATAAAATTAGTGCAAACGTATTCTCCTTTTATTACCGATTCAGTAAAATTAAAAATAGTGTTAGAGCTATTTTTTATGTAAACAATGGCTCCTGAAACTTTTGGAATTATAGCGCTGTAAAAATCAGTCGTTGTAGTCAGCGTTATTTTTTGTTGGTTTCCTGACGTTCCTTTTTTCCAGTTTATAGATGCTTCTATTACTAATTTTGGCGCAGCTTTATTCAAATCTACTGGAATAACATCTTCACAGCTATTTAAAAACAGGGCCATTACAATTACTAAAAAGAGTATTATTTTGTTCATCATAATTAAAATTTGAAGTTATAACTAACGGCTGGAACCATTCCGAAAATGGAAGTTTTCACCGCCTCATTAGCTCCTGTATCTGTATTTTGTCTGAAATTGATGGAGGCCGCATTCTTACGATTGTACAAATTATAAATACTAAAAACCCATTCTCCTTTCCAGTTTCTGTCGGCATTTTTTCTTGGTGTCAATGTTGCTGCAATATCAAGATGATGGTAAGCCGGAAGTCGATTTTTGTTTCTCAAACCATAACTTGGAACAGTTATTCCAAGGTAGTCGTATTGTCCATTTGGATACGTTACGGGTTGTCCGGTTTGTAAAGAAAAATTGGCTCCAAAAGACCATTTTTCATTCAAATTATACGAACTGGTAATGGCAATATTATGTAATTTATCATATACTGAATTGTACCATGCTCCGTTGTTAATTCCTGTTTCAACTGCTGTTCGTCCGGGAGTTTGTTGCTCTGATTTGGATAAAGTATAGGAAATCCAACCGTTCAATTTGCCTTCATTTTTCTTTAACATCACTTCTAATCCGTACGATCGTAGTTGGCCGTTAAGGATCACTTGTTCAATGGCTTTGTTAGCAATCAAATTTGCGCCGTCAATATAATCCAATCGATTTTTCACTTTCTTGTAATACGTTTCTACTTCAAGTGAATACATGCCGTCTTTAAAATTCTTGAAATAACCCAAAGCTACCTGATCAGCAATTTGTGGTTTTATAAAATTGTCGCTTGGCGTCCAGACATCCAGTGGAGTAGGAGATGAGGTATTTGAAATTAATTGTAAATATTGAATCATTCTGTTGTAGCTGGCTTTTACAGATTGGTCGTCATTGATTTGATAGGCAAATGAAAAACGAGGTTCCAGATTATTAAAACTTTCCACAACTTTATTCTTGTCATAGAATTTAGTTCCTGTAGGAGTCGCTTTTTCATAAATCTGTAAATTTGGATTGAATGTTACCGGATTCCCATTTTCATAAATATTTACGGTTGATTGTCCTAAACGGTAAAACATGCTGTAACGAAGTCCATAAGAAAGTGATATTTTATCCGATATTTCATGCTCAGCATTAATGTATAAGGCGGGTTCAAAAGCGTATTTTTTATCTAATTGATCAAAATTAATTCCAGAATTGGCATCAGATGGTTTGATGGTTCCCGGATTAAAATCGTAATAAATAGCATTTACACCATAATTCAATTTGAATGTATCTGAAATATAATTTTTGAAATCGTATTTAATATTATAATTCTTGATGCCGGAATCCCATTTAAAACCTACAAAATCAAGATCTAAACCATAATAATAGTCACTATAAATCAGGGATAAATTAGAGAATAATTTATCTGAAAACAAATGATTCCAACGAAGATTTAAAGTGGAGTTTCCATAAATATTAGTAAAACTTTTGTTTAAGCTAAAAACATCTCTTCCAAAATATCCTGATAAATACAAGTTGTTTTTCGGATTCAGTTTATAACTCAATTTAGCATTCAAATCATAGAAATAAGCAGCGTTATTTTTTTGCTCTTCGGACAGTTTCAAGAATAAATGAGCATAGGAACTTCTGCCACCAATAAGGAAAGAACCCTTGTCTTTTACTAATGGTCCTTCGGCCAAAATCCTGCTGGAGATTAATCCTATTCCTCCATTGACATGAAATCCTTTGCTGCTGCCGTCCTTTTGATAAATATCCAATACAGAAGAAGCCCTTCCTCCAAAACGAGCTGGGATTCCACCTTTGTATAACTTTAAATCTTTAATTGCATCCGGATTAAAAACAGAGAAAAAACCAAAAACATGGGAGGAGTTAAATATGGTTGCTTCGTCCAATAATATTAAATTTTGGTCTGCACCGCCACCGCGAACATTAAATCCGGAAGCCCCTTCGCCAGCATTCGTGACACCGGGAAGCAATAAAATAGATTTTAGAACATCAACTTCACCAAGTACAACCGGCATTCTCTTAATGGTGGAAATTGAGAGTTTGTTGACGCTCATTTCTGGTTTTCGAATGTCAGTTTTAGTTTTATTTTCGATAATTATAACTTCTTTCAGCGCCGTTTCATTACTGAATAGCTTAAAATTATTTTTTATGTTTTGGTTTAAATTTATGGATTCGTCAATGTTCTGGTATCCCAAATAACTGATTTGAACTGCATAAATTCCTTGTGGTAAAGTAATGGAGTAAAACCCATATTCATTGGTAGTAACGCCAGTTTTTAACTCTGGGATAATAATGTTTACGCCAATTAACGTTTCGTTACTGTTCGCATCTGTTATGATTCCGCTTAACGTGAATTTTTGCTTCGCGAGGTCGCGTATGTTTGTGTCTTGTGAAAAAGAAGTCAGAGAAGATAATAAAAGAATAAAAAAGGCAATATTTTGCTTAGTAATCATTTCTTAGATTTAGATTTACAAAGGTCATTAAACGGAAGCTAATTCTTGTTTAACAAATGTTAATGTATTGCTAAGATAAAAAAAAGACAACCGTTTCGGGTTGTCTTTTGTGATGTATGAAGAAAATAGTTTATGCTAATTTAGCATCTAAATTTTCTTTTATAGCTGCTAAAAAATTCTCAGTAGTCAAGTAATCAGCTTCAGTCAATCCTTCAGGTTTAACTAACATCGCTAAATCTTTAGTCATTTTTCCGCTTTCAACAGTGTCGATACAAACTTGTTCTAAGGCATGACAGAAATCAATTAATGGTTGATTTTCGTCTAATTTACCTCTATGCTCCAATCCTCTAGTCCAAGCAAAAATAGATGCAATTGGATTAGTAGAAGTTGCTTTTCCTTGTTGGTGTTGTCTAAAGTGTCTTGTAACTGTTCCGTGAGCTGCTTCAGCCTCTACCGTTTTTCCATCAGGAGTTACTAATACAGAAGCCATTAATCCTAATGAACCAAATCCTTGTGCAACAGTGTCAGATTGTACATCACCATCATAGTTTTTACAAGCCCAAACAAAACCGCCACTCCATTTCATTACAGAAGCAACCATATCATCGATTAATCGGTGCTCGTAAGTAATTCCTGCGTCAACGAATTGAGTTTTATAATTTTTTTGGTAAACTTCTTCAAAAATATCTTTGAAACGCCCATCATACGCTTTCAAAATTGTGTTTTTAGTAGAAAGAAATAATGGCCATTTTTTTGTCAAAGCCATTTGGAAAGAAGAATGAGCAAAACCATAAATGCTTTCGTCCGTGTTGTACATTGCCATAGCAACTCCATCACCTTCATAGTCGTAAACTTCCCAAGTTTTTGTTTCGCCTTCTTCAGGAACAAAAGTCATGGTTAATTTTCCTTTACCTTTAATAACAGTATCAGTTGCTTTGTATTGATCTCCAAAAGCGTGACGACCAATAACAATCGGCTGCGTCCATCCTTGTACATAACGAGGAACATTTTTCATGATAATTGGTTCACGGAAAACTGTACCACCTACAATATTACGGATAGTTCCGTTTGGTGATTTCCACATTTTCTTTAAACCAAATTCTTTTACACGATCTTCATCAGGAGTAATGGTAGCACATTTAATCCCTACATTGTATTTCTTTATTGCTTCTGCAGAATCAATAGTAATTTGATCATTAGTTGCATCTCTATTTTCAATTCCTAAATCGTAATATTTAATGTCTAAATCTAAATAAGGAAGAATTAGTTTTTCTTTAATAAAAGACCAAATAATTCGTGTCATTTCATCTCCATCCAATTCAACTACTGGGTTGGCTACTTTAATTTTTGTCATAATGTATTGATGTGTAATTTATTTATTTTAACTACGTGGCTACAAATATAATAAAACGTTATCGTAAAAGGAAATACGTTTTCATTAAGTTTTTTTGTTTATATTGAATTATGAAATTATTGTTTTTGTTCTAATTAAAAGAGAATATGAAAAATATAATATTATTTTTTTATCAAATAAAAACTCAATAAAACTTATAAAAAGTATAAAGGAACATATTTTAATTTGTGCCAAAAAAAAAGTCCCGACAATGTCGAGACTTTTTTATAATAAAGAGATATAAAACTATCTTCTTTTGTCTTTAATTTTAGCTTTTTTACCAGTAAGTTCTCTGAAGTAGAAAATTCTAGCTCTACGAACTGCACCTTTTTTGTTGATTTCAATTTTTTGCAAAGCTGGCAAGTTAACTGGGAAGATACGCTCAACTCCAACAGCACCTGACATTTTACGAATAGTAAAAGTTTCTGTATTAGCAGAACCTCTTCTTTGAATAACAACACCTTTAAAAAACTGAGTTCTAGTTTTTTCACCCTCTTTAATTTCGTAGTAAACAGTGATTGTATCACCAGCTCCGAATACAGGGAAATCTTTTCTAGCTACTAATTCGTCTTGAACGAATTTCATTAAATCTGCCATGATATTTTTAATTATGGTTTTTGTATCAAATCAACATTCGCGGATCTCGCCAGAGGTTAATCTGAATTTGGGTGCAAAAATACGACTTTTGTTTTAATTTACAACTTTTATTTTAAGTGTTCAGTCGCAGTCGCAGTTTTCAGTCACAATTGACTTCAATTAGAGTAATAGATTAAATTTTACATCCAAATTTATCAGGGTTACTAATCATGTAATTTACCAATTTCAATAGTTTTGGTATTTAAATTATTATTGGTTTCAATATTTATATATTCACATTTTAGAGAGAATTCCAACCAGACATTTGTTTCTGAATTTTTAGCATCACTATCGGTTAATTTACTGATGAAATGATTAGTATAGCGTCTTTTTCTGCATCCTTCTGCAATGTTAGCAGAAACACTTCTCCAAGAATGTTTAATTTGGTCTGGGTGAGAATATTTTTCTTCTTTTAAAAATGATTTCGATAACTAAAAGATATCCATTGCCAACTGAAACGACTTCTGAAATGCTAATAATTCTTTGAATTCCATTATTGATTTTATTTAAGTTTTTTATGTGTCAGTTTCAGTTAACAGAGAATACAAACTGTAATTCTTTATTGAATCTCACGCTGAAAACTGTGACTGAAAACTAATCCTCCAGCAAATCTGGTCTTCTATTCTTTGTATGTTCATACGCCATATCTTCTCGCCATTTATCAATTTTGGCAAAATTCCCGCTTGTTAAAACTTCAGGAACTTTCCAGCCGTTGTAATCTGCAGGGCGAGTGTAAATTGGACCGGATAATAATCCATCCTGAAAACTATCCGTCAATGCTGAGGTTTCATCACTCAAAACACCCGGAATCAATCGGATTAATGCATCCGATAAAACTAAAGCGCCTAATTCTCCACCAGACAAAACATAATCTCCAATAGAAATTTCTTTGGTTATAAAATGATCGCGAACACGTTGATCAACACCTTTGTAATGCCCACACAAAATGATGATATTCTCATACATCGACATTGTATTGGCCATTTTTTGGTTCAAAGTTTCTCCGTCCGGCGACATATAAATGATTTCGTCGTAGGTTCTTTCGCTTTTCAAATGTGTAATACAAGCATCAATGGGTTGCACCGTCATTACCATACCGGCGCCACCGCCATAGGGATAATCGTCTACACTTTTTTGTCTGTTCGTGGTGTAATCTCGCAAATTATGAAAATGAACCTCCACCAATCCTTTATCGATGGCACGTTTCATAATCGAGGCCTCAAAAGGACTTCGCAATAATTCAGGTAAAACGGTAACAATATCAATACGCATAATTTTAAAACTTAATTTGAAAGATGCAAAGGTACAAAGTTTTCAAGAGTCAAAATTTAAAGATTTAAAGATTGAAATTAAATTATTTAATTGTAACATTTAACTATAAGCTTATTTCAACTACTTTTATCGCTAGAAACAAATAATCCTAAACTATGCAATTTTTTTCAAAAATAATCAAGGCAAGTACAATGCTTATTTTTATTGCTACCGTGCAAAATCAAGCGCTTCACGCTCAAAACAATTCTATTAAAATGACTAATCCACTTTTGCAAAAAAGCGCGTTGCAGTATCAAGCACCGCCTTTTAATTTAATTAAAGACGAAAATTTTAAGCCTGCTTTCGAATATGCCTTAAAAAGTCATGATCAAGAAATAAAAAAAATCGCAACCAATCCTGCCAAACCAACGTTCAAAAATACTGTGTTGGCACTAGAAATTTGTGGAGTCGATTTAGTAAGGGCCACAGGAGTTTTTTATAATCTAACGGGTTCAAACACGAATCCGACTTTGCAAGCAATTGAAGCAGAATATGCTCCAATTTTTTCGGCTCACAATGATAAAATATATTTGAACAGCCAATTATACAAACGTTTCAAAGCGTTAAACTTGGATGCTCTAAAAGGAGAAGACAAGAGATTGACCGAATATTACTTGCAATTGTTTGAATTGGCAGGTGCAAATTTGTCTCCGGCAGATAAAGAAAAAATGAAAAAAATAAACGAAGAGTTGGCAAGTTTGGGTACACTCTTTGGAAACAAATTATTAATTGCTCGTAAAAATGGGGCTATCTTATTTGACAATATAAACGATTTAGCAGGTTTGAGTTCAGACGAAATTGCCGCTGCAAAGGCAAAAGCTACCGAGGCGGGTCAAGATGGTAAATATTTGATAGGATTATTGAATACAACACAGCAACCCTTGTTGTCCAGTCTTAAAAATAGAGCTACAAGAGAAAAAATATTCAAGTCATCTTGGACTCGTGCAGAGAAAAATGACGATGGTGATACTCGAGAAGTATTAGAAAAAATGGCCAAATTACGTTTGAAAAAAGCAAACTTAATGGGTAAGAAAAGTTTTGCTGAATGGAGATTACAAGACCAAATGGCAAAATTACCAAGCACTGCCATGGACCTTTTAGCAAAAATTGCAAAACCAGCTGTCGCAAAAGCGAAGGTGGAAGCCAAGGAAATTCAAGACCTGATCGATGCTCAAAACGGAGGATTCAAACTGGAGCCTTGGGATTGGGATTTTTATTCAGAGCAAGTGCGTAAAGCAAAATATGATTTAGATGAAAGTCAGGTAAAACCTTATTTTGAGTTAACGACTGTTTTAGAAAAAGGGGTATTTTTTGCAGCAAAACAAATGTATGGCATCACCTTCAAAGAAAGGAAAGATTTGCCAGTCTACAATCGGGATGTCGTGGCTTACGAAGTATTTGACAATGATGGGAAATCAATGGCGATTTATTATTTGGATTTTTACACCAGAGATAACAAAAACGGAGGAGCGTGGATGAATAATTTTGTGACTCAGTCTCATTATTTAAAACAAAAGCCAGTTATTGTAAACGTTTATAATTTTTCTAAACCGGTTAATGGAAATCCGTCATTAATCAGTTTTGATGATGTGACAACACTGTTCCACGAGTTTGGGCACACCTTGCATGGTTTGTTTGCCAATCAAAATTATCCAAGTATTTCAGGAACATCTGTACCTCGTGATTATGTGGAATTCCCGTCTCAAATTAACGAGCATGCCGCATTGGATCCTGCAGTTTTAAAAAATTATGCCATTCATTACCAAACTAAAGAAGTGATTCCGCAAGCGTTAATTGATAAAATCAAAAAAGCAGAGACATTTAATAAAGGATATGTAGTGACCGAATTATTAGCCGCTTCAACGCTTGATATGGCTTGGCATAGCGTAGAAAAGGAAGCAGATTTCAAACCAACTTTAGTTTTTGAGAAAGAAGCACTTCAAAAATATGGTTTGTTGGTTAATGAAGTTCCAACCAGATACCACACACCTTATTTTGCACATATTTGGAGTGGCGGTTATTCAGCGGGTTATTACGCGTACACATGGTCAAAAACCCTGGATTATAATGCTTTCGATTGGATGCAAGCCAATGGTGGTATGACTAGAGAGAATTGCGAACGTTTCCGAAAATATATTTTATCAGTAGGAAACAGCGTTGATTTAAACAAAGCTTTCAAGGATTTTATTGGGCATGACATGCAAATAGAACCGTATTTGAAAAACGCGGGACTTTCAGACAAATAATCATATTTCATTTAATAATACAAATGGCATTCGTAAAGGATGCCATTTTTTTTTGGAGCTATTTCCAGCTATTCGTTGCAATCTTTGTATCCGCTCAAAAGGCGTATAAAAGGATTTCCACTGCTATCTGGGCTAGGATTTTGTGGAATTATAGTTTTTAAATAACTAAATTAGTACGAAAAGAATTCAAAAAAAATAAAAAGTACTTCGTTGGTTTGAAATAAATTTATTATACATTTGAAATGCTAGTACTCGCACATTTGTCAGACCTATCTGCAAGTTAGTTATTACTTAACTGCAAAATCCAGAATCTAAAATATTTAATTTTTGAAAAAAATAGTACCAAACTTAATTAGAATAAATACAGAATATACTCCGTTAGAAGCCGAGAATTTATTTTTATGGAGATGTGAAAGAACTATAAGCCACGGTTATTCTTTTTCTATTATGGATTTTAATTGTTATTGCGGATTAAAAATAAAAAGAGAAGGTTTGGAAAATTTACATCCAAAAATTGTCAATTATATTTTAGAAGACGGTGAAATAAAACGTGAAATAAAATACGAATTAATTCGCCTAAAAATATTAGATAGTCAAGGGATTACTGAAGCAGAAAAATTATTTTTTAATAACGAAAGACGAATATTAGTAGATAAACGAAAAGAAATTATTAAAAATGAAATCGGCAGAACAAATATTAAGGGAAAAATATTAAATCAAATAAATTATAAAAATTCAGACTATTACAGAGAATTACTAACCTTAACTAATCAATTTGTTGATGTGACAATCTTGGACTACTTTATTCCAATAGTTTTAACATACGAAAGATTGGTACATATTTTTATAAAACATGTTGAAGAAACAAAGTTTGGTGATGGACAATTTAAAACAAGAACTTTTTTTAATTACGAAAGTTCTGAAATTTGGACATTAATTACAACAATAATCAAAATAGATGAAGAAAATATCAAAGAACATTTTATTGAAAATGCAGTAAATAAGGATTTAGGAAAACCTGAATTAATGGAGGACTATCGTCGAAATGCAAATAATCCAATAATGATTGAAGATGATAAATTTGCGCTGACAATTAATAAAAATGGATTTATAAAGATGCTTCACCAAATTTAAACAACAGCTAACACACGTCTCGCGCAATTTACAAATTTAGTGGAATTGCCGTTTTTTATCGTATTTTCGTTTAGCCGAAAATACTCGTTTTCGCAAGTTGCAAACTGCGCGAGGCGCGGTACGTTTGTACGACATTTGGAGAACCTCGCATAAAATAAGAACTTAATTATAATGGATATTTTTTGGATAATAATGATTTGTATATTATTATTTATCTCAATAAAAGAGTTGCGGAATTTTAAAAAGCTGGAAAATAATGATGCGTATAATATTCTTCAAAATTCTAGGCATTATAGGTTGTTAGCCATAGTTATTATTACAGTAATTGGAATAATTATTTTTATTTTCAGAAAAATATCTTTATTATTTTGAAAAATTTGAAATCAATTATGACGAAAAGTTTATTTTTAAAGAATTGACTTAAGGTTGTATAGTCCCTAACGGGATAAATGAAACGATTGGTTTTTGCTGACAATATTTAGTTTCTTCAGAACAAAAAAAGCAAATTAAAGAAACAGTCAGATATTATGAACAAATCGTTCTCTTGCTAAAAAATTATGTTGAGATAATATTCAAACTTTCAAACTTTCAAATAACCAAATTAACGAATAACTAAATCATCGAATCCCCAATTCCCTTTTTAAAATTAATTTCGTAAATTTGCCTTTCAATAAAAATTAAACACAATGGAAAACGGAATATACGCTAAATTCAACACCGCAAAAGGTGCTATTTTAGTAAAACTAACACACGATTTAACACCAGGAACAGTAGGGAACTTTGTAGCTCTTGCTGAAGGAAATATGGAAAACAAAATAAAACCTCAAGGACAAAAATTCTATGATGGTTTAAATTTTCATAGAGTTATTCCTGATTTTATGATTCAAGGGGGATGTCCTCAAGGAACGGGAACAGGAGATCCAGGTTACAAATTTGAGGATGAGTTCCACAAAGATTTACGTCACGATGCACCTGGTGTTTTGTCAATGGCAAATTCAGGTCCAGGCTCAAATGGGTCACAGTTTTTTATCACACATGTGGCTACACCATGGCTAGATGATAAACACACTATTTTTGGAAATGTTATAGAAGGCCAAGATGTTGTAGACGCTATTGCTCTAGGAGATGCTCTAGAGTCAGTTGAAATCATCAGAGTAGGGGATGAAGCTAAAAAGTGGAATGCTATTGAAGCATTTGTAGGGTTAAAAGGTGCGCGTAACAAACGTGACGCTTCTTTAAAAGCAGATGCAGAAGCTGAAATGGATAAATTAGCAGCTGGTTTTGAAAAAACAGAAAGCGGTTTGCGTTACCAATTTATCCAAAGAGGTGAAGGTAAAAAAGCAGCGAACGGTAAAATAGTTTCTGTGCATTATACAGGACAACTTCCAGACGGAAAAGTTTTTGATAGTTCTTACCCAAGAAAAAAACCGATTGAATTTCCATTAGGAGAAGGAAATGTAATCGAAGGATGGGACGAAGGTATTGCCTTATTACGCGTGGGTGATAAAGCACGTTTTGTAATTCCATCTCATTTAGGTTACGGATCTCGTGGTGCTGGAGGAGCAATTCCACCAAACGCTACTTTGATTTTTGATGTCGAATTAATGGACGTGAAGTAATAGTATTCAGTGTTCAGTCGCAGTTTGCAGTATTGAACAATCGAATTAATTTAGAATCCCAAAGCGAGAGTTTTGGGATTTTTTTTACCATTTTATTTTGTCATTTCGACCAAGGGGAGAAATCTCATAACGAGAGCAACTAATGTAATTTGTTTCACCTGTTCACTTTGTTCGAGTTTCCTTCGTCGAAATGAACTATATTTATTCCAGTAAAAGAAAGGTTAAATGGTATTATTTCCACTTAATATTACAACCCATACTTGGTTTTTGATCTAGATTAATAGTCCTATTGTATATCACGCTATCAATTGCACCACGCAAATCGTTTCCGCTTAACGGAATTCCATTTCCCGGTCGGCTGTCGTCTAATTGTCCATGATAGACTAATTTATCTTGATTGTCAAATAAGAAAAAATCAGGCGTACAAGCTGCATCATACCCTTTTGCCACATCCTGTGTATCATCATAAAGATAGGGAAACTCAAATTTATTTTGGAAAGCAAACTCGGTCATCAATTCAGGGGTATCTTGTGGAAATTTCACCACATCATTACTGGAAATGGCAATGATACCGATTCCTTGCACCCGATAATCATTGGCAATCATAACAATTTCATTAATTACATGATGAACAAATGGGCAATGATTGCAAATGAACAGTACTAAAGTCCCCTTTTCTTTTTTTAAATCCTGAAAAGAAAACCATTCGCTTGAATTGGTGTCTTTTAAATTGAAATTTGGAGCCAAAGTTCCCAGTGCTACTGTATTTGAAGTGGTTCGTGTCATTGAAGTTGATATTGCTTTTACCAAATTACAATAAAAAATGCAGTATTGAAAAAGATTCGCCTTTTTACTAAAATATTTTAGAATTCAAATGAGAAAAAGTACGCTTTGAAGTGCTTTGTCTATAAACAGCGAACACTTCAGGTCGTACTTTTTGAATGATTCAATTTAAATTTAAGAGTTTAAAAATTTAATTAAATCTCTATTTAATTTTTCTTTTTCTACATAAAATAATCCGTGTGGCGCACCATCGTAGATAATAAAAATATTATCAGGAATTAATTTTGTAGCAATTTCAGAAGTGATTTCTATGGGGACAGTTTTATCTTCATCGCCATGAATGATTAATGTAGGTACATTTACAGAGGCCATTTCACGACTAAAATCAGTAGTGGAAAAAGATTTTGCACACTCCAAGGTCGCACGCGGTGAAGCAAGAGAACCAAGCATTCTATAATAATCCAACAATGGTGTACTAACAGGCTTACTGATAAAACTCACTCCGAAAAATGTTTTTCCGAAACCATCCAGAAAACTAATTCGGTCCTCTTTAATTTGTTCCGCCATTGCATCGTATTTTTCTTGAGGAACTCCGGCAGGATTAGAATCGGTTTTTAATAAATGTGGTGTTACAGAAGAGATTAGTATAGCTTTTGCAATATTTTTTCCTCCATGGCGACTGAAATAGCGCACGACTTCTCCACCACCCATAGAAAATCCAACAAGAGTGACTTCGTCTAACTCTAACTGATCAATAATTGCTTTTAAATCATCTGCTAAGGTATCGTAATCGTATCCGTTCCAAGGTTGCGAAGATTTTCCAAAACCACGGCGATCATAAGCAATTACTCTAAAGTTATTTTCAACCAAAGCATCGATTTGATGTTCCCACATTTCATTAGAAAGGGGCCAACCATGAATAAGAATTACCGGTTTTCCTTGACCGTAATCCTTTAAATATAATTTTACGTTTAATTCTGTCTCAATATATCTATCCGTTTCCCTTTTTGATGTAGAAAAACTATCATTCCTTGATGATTCGTTTCCACTTGTTTGATTTTCTTCCATCTTACTAATAGTTTTTTATAGTTTTTAAATAGTATTCTTGAATTGTAAATTTATAGTCATAGTACAAAAAATGTCTTATGAAATTAGTGTTAATAGTTGTAAAATTGATAGGTTTGTTAAACAATAACATTTAATTACAAACCATAAATACAATATAAAAGTGGAATTAACTTGGCAAGATTTTGTAAAAGTAGAAATGCGAGTTGGAACTATTTTAGAAGTTAACGATTTTCCTGAAGCAAGAAAACCGGCTTACCAGCTTACAATAGATTTTGGTTCCACAATTGGAATTCGAAAAACATCGGCACAAATTACAAGGCGATATCAAAAGGAAGATTTGGTCAACAGACAAATCGTCGCTGTTGTAAATTTTCCCAAAAAACAAATTGGTAAATTCATGAGTGAATGTCTGGTGTTGGGTGCTGTCGGGGAGGAAGGTGATGTTATTTTGTTAGCACCAGATTTTAAAATTGAAAACGGACTGCGAATTGGGTAACTCCAAAAAAAAACGGCTCTGATATACTTGAAAGTAAATAGGTTATTAAAATGTTAATAACCTATTTTTTAGTTATTTAAAGTAAAAAATATTGTAAATTTACTTGTTTCTTAATTAAGGTTTTTTTTCGGCATAAAATTGTTGTTTAATTAACAAAGATTTTAAAATAATTTTTAGGATTATAATTTGCATTAAAGTTTCCCCAAAGCTATTTAAAGCAAAATACCAAATGGTCAGGATGCATTTCTTTATATCGATAAACAGCTGCATTGTTTACAATATAAATTAACCAGATATAAATTAAATTTAGATATCATTTCATTTCAGAATTTAAAAAGCAGATTATTAATTATAAGTTACATAAAAAATGGAAAAGCAAAAAATGATTGATGTATTGAATTTTTGTGCTGCACAATGCACACATTGTTATGATGCATGCCATTTAGAAAAAGAGATGGAGATGGATCGCTGTATGATGAACGACCAGGATTGTGCGGATATATGCCGATTAACAGGACAGTTGATGGAACGAGATTCAGAAAATACTGATATTTTTCTGAAATTATGTGGTGAAATGTGCGAAAGATGTGCCACAGAATGTGAAAAGTATCCGGAAATGGAACATTGTAAAAAATGTGCTGAAGCATGTCGTAAATGTGCCACAATGTGTCAAGAACAACAAATGGCGCATTAATAAAAAGCTATCGTTATTTTACAGTTTAACCATATTTGCTTTTTGTGTTATAAGCTAAATAATATACGATGCTTTAGTAAAAAAAATATTATCCAAACGCTCTTAAGAATCTTATTAGGCACTTTGCGAGATTGCTATTGAATTTCCTAATACATTGTTTACAAAGGAAACCTAAAAGAGCAAAGAATTATCACGATAAGCACTAAGTTGTGTAAAATTATGAATTAAAAATGGTAGATTCTTATCTAATAAGACGATACCATAAAAAAATAGCTCGAAAAAATGAATCAAAATAATTCTATTTTACGATTCTAATTATGAACCTCGTTATTCCATATATCATGTCAGTAACAATCATTAACACATTAGTTGTAAAAAGTTCTTCTTTTAATAACAATGAATTTATTCCTTCAAAATATACTTGTGATGGACTAAATATTAATCCGGATATTATCATAGACGAAATTCCTGAAAACACAAAAAGTCTGGCTATTATAATGGAAGATCCAGATTCCCCAAATGGAACTTTTTGCCATTGGCTTTTATGGGACATTTTGCCAAAAAGCAGTATAAAAGAGGATTCTGCACCAGGAATCCAAGGTAGAAATAATATGGGTGAAAATAAATATTCTGGTCCATGTCCTCCAAGTGGTAAACATCATTATCATTTTAAGGTATACGCTTTGGATACTACGCTAAGTTTTCTGCCTTCTAATACAGATAAAAAAGAATTTGAAAAAGCAATTGTTGGGCATAGTATTGCCTGGGGAGAATTAATAGGTTTGTATAGGGTAAAGGAACATTTTTGATTAAAAAAGAGAAACTGTTATTTAAGCAGAACTTTTTTTTACCTAAGAATTTAAAAAGAGAATATTAAATTTAAAATATTTTCTTCTAAATTGTTATCAGTAGGAATTAGAATTGATTTTATCAATTAATTTTTCTAAAATTAATTGGCCTTCTTCCCAAAATTCGAGATTTGAATCGGAGTTGATGTGTCCTTTTTGACCAATGTTTACAAAATCGCTACCCCACATTTTAGCAAAATATTGTGCTCTTTCCGTTGAAATATACGGATCATTAGCACTGGTGACAAGAATTGATGGGAAACCTAATTTTTTAGTTGGTATCGGAGAAAAATTCCAAATTATTTCAGGAGTGTGATCTGGGGAATCAACATCGGCAGGAGCAACCAATAATGCCCCAATTATGTTGGGATTATTATTGACTGTAGCCCAATGCAAAACCATTGAAACGGCAAGACTGTGCGCCACCAAAATAGTTGGAGAATCTAATTTTGAAATAACTTCTGTTAAATTACTTAGCCATTCCTCAAGTACAGGTTCTTGCCAGTTTCCCTGAACCAACTTAGAACTGTTTTTAAATTTTTGTAACCAGTAGCTCTGCCAATGTTTTTCTCCGGAATCGCCAAGCCCTGCAAGTATTAATAATTTCGTATCCATTTTTAATATTTTACCTAATATAAGTCTTGCTAAAAAAAAACATGTTTATTGCTATTTTTTTGGAATAAAATTATGCATTTAATCGAAATAAAAACTATTGTTTGCTCAGAAAAAAGAGCAATTACTTAAGAGATTTTAAGTTTAATAAAAGTTGCCTAAATTTTTATTATTTACCAGAATATTTTTAACATTTAATTTACTCTATCTTTTCTTTTTTTTAATAATTTCAGGTAGTGTTTCTTTGTAGAATTACATAAAAGAGTCCAAAAATCAATTGACTTTTAGACTCTTTAGGTTTGTAAATAGGTAATTAAGAATTAAATATCATCAAATTCAATATCAGTAAAAGATGATGTTTTTGGAATAAATTCGTCTTCCACTTTATCAGAAGTATATTCTTTTTTAAAATCTTTTTGGTGTCTTTCAGAAATTACTTCTTCTCCTTTATGGTTCAAAACGTAAGAGGTCATTTCGCCTAGGATTTCTGCGAAAGCAGCAAAATCTTCTTTGTATAAATAAATTTTGTGTTTCTTGAAATGGAATGAACCATCTTCTTCTGTGAATTTTTTACTTTCGGTAATCGTAATATAATAATCATCTGCTTTTGTAGCCCTCACATCAAAGAAATAAGTTCTTCTTCCAGCTCGTAAAACTTTTGAAAATATCTCTTCTTTTTCTAACATGTCATTTTCTCTCATAATCCTTTCTATCAATTTATGGTTGTTAAGTAGTACTCAAAAATCTTAAAAATATATGTATTACACAACAATTAAAGCAATTCTTTTTCTGAAAGTTGTTTTAAATATAGGGATGCATAATACCCTTCTTGATTTATCAATTGATTATGAGAACCTTGTTGGATAATTTTTCCGTCTTCCAGGATGATAATATTGTCTGCATTTTTGGCTGATGAAACTCTGTGACTTACAATAATGGTAGTTTTATCCTTGCAAATTTCAGATAAATTATTCAAAATAGCCTCTTCGGTCTCTGTATCAACAGCAGACAAACAATCGTCAAAAAGTAAAATAGGAGGGTTTTTGATAATTGCTCTGGCAATAGAAACGCGTTGTTTTTGTCCCCCGGAAAGTGTAATTCCTCTTTCGCCCAATATAGTATCATATTGCTTGTTAAAGCCAATGATATTATCATGAACCACAGCATTTTTGGCAGCTGATTGTACTTCTTGGTCAGTTGCGTTTTCTTTACCAAACTTTATGTTGTTCTTGATACTGTCCGAAAACAAGAAGGCATCTTGTGGTACAATCCCGATGCTTTTTCGCAAATCATAAAGGTTCACGGTACTTATTTCATTTCCGTCAATGTTTATTTTTCCTGCTGTTACATCATATAATCTAGAGATTAATGAGGAAATGGTTGATTTTCCGGATCCTGTTTTTCCAAGAATCGCTAGTGTTTCTCCTTTTTTGACTGTAAAAGTTACATTTTTTAATGCTTCTATGTTGGTGTCTTCGTAAGTGTAACTAACATTTTCAAAAGAAATAGTACCCTCGATTATAGATTTATTAGGATTGTTATTTTTTATTTCAGGCTCAATTTTCAGGAATTCGTTGAGACGTTTTTGGGAGGCTTCGGCTTCTTGAACCATAGAAGATACCCATCCTAGAGAAGCCACTGGCCAAGTAAGCATATTGACATATAAAATAAATTCTGCTATAGTTCCAATGCTTTTTATCGTACCATCAATGTACATTAAACCTCCAAAATAAATCACAACCAAGTTACTTATTCCTATCAACGCCAGCATTAATGGTCCGAATAGAGATTGCACTTTGGCTAAGTTTAAACTTTTGCTTTTACTCTCATTCGCTAAATCCACCATGTTGTTTTGATGTTGATCTTCTAAAGAATAGGCCTTTATCACACGGATTCCAGAAAATATTTCTTGTGAGAAACTGGAAACTTTAGATAAATATTGTTGAAAAATGGTACTTCTTTTATTGATTTCGGAACTTAATTTGAAAATGCAATACGATAATATTGGTAAAGGAAGAATGGTATATAAAGTCAATCGAGGCGAAACATTATACATATATACGATTACAATCGTAAAACGAATAAAAGTATTTATAGTGTACATAACGGCAGGACCCACATACATTCTGACCTTAGAAACATCTTCGCTAATGCGGTTCATCAAATCACCGGTGCGACTTTGTTTGTAAAAGTTCTGCGATAAGTTTTCATATTGTCGGAATACTTCATTTTTCAAATCGAATTCAATGTGTCTCGACATAACAATAAGGGTTTGTCGCATTAAAAAAGTAAGAAAGCCAGCAATGATCGTAGTAGCAATAATCAACAAAATATTCGAAATTAATTCTTCGCGAATTACCGAAATTGCTACATTTTTATCTTTAGAAAAGGATTCAATTACTTTGAATGATTTGCTAATTAATTTGGGTGTAAACAATGAAAATATTTGAGCAATAATGGTAAATATGATACCGAGAGAAAAGCTGTATTTATATTTGACAAAGTATTTATTTAAATAACGTAATTCTTTCATTTTTTTAAGATATTCTTTATTGAAATAGTTTTATTTTTTGATTTTTAATCAATTTTTGACAAAATTAAAATTATTTTTCTTTCGTATAATTATCATATTGATAAATTTAAGCTAAAATATTAGTGCTTATTTATTTTTTATGTAAATTTGGCTTGTCTTTTTGACAAATTCATAATTTTATCACTATCAAAAAATCAATACTATGAATGCAGCTTTCACAACTGGAAAGGAACTTCAAAAAATGGATCCCGTTTTTGGTCAATTATCATTTGATAATCACGAACAAATTGTATTTTGTAACGACAAAGATACAGGTTTAAAAGCAATTATTGGTATTCATAATTCGGTTATGGGTCCTGCTTTAGGAGGCACTCGCATGTATAATTACGCTAACGAATGGGAAGCATTAAATGATGTATTACGACTTTCCCGCGGTATGACTTATAAAGCAGCCATTACAGGATTGAATATAGGTGGGGGTAAAGCGGTTATTATTGGCGACGCCAAAACCCAAAAAACACCTGAGTTGATGCGTAAGTTTGGTGAGTTTGTACACTCATTAAGCGGGAGATATATCACTGCCGAAGATGTAGGAATGGAAACTGCAGATATGGATATCGTTAGAGACGTGACGCCTTATGTAACAGGGATTTCTGAATCAAGAGGAGGTTCTGGAAATCCATCTCCTGTAACAGCTTATGGTGTATATCTTGGTATGAAAGCTGCTGCGAAACAACAGTTTGGTTCAGACGTACTTAGTGGGAAAAAAGTATTGGTTCAAGGAATTGGTCATGTTGGAGAAACTTTGGTTGATTATTTGACAAAAGAAGGCGCAATAGTTATTATAACAGATATTAATGAAGAAAAATTGTACGAAGTAGGATCTAAGTACGGTGCTACAATATTCACAGGCGATGATTTATATGCTGCAGATGTTGATATATATGCGCCTTGTGCAATGGGAGCGACTTTAAATGATGCTACTGTGCATAAAATAAAAGCTAAAGTAATTGCTGGGGCTGCAAATAACCAATTAGCAAATGAGAATATTCACGGTGCTATTTTGCAGGAAAGAGGCATTCTTTATGCTCCGGATTTTTTAATCAATGCTGGTGGAATTATCAATGTTTATGCGGAATTAGAGCATTACGATAAAGCAGAGATCATGCGTAAAACAGAGAATATTTACAATACAACTTTAGAGATTTTTGCATTTGCTATTGCTAATGGAATTACAACGCATCATGCGGCTTTGACTATTGCTCAAAATCGTATTGATCAAAGAAAGATAGAAAACAGTTTAAAAAAATAGTCCTAATTTTCATATTAATTTTCAAATTCTAAAAAGTCCATTGCTTGGATTTTTTAGAATTTGTTGTTTAATAGGCCAAAGTAAATTAGAACCAAAATCTTTTTTTGGTATTTTAATTTTATTTACAAGGATGAAATTCTTATTTTTGCAGTCTAATTAATAAAAGTTCTTACAAGGTGGTAAATAGAAGACACATACGCGTTAAAGTTATGCAATCCATTTATGCGATGCATCAAAACGGTTCTGATAATCTGGAAAAAGAGGAAAAATTTCTTTTCTACAGTATCGACAATATTCAAGATTTATACCTAATAATGCTTTCTTCCTTGATTGAAATTTGTAAAAAAGAAACTATCTTTTTGCATAAATCATCTCTGAAACATCTTGCTACTGCTGAGGAGCGTAAGCCAAATGAAAAATTCATTAAAAATAGTATTTTTCAAATTCTTTCAGAAAACAATTCACTTAGTATCGCTCTTGAAACTCGTAAAATTGACAATTGGACATTAAACGATGATTATATCTTGTTGCTTTTGAATGATATCAAAGCAAGCACGTTGTATGAAAAATACATGAGTAATTCGATCAACACATTCGAAGAAGATAAACAATTTATTGTTGATTTATTTATGGATGTAATTGTTCCTAATGAAAAACTGTACGAATATTTAGAAGATGACAAATTAACTTGGGTAGACGATATTCCGTTGGTGAATACGCATATTATCAAGCAGTTGAAAGCTATTAAATCTGGGGAAGATGATAATTTCAGAGTTCCAAAATTGTATAAAGACAATGAGGACAAGGATTTTGTTAAAGATTTGTTTAGAAAAACAGTTTTGAACGAATCAGAATTTGCTAAAGAATATGTTGATAAAACACCAAATTGGGATAGCGATAGAATTGCAGAAATTGATACCATTATTCTTAAAATGGCTATTTGTGAATTTCTAAAATTTCCATCGATTCCAGTGAAAGTTACCCTTAACGAATATTTAGAAGTTGCCAAAGAGTATTCTACGCCTAAAAGTAGTATTTTTATCAACGGAATTTTAGATAATTTAGTAAAAGAGCTTCAGGCTAACAAAAAGATGATTAAAGCTGGTCGTGGTTTAATGTAATATTTATAAACAAAAAAAGAGATTTTAAAATTATGGGACAATTAACTCAATTTGCGCCGTTTCTATTAATGTTTGTGGTAATCTATTTCTTTATGATTAGACCACAGCAAAAGAAAGCTAAAAACGAAAAAGAATTTGAAAGCAGCTTGAAAGTAGGTGACAAAATCATTACAAAAAGTGGACTTCACGGAAAAGTTTCTGAGCTTGCTGACACGACAGTTATCGTTGAAACAATGTCAGGAAAATTAAAAATGGAGCGTTCCGCCATTTCTATGGAAATGAGCGCAGCAATGAATACTGCAGCTGTAAAAAAATAGTAATAGTTTTCGAACTACTAAAAAATGCCTTGATTTTTCAAGGCATTTTTTTATATAATAATGTGGTTATTTTTTATTTTTTTTATTCTTTTTTGCTTTTTTAGATTTTGCTTTGGCCTTTTTAGCTTTTATCTTGGCTTTGACTTTTGCTTTCTTAGCTTTATCCTTTTTGGCTTTTTTTGCCTTTTTGGCTTTTGCTTTCGCTTTTTGTTTTGCTTTCTCTTTTGCGTCGGCTTTTTTAGCCTTTTTCTTGTCTTTATCTTTCATTTTTACTTTTTTATTGGTTTCATTTTTACTTTTTTTCTTATTTGAAACGGTATTATCTTCATCCAGACTAATATCCGAAATCTCTATAATTTCCGTTTTGATTTCTTCAATTACAGGTTCTATAATTTTAACGGGTTCCGCTACAGGTTTAACGACTTTCGTTCTTCGAGCACTAATTGGCTTTTCAATTTCAGATTTTGCTGGAGGTACTGGATTAGTTTCCGCTTCTTTCATTTGTGTCATAATTTATAGTATTAGTTTTATTCAATTAAACGAATAGTTGTTTTAGTGTTACTAAATTGTTAAGTGATTGTAAGTAAATATAGTGATTTAATACACTAGTCAATGTTAAGCTTTTCAGAATGATTTAGATAATTTATTCTAATTGGCAGGAAATTGTAAACAAGGTAGGAAGTGTTTCTTTTTTTAAAAGAGATTGTATAAATGATTACGACAATAGAATGTATTAGTCTAGTGTGGCTTTAAATAAAAAGCCCCAACTCTGAGTTAGGATTGGGACTTTATTTTATCAGTTTTTATCGTTTAAACCAATGTTTTCAATTATTATTGGTTTTATTTTTTCAATCCAGCAGCGTTCAGTTTCTTCTCGTTTTGCATTGAATATATATTATAAAAACTCCTTTTGTTTGTATGGGGAAAATTTCAAAAAAGTTTCTGATAAATACCTGTTAAAATGTAATTCTTTTTGGAGAATTTCCGGCATTCCAATTGCTACTCTGGCATTTTGGGTTTTATAATTTTTCCCTACTTTTCATTTTCATTTTTTGCATGATTGTATTCCATTACAAAAGCTTCAACTATTTCGTCTAGTGATGTAAATCGCCATTGTGGCAACGATTTAGTAATCCCTTCTTGTGCGTTGACTATACTTTCTTTTCATCTTTCAGAAAACGCCATTAAAAAACCAAATCGTAAAATAATTTTCAAATCCTTCAATTTCGATCACATTTTTGTTGTCCAAGATATAAACACAACTTCCCCACTTGGCAGTTTTGATGAATGCGGTTTTGGCAATAATTGATTTCAGAAATTCTAATTCTTCTAATCAACTATTGATTTTATCCCAAGTATTTGTATCGATTTTTGATGATTCTAATTATTTTTATTTTTAACTGTTTCATCCGTTTTAACATAATCTCCTATCGCTGTTAATTCAGCAATTTTTACAATAACTTCTACTGCTTTTTGCATACTTTCCACTGGAACATATTCGTATTTTCCATGGAAATTATGTCCTCCGGCAAAAATATTTGGGCAAGGCAATCCTTTGTATGACAATTGAGAACCGTCAGTTCCGCCGCGAATAGGTTTTATTAGTGGTTTTATCCCTATTTCCTTCATCGCTTTTTCAGCAATATCCACAATATGTTTTACAGGTGTTACCTTTTCTTTCATATTGTAATATTGATCTTTTATTTCGGCCGTAACAATATCAGCACTAAATTGTTTCGCGAATTTCTTGTTTATTTTTCGAGTAATTTTCTCGATTAATTCTTTGCGTTTTTCAAACTTTTTCTTGTTATGATCTCTGATAATCAGTTCTAAAACGGTTTCTTCAATACTTCCCGTAAGGTGATGCACATGAAAAAAACCTTCATACCCTTTTGTAGTTTCGGGTGTTTCATTAGAAGGTAATTCATTGATGAAATCATTAGCAATCAGCATCGAATTGATCATTTTGCCTTTGGCATAACCAGGATGAACACTTTTTCCTTTGAAAATAATTTTGGCACCAGCCGCATTAAAATTTTCATATTCCAGTTCACCTATTTGGCTACCATCCATAGTATATGCCCATTCCGCTCCAAATTTTGCTACATCAAAATGATGCGCGCCACGGCCAATTTCTTCATCTGGTGTGAAACCCACTCTGATTTTTCCGTGTTTGATTTCTGGATTATTGATAAGGAATTCCATTGCGGTAACAATCTCGGTGATTCCGGCTTTATCATCAGCTCCTAATAGTGTAGTTCCGTCAGTTGTAATCAAGGTTTTTCCTTTGTACAATAACAAATCTTTAAAATAATTAGGTGATAATATGATATTTTGTTCTGCATTTAAGACAATGTCTTTACCATCATAATTAGGAATAATTTGAGGTTTTACATTGGCTCCGGTAAAATCGGGTGTAGTGTCAAAGTGTGAAATAAATCCAATAGTTGGTACTTCATGAATAACATTACTTGGCAAGGTAGCCATGATGTATGCCTTGTCATCTATTGTTACTTCTTGCATCCCAATAGCTTTCAATTCCTCAACTAGTTTATTGGCTAGGTCCCATTGTTTAGCTGTACTTGGAGTAGTTTCTGAGTTGGCGTCAGATTCTGTATCAATAGTTACATAACTGATGAATCGATCTATAATATGTTGCATTTTTTATTTGTTTTATGCAAATATAATCATTTTTTAAAAAGCATTTTTGAGTAGTTACTAGCCAAGATTTTTGTATTTTTTTTAAATTTTTAAAATCGGGACAAAAGGTGAAATTAGAAGTAATTTGTATTAAAATTTTATTTTTTGCATAAAAAAACCACCCGAAGGTGGTTGCTTTTAATTTCTACTTTTAGTGAGTTTATTTCCAGCTTTTTCCAAATCGTCTTCTAATTTGTTGATTTTTATCTGGCTTTTGCTTATTTTAATATTTTCCTTTTCAATGTTTGTAGATGAAAGTTTTCCTCTTGCTTTTTTGGATTCTAATCTTGCTGTTCGCTGCGCAAAATTTTGTTTTTCATTTGCAAGTTTATTTTTGAGTTTAGCAACAGATCTTTCATTTGAAGCGATTTTATCTTGTTGTTTTTCAAAGCGTTTTTGCTTTTTTTCGAAGACCTTTTTCTCCTTCTCAATTCTTTTAGTTTCTTTTAGTGCTTTCTTTTCAGCCCGTAGTCTGTCATTCAAAGCTTTTTCATCCCGATTTACTACTCCATTGTCTTTGTTTAATAGTGCGCTAGTTCCTGCAACTTTAAGAGTGTCTTTTGTTGTTGTTACCGTGGTTACTACCGTGGTATTTGTAGCGATCTTAACACTGTCATTTTTCACAGCTTGCGCAAAAAAAGATTGAACGCCAAAGAAGAATAATAAGGTAAGCGTGATTTTAATTTTCATGATACGGGATATTTAATTGTAAAATTGGAATTTGTTGTTAATTTTCAATGCTAATTTAATGTATTTTACTCTAAAATCGTGCCGTTTGTCAGAAATGAATGCTATTTTCCTCAGTATTAAGGATTTTCTTTCGAGTGAACTTTGTTGCAAAACATTTTTTTGAATTTTAGGCTTTCTTAAAGAAATTTATAAGTTCGATAATCAGCATTTTGAATCGTAAAATTTAAAAAAAGCAAGTGATATTTTGATTATTAAATTTAATCTTAGATTTCCCAAATGTTTTTGATTACTAACTTTAATTTTTAGAATATAAAAAAATTAGTACTATTTGTTATGTGCTTTTCTTTCCTTGTAGGTTGCAAGAAAAATATGAAGATGGAAGAAACTCCAGCAGTAAATTCTTCAGCTGATGCAAAAGTATAACCAGTTGAATTTGCGGATGCTAAATATATCTAGATCGGTAAAAAATCATCAGAGGTTTTAACCGAAGGTAATATGGATGGATGTCCTATTATACCGATGATGTCAAATATTATTGGAATGGTGGAGATAGCTTGATAGGTAAACCGGCTATCGTACTTATGATACCGTTGTTGTATTTTTTACATTTAAGATAAAGCTAAAACAAAATAAGGGCGAATAATACCATTTGAGCCTTATTGTGTTTTTATAGAATTTCTCGATACGCTGTTAAATAGAATACACTATTTTTTTATTTAAATAAATTCAAAATATAATAATTCTCATAATTATATTTTTTGTAATTTTAAACTAAACAATTAAAAAACAAAAAGTTATGAAAAATTTATTTATTTTAGTAGGATTGCTTATGTGCTCTTTAGGAGTTATGGCCAAGGATTTAAAAATGAATGATTCCAAAATGCATAGTGCTAAAGTGGTGCAAATGAAAGATCATTTAATGATGAAAGACGGTAAAATGATGGTGATGAAAGAGGATTAAATGATGATGATGGTAAAAGAAATGACCATGTCAAATGGTTATGTTGTCTATTTAAATGGGAAGGTTAAAATGAAAAATGGTAAAACCATGATGATGAAGAACGGAGACATGATCGATATGAATGGAATGGTTATGATGAATAAAATGAAAGAGTATGTTAAGATGAAAGACGGTAAAATGATGATGATGAAGGACGGCAAAATGATGAGGATGGAAAAAGAAATGATGGTGTCTAACGGTTCAATGGTTTCTCCAAACGGAATGGTAAAAATGAAAGACGGCAAAACCATGATGATGAAAAATGGAGATAAAATGGATATGAATGGAATGATGATGAAAAAAACGAAAATGAAATAGGAAAAATAAAATCACGAAAGTCAAAATATTTAGTGTGAATTTTATTTTTTAATTTTAAAAACTAATAAACCGGAACCATATTTTGTAGTTTCGGTTTTTTTATTCTTTAGATAGAAAAATAATTTCATTTTACTCAGGCATTGGCATATCAGACTTATAACAATCACGGAAGATTTTCCATTTTCCAAACGACTTATGATTTTCCAATGTCTACTTCTTTGCCATCTTAATCGGTAAATGTCCATTTATCTTCTGATACCAGTAAATCATTATTTTTCCAAACTTATATAATATTCAAGCTGAATTTTGGCATCCCTGATTTCATGAAACCCGACATAATGTGAAGTGTGTTATTTCTGTCAGCGGCAGCTTTTGAATTGGGTTGCATAAATTATGCATCTATTTTGTAACAATTGGCTGCAGATAAAAAGTCACTTTTGTTTATTGCCTCGGTGAAAAAAAACTGTGCTCTTCAATACCTTTTTTTGTAGGAGCCATATTAAAAGTTTTTTTATATTTTCTTTTTTGAAAGGCTTACAGCTTGTTACAATAAATACACATCCTACAAAATAGAAAAGAATCTCCGCAAATTAAGATTTTTTTAATTGCTTTTTTTTAAGTTAAATATTAAAACACGAAATGGTAATTTATTTTAAACGGTATATAATGCAGCTATGTAGATTGTTTCTATAAAAAATAAAAAAAGCCTATTAGATAAACTATAAATTGAAGTTGATTTGAAGTTTGTTTTTAAAAATAAAAATGATTTACTAAAATTATTTTACAAATATTTAAATATCGAGTAGATAGTTCTATTTTTGCATTACCAACATAACAAACATGTATAAATTAATAATTCGTCCTCTACTTTTTTGGTTTGACCCGGAAAAAGTTCATTATTTCACTTTTTCACTGATTCAATTTTTATCTAAAATTCCTGGATTTTCTTTTCTTTTTAAATCACTTTATGATGTCAATGATTCAAGACTAGAAACGGAAGTATTTGGACTGAAATTCAAAAATCCGGTGGGATTGGCTGCCGGTTTTGATAAGGATGCCAAGTTGTATAAAGAATTATCCAACTTTGGTTTTGGTTTTATCGAAATAGGAACGCTTACTCCTATAGGTCAGGAAGGAAATCCCAAAAAACGTTTATTTCGTCTTAAGGAAGATAGCGCCATAATTAACCGCATGGGTTTTAATAACGGTGGTGTTCAAGAAGCAGCAGAACGATTGAAAAAAAATAAGGGTGTTTTAATTGGTGGAAATATTGGTAAAAACAAACTGACTCCTAACGAAGAAGCGACCTTAGATTACGAAATCTGTTTTGATGCGTTATATGATTATGTAGATTATTTTGTAGTCAATGTGAGTTCGCCAAACACACCAAATCTTCGTGCCTTACAGGATAAAGAGCCATTGACTCAACTGTTGCAAACACTACAGAACAAGAATTTGGCTAAGCCAAAACAAAAACCAATTTTACTAAAAATAGCTCCTGACTTAACTGATGAGCAATTGCTGGATATAATAGATATTGTGAAAGAAACCAAGATTGCCGGAGTTATTGCAACGAATACAACTATTTCTCGCGAAGGATTACAATCCGAAAATAAATCAGAAATGGGAGGGTTATCAGGGAAACCGTTAGCAAAACGTTCTACTGAAGTTATCCGTTTTTTATCTCAAAAAAGTAAAAAAGCCTTTCCAATTATTGGAGTGGGAGGAATTCATTCTGCCGAAGATGCGATCGAAAAATTGGAAGCTGGAGCGTGTCTAGTGCAATTGTACACTGGTTTTATTTACGAAGGTCCCGCTTTGGTGAAAGCCATAAACAAAGAAATTTTAAAACGATTGCAGCCCCCGAGATATTAAAAAGCCCGGATAGCATAGCAATTTCAAAACTCAGTAAGGTTCCAATAATAAGATATTGAGTAAGTTTTGGTCTTTTACTTCTTTCAAATCTCCAAAAAGAAAAATTGATTTTGCAGCCAATAAAAAGCCAATTGCTTCAAAATGATTGGTAATTATGAAGCAAAAAACAGAAAAGTGGTGTAATACTATATTACCAAATAATGTAATATTTTATTTTATTACCAAAATACATAATAGTTGAAATTTTTATAAAATTAGAAATTCAAAATTTATAATTCATAATTGTTTTTCTATCTTTGGCTTTCTATGGAGCCAATAAAAATTATAGAATGTCCACGCGATGCCATGCAAGGCATAAAGCCATTTATACCTACTGAGAGGAAAGTGGCATACATCCAATCTTTATTGCGTGTAGGATTCGATTCTATAGATTTTGGTAGTTTTGTTTCGCCAAAAGCGATTCCGCAAATGCAGGATACCGCCGAAGTACTAGCACAACTCGACTTATCTCAAACCCGAAGTAAATTATTGGCAATTATTGCGAATACGCAAGGCGCAACATTAGCTGCTGTTCATCCTGAAATACAATACTTGGGTTTTCCTTTTTCGATTTCAGAAAATTTCCAAATGCGAAATACCCATAAAACAATAGCTGAATCATTAATTACTTTACAAGAGATTTTAGAAATTGCGTATAAAAGTAAAAAAGAAGTGGTAGCTTATCTTTCTATGGGATTTGGAAATCCATATGGTGATCCATGGAACACTGAAATTGTAGGGGAATGGACCCAAAAATTATCTGATATGGGCGTTAAAATTTTATCGCTTTCGGATACGGTAGGAAGTTCAACACCTGATGCGATTAGCTATTTATTTTCGAATTTAATTCCAAAATATCCTGAAATAGAGTTTGGAGCTCATTTACATACCACGCCAGATAAATGGTTTGAGAAAATTGATGCAGCTTACAAAGCGGGTTGCCGTCGCTATGATGGCGCGATTCAAGGTTTTGGCGGCTGTCCTATGGCGACCGATGATTTGACAGGTAATATGCCTACAGAGAAATTATTATCCTATTTCACTTCAAAAAAAGAAAATACTAACTTAAGTCCAATGAGTTTTGAAAGTGCTTATAATGAAGCTTCTAAGTTATTTGGGGAATTTCATTAATGAATAAGCATGATTGCTTCAATATTAACATTTGGTTAGTAAAATAATAATTAAAGAAATGATGCGTTCGTATTGTAATAATTGAGACTGATTTTAATAAATTTAAATAATGAAACGAGTGTCTTTCAATAGAATTTTTTTATTACTTATTATATCCTTATTCACTTTTTCATGTTCAAGTGATTTAGATTTCAATCAGGCTAATAATTTGAAATTAGAACCTGTTTTTGTAGCTAATTTGGCCTACTTTGAAATTCCTGCACATGAATTTGTGACCAATGGAAACGATCAGAATTTGACGGTTGGTTCTCCAACAGTTGATGTGTTTAATGACGCTTTTTTTAAAAAGCATTTAACGAGAGCTGAATTATCTTTTGAATTAATCAACACAATTAATAGAGAATATACATTAGATATTATATTGCAGGATAGAAACAATCAGCCACTTTATAAGATAAACTTCAATATTCCGGCTTATACTGGTTTAGCAAATCCAATTACAAAAACTGAAAAATTTGAAAATTCTAAACTGGATCTATTGAAACGCACCACTAAAATGACTTTTGTTCTAAGAATGCTTCCAGGCGCCGCATTGACTGAGAATAGCTCAGGGAATTTAAAATTACGTTCTGATGTAACCGCTCACTTAATAGTTCAATGAAAAAATTAATCTTGCTTTTTGTTCTATTTGTATCGGTTAAAAGTATTTCACAAAACAAACAACTTTTATATAATTTTACGGCAGTGCCTCAGTCTTTGATGACTAATCCAGGGTCTGATGTAAAATATAAATTCTATTTTGGAATTCCATTATTATCGGGAATTTCGGCGAATGTAGGATCCAGTGGTTTCTCTGCTTATGATTTATTTGCAAACAATGGAATAGATTTTAACGTAAAATTGCGCGATGTCGTGTTTTCCACCACAAGAAAAGATAGAGCAGCAATAAACGAACAAATAGAATTATTCAGTGGAGGTTTTAGAATTAAAGGCGGACAAGATCAATATGATTCTTATGTTTCTTTTGGAATGTATCAGGAATTCGATTTCCTGAGCTATATGCCTAAAGATCACGCTATTCTGGCTTTAGAGGGAAATAAAGGATATCTGGGGAAAGTATTTGATTTGGGTGATTTGAATGTAAAAGCAGAAATGCTGACGGCGCTGCATATCGGTTATCATAAAAATATAAATGAGAGGCTGACAGTAGGATTTAGAGGGAAAATTTATTCCAGTATTTTTAATGCCTCGTCAACAAAAAATTCAGGATATATTTATACAATTCCTTCGAACGTTAATATGTACGAACAAGTTATCTACTCTAATTTGCAACTCAATACATCAGGTATTGCTAAGTATGACGATCAGAATTATGATGGTGAAGTGGCAAAAGACATTAAAAGTAGAGCTTTATTTGGTGGTAATTTAGGCTTAGGTTTTGATGCTGGGCTTACCTACTATCCTAAAAAAAATATCCAATTCACGGCAAGTATTGTTGATGTTGGTTTTATTAAACACACCAAAGAGGTGGAGAATTTGACATACAAAGGATATTATAAGTACGAAGGAATAAACCCTAAATTTAATGGCGAAAGTTCAGGAGGGAATGTCTATCAGGAATTTAAGGATGCCATTCAGTTAGATACTTTGAATGCGAAATATACAACTTGGCGACCTGCAAAATTCAACTCCTCTATTCAATATTCATTTAAAGAAGAACGAGCTACGGACTGTAATTGCACGGATTATAACTCAGAAACTATTTATAAAAGTGCCGTTGGTGCCCAGTTATTTGTTATGTCAACGCCACGAATACCATTGATCGCTTTTACAACCTATTACAGAAGGAAAATTTTCAATGCATTACAAATGAAGGCTACTTACACAATAGATTCGTACTCTTTTAAAAATATAGGATTGGGATTGTCCAGTAATTTTGGACCTGTAAATTTTTATATTCTTGCTGATAACCTTTTAGAATATAGAGATGTTGCAAAAGCCAACAGTTTATCTTTTCAATTCGGTCTAAATATTATTTTTAAGGATAAAGAAGCATCAAATTAGTTTGATATTTTGGTTTAATATTGAGTTATTGGTCTTTTCTGCGTTTGAACCATTTGTATATTTCTATCCAAAGAACCGAAACAAATCCAACTAAAATACTCAAACCTATTTGGCTTCCTGAAACCTTCTCAAATTGAAAGAAATGTGAAAATACAGGTACAAATAAAAGTAAAGCGGTAATGAAAATGGTTAAGGAAATAATCATTAAAACTAAATTATTTTTATTGCCTAAAGTTGTAAATATTGAATAATAAAAAGAACGATTAACAAGGGTCAGAAAGATGTTAGACGATATCAATGTTAGAAAAATAGTTGTTCGCGTTACGCTTTCGATACAATTCGTCGCCACACAATATTGATAAACAAATAAGAGTCCAATAGTGATCATAAGTCCCTGTATGATGCTGATGGTGATTTCTTTCAAATTAAAAAAAGTTTTAGTAAAAGGCCTCGGCTTTAGCAACATTAGATTTCGTTCCATAGGTTCATTTTCATAGATAATAGAACAGGTAGGGCCCATTATTATTTCCAGAAAAATAACGTGAACTGGCGAGAAAATATTTGGATAAATCCAACCCAATGCCAGAGGAATAAAGACAATTAGGATAATGGGAATATGTATGGAAATAATATACTGAATCGCCTTTTTTAGATTGATATAAATTTTTCTTCCCATAGCAATTGCATCCGTCATTTTAGAAAAATCATCATCAATCAGAATTAAATTAGCCGCTTCTTTGGCAATTTCTGTTCCTTTTTTACCCATAGCAATTCCTATGTGCGCTGATTTTAATGCGGGACCATCGTTTACGCCATCACCAGTCATGGCTACAATTTGAGTATTATCTTTTAAGGCTTTTATGATTTTAAGTTTGGCCTCGGGGAACATTCTCGTAAAGATGGTTGTTTCCATTACTTTTTCTTTCAAAGTAGCGTCATCCATTGCCATTAATTCATCTCCGTTTACTGTTTTTTCATGGTTTCTGAAACCAACTTGCTTTGCTATAGTAGATGTTGTGACTGCATTATCGCCAGTAACTATTTTCACTAAAATTCCTGCGTTATAAAACGTTTCAAAAACGGCTTTAATATTCTCTTTTGGTGGATCATAAAAAGCAACTAGACCCATAAAATGAAAAGCAAAATCTTGCTGAATTTTTGGAAAATTATCCCCCAAAAATTCAGTTACACCAACTCCCAAAACACGAAAGCCCCTATTTGCCATGGCTTCAACAGCTTTGGAAACTTGTATGGTTTCCTCTTGTGATAGATTGGAACAGGCAATTAATGCTTCCGGAGCGCCTTTGGCAGCAATAATTCTTGTTCCTTCTTGGTTTTCAAAAACGTGGGTCATCATTGGAGGTTTTCCATCCAACGGATATTCGTGTATTAATTTGAAATTAGTTCTTTCATCAGTAATTTTTAATTTTGAATACGCTTCATGCAAAGCAATCTCCATACCGTCAAACGGAATAGGTTCACTGGCCCACATCGAGATACTTAATAATTCCAATTCTTCTTTACTTAAATTGGAGCTGTTATTTTCGGTACCAATATCTTTTATTTCATTAGATGAAAAAATGTACCACTGCGCCAGACTCATTTTATTTTGAGTAATGGTTCCTGTTTTATCCGTACATATTACGGTGGCACTCCCTAAAGTTTCTACTGTTTTAGTTTGTTTTACAATAATTCCCATTTTCATTAAACGCCAGGCACCTAATGCCATAAAAGTGGTAAAAGCAACGGGAATTTCTTCTGGAATAATACTCATTGCTAAGGTTAATGCTTTCAGAAGACTGTCTAAAATGTTTTTCGAATTGTAATAATTGATACCCCAAACAATACCAAAAATGACTAAACCTACAAGAGACATTTTCTTTACAAAGTTTCCAATTTGTAATTGTAAAGGTGTTTTTTCTTCAATAATTGTTTCAATGCTTTTACCGATTTTACCGATTTTTGTTTCGCCACCAATAGCATTAACTTCACAAATGGCCAAGCCGGTGGCTACAATAGTTCCGCGAAATACCTTATTGTTTTCAGACTGTTCATTTTTAAAAACTGCAAGCGATTCGCCTGTAAGTATTGATTCATTGGCAGAAAAATCATTAGATTGAATAATTGTGGCATCAGCCGGTATAAATGTACCTTCTTCTATTTGAATGAAATCACCCAAAACAATTTCTTCACTAAGGATTTCTATAATCTCGCTATTGCGAATAACTTTGCTTTTGGGTTGGGATAGTTTTTTTAGGGATTCAATGGCATTTCTGCTTTTGGATTCCTGATAAAGTGAAATCGTTGAAACTAATAGTATTGCTACCGTCATGAAAACTCCATTTCCATAATCTCCAGTAATGAAATAAATTCCTGTTGCCGTCATCAGCAATAAAAACATAGGTTCCTTTACCATTTCAATAAAGGAAGTCAAAAAGTTATTTTTATTTTGATGATCGAAAGAATTTGAGCCATTCTCAGCCCTTGATTTCAATACCTGATCCTCTGAAAGCCCTTTGATATTTTGTTTAGATTCTGTCATTGAAAAGAAATTAATCAAATTTTATAGATTACAAACAATGAAAGTTGATAGGAGGAGAGAATACCCTTGACAATGCAATTTAATCATTTATTATAAAAAGTAGTCGTTTTTTTGCATAAGATTGTTTATATTTGCATGCAATTTAACTACAATTGCAATGATCGCACACAATTCTAAGATTATCGGTGAAGGATTAACTTACGATGATGTACTATTAGTTCCTAATTACTCAGAGGTTCTTCCTCGCAAAGTGAGTATCAAATCTAGATTTTCAAGAAACATTACACTTAACGTTCCAATAGTATCCGCTGCTATGGATACTGTAACCGAAAGCGCTATGGCAATTGCTATGGCCCAAGAGGGCGGTATTGGTGTTTTACACAAAAATATGACTATCGAGCAACAAGCTGCCAAGGTGAGAAAAGTAAAACGTGCCGAATCCGGTATGATTATCGATCCCGTTACTTTGCCGCTGACCTCTACCGTTGCCGATGCTAAAAACGCAATGAAGGAATATGGTATTGGTGGTATTCCAATTGTGGATGAAAACAAAATGCTAAAAGGAATTGTCACTAATCGTGATTTGCGTTTCGAAAAAAATAATGCAAGACCTATCGTTGAGGTAATGACAAGTGAAAACTTGGTAACTGTTGCCGAAGGAACTTCATTAGAACAAGCCGAGGTAGTTTTGCAAGGTTATAAAATTGAGAAACTTCCGGTAGTAGATGCCGCTTATAAATTAGTGGGTTTAATTACGTTTAGAGATATTACTAAATTGACCCAAAAACCAAATGCAAATAAAGATAAATACGGACGTTTACGCGTAGCTGCCGCATTAGGCGTTACTGCAGATGCTGTAGAAAGAGCTACCGCTTTGGTTAATGCTGGAGTAGATGCCGTTATAATCGATACTGCTCACGGACATACAAAAGGAGTAGTGGATGTACTAAAATTAGTGAAAGCTAAATTCCCAGAATTAGACGTTATTGTTGGTAATATTGCTACCGCTGAAGCAGCGAAATACTTGGTTGAAAATGGCGCTGATGGTGTGAAAGTAGGAATTGGACCAGGTTCTATTTGTACGACTCGTATCGTTGCTGGTGTTGGTTTTCCTCAGTTTTCAGCTGTTCTTGAAGTTGCTGCTGCTATAAAAGGTTCTGGAGTTCCAGTAATTGCTGATGGTGGAATTCGTTACACAGGTGATATTCCTAAAGCTATTGCTGCAGGTGCTGACTGCGTAATGCTAGGTTCTTTGTTAGCCGGAACAATGGAATCTCCCGGAGAAACTATTATTTTCGAAGGAAGAAAATTCAAATCATACCGTGGTATGGGTTCTGTTGAAGCAATGCAGGAAGGGTCAAAAGATCGTTATTTCCAAGATGTGGAAGATGACGTTAAGAAATTGGTTCCGGAAGGAATTGTAGGCCGTGTACCTTACAAAGGAGAATTGAATGAAAGCATGCAACAATTCATTGGTGGTCTTCGCGCCGGAATGGGATATTGTGGTTCAAAAGATATTCCAACTTTACAGGAAACAGGTCGCTTTGTTCGTATCACTGCAAGTGGTATCAACGAAAGTCATCCTCATAATGTAACGATTACTAAAGAGGCTCCAAATTACTCGAGATAAAATAGTCTGAAAAAGACATAAAAAAAGTGCAAGATTCATTTCTTGCACTTTTTTTATGTCTAATTATGAACCAAATCAGCTAATAATTTTTTATTTCCAACAATCCAGAGAATATCATCCTTCTCTAATACTACATCTGATTCGGGATTTAAGATTCTTTTTCCCTTTTTTTCGATACCTACAACCAAACCACTTGTTTTCTCCCGCAATTTGGAATCCCGAATACTTTTTCCAATGTAGGATTCATTTTTCAATTCTATTTGTCGCAATACAATTTCGGTTTCGGTAAGCGTATCAGGAACATCAATTTCATGTTGGTCCAAATACGATTTGAATTCTTTTACCTGCGCATCAGTGCCTATCACGCATATTTCATCATTTGGAAATAATCGTTCGTTTTTATTGGGAATATTGATCATAATATCGCCTCGCTTAATAAACGCAATATTTATTCCTATTTGTTCCCTAATTTTTAATTCCTCCAATGTTTTTCCTGCAATATTGGACTCCGTGGCAATATCGAAAAAAGTCATGTGTCCATCCCAGGGAGATAAATCGCTTCGGCTTCTTTTGGCTTTTGTGATTTCTCTTGCATTTAGGTTTTTTAAGAAATGATTTTCAATCCGATGGTATTGTGCATTTAATTTTTTTTGGAAAACAAAATAGACGACCAAAGCTACAATCAGAGCAATAAAAGCAAAAATTGGAGAAAAGAAAATATTTAATAAAAATCCAATAAAAAATGTGGTGAGAAGTACTCTCAAGAGAAGCATCATCAGAATTGGTCCTCGATATTTTCGTTCCTCGAGCAATATAGCGACTTCATTTACCGCAACACGACGTAAAGAAAGCGCCCATAAAAAAGGGGAAAGTACCACCAAAGTAATTAATGCGCCTAAGGCATTACCAAATTGAAAATCAGTAACCAACGGCAAAAGATATTTAGAGGAGAGTAAAATTGCCGCAACGATTATTACCGAGTGAACAATGACTTGAACGAGATAAGCATTAATTACAATCTGCCAATTGCTAACCGATTTAATGGCTTGGGCATTCGCACTGTAACGTTCAATTCTTTTAGTCCATTTTCTAGGCAATTTTTTGGATAAATATTCTGAAAACGGCGTGGACAATTTTATCATAAATGGCGTCGTGAATGTCGTTACTGCCGAAACCGCTACCACTATAGGATACAAAAATGAACTCGTTACATTTAATGTCATTCCCAACGTCGCAATGATAAAGGAAAATTCCCCAATTTGAGACAAACTCATTCCCGTTTGCACGGATTGTTTTAAGGGTTGACCCGAAAGTAATGCGCCAGCAGTAGAGCTTATCGATTGACCAAAAATGGTTATTAGGGACAGAATGAGGACAGGAATTGCATGATCATACAAGGTTTCAGGATCAATTAACATTCCAACAGAAACAAAGAAAACGGCTCCAAATAAATCTTTAACCGGTTTTACTAAATGCTCTATATGTTCTGCCTGCGTGGTCTCTGCAATGATAGAACCCATAATAAATGCACCAAGTGCAGGTGAAAAACCAACATCTGCAGCCAGAATAACCATCATCAAACAAAGTGCCAGCGAAATAATAAGCAACATTTCATCGGATAGTAAATGCTTTGCTCTTTTGAGTAAAGTGGGAATAAAAAAGATGCCTCCAACAAACCAAATCGTTAAGAAAAATAGTAGTTTCAAAACTGATTGCAATAATTCTCCACCCGAAAATTGATTGGTAACGGCAACAGTCGATAATAATACCATCATTAGTATGGCAACAATATCCTGAACAATAAGGGAACCAATGACAATACCAGCAAAATTCTGAGCCTTAACCCCTAATTCTTCAAATGTTTTGAGAATAATAGTAGTCGATGAAATCGAAAGAATTACCCCTAAAAAAATGCTGTCCATTTTGGACCAATCCATCCATTGACCAACAAAATAACCAATTATGACCATCGTCACAATTTGTGTAATCGCAGTGATTGAAGCTGTTCCGCCCACTTTCATCAATTTCTTAAAACTGAATTCCAGTCCAAGGCTGAACAATAAAAAGATTACGCCAATCTCTGCCCAAAGATCTACACTTTTAATATCAGTCACCGATGGGAAAAAATCAAAATGATTTCCAGCCAAAAATCCCGCTATCAAATAACCCAAAACCAGCGGTTGCTTTAATTTTTTAAATAATAAAACGGCAATCCCGGCTGTCATAAGTATTAATCCCAAATCGCTTATCAATGGTTGTAGGTGATGTGTCGTTTCCGTAACTATTGCAGCAGTTTCCATAGTTTATGTTTTAATTTAGGAGCTATTCCAGCCATCCGTTTCAAGCTTTCAGTCATAAATCGTTTTTTCTATTCCCCTTGCAGGAGCTTCCTTTGGTCGCTCTGCAAGTGCAAGAAAAAATGATTTTTTCCCTCAAGGCTTTTTACTTTTGTCTGGGCTAAATTGTCAGAAGCATTTGTGTTTTTATAAAATTAATGCTTTTCACTCTTGCAATGAAATGTTATTTTAAATTGTTTAATTCAGACAATTTATAAAACGTCATATTATGTTGTTTGACATAATTACAAATCAGTTTTAATGTTTCCATTGTAGTCTGATAATTGGCAGTGATTTTCTTTACCGGTTTGTGTCCAAATAGGATTAAAATTTTATGCTTTCGTTTAGCATAATCCAATAATTTTAAAAGATACGGAATGCTGAAATTGGGATGGTCCGTATCAATACCTATTCCATAAACTAGCGTGGAGTTATTAAAATAGCAATTTTGAAAAAATGGATCTTCAGCGCCATAAGTTGTTCCTCTGATAATTTCAAATTTTTTCAAAAGGGCATTATCAATGTTGGCATTTCTAAAACCAAAAGGATAAACAAATGCCGTTACTTTAAAATTATAAAAATGCATTAAAGTAAGCATTGGATTTATTTCCTGTTTAATGTAGGCGTCTATTCCATTTTTTGCAACAAATTTAGGAGCGTCAAAATGATGGAAACCATGTCCTGCAATTTCGTGTCCGTCTTTCTGCAATTGCTTGAGTTCCTTTATTTCAGAATGATTTAAAGTATTTATTTTAGAAACGCAAAAAGTAGCTTTCCAGGAATATTGGCGCAATATTTTATCAGCCTGACACCATTCATTTATACTCGCATCATCAAATGAGATTACAACTCCAGGCGTAATTTCTTTAAAATTATTTTTTTGAGAAGTGTTTTTATTTTGACAAGAAAATAAAAAAAAAGTACAAAGGAATATGAATTTGTAGGTGTTTTTGTTCATATTGCTTTGTACTTTGTAAATGTTTTGTTTTTATATTCCCAAGAAATTACTTGGAGTAATTTGCATTAATTCCGCTTTAATTTCATCCGAAACATCTAAGGTTGTGATAAAGCCATGAATTGCCTTTTTATCAATCGCTTCATTGGTTCTGGTTAATCCTTTCAATGCTTCATACGGATTTGGATATCCTTCACGACGCAAAATTGTTTGAATCGCTTCAGCAACAACAGCCCAGTTTTTCTCTAAATCTTCATGGAATTTAGGTTCGTTCAATAACAATTTGTTCAATCCTTTCAAAGTAGCTTCAAAAGCGATTAGCGTGTGTCCCATTGGTACACCGATATTTCTCAAAACGGTACTATCAGTCAAATCACGTTGTAATCTTGACAATGGTAATTTAGCCGATAAATGTTCGAAAATCGCATTGGCAATTCCTAAATTTCCTTCTGAATTTTCAAAATCAATAGGATTTACTTTATGTGGCATCGCCGAAGATCCTATTTCTCCTGCTTTAATTTTTTGTTTGAAATATTCCATCGAAACATACGTCCAAATGTCTCGGTCTAAATCAATGATGATAGTATTTATTCTTTTCAAAGCATCAAAAAATGCAGCGAAATGATCATAATGTTCAATTTGTGTAGTAGGGAAGGAGTGGTGTAAACCAAGGTTATCCTCCACAAATTTCGCTCCGAATTTTCTCCAGTCAATTTGTGGATACGCCACATGATGCGCATTGTAATTTCCAGTTGCACCACCAAATTTAGCTGCAAACGGGATGTTGAACAACAAACGCATTTGCTCTTCTAAACGCTCTACAAAAACACCAATTTCTTTACCCAAGCGCGTTGGAGAAGCCGGCTGTCCATGCGTACGGGCGAGCATTGGAATATCGCGCCATTCAACACTTAAATCTTTCAATTTTGATGTCAAAGTAATCAAAGATGGCATGTATACTTTTTCGAAAGCCTCTTTTGTAGATAGCGGAATCGCTGTGTTATTAATATCTTGAGAAGTCAATCCAAAGTGAATAAACTCTTTATATTGGGACAAGCCCAGTTTTTCAAAAGCATCTTTGATAAAGTACTCCACCGCTTTTACATCGTGGTTGGTCACTTTTTCTGTTTCTTTGATCCAAAGCGCATCTTCAGTGGAGAAATTTTTATAAATATTGCGTAAACTTTCAAATAAATCTGGGTTTACGTTTTTTAGTTGTGGCAAAGGAACTTCGCACAAAGCAATGAAATATTCAATTTCAACCAATACGCGGTATTTGATTAAGGCTTCTTCCGAGAAAAATGGAGCCAGCGAAATAGTCTTGTTTCTATATCTTCCGTCGATTGGCGATATAGCATTCAATTCGTTTAAAGTAGTCATTGTTTAGTTGTTTGTTCGAAAGGCACAAATATAAACCTTTAGAGACAAACTAGAAAACGAATGGTTTTTTAAATAAACTCAGTCAGCATCTTTTTTAGTATTTTCATTCCTTCGGATGCAACTTGTGGAATTACTTCCAATGGATTTCGAAGATTCGGGATTTTAATGGGTTTTGGATCAATATAAAAAATAGGCGTTTCCCGAGTTGTAAAATCAATTAATCCTGCGGCAGGATATACTTGCAACGAAGTTCCGATGACGGCAAAATAATCCGCACTTTGAGTAAGTGTTAATGCCTCTTCAAGCGCTGGAACTTCCTCTCCAAACCAAACAATATGCGGACGCAATTGATTTTTATTTTCATCGAAATCGCCAAAATTTAAATCATCTTGCCAATCCAAAATGTAATCTGGGTTTTTGGTACTTCTTACTTTCAATAATTCGCCGTGCAAATGCAACACATTCGAACTTCCGGCGCGTTCGTGTAAATTATCTACATTTTGTGTAATAATGAAAACATCGAATTCATTTTCTAATTCAGCCAGAATCTGATGACCCAAATTGGGTTGCACTTCTTTGAGTTGTTTTCGTCTTTGATTGTAAAAATCCAAAACCAAAGCAGGGTTTTTATGCCAGCCTTCTGGAGTTGCCACATCATTGACATTATGGCCTTCCCAAAGCCCATCACTATCACGAAAGGTTTTGATGCCACTTTCGGCACTAATTCCTGCTCCTGTCAAAACCACTAATTTCTTTTTCATTTTATATCAATTTGGGCGTGACCACAAGGGTCGGGCTTTCGGCTTTATCTTTTTGGCTAAAAAGCCAAAAAAGGATACCGCCTCTATCCCTCACGCAAATTCCGTAAACATTCCTAATTCAGCTTTTATTGAACAATCTCAAAAGCAGCAATCAGAATCTACTTTTGAAGGTATAAAGCTAGTCTTTTTTACTATTTTTGCAAAAATAAATATTCTAATGGTCGACATCGATTACCTCGCTTTTCTTGAAAATATCCTGACTGATAACCGCAAAGAAAAATTTCTGAAAGTATTGGAAAACAGAACCAAGCATTTTACGATTGTTGTCGAGGATATTTTTCAAATGCACAATACGAGTGCTGTTATGCGCAGTTGTGAGATTTTTGGAATTCAGGAATTGAATGTTATCGAGCAACGATACGGAAAAAGTATAGATAAGGAAATTGCGATGGGTGCCCAAAAATGGGTTGACATTAATACCTTCGACAGCATTACGAATTGTGTAGATACGTTAAAAAGTAAAGGCTACCAAATCATTGCAACGACGCCACATTCAACTGACTGTTTGCTGGAAGATTTTGACATTTCGAAACCAAGTGCCTTATTTTTTGGAACAGAAAGAGACGGACTGTCCGAAGAAATTTTGCAGCGCGCTGATGGTTTTCTTAAAATTCCGATGGTAGGTTTTACTGAGAGTTTGAATATCTCGGTTTCGGCGGCAATCATCATTCAAAACTTGACCAGTCGATTGCGCAACTCCGAAATTAATTGGCATTTATCTGAAAACGAAATTTTAGAAAAGCGTTTGGCTTGGGTCAAAAATTCTATAAAAGACATCAAGCGAATTGAAGAACGCTATTTTTCTGAAAACGTGAAATAGTTGTTTCATATAATGGTACGGTAATGTTTTTTATTTTAAAAAATATCATGTAACTTGTACTGTTTTCACGAAACAAGACACTTTGTCGTATATTTTATTTAACGCATGATTTAAAAAGAAAAACAATGAAAGAATTTAAAAATAGCAACCAAGATTTAGTAAATACCACATTGACTGTTGGAGAAGAAGAAATTAGCGCACCTATTTTAATTGTAAAAGAGGAGACAGACAATGAGGAGGAGAATAGCGCTGGTTATTTACAAAGACCCAAGGTTTTATTTTTTGATGTAAATGAAACGTTGCTGGATCTTAATATGATGAAAAAAAGTATTGGCACAGCACTTGGAGGTCATCCTGAATTGATGTCGTTGTGGTTCACTACAATGCTTCAGTATTCGTTGGTTACAACAGTCGCAAACCAATATCAAGATTTCGGAACAATTGGAGCCGCTGCACTTATAATGGTTGCCCACAAAAATGGGATTACTATAACGGATAAACGAGCTAAAGATGCAGTTGCCGCAATTTTATCATTGCCTGCACATCCAGAAGTGAAAGAAGCACTCTTACTTTTGAAAAAAGAAGGTTTTAAATTGGTTGCCTTCACTAACTCATCCAATAAAGCGGTAGAAACGCAACTTAAATATGCGGGAATTCATGATCTATTTGACGATGTTTTAAGTATAGAAGACGTAGGTAAATTCAAGCCACATGTAGATACTTATAATTGGGCTGCTAGAAAAATGGGATTAAAATCGAATGATTGTATGTTGATAGCGGCGCATGGTTGGGATGTTGCCGGTGCAAATTGGGCAGGTTGGCAAACAGCATTTGTTAGCCGCCCTGGACAACAATTGTTTCCACTTGCAAATTTGCCAGAAATTAATGAAAAAAATATTTTATCAGTTGCCCAAAAATTAATCTTAGTGTGATATTTGCATTGGCAAAATCAATCTATTCTGCTTTACTATTAAAATTAAATTCTACTTTTTAGAAGAAATTTTAACTAAAATTCCCCAAGTACTTTCGTAATTGGGGATTTGTAGTAGTATATGATGATAATCTGTTATCTTTATTATGAATAAGCAGCGGAAGAATATTATCTTACATCGAAACGATCAGCGTTCATTACTTTGGACCAAGCTTTTACAAAGTCATTTACAAATTTTTCTTTGCTGTCGTCTTGTGCATAAACTTCGGAGTAAGAACGTAAAATAGAATTAGACCCAAAAACCAGATCCACGCCTGTTGCAGTCCATTTTACTACTCCGGTCTTACGGTCGCAAATTTCGTAAACACCTTTTTCTGTTGGTTTCCATGTATTGCCCATATCTGTTAGGTTGACAAAGAAATCGTTAGTTAAAGCGCCTATTGTATTAGTGAAAACACCATGTTTTGTATTGCCATAATTGGTTCCCAATACTCTCATTCCACCAACAAGAACAGTCATTTCTGGTGCCGTTAATCCCAATAATTGTGTGCGGTCCAGCATTATTTCTTCAGAGCTTACTGCGAAATCTTTTTTACTATAGTTACGGTAGCCATCAGCTAATGGTTCTAAAGGTATAAAAGATGCAGCATCTGTCATTTCATCAGTTGCATCTCCACGACCTGCTAAAAATGGGACTGTAATAGGTACGCCGGCCGCTTTAGCCGCTTGTTCTATTCCTAAATTACCTGCTAAGACAATAGTGTCAGCGATACTAATACTAAACTCAGCTGCAATAGGTTCAAGAATAGATAAAACATATGCTAAACGTTGTGGTTCATTTCCTTCCCAATCTTTTTGTGGTGCTAATCGAATGCGTGCACCATTGGCACCACCTCGCATATCTGAACCACGGAATGTACGTGCGCTATCCCAAGCTGTATTTACCATTTCTGGGATAGATAATCCTGATGCAGCAATTTTATTTTTTACAGCATTTTGGTCGTAATCGGTAGTTCCAGCAGGAATAGGATCTTGCCATATTAAATCTTCTTGTGGAACATCAGTACCAAAGTAATTTACTTTTGGCCCCATATCTCTGTGCGTAAGCTTAAACCAAGCACGAGCGAAAGTGTCTGAAAAATATTCTTGATCGTTCATGAACTTCAAAGAGATTTCTCTGTAAATAGGATCGACCTTCAATGCCATATCAGCGTCAGTCATCATTGGATTTTGGCGAATACGTGGATCTTCGACATCTACAGGTCTGTCTTCGTCTTTAATACTGATTGGTTCCCATTGCAATGCACCTGCAGGGCTTTTGCGAGATTCCCATTCGTGATTGAACAACATTTGGAAGAATCCATTGTCCCACTTCGTTGGGTGTGTAGTCCATGCGCCTTCAAGTCCACTTGTTACAGTATGACGGCCTTTACCAGAATTAGTTGGATTTTTCCAACCTAGTCCTTGTTCTTCAACTCCTGCTGTTTCAGGATCATCACCTAGGAGACTGGCATCACCATTCCCATGCGTTTTACCTACTGTATGTCCACCTGCAGTTAATGCAACCGTTTCTTCATCATTCATTGCCATACGAGCAAATGTTTCACGCATTTGTCCAGCAGTTTTCAAAGGGTTTTGATTTCCGTTTACTCCTTCTGGATTTACATAAATGAGCCCCATCTGAACAGCAGCTAATGGATTTTCCATCGTCGAAGGATTCTCTACATCAGCATAACGTTCGTCACTTGGTGCTAACCATTCTTTTTCAGATCCCCAATAGGTGTCTTTTTCTGGGCTCCAAATATCTTCACGTCCGAAGGCAAATCCAAAGGTTTTTAATCCCATGTCTTCATAAGCAATTGTACCGGCCAAAACAAGTAAATCGGCCCAACTTACTTTATTACCATACTTTTTCTTGATAGGCCATAGTAACCTTCTGGCTTTGTCTAAACTAACATTATCAGGCCACGAATTTAAAGGGGCAAAACGTTGATTACCTGAGCCACCACCGCCACGACCATCAGAAATACGGTACGATCCAGCAGAATGCCAAGAAAGGCGTATCATTAATCCACCGTAATGACCCCAATCTGCAGGCCACCAGTCTTGGCTATCCGTCATTAAGGCATGCATGTCCTTCTTTAAGGCTTCAATATCGAGTTTCTTAAGTTCTTCTTGATAATTAAACTCTTGTCCTAAAGGATTTGTTTTAGTATCATTTTGGCTCAGTATGTCAAGGTTAAGTGCATTTGGCCACCACCCCGTAACATTTGCTTTGGTTGAAGTATTTCCACCATGCATTACTGGGCATTTTCCTGTTGATGCATCATGGTTGCCTTCAACTATAGTCGCGCCTTCGTTTAGTGGAAGCTGTTCATGATTGACTGGGCATTTACCTTGACCGTTGGATAGATCTGTATTGTTATTATTTTCCATATTTGTTTTTATAAAATTACGGTGTTTCTTATTTAGCAAAATTAACGATAATGTATCTTATAAATCGATAGCATTCATCTTCATGTTTTATTTCGTTATAGATATTATTTATCACAATAAAAATTAAAATAGATTATTCGTATAATTATTAACGAATTAAAGAAAAAGAATCTAATAGATAGAATGTGAAAATTAACTTGTTTTTGGGACTGACTTTTAACTTTAATCTAAGATAAAAAAACGCTGCTTTTGTTTCTCTCAAAAATACGAAAATACTTGGATAAAAGGTAAATGAGTTCGGTTTTTAATAATGCAATCTAGCAATAAAGTTGTATTAATCTATTTTTTTTAAAAATTTAGAAGATACTTTTTGATCCGTAAAATTGTAGTAGAATTTTGGATTTCTTTATAAAAAAAATCTCTTTTCAAGCCCTAATCTTTACAATAAAAGCAATTTTACGCGTTCTATATCGATTTTCTTATCAAATGGGATTTCTAAGAAAAATTCCAATTGCCATTTTTGTGTTTTTTGTGCTTGTTTATTGGTTGCTATATCCCGAGGAGGATAGACTCGAATTGCGCGTTTGCCTTCTATTTTGCTAGTATAAATAATACCCTGTTCACAAAGCACTGATTTTGGAAAGATAAATTGGCCAAGGCGATCATCTTTTCTAGTGTTTATAATAACAAGATCAATTGGATCTGTAAAATCAAAAGGTTGAATCGGGCCTTTTCCGCTTCTTTTCATAAAGTAACGAATTGTCCAATCATAGTTGGAGTAATTTTAGCAGTAAGAAATTTAACGGACAACGTGCTAATCTCAAAAGTGTAAGCGCCATATTCAGAATTCTCTTTTTCTTTTATTGGAAAAGAACATTTGTAATGATACTTATTATATATAAGTTCTTTGGCGACAAGTAGGTCGTGAGGAATTGTAACAGAATTTGACGTAGACATTTTATATGATTATACTATTTTTAAATATAAAAAAATTCCCCAACTACTTTCGTAATTGGGGAATTTAATTTAAGGTATCGAAACGGTTATTAGTTAACGATAACCCATTGTCCTGAAGCAATTAAGCTTTCGGCTTTTTTGTATTTCATTTCTTGTGTTTGTCCGTTCGCCACGTTTTGAATCGTTACATTGTCATTACGATTGATCTTTGGCATATCTCTCACGATAGTTTCGGTTACTTGTCGTTGTTGCGTTTGCTTCGCCTGTTCGCTCGAGCCTCCGGCTTCACGGTTTTTTTCTGCCAGCTCATCAGAATTTAAAATTTCGTCTTTACTCAATTTAAAATCTTCTTTTTGACGAACTTCTTTTGCTTCCTGAATTTGCTGATTTTCTTGAGCCGGTAAATCACCTTTAAATAAAAATGAAATGACTTCTTTGTTTACGTTGTCTAACATAGCTCTAAACAAATTGAATGCTTCCAGTTTGTAAATAAGCAATGGATCTTTTTGCTCGTGAACGGCTAATTGAACAGATTGTTTCAACTCGTCCATTTTACGTAAATGTTTTTTCCAAGCTTCATCAACAATTGACAAAGTGATATTCTTTTCGAAATCAGCTACTAATTGATTCCCTTTGGTATCGTATGCTTTCTTCAAATCAGTAACCACATTCAAGGTTTTGATACCATCCGTAAATGGAACTACAATGCGCTCAAATTGATTGTTTTTATCTTCGTAAACATCTTTTATAATAGGAAATGCTTCTCTGGCGCTTCTTTCTGTTTTCTCGGTATAAAATTCTAGAGTTGCTTTGTAAATTTTACCAGTCAATTCTATTTCTGTCAATTTACTAAACTCTGCTTGAGAAACCGGAGAGGTAATAGAGAAATAACGAATCAATTCGAATTCAAAATTTTTGAAATCGTTAGTCCCTTTATTTTCAGCTACGATTAATTCGCAAGTATCGTAAAGCATGTTGGCAATATCCAATTTCAAACGCTCTCCAAACAAAGCATGACGGCGACGTTTGTAAACTACTTCACGTTGTGCATTCATAACATCATCGTATTCCAATAAACGTTTACGAACACCAAAGTTATTTTCTTCTACTTTTTTCTGAGCACGTTCGATAGATTTTGTCATCATCGAATGTTGGATCACTTCACCTTCTTGTAATCCCATTCTGTCCATTACTTTAGCTACTCTTTCAGAACCAAACAAACGCATTAGGTTATCTTCAAGAGAAACGTAAAACTGAGAACTTCCCGGATCACCTTGACGACCGGCACGACCACGTAACTGACGGTCAACACGACGTGAATCATGACGTTCCGTACCTACAATCGCTAATCCACCTGCTGCTTTTACTTCGGCAGATAATTTAATATCGGTACCACGACCAGCCATGTTCGTAGCAATTGTTACAACACCTGGTTTCCCCGCTTCTTCAACAATCTGAGCTTCTTGTTTGTGCATTTTTGCATTCAATACATTATGTGTAACACCTCTCATTTTAAGCATTCGGCTTAATAATTCCGAAATCTCCACAGAAGTTGTTCCAATAAGCACCGGTCTTCCTGCATTTGATAATTGAGTTACATCCTCGATTACCGCATTGAATTTTTCACGAGTAGTTTTATATATGTAATCTTCTTTGTCTAATCTAGCCATTCCTCTATTAGTAGGAATTTCTACCACATCCAGTTTGTAGATTTGCCATAACTCGCCAGCTTCAGTTGAAGCTGTTCCTGTCATACCACCAAGTTTGTTATACATTCTGAAGTAATTCTGTAAAGTTACCGTAGCAAATGTTTGTGTAGCTGCTTCGATTTTTACATTTTCTTTGGCTTCAATTGCTTGATGTAATCCGTCAGAATAACGACGACCGTCCATGATACGACCCGTTTGTTCATCGACAATCATGATTTTATTATCCATGATTACATATTCTACATCTTTCTCAAATAAAGCATAGGCTTTCAAAAGTTGCGTCAAAGTATGAATACGTTCACTTTTGACACCAAAATCCTGAAATAATTTTTCTTTTTCTTCGGCCTCGGTATCTTTGTCTAATTTTTGCTTTTCAATAGCTGCAATTTCAGTTCCAATATCTGGAAGAACAAAAAAGTTATTATCATCAGAATCGGAAGACAAGTATTTAATTCCGTTGTCAGTAAGTTCAACTTGATTATTTTTTTCCTCAATTACAAAATACATCGCTTTATCAATCTTGTGCATTTCACGATTGTTATCTTGCATGTATTGATTTTCTGTTTTTTGAAGTAATTGTTTAATTCCTTCTTCACTTAAAAATTTAATAAGTGCTTTGCTTTTTGGCAATGCTCTATAAGCTCTTAATAAGTTGAATCCACCTTCTTTAGTATTTCCTTCCTTGATTAATTTTTTAGCTTCAGATAAGAAACCGTTAGCTAATTGACGTTGTAAACTAACTAAGTTTTCAATTTTTGGTTTCATTTCCATGAATTCATGACGATCTCCTTGTGGAACTGGACCTGAAATAATCAATGGTGTTCTTGCATCATCAATCAAAACGGAATCGACCTCATCAACAATGGCATAATTATGTTTTCTTTGTACTAATTCATCTGGCGTATGCGCCATATTATCTCTTAAGTAGTCAAAACCAAACTCGTTATTTGTTCCGTAAGTAATGTCAGCATTATATGCTTTTTTTCGTCCTTCAGAACTTGGTTGGTAATTATCTATACATTCTACTGTCATACCATGAAATTCGAATAAAGGCGCTTTCCATGTACTATCACGTTTAGCCAAATAATCATTGACAGTGACTAAGTGCACACCGTTTCCAGTCAAGGCATTTAAATAAAGAGGTAAAGTTGCCACTAATGTTTTTCCCTCACCCGTTTGCATTTCGGCTACTTTTCCTTCATGCAAAACCATTCCGCCAATTAATTGAACATCATAGTGAATCATGTCCCAAGTAATTTCTTTACCGGCAGCACTCCATGAATTAGCCCAAATCGCTTTATCACCATCAAGGGTTATATAGCTTTTTGTTGCAGAAAGTTCACGGTCTTGAGCAGTTGCAGTTACTTCTATTTGAGAATTGTCTTTAAATCGTCTTGCTGTTTCTTTTACAACGGCAAAAGCTTCAGGAAGAATTTCCATCAACGTTTTTTCCGAAATGTCGTATGCTTCTTTTTCAAGAGCGTCAATAGCAACATAGATATCTTCTCTTTTGTCAATATCTTCAATGCTTTCAACTTCTTGTTTTAATGCAGCTATTTTCGCATCTTTATCAACGCGAGCTTCTTTTATTCTATCTTTAAAAAAAGTGGTACGAGCTCTTAAATCATCATTAGACAATGACATTAAGCTCGTTTCAAAAGTTTTAATTTTGTTAAGATACGGTTGTAAAGCTTTGACATCTTTTTGAGATTTATCTCCAACAAAGACTTTAATGATACTGTTTATGAAACTCATGATATGATTTTATTTCTGTTTGTAAAGTTGTGTAAATTTAACCAAAAAAAAAGCCTCTTTTGAGACTTTTTCTTGGTTTACTTTTTAATATTCATCCTCATTCCAAAGATAATCTTCGTCTGTAGGATAATCGGGCCAAATTTCTTCCATTGATTCATATATCTCGCCTTCATCTTCTATAGATTGAAGGTTTTCTACTACTTCTAATGGAGCTCCTGCTCTAATAGCGTAATCAATAAGTTCGTCTTTGTTAGCAGGCCATGGTGCATCACTTAAATATGAGGCTAATTCTAATGTCCAATACATCTTTTGTCGATTTAGTTTTGTGCAAAAATAAATTTTTTACTGAAAAAGACAAGTAAAAAATCATTTATTTTAATAAAAAGTTAAGAACGTTTTTTTTGGTTTAATGTTTCAGGTTTCACTTTTCAGGTTTCTGATGGGAAAACTGCGACTGAAAACTGTATATTATTTCCTTGGAATCCATTGAACTTCCTCCGCATTCAAATCACGGGACAACTTTCGTGCCAACACAAAAAGATAGTCAGAAAGTCGGTTTAGGTACTTGATTGCAATCTCGGCAACGGGTTCATTATGGCTTAAATGCACTGCTAAACGCTCAGCTCGACGACAAACACAACGTGCTATATGACAATATGACACAGTTGTATGTCCGCCAGGTAAGACAAAATGAGTCATTTGTGGTAACTCATTTTCCATGGCATCGATTTCGTTTTCCAGCAACTCAATATCAGTTTCAAGAATACCTAATTTTTTTAAACGAAGTTCACCGTTTTTCAATACTTCTTTTTCAGGGGGCGTTGCAAGAATTGCTCCAACGGTAAATAACCGATCTTGAATTTCAATTAGAATTTCTTTGTAATGAATATTTATTTCCTGATCCCGAATTAATCCAATATGCGAATTTAATTCGTCAACAGTTCCGTAACTTTCTATTCGAGCATGGTCTTTTGGAACTCGAGTTCCTCCAAAAAGTGACGTTGTCCCTTTATCTCCCGTTTTTGTATATACTTTCATTTATGCTATATCAGTTTAATCTGTTTTAATTTATAAAATTTAAACAACAAATTTAGGCTATTAATTCGACTATTGAAGATACAAATCGTTCCAGTGCACCGTCAGCGATATCAAAATATAAATCGGGCTCAATACATTCAATTTCCATTAAGTATAATTCGGTACCGATTATAATTCCGTCGACTCTGGCGTACAATAAATTTTCAGGAAAGGTGTTCACGATTTTTTGTGCTTTTTCAATTAATTCCTGGCTAGGTTGAACCAAACTGTATTTTCCGCCAAATTGTGATTGCACCCTAAAATCACCATCTACCGGTTTTTTATTAACGCAATGAGAGAATTTTTTATTAAAAAAGATAAGGGAAGTTTCACCCAATGTTTGAATTTCTGGCATGAATTCCTGCAAAAGCAATTCTTTTTCTGGTGCTAAATTTTTGTAATCAGCGTTTATTTTTTGAATATCGGCTACTTCAAAGACTTCGGTGAGATAGGAACCGGCTGAAAAAGCTGGTTTTATAACTGCTTTTTTCCATTGTGAAGGGATGAGTTCAGCAAGATTAAGCGAATTTGTTTTGTCGATGAAAACAGTGGGAAGAATTGAAATTTCCTGCTTTTCCATTTCACGCAAATAGAACTTATGTTTGTTTTGTTTGATGATTCCAATTGTATTAAGTGTTTTAATTCCTAATTTTTCTATTTGGTCAAGCCAAAGGTTGAACTCGATTTCTTTTTCGAAATAATCCCAAGTATTGCGAAAAATCAAATAGTCAAAATCGCTCCAATTGATGGTTTGGTCACTCCAAATTACAGGTTTTGCTACAATGTTATGTTTGGCTAATTCTGGAATTAAAAGTTGGTCTGCAGCAGTTAATTCAGGAAGTTTTTCGCAGGTTAGTAAAGCGATTTTCATTTTAAGCGATGTATTATTTGGAATTTTAATTGTTGTTGTGATTTGGATTGTTTAGCCCGGATAGCAGTGGAAATCCTTTTTCTTGTAATTCTTGCAAAGAAAGAATTACAAGAAAAAGATTGTAACGTATAGCCGGAAATAGCTCCTAAAAAAACTATTTAACAGTATCGCTTTCGATAATTCCATCTCTTAAACGGATAATTCGGTGTGCATAAGCGGCAATTTCTTCTTCGTGAGTTACTAAAATCACGGTGTTTCCGTTAGCGTGTATGTCGCCAAAAAGTTTCATGATTTCAAGCGATGTTTTACTGTCCAGATTTCCTGTAGGTTCATCGGCTAGAATAATTGACGGTTTGTTGACCAAAGCACGTGCAATTGCCACACGCTGGCGTTGTCCACCTGAAAGTTGATTGGGTTGGTGATCCATTCTATCGGCAAGATTCACTTGTTCCAGTACTTCTGAAGCGCGTTTGTTTCTTTCCGATTTTGAAAATCCCGCATAAATCATGGGTAAAGCCACATTATCCAGTGCTGTTGTTCTGGGTAAAAGATTGAAAGTCTGGAAAACGAAGCCTATTTCTTTGTTACGGATTTCGGCTAATTCGTCATCTTTCATCTTGCTGACATCTTTTCCGTTCAAAATATACGTTCCTGAAGTTGGCGTGTCTAAGCAACCTAAAAGATTCATTAAAGTTGATTTTCCAGAACCGGAAGGTCCCATTAATGCAACATATTCTCCTTTATTTATTTCTAAATCAATTCCCTTGAGGACATAAACGATTTCGTTTCCGAGAACAAAATCCCGTTTTATATTGGATATTTTAATTAATGGATTGGCCATTGTGGTTTTAGATTTTATAGATGCTGTTGAGATTTTAAAAGTACAAAAGACTTTTGGATTACAAATAAGTAGTTGTTTTTTAAATTTGTTACAGTATTGCTTCAAAATTGACCTCAAATTCTTTCAAATTCAAATTGTAGCTTTTTTATTGGATTTTAATAATTAAAAAGACAGTTTGATGTTTTATATAATTTTATCAATAAGTTATATAATTACCACTTAATCGCTTTTTATTTCATAATTTATTTTATTATTTTTATAATTTTTGGTTAATTATTGAATTTTTTATAAATTGCTTTACATTTGTTCAATAAATATTTAATTAAACCAAGAAATTATGAAAAGTAAAAATTTATTATTAGGAGCAGCGGTAATCGCATTAGGATTTACATCATGTAAGGACGAAAAAGCTGAGCAAGCAGAAAAAAAAGTTGAAACCTATGTTGTGTACGTAGATTCAATTGGAAATGTTGCTGAGGCAGATGCTAAAACAAATTGGGAGGCCATTGATGCTTCTTATCAAATGAGAATTAGTGATGCACAAGCTGCTTTAGAAAATTTGAAAGATAAAGAAAAAGCACAGGAAAGAATAGATGCAAGTAAAGCAAAGTATGAAGCATTGAAAGCTAAAATGCAAGCGGATATGAATGCTATAAAAGAGGAAGTTGCAACAACCTCAACTACAATCAATTCAAAACAAAAATTGAGAAATGCTTTGTTTGGACAAGGAAAAATTGGAGATGATATGAATTTCAGTTGGGTAAATAAAGACAATATTCATAGTGTTTATCAACAATTTATTCATACTGCTGAAGACAACAAAGACAGCTATTCTCGTGAGGATTGGGACGAAATAAAATTAATGTATGAAGCATTAGACAGCAGAAAAAATACGGTTGAAAAAGAAGGACTTTCTTCTGACGACAATAGAAAAATAGCTGGTTTAAAATTTAAATTTGCTCCAATGATAAAAGTAAACAGAATGGGAGCAAAATCTGACGAAATGAAAGATGCAAAACAATAAATAATTATTGATTCAAGTGAGAAATGACCGTCAGAAATGGCGGTCATTTTTTTATACCCTAATAGTAAAATGTTCTTTTTCTTGTTCTTTTCTAAAAAATACCAATCCCCACTGAAACGTATCGATGGTAACGGTAACTTTAGGATGGTTTTTTATGATTTCCCAAGCTTCTTCCATTTCTGGCGACCAATGAATATCATCGAAAATCCAAAGCGTTTCGTTCGTAATTGTGGGCAATAGTAGTTCAAAATAATCTAATGTAGCTCGTTTTTGATGATTGCCATCGAAGTAAATGAGGTTAAAGTTTAAAGTTTGACATTTACTAAAATAAGCGTCGAATGTTGTTACTTCGGAATTTATATTAGTTAAAGCAAATTGTATAAATTGGGTTTGAGCTATTTTTGCCGACTCCGGACAACCTTCTAAAGTAGTTATTTTTGCTTTTAAATTTCCTAAAGTAAGCGCGGAAGTGGCTAATCCTAGGGAAGTTCCAATTTCTAAAATATTTTCAGGCTGGGAATAATTGACAATTCTAAACAGCAATTCAGCTCGTTTCAGGCTAATTCCAGCAGTTTTTGCAATCTTGGAGATTTCTCTTGTGTTAGATTTAAAAACTTTTGATCCTGCACCAAAATCAGTGACTTCAATTGTATTTTTATTTTCTAAAAGTGAATTTCGATACTTTTTTAAAATAGTATATTCCGGTTTTGATTTGGTGTCATAAAAACATTTCGTAATTAAGGTAAATACAAAAGGGGAATGTACTGCATGTTCGTTTTTAGAATGCCAAAGAAATTGTAAGTAGGATTTGATCTGGAATAGCATAGCGTTTATTAGACAGTGTTTTATAAAGTAGGCACGAAGATACAAAGGCATTTTACAAAAGAGGAATTATAGTCCCAGATTTAAAATTATATTTTGCTTCCTTTTTAATTAAGTTAAAGAGGATAGTAGGTTTAAGATCATTTTATTACTTTGTGTTGTTAGTAATTAATAATTTTAGGACTGTTATCGTGCAGTTTTCTTTTTTTTATTATCTTTAATTTGAATTCGGCAACTATAAAAGTTGTTCATAATTTTAATTTAATCACATTTTAATTTTAACTAGTATGGTAATAGAGTATCAAGGGGAACAAAACGGAGTTCCAACAAAATTTACTATAAGAATCATCAATAATAATATATCGAAAACGAGTTCGAATTACCAAATTGATTTACTGGTAGGCGACAAGAAATTGCCAACTTTTAAGACATTAATCCATAAGAGTTTGTCTAATTGTTTGAAAGAAATTTACTTGTTCCGTAAATACAACGGTATCAGGTTTGATGCTGATACAGAAAAAGTAGCACCTAAAGTTACCCTTTACGATTCGATTTTATATAATTATCACAAGAAGACCTTGTTTATAGCATAAGTCATTTAGACGGGGTACTTTTAAAAAATAAAGCCACAACAGAATTTGATTTTGTTGTGGTTTTTGTTTGCTTTTACAACTAAATTTCAATTTTTTGAATTCAGTTTTAGTAAATATGTCAATTTTAAGCTTTTAATAAGAATAAAATTTGACTTTAGTTTAATTAATCAATAGAAGTCAATGCTTACGCTAAAGAATAATAAGTATTATTTGTTCTTTTTAGGGGACTGAAGTGCATATGCAAATCCAAGGCCAAATAACAATGTTATAAGTCCCGCGAAATATGGGATTAAGTCAGACATCTTTATTGTTTTGAATTAGTTTTAAATAAATGCCGAACGCTAAAATCGAAGGAACCCAAATTCCAATAAATATGGCTTGGTCCTTATTTCCCTGAAAATATAAAACTTCTGAGAAAATCAATGAAAGGAACGCTGCTACAAATAGCAGCTTATCAGATAATGTAAATTTTTTTAACATTTTTATTAATTTAAAAATTATTTTGTAGCAAGATACTGAAGTAAACTTATAAAACATAAATGGAGATATATTTGTTTGTATTATTGTTTTATCAAAATATTAAGAATTGTTTATCAGATAGATTTTTCAGAATAAAATAAATATAATGCATTGGGAATTCAAATTATTGACAAATCGCCGTACATCGTACTATTTAATTGTGTTTGTTGGAGTAAAAAAAATAATACAACTAAAAAATAGTAGCTCGGAAAATTATTTAAAGATTTGGAAACTATTTCATGATAAACACTTTAATAGTATAAAAAAAAACCACAACAGAATTAAATTTTGTTGTGGTGTTTCGTTTTATTCAACGCAGTGCAAAAGTATTCAAAACTACCTATCGATTTGTATTTAAAGGTGTAGTATGACGTTTGTCATAATTTGCACAATCTTTTCTTAGGTAGAATATTCCAAAAACTACAAAGGCTACAAATATCAAAACAGGCATTATTTTAAACGGTTTTCTTGATGATGAATCGAAAGAATGGTGGTTTTTTTTCATTTCTATTTTTTTCTTATTTGTTAGCTAATGTACATAAACCTTCTTAAAATTATAATTTTAAATGATAAGCTCCTAAATTTCCCTAACCATTAAAAGTGTTGGGGGTTGTGAAATAGATTTGCATGGGTTTTGTCATTTCGACGAACGAGAAATCTCACTTGTTGCTCTAGTTTTGTAATTCTGTGCTATCGATGTTTTTAGCGCATTGTTATGGTCAAAAAGTCAAAAAAATATTTACGCAGCTTAACCAAGAACTACTGTAAATTTCGAAAAGCGGGCTCAACTTAAAAAAGAATAATCGGCAATTCATGTTGACGGCTGCCATCTTTAGCGCTTGATTCAAATAAAACGAGGGTTAATTCAGAATTTTCTCGTCTTTTCTGAACAGTAATTGTAAAGTCAAACTTGCCCCATTCGGGAGCTCCCGCATCAGTCATTTGAAAACCTTTCTTCAGCTCGTCGTGTCCGTCTTCAATAATCCAGTTAAAGTTAGCCTCAAAGATTTGTCCTTTTCCACGTACTCGGAATTTATTTTCGTCTATTCGTTCCACGGTTACTTCTTTGAAACGTTCATTAAAATATTGTTTTGGCAGTAGATTTTCTGGCTTTGTTTTCTTTACTACTTTAATGGTTTCAGGAATAGTTATTAAAGTGTCATTCATAATGGTAGTGCGCTGATTTTCCTTCTTATTGCATGCCAATAATAGAAAAGCTGATAACAAAATTGCCCATCTCATAATTATATTTTTTATTTTTTCTAATTGAGTCTAACACTAATTTGGTAATATTGTGGTTATTGTTTGTTGTCAGGCAATAGTGTAATAAAACGTTGTAAAACGAAATTCCCAAATAAAAACCACAAGTAAGCAAAAATGCTGAACATGAAAACAAAAATAGGAGCAAAGCAAACTAAAACGACAACTCCTTTTAATCCATAAACATCTTCATTGTTAAAGTTTACGGGCATAAATCCAAAACTCACTAAGATTACAAATAATACTAAAAAGGGTAAATAAGCAAATGAAAACGTCACAAAAATTTTCTTAAATAAAGAGGTTGGCTTTCCTGAATATTTTGATAAAGTGGTTTTGACATTCATTGGGTTTAGGTTTTACTTATAATTTTTAAGGATTGTAGTTATGGGCACGGATTGCAAATCCGCGCTAGCGGGGTTACACTATAAGATGGCAACTTTTTTATTTTGCTAAAATAGAAATTAACTATTGAAAAGAAATAAAATAGCTTTTTATTTTTATAATTTTTCTTACTAATTTAGAATTACTTTTTTACTAAAAAAAACAAACCCACAACAAAATCAAAATTCTGTTATAGGTGTAAATTGAATAGTATTACTGTTCGGTACTGCAAACTGCGACTGAACACTGAATACTAATTCTATCCTTCTATCTTCGCAGAAAGCTCAAACCATCTTTCCTCTTTCTCTTCAATTTTATTGATGATGTTTCGTAACTCATTTGCTTTCTTTTCAATAGAAGCATCTTCGATTTTTCCATCGGAGAATAATTGTTCTATACTCGCTTTCTGAAGCTCTAAATCCTTGATTTCTTTCTCGGTTTTCTGGAATTCTTTTTGCTCGTTGAACGTCAGGTTTCCTGTAGGATTATTTTGTTTCCAGTCTTTCTTATCGGCTTTGTTTTCCTCTTTTTGAGCCACATCAGCACTGTCTTCGTAAGCTCTAAAATCAGAATAGTTTCCGGGGAAATTTTCGACTACACCATCACCTCTAAAAATGAATAAGTGATCTACAATTTTATCCATAAAATATCGGTCGTGCGAAACTACTAGTAGGCAACCCGGATAATCCAAAAGGAAGCTTTCCAAAACATTAAGTGTTACAATATCTAAATCATTCGTGGGCTCATCCAGAATCAAGAAGTTCGGATTCTGAATCAAAACCGTACACAAGTACAAACGTTTTAATTCTCCACCACTCAATCGATCTACAAAATCATATTGTTTTTTGGCATCAAACAAGAAACGCTCTAACAATTGCGAAGCCGAAATCAATTTCCCTTTCATCAACGGAATGAATTCTCCGTATTCCTTTATCACATCAATCACACGCTGACCCGGTTTCGGGTTGATTCCGCTTTGCGTGTAATAACCCACTTTTATCGTTTCACCAATCACCACTTTTCCACCATCAAGCGGAATAGTTCCGGTCAATAAATTTAAGAAAGTCGATTTTCCGGTTCCGTTTTTTCCAATGATTCCGATGCGTTCGCCACGTTGAAAATCAAAACTGAAATTATCCATGATCACATGATCTTTGAATTTTTTGGAGATTTTGTGAAGCTCAATAATCTTGCTTCCCATGCGCTCCATGTTAATTTCAAGCTCCACTTTATTTTCACGACGACGGCTTTGCGCTTTTTCCTTGATGTCATAAAAATCATCCTGACGCGATTTCGATTTAGTCGTTCTCGCTTTGGGCTGACGTCGCATCCATTCCAGTTCTTTGACAAAAAGGTTCTGCGCTTTATCCACACTTGAATTTTCAGACGCGATGCGTTCTTCTTTTTTCTCTAAATAATACGAGTAATTTCCTTTATATTGGTATAATTTTCCGTTGTCTAATTCGATAATTTCATTACAAACACGCTCTAGGAAGAAGCGGTCGTGTGTCACCATAAACAACGTAATGTTTTCTTTGGCAAAATAGCTTTCCAGCCATTCAATCATCTCTAAATCCAAGTGATTCGTAGGTTCATCCAGGATCAATAAATCAGGACGATTGATCAAAATAATAGCCAGTGACAAACGTTTTTTCTGTCCACCAGAAAGATTTTTTACTTTCAGTTTGAAATTTTCCAACTTCAGTTTGAATAAAATTTGCTTGTACTGCGTTTCAAAATCCCACGCATTGTGCTGATCCATTCCGTCAAAAGCTTTTTGGTAGGCTTCTTCATCTTCGGGATTTTCTAATGCTTTTTCATACGCTTCAATTACTTTCAAAGTCTCATTATCCGAAGCGAAAATGCTTTCTTCAATGGTCAATTCTTCCTGCAAATTATTGTTTTGCGAAAGAAACGCCATTTTTATGCCTTTTCTCAAAACTACTTGTCCGGTATCTGGTTCGTCAAGACCATTAATAATACTCATAATGGTAGTTTTTCCAGAGCCGTTTTTGGCTATGAAGGCAATTTTTTGGTCTTTATTGATTCCAAACGAAATGTTTTCAAAAAGCGTTCTTTCACCAAAAGATTTCGAGATATTTTCAACTGATAAGTAATTCACAAGGCTAAATTTTTTGCAAAAGTAAGCTATTAAATACCGATTTGCCAATTGTTTAGTTGAATCTAAGTTTTCATTAACAATTATTGTTTCAGATATTTAGTTAGAAACGCACTTAAATCAAGCTGATGCAACTGCTGCGGGACATTAATAATTGGTTTTTTGACAAAGTTCTCATTAGTTAAATAATAATGAAGTCCATCTTGAGTACTGATGCCTTCGATTTGATGAAAAGGAAGCGCAATATTGATTTTCCTCTTGTTTCCAGAAAAGAAACTAGAATTATTGTAATCGTAAAAGAGATAGATGAAAGGCGATAAAGTCTTACTGTAACCAGCAAGAACGAGTAACTTTTTTTCGATCAAATAGGTTGCTGCGGTAATTAATCCTTTCACATTAAAGGATTCTTGTAGTTGTGCAATATAATTGCCGGGAGTTTTTGGAATTACATAAACACTGGTTCTTTTTTCTTTCCATTGTTTGGTAAATAAGTAAATACTGTCACCAGAAACAATAAAAGCTTCACAATCAAAATTGGTTGCGTTGGTCTTGGTTTTTGTAAAGTCTGTTTGATTGGAATACGAAAACGAAAGTGTGTCAATTTTTGCATTGTTCTGCGAAAGCGATTGTTTTTCAACTCGTAATATATGAAGATTCTTTCTATTTCCGGAGACATTATTCCCAAAATCCCCAATGTAAAAGTGGTCACTGTCCTGTGAAATTTCTTCCCAATCAGTATTGGTTGCATTTTTTAATTCAATTTTATTTTGAATAACACCTTTGGTATCGATCGCATAAAGAGCCGTGTCAGTATCATCATTACAGGTCCAAAAAAGGGAATCGCTTTGGGTCAAACTAGACGTTTCTTTCAGAATTGCATCTAGTTTTACGGAATATTTTGGTTTAATTTTTACCGAAACATAGTTACAACTTCCGTCATTTAAAGTAGCAATTGGATTGTAATTTTTGGAAAGCGGATCCGTGCAGCCCGAAATTTGAGCCTGCGTTGGACTAATAAAAATCAAGAGTAATATAAAGAATATCTTTTTCAATGAATTAAAATATAAGGACCGTTAGTATTCGCCAAAAGTAATGGATTCTAAGGATTAAAATCTTAATTTGGAGCGAATGATTTAGGTTTATTTAGATACATTGTTCCCGCTTTTCGCCTTTATCTTTGTTCGTTCCTCTCAAAGGATATCGGCTTTATCGGGGCTATGGAGAAACATGTTTTTGTGTTGTTTAATCTTCTAAAAAAGTGTATATTACTTTTTTAAAATAATTGTAATGAATTCTAAGTCAAAAAAATATGAAAGAAACGAAAAATCCCAATCAGTGGAGGAAGTAACTGTTTTATATCAATCAAAATCCGATTTAGAAACTGAAAATCAGGATGGCTTTTGGGATGAACTTCCTGAACAGGTAAAGCAATTAATTGAAATTGGTTTAAAACAAAGTGAGCAAGGACTTGGCAAACCACATTCTCAAATAATGGCTGAAGTCAAAAGAAATTTAATCTCACTTAATTAAGTATTATATTTATTGGCTCACTTTAGCGGAATTATCCTTTTTAAATGAAATTGATTTTATGAAAATAGAATATCAATGAAGTTAAAAAATTTGCGCTAGTAGTTTACGATTTTATTGGTGCTTTGAGTAAAATCCTTCCATTGAAAAGTGTAGTTCAAAACGTAAAATTTATTCTATGATTATTTCAAAACAAACAACGTTATACTGCATTATTTTAGAAGACAAAAATCAAAATGATTTATTGTTATCTTGGAACGACAAACAAAATCCAAGTATTCTCAAAAAAATATTAAGATAATTTTCTAATTTTCTAATTGGCAAATTTTCTAATTATATTTGTCCAATGCAACTATCCGTCATCATTCTCAATTATAACGTACGTTATTTTCTGGAACAGTGTGTTTTAAGCGTTCAAAACGCATTAGAAACCATTGACGGTGAAATTATTGTAATCGATAATAACTCTCAAGATGACAGTTGCACAATGATGAAACAACGTTTTCCAAATGTAAAACTCATTCAAAACAATGAAAATATAGGTTTTTCAAAAGGCAATAATATAGGAGTTGCCCAAGCCAGAGGAGAATACATTTGCATTCTGAATCCCGATACTGTTGTTGCGGAAGATACATTTACAAAAGTGTTGACTTTTGCCCAAAAACAATCTGATTTGGGAATCTTGGGTTGCAAACTTATCGATGGATCCGGGAATTTTCTGTCCGAAAGCAAACGGGGTATCCCGACGCCTTTTGTCGCATTTACGAAGGTTACGGGCTTGTATAAATTATTTCCTAAATCAAGAACGTTCGGAAAATATTATGCGCAACATTTAGATGAAAATCAAACCGGAAAAGTAGAAATTCTAGTGGGAGCTTTTATGTTTATGAAGCGGAATTTATATCAAGAAGTAGGCGGATTTGATGAAGATTGTTTCATGTACTCAGACGATATTGATTTGTCGTATCGGATCTTGAAAGAGGGGAAATGTAATTATTATTTTCATGAAACGACCGTAATACATTATAAAGGAGAAAGTACGATTAAGGACGGAATCTATATGAAACGGTTTCAGGAAGCCATGCAATTCTTTTACAAAAAACATTATAAAGCTTCCTTACTCTTTTCTTTATTTATGAAAGCAGGAATTATTTTTTTCTCGGTCGTAAAAATGTTTCAAGGTCAACCAAAAATAAAATCTGAACCAAAATTTTTTGCTTTTTATTCTTCGAACAACGAATTAACAAATAAACTGGCTCTGATTTTTCAAAAAAAAGTTGCATTTCACGATTTGAAAACAGAAAAAAAGGTAATTTCGTATTCTGTTAAAGGGGAAGCAGGAACAGAAATTATGTTGGATAACGAATTCATTTCTTTTAAAGAATGTATTCGTTTTATGGAATTATCAAAAAATAAGGGGTTTACCTTTAGAATTTTACCTAAAAACGCCAAATTTTTAATTGGAAGTGATAATTCCAGAGAAAGAGGCGTGGTGGTGAAAATCGAGTGAAAAATTACATTAAATGTAATTTATATTTAAAATATTTAGTAATTTCGCAAACTGAAAATCAAAATCACCTTTTAGGTTAACAATATGGCAAGATTTGAATTGAAACTTCCAAAAATGGGAGAAAGTGTCGCAGAAGCAACCATTACAAATTGGTTGAAAGAAGTTGGAGACAAAATAGAAGCTGATGAAGCAGTACTCGAAATAGCAACTGATAAGGTTGATAGCGAAGTGCCTAGTGAAGTTTCAGGTATTTTAGTTGAGCAACTGTTTGGTAAAGATGATTTAGTTCAGGTCGGGCAAACAATTGCTATTATTGAAACTGAAGGTGGAGAACTTGTACCTGTTGTTAAAGAATCTGCTGCCCCAGAGGCTGTTGCCGAGGTAACAAAAACGGTTGATGCAGCTAAAGAAAGCGTTGCTACTCCAATAAATTTCTCTGATTCTGAAAAATTCTTATCGCCATTGGTGAAAAATATTGCCAAAGAAGAAGGGGTTTCTGTCGCGGAATTAGACACGATTTCAGGAACTGGAAAAGAGGGAAGAGTTACTAAAAATGATATTTTAGAATACGTACAAAATAGATCAAGCCAACCGGTAGCTGTTGCAGCTCCAGTGGCGGAAGTTCAAAAAGCAGTTGCAGTTCCTGTAGCTCAAAAAGCGGCTCCTGTTTCCGTAAGTGGTGGTGATGAAATTATTGAAATGGACAGAATGCGCAAGCTGATTGCGGGTTACATGGTCGCTTCAGTTCAAACTTCGGCTCACGTTCAGTCGTTCATTGAAGTGGATGTGACGAATATTGTAAAATGGAGAGAGAAAAATAAAGTTGCTTTTGAGAAAAGAGAAGGAGAAAAGTTGACTTATACTCCAATTTTCATGGAAGCAGTTGCGAAAGCGATAAAAGATTTCCCGGGAATGAATATTTCTGTTGATGGTGATTTTATCATCAAAAAGAAAAATATTAACCTTGGAATGGCTGCATCGTTGCCAAACGGAAACTTGATTGTTCCAGTTATTAAAAATGCGGATCAATTAAACTTAGTTGGTATGGCAAAAGCAGTAAACGATTTAGGTGGTCGTGCTAAAGCTGGAAAACTAAAACCGGATGATACTCAAGGCGGAACTTATACCGTTACTAATGTGGGAACTTTTGGAAGTGTTTTTGGCACGCCAATTTTGAATCAACCTCAAGTTGGTATTCTGGCACTTGGAGCAATCCGTAAAATGCCGGCAGTAATCGAAACTCCGGAAGGTGATTTTATTGGTATTCGTCAAAAAATGTTCTTATCACATAGTTACGACCACAGAGTTGTAGATGGTGCATTAGGAGGAAGTTTTGTAAAAAGAGTAGCTGAATACTTAGAAGCTTTTGATGTAAACAGAGATTTTTAAAAGTTTATAATTACAATAAAAACCCGATTGATTTTTTTAAAATCAATCGGGTTTTCTTTTTTTGAGGTTTTCTGAAACTTTAAACTTTAAACTTTAAACGAAATTAAACCCAAATCTATATATTTGTGCTAAGACAAATTAAAGACATGGAATTAAAGTTAAATAAACCAATTTGCTTTTTCGACCTGGAAACTACGGGAATTGATATCGGAAAAGACAGAATTGTAGAAATCTCAATATTTAAAGTTTTTCCTAACGGAAATAAAGAAAGTAAAACATGGTTAGTGAATCCCACTATTCCAATTCCAGCCCAAACAACAGCCGTTCATGGAATTACCGATGAAAAAGTAGCCAATGAACCTACCTTTAATGAGTTAGCTTCGCAGGTTTACACCATGATTAAAGACAGTGATTTGGCTGGATTTAATTCGGACCGTTTTGATATACCGTTATTAGCAGAAGAATTATTGCGTGCCGGAGTAGATTTTGATATGAAAGGAAAAGTTTCTGTAGATGTACAAACGATTTTCCACAAAATGGAAGAACGCACCTTGTCTGCGGCTTTGAAATTCTATTGTAATAAAGGACTGGAAAATGCACATTCTGCAGAAGCGGATACCATGGCAACTTATGAAATTCTTAAAGCACAATTGGATCGATATCCGGAATTGGAAAATGACATGAAATTGCTTTCGGAATTTTCAACTAGAAAAAAGATTGCTGATTTTGCCGGAATGATCGCGTTTGATAAAGATAATGAGGAGATTTTTTCATTTGGAAAACACAAAGGAATAAAAGTGGATAAGGTTTTAGAAACCGAACCAGGTTATTTTAGTTGGATTCAAAATGCCGATTTTCCTCTGTATACCAAGAAAGTCTTAACAGCAATAAAATTAAGAAAACTGAATAATAAATTGAGTTAATTTTTGAATCTTTCAATCATTAAATTTTTTAATTAATAAGAAATGAAAATAATCTGCATCGGTAGAAATTACACCAATCATATAGACGAATTACAGAACGAAAGGCCAACAGAACCAGTAGTTTTTATGAAACCGGATTCGGCTGTTTTATTGAAGCAGCATCCGTTCGTGATTCCTGAATTTTCGGAAGATGTTCACCACGAAATCGAAATTATTGTAAAAATCAATAAAGTAGGGAAATACATAGAACCTAAATTTGCTCATAAATATTATGACGAAATTAGTGTAGGAATAGATTTTACAGCACGAGATTTACAAGATAAATTAAAGACAAAGGGTCTGCCGTGGGAAAAAGCAAAAGCATTTGACGGTTCGGCAGTTATAGGAGAGTTTATACTAAAAAATCAATTTAATTCGTTAGAAAATCTTACTTTTGAATTGACGAACAATAATGAAACGGTACAAAAAAGTAATTCCAGTCATATGTTGTGGAAAATTGACGAACTAATTTCTTATGTTTCTCAGTTCTTTACGCTAAAAATTGGCGATATTATTTTCACAGGAACGCCGGAAGGAGTTGCTGCTGTAAAACCAGACGATGTTTTAGAAGGATTTTTAGAAGGACAACAACTCTTTAGAATACAAGTAAAATAATGGCTTTAAAATATAACCTTTCCAAAGTGTACGCACTTTCAGATAATGATCCGGAATTTGTAAATGAAATTCTGACTTTGTTCGTTACCGAAGTTCCTGAAGATTTAATGCAAATTAAAGAAGGAATAAAAAAGAAAGATCATAAACATGCTTATGCTTATGCTCACAAAATTAAACCCACCCTCGATTTATTGGGTCTGAATGTCGCTTTTGAAGAAATTCTGCAAATTGAAGCTTGGACAAAAGCGGAAGGCAAAAAGAAAGAAATAAAAGAGACTTTTAAAAGCGTAAAGAATCAGGTTAATGACGCTATTAAAGAAATTAAAAAAGATTTTGATTTGTAAAATTTTGGTGCGACCCGAAAAAGCAGGTCGAGCTATCCCTTTCAAACGTAGTTCACTGAACTCCTATGAAAATAAATATTAGGTGAAGTAATCTCCCGGATAATAATCGGGAGGATTTTCGCTTTTATCCCTCACGCAAAAAAAACCGGAATGTACTAGTTTAAACAATCCTTTTTTTAAATTGCAATCTCACAAAAAAAATATTCCAAAAAAATGAAAGCAACTATAGTTACCATTGGTGACGAAATTTTAATAGGACAAATTGTTGATACTAATTCTGGTTTTATAGCTAAGTCGTTAGATAAAATTGGTGTAGAAATCAACGAAATGATTTCGATAAGTGATGATAAAAAACACATCCTTGATACTTTTTCAAAGCTTCAAAATACAGTAGATTTAGTGGTTATAACCGGAGGTTTGGGGCCAACAAAAGATGATATTACCAAGAAGACATTCTGCGATTATTTTAATGATGAATTGATTGTAAATAAAGAAGTCGAAAATCACGTTATTGAGTTAATTGAGCGCGTGATGAATAGAAAAGCTTCGCAAATTAATAAAGACCAAGCTCTAGTTCCTTCTAAATGTACTGTGCTTCATAATCAGGTAGGGACAGCACCAGGTATGTGGATGAAAAAAGAAAATACTGTTTTCATTTCGCTTCCCGGAGTGCCTTATGAAACGAAATATTTAGTGGAAAATGAAATCATTCCGAAAATAGTTCTGGAGTATAAAAGACCTTATATTATCCATAAAACAATTCTTACTTACGGTCAGGGTGAAAGTCTCGTGGCAGAGCGTATTGAAGAGTGGGAAAACAACCTTCCAGAATTTATAAAATTGGCTTATTTGCCTGCTCCGGGAAGGGTTCGTCTGAGACTTTCTGGGCGAGGTACTGATAAAGAAAAATTAGAGAAGGCAATTGCCGAAAATGTTAAATCATTGGATGCGATTATCCACGATATCATTGTTGGTTTTGATGATAATGAAACCTTAGAAGTGGTAGTTGGTAAAATGCTGATAAAACAAAATAAAACCCTTTCAACCGCTGAAAGTTGCACCGGAGGCAAGATAGCTGAAGTTTTAACTTCTGTTCCGGGATCTTCTCAGTATTTTAAAGGAAGTGTGGTTTCCTATGCAACAGAGACTAAAATCAATGTGCTAGGTGTACCGGAAAGCCTCATAAAAGAACATTCTGTTGTGAGTGCAGCAGTAGTTTCGGCTATGGCTTTGAGTATTAAAAAAATGATGAAAACGGATTACGCAATTGCAACAACTGGAAACGCCGGACCTTTAAAAGGGGATTCAAAAGCTGAGATTGGAACTGTTTTTATTGCATTGGCGACGCCAAATGATATAATTGTTGAAGAATTTAATTTTGGACAACCCCGTGAAAAAGTGATAGATAGAACAGTAATCAAGAGTTTAAAAATATTACAGAAAGAAATTTTGAAAAATGTACTTTAATTATTTTGCATAATAGGTTTATTTTTCTTTTCTTTGCACCCTCGATTTGAATAACGATAAAAGATAAGATAATGTCAAGAGTTTGTGACCTTACAGGTAAAAGAGCGATGGTAGGAAATAACGTTTCTCACGCTATGAATAAAACTAAGAGAAAATTTTCGGTAAACTTAGTTAAAAAGCGTTTTTATCTTCCAGAAGAAGATAGATGGATTACTCTTAGAGTAGCAGCATCTACGATAAAAACAATTAATAAAAATGGAATCGCTGCAGTTTTGAAAAAAGCACAGTCAGAAGGATTTATTAAATAATCCATTCCAAAATAAAAAAATAGCAAGATGGCAAAGAAAGGTAATAGAATCCAGGTAATTTTAGAATGTACTGAGCACAAGACTTCAGGTGTTGCAGGAACTTCAAGATACATAACAACAAAGAACAAAAAAAATACTCCGGACAGATTAGAGATTAAGAAATTTAATCCAATCTTGAAACGTGTAACAGTTCACAAAGAAATTAAATAATAATTAGAGATTTTATTGAAAATCGCAAGTGGGAACATTTGGAGATTTTGTTAAAATACAAATACATTTAAATCATGGCAAAGAAAACAGTAGCAACGTTACAGACATCTTCTAAGAGATTATCAAAAGCCATCAAAATGGTGAAATCTCCAGTAACAGGAGCATATACATTCGTAGAATCTATTATGGCTCCAGAAGCAGTTGATGAATTCTTGAAAAAGAAATAGTTAACAATCACATTATATAGAAAAGCTACTTTCATTCGGAAGTAGCTTTTTTATTTTCTATATTTACCGTTAGAAAATCGTATCGGCTCTTTACGTCTAAATACTTCATTTTTAATACTATTACACAATGAGTTTTTTCAAAAGAATATTTTCCCAAGAGAAAAAAGAAACATTAGACAAAGGTCTGGAAAAATCAAAAATAACTTTCTTTTCAAAATTGACCAAAGCGGTTGCCGGAAAGACTAAAGTTGATGATGACGTTTTAGATAATCTGGAAGAAATTCTTGTAGCTTCAGATGTTGGAGTAAACACTACATTGAAAATTATTACTCGAATAGAAAATCGTGTCGCTTCAGATAAATATCTTGGAATAGAAGAACTTAATCAAATTCTAAGAGAAGAAATAGCAAGTTTATTATCTGAAACAAACTCGGGTGAAGCTACGGAATTTGTGATTCCAACTCAGACCAAGCCATATGTTTTAATGGTTGTTGGAGTAAACGGAGTAGGGAAAACAACTACTATTGGAAAATTAGCGTATCAATTTAAAAAACAAGGTTACAAAGTGGTTTTGGGTGCCGCAGATACTTTTCGAGCCGCAGCTATAGACCAATTGCAAATTTGGGCTGATAGGGTAGGTGTTCCTATCGTTCGTCAAGATATGGGAAGTGATCCTGCATCAGTAGCTTTCGATACTTTGCAGTCAGCAGTTGCTCAAAATGCAGATATCGTAATTATTGATACTGCAGGACGTTTGCATAACAAAATTAATTTGATGAACGAATTGACAAAAGTAAAACGAGTAATGCAAAAAGTTGTAAGTGATGCACCTCACGATGTTTTGTTAGTTCTTGATGGTTCTACAGGTCAAAATGCATTCGAACAGGCCAAGCAATTTACTGCCGCAACAGAGGTAACTTGTTTAGCTGTTACAAAACTAGACGGGACTGCTAAAGGTGGTGTCGTAATTGGGATTTCTGATCAATTTCAGATTCCTGTGAAATACATTGGTGTAGGGGAAAAAATTGAAGATTTACAGGTGTTTAATAAATACGAATTCGTAGATAGTTTCTTTAAATAATAAGTACAATGAATTTTTCTTCTTTTAAAAATACAAACCCAATTTATTTTTATTTTATCAGTATTTCTTCTTTTGTTTTGGCCAATCTTGTCAGAAGCAAAAGTATTAATTTTTACTATTTTTTATTGCTGGTTGGTTTAGTTTTCTTTGTTCTGGGCATGGTAAAAAGAATGAAAAATAAATAAATTTTATTGGTACAAAGCATTTATTTTTCCCCAAAGCGTTTTATCAAAATCTGAGAGCGCCATATTAACATTATCGGCAGCATCACCCATTCTGATTACTACCATTTTCTTGCTTGGAACGACATATATTTTTTGATCATTTTTACCCAATGCCATAAACATATCATTTGGAGAAGTAGGAATGATACTTCCGGGAATGGTCAGTTGTGATTGTGGTAAATGGTAACTAGTTTTTCCGTTGAGCCACCATAAATGGCCGTAACCAAGATTTATTGTTTGCGAAGTGGTTGTTGCTTCGTTAAAATAGGTTTCGTCCAAAATAATATTGTTATCCCATTTTCCTTTATTGTACATCAGTAATCCAAAACGAGCCATACTGCGTGTAGTGCTTCCATAAACAGAATTATTGCCGGATTGAAACCAAGCGCCATCCATTCCTATTTTGTCTTTTAATTTTGCATTGAAATAAGTGTTCCAAGTTTGACCGCTTGCTTGAGCAATAACATCTTGCAATTTTACATATACATTATGATATGCCCAACGTGTTCCTGCAGCAGCTTTGTATTGCAGACTTGCCGGAGAAACATCATCGCCATTAGCAATATCGTCGATACCGGAAGTCATAGTGAGTAAGTTTTTGCAGGTAATTAGATTTTCTTGTGCCAAAGTTTCACTTGTCCAACCCGTTCCAATGTATTGTGATACTTTATTGTTTATGTTCAAAATTCCTTCCTGTTGTGCAATTCCTGTTAGGGTGGAAGTCAATGTTTTTCCGGAACTTGCCCAATACCAATTAGTCGATGCTGAATGTCCATTGAAATAATTTTCCATTACAATTCGGCCATTGACCAGAATAATGAAACCTTTTGTATGTTTGAGTTCTAAATAATCTAAAAGTGGTTGAACGGCTGCTTGTTTCCAACCCAAACTTGCAATTGATTTTGTTTCCCAAATAGTGCCTGTTATTGGAGGAAAATAAATCGTTTCTGTTGGTGTAGGAGCAGGTTCAGCAGTTTCTGAATTACAACCGAAACAGAATAATAAGATAAGGAAACTATAGATTGTTTTTGGCATCTTACGAATGATTTATTTCTAATTAGTTTAAGGCCAAAAATATATAAAATAGTTTAATCTGTTTTTCGTTTTTTTGTTTTCTTTGCGTTTAATAAGTTTAACTTTGTCTTTGAAACGAAAATAGTATTTGGTTTCGAATGCCCTAGCCCTGATGGAAACGGCATCCTTTTTCTTGGGATTCTGACGAAGGAAGAATGGCAAGAAAAAGATATAGTGGACAGCAGGAAACAGCTCCTAAAAATGATAATTATATGAAAAACGCATTTAGAATTTTATTTATTTCACTGTTTTTTGTTGCTTGTCAGCAAAAGATAACTCCGGCCGATGTTTCTAAAATTAATGGCTATTGGGAAATTGAAAAAGTAGTGTTTGACCAAGGAAAAGATAAGGATTATGGGATGAATGAAAGTTATGATTATTTTCAAATAGGCAAAAATAACAGCGGAACCAGAAAGAAAGTGATGCCGCAATTAGACGGTACTTTTTTAGTAAACAATACTTATGAAAATGTAACTATTCGATTTGCAGACGATAAAGCATTTTTAGATTATTCGACTCCGTTTACAAAATGGAGTGAGGAATTAATCTCCCTTTCTGAGGATAAGATGGTGCTTAAAAACCCAGAGAAAAAAGAATATCATTACAAGAAAACGGGACCAATAAATCTTCTGGGCGATGGCAAAAAGACTAAATAATCAAAGTACGATAGGAGATGTTTTGAAACAAATTATCCAAGTAAATAAACTTCAACCCGGTATGGACCAGATTGATGTGAAAGATGCGTGGAAAAATTTGATGGGGAACGGAGTAAACAGCTATACTAGAAACGTGGTTTTGAAAGGTTCGACGTTATATGTTGAATTGACTTCTTCAGTTTTGAGAGAAGAATTAAGTCACGGAAAGTCTAAGATAGTCGCGATGATTAATGAAGAATTGCGTCGTGATGTTGTAAAGGATGTTATTTTGAGATAGTGAAGACGTGTTCCGTATTCAGTTGTGATTGTAAATAAAAAAATCCAGTTTCAAATTTTGAAACTGGATTTTCTATTTTTCTGTAATCTATAACTGCGACGTAATACTAGAATTGCTCTCTTCCAGCAAAATGGAAAGCACCTTCAATAGCTGCATTTTCGTCACTGTCAGAACCGTGAACTGCATTTTCTCCAATAGAGGTTGCGTATGCTTTACGAATTGTTCCTTCAGCAGCTTCAGCAGGGTTTGTAGCACCAATTAAAGTTCTGAAATCTTCAACAGCATTGTCTTTTTCTAAAATAGCAGCAACAATAGGTCCACGAGTCATGAATTCAACTAATTCACCGTAGAAAGGTCTTGCAGCGTGTACAGCATAAAATGCTTGTGCATCAGCAATTGTTAATTGAGTTAATTTCAAAGAAACAATTTTGAAACCAGCAGTTGTAATCATTGCCAATATATTTCCGATGTGTCCGTTTTCAACGCCATCAGGCTTAATCATTGTAAAAGTTCTATTAGTAGCCATTTTATTTTGTGTTTTTTAAATTTTGTGCAAAAATAGTCTTTTTTTTGAATTAAAATTGTTAAATCAGCAGTTTAGCCTCTTTTTTGTATTTAAAAGTGCTGTTTTTATTATTTTATACTTTAAAAATTAACTTGTTTTTGTAAAATAACCACAAAATAAAAGACCAAATTCCAACATAAATTATAGCTCCAACCAAGGATGCGAATAAAGGATTAGTAAAAAATGGTTCAATCCAAAAACTATAAATATATTTTTGAAGATTGATTTGCTCTGTTGGTATTCGAGGATTTTGGAATTGAATCATTCTTAATCCTTGCGGAATTATGCCAGAGAAAAAGAATACTACCATTGGATTTACTCCCCAAATTAGAAATAGTTTTGTCCACTTTTTGTAGTCTGCTACTTCTATAACGTAAAATAAAATAGTCAAGCACAGAATGGCTAATCCGGAAGTGTATAAAACATAAGAGCTGGTCCAAAGTGATTTGTTGATAGGGAATATAATGTTCCAAAGTAGCCCCAATAAAGTAACTATTAAACCGATTATTGCCATTTTTTTGACAATTTCCAGCTTTGGTAAAGGTCGATTAATCAATTGGCCAATAAGCAACCCGATTATTCCTGAAGCAATTGCGGGAATTGTGCTTAATACTCCCTCGGGATCCCAAGTTTTTGAAAAAATCCACATGTGATCTTTTAATACTACACTATCTAACCAAGCGCCCAAGTTGGTTCCTTTTTCAAAGTTTGCCGCTCCAATTCCCGGAACGGGTACTAAAGCCATTAATCCCCAATAAAGGAGTAATAGCGATATAGCGGTTAAAAGTTGTGTTTTTTGACTAGTTTTTAAATAGAATAGCGAAACGAAAAAATAGACAATCCCGATGCGTTGAAGTACGCCTGGAATTCTAACCTCTTGATACGCTTCGATACCGCTATATGCTAAAAACAGTAAAATAACAAAAACAAAAAGTGTCAAATAAGTTTTGATTTTTAGACTGAAGTTTCCCAAAAGCGCATAACTTACTCCAATAGTTATAACTAATTGGCCCAACAATAATGGAATTCCTTCTAGTCCAAAAAGTTCTATTTTACCAAAAAAATTAAGAAATAATCCCAAACAAAAAATCCGTAAAGCGCGTATTGTTGTTTTATTGAAAGTTGCGCTGTCAAACTGTTTCGTTGGCATTGCAAAAGATATGGCAACGGCCATGATAAAAATAAAAAAAGGAAAAACCAAATCGGTTGGGGTGCATCCGTTCCATTCTGCATGTTCTAACGGCGGATAAATGTGATCCCAACTTCCAGGATTATTTACAATTGTCATTAACAATATAGTAAAACCTCTAAATGTATCCAGCGAAATTAAGCGTTCTTTGGTCATTGGCTTTTGGTGGGTTTGGGTTAATGCTGCCAGCGTTTATGGCAATAAAATAATATCGAAATTTTGTTCCAAAGGTCTCAATTGATTGATAATCATTGGAATCAAATGCTCTCCATTTTCTAAATAAAATTCAGAGAAATTAGCTTGACGCTCCTGTAAACTTTCGTTTGGGAACAAATCGTTTTGTAAGTCTGTGATGCGCTGTAATACGTCGCTTAACTTTCTTTTTTGTGCTTTTAGTAACCGTTTTTCCAGATTTTCCAATCCTTTGGTTTGTCTAACTTCTTGTGCTTTTACTGCTCCAATAAAAGCTTTATCGGTATGATTTGCTATTTCATACAATGATTCGAATTGTTTTTGTAATTGCTCTTTCATCGGTAATAAATCGATTGGAAATTCAGATAATTGTCTGGTTTTATTATTTAATAATTCAGCTTGTTTAGAAAATAAATCTTTCCAACTTAACCCCAGTTTGTCTGCTTTTTTAGCTTGTTTTTCTGTGGTTAACAATACTGAATTTCTTAATAAAAGTATTGGAAAAGTCACTTTTGCAGCAGCGAAAAATGATTTTAATTCCAACCAATATGCAATTTCTCCGCCTCCGCCAATGTAGCATAGATTTGGTAAAATCACTTCCTGATATAAGGGACGCATAATCACGTTAGGACTGAATTTTTCGGGATGACTTTCTAATAATGCTAGAATTTCGCTTTCAGAAAATTTAATTTTGGTGTGGTTTACTTTATATTTCCCATTTTCAAGAATTATGCGTTCGCGTAGCGCATCTTCAATGTAAAATAAATTGATTTCACGAGGATTTACCTGAATAGTATAATCTTTTAGTTTTTCGGCAGTTTCAAGTACTAAATTATGTGAAGATTGATGCAGTAATTCTTCTTTAACAAAAGGAATAAAAGTTCGTTTTAAGTCTGAATTATCCGCATCCAGAATAACCAAACCAGTTGCACCAAATAATGCATTAGCTAAATGTCTTGTAGCATCAGCCAGATTATCGTGCTTGAGATACGATTCCTGAAACAGTTTTTTTATGGTCTCGGAATTTGTGCTTGAACCAATTTCCAAGGCGTATACTTCAAAGAAATCTTCTAAACCTTTAGTAGTTAATCTGCCAACAGGTCCAGTACTTTGAGTATTCCATCTGAATTTTTTCCCTTTAAAATTGAAATAATTAATCTCTTCAAAATCATGATCTTCGGTCGCCATCCAGTAAATGGGAACAAAGTTATGGGAAGGATATTTCGCTTTTAATTCAGTGGTTAAATTAATTGTTGAAATAATCTTGTATAAAAAATACAAAGGTCCACTGAATAAATTTAATTGGTGACCAGTCGTTACCGTAAATGTATTTGGAAGTGCTAAAGCTTCAATATTTTGTTTTGTTAAAACGGAAGTTGAAATAGCCGAATATTGTTTTTGTAAAGTTGAAACTAAAGTAGGTCTAATAGTATTGTCATAGTTGTTTTGCTTTTCAAGGATTTGGCTTTCAAAGTTTTCAAGCTTTGGAAACCGATGATATAGAGAATCCAAATTGTTATTTTCATTTAAATAATCATTTATTAAAGAAGAGAAATATCCTGAATTCTGATAGCTGATACAGTCGGTTGGCATGTTGAATTTTATTTGATGCTAAATTACCGAAAAATATTGGAAGAACTATTTATTTTAGAAAACCATTGCTTCTAATTTCTTTGTGTATGGCAACAATATTGGTAGGTATTTCGTTTTCTAAAAGCCACTTTACATCCAATCCGTTGTAAATAGCTGTTTTCATTAAGAGACTATTCTCAGAAATAAGTAGACCTAATTTTTTTAAATCAGCTTTAAATTCTATTCTATAATCTTCATGAAGAGCATTAATAAGTATCAAAATTTTGAATGCACGGGCATTTACATAAGTGCAAAAAGTATGCGTATTTTGAGGTTTTGTGTTTAATATATGCAATTTGTTTAAGCTTATTACTTGGTTTAGCATTTGTAAGTTGAAACTAATTTCGCCATATTTATCTTTGGTTATTTTTACATGTTCTGTTATATCGCCGCTCAAACTGCGCATATCCATAAGAAGATATCCCAGCGAATAAAAGTGATCATACATTGTTTTTGTTGCGACAGTTATATTATTTTGAAGAATTTCTCTGCGGTCTTCAACACTTTGTGTGCTTACCAATTCAAAATACAGGCGGTTAGCTAAATCCAAATCCCTTTTCAGTAGCCTTAAAATCAATTTATCTTTTTCAGTACCAGGTAGATTTTGGATTGCATTTTTAAATTCTTTATTAAAAATCATTATGCTACGTTTAGAATTATATTTTTTATTTAGTGCTAAAATACCAAAAAAATGAAAACAAATATTTGCTAAATCTAAAAAGTATTTAGATATTTGTCTAAATATATAAATACTTTAAATAATGAATGCTATTTTTAAAGCTTTAAATGATGCTACACGAAGAGAAATATTAGAACTTTTGAAAAAAAAGGAACTGTCTGCGGGTGAAATCGCAGATCATTTTAATATTTCGAAACCTAGTATTTCCCACCATTTGGATATTTTAAAACAAGCTGATTTAATTACCTCTGAAAAAAAAGGGCAATTCATAATTTATTCTATTAATACTACTATAATGGAAGATGTTTTGCAATGGATATTAACTTTTAAAAAATAAAAACATGAAATTAACTTTAAGAAAAGAATTACCTATTATCGGAATTATTTTAGTTCCTTTTATTTACTTGGCTTTTTTGTGGAATTCGCTACCAGCAAAAGTGCCAACTCATTGGAATTATAAAGGAGAAATTGATCGATGGGGAGATAAATATTCTTTGATTGGATTGTTATTTATTTTACCGGTTTTAACGTATCTTTTACTATTGATCATCCCTAAAATTGATCCCAAAAAAAGAATTGACCTAATGGGAGGAAAGTATTATCAAATTAAATTTGTACTGGTTTTAATAATGTCTTTGCTGTCTATGTTTATCATACACCTAACGAAAAATGAATCTATTTCAAATCCAAATTTAATTTTTGCTCTTATAGGAATTTTAATTGTTGTGATGGGGAATTATTTTAAAGTAATACAGCCTAATTATTTTTTAGGGATACGGACACCATGGACTTTAGAAAATAAAGAAGTGTGGAAAGCTACGCATACTTTTGCAAGTAAACTTTGGTTTATTGGTGGTTTATTAATTATTATTGGAGGGATTATTCTGCCGGATGAATTTTTTTTAGTGGGATTCTTATCAATAATTGGACTAATAGTTATCGTCCCTATGGTTTATTCTTATTTTAAGTTTAAGGAGATAGAGAAAAAGGGTTAAGGTTTTAGCATCAAGTTTAATTTATAGATTTTAATCAAAAAAAATGAAGAAAACAGTATTTTTTTTAGTAGCAATTTTTGCCTCTATTACAATGGTTGGGCAAGAAATTACAGGGCAATGGAATGGAGTTTTAAAAGTTCCTGGCGCACAGTTAAGAGTTGTATTTAATGTCAATAAAACCGAAAATAGCTATAGTTCAACAATGGATAGTCCCGATCAAGGTGCTAAAGGAATTCCAGTAACTACGACCAGTTTTGAAAATTCTATTTTGAAGTTGCAAATACCATCTGCTTCAATTAGTTATGAAGGTACATTGAATAAGGAGAACATGATTGTTGGTAATTTTACACAAGGAGGTCAATCCTTTGCTATGAATATGTCAAGATCGGTAATAGAAAAAAAAATAGTAATAAGACCTCAGGAGCCACAAAAGCCCTATCCTTATTATATAGAAGAAGTCACATTTGAAAATAAAACAGATAAAAACGTTTTGGCAGGAACTTTAAGTTTGCCCCAAAAAGAAGGCCATTTTCCTGCCGTAATTTTGATTACAGGTAGCGGTCCTCAAAACAGAGATGAAGAATTATTGGGACACAAACCCTTTCTTGTTTTAGCCAATTATTTAACTAAAAAAGGAATTGCGGTTTTAAGATTTGATGATCGTGGAGTTGCAAAATCAACTGGTGATTTTAAAACAGCAACCACTATGGATTTTGCAAAAGACGTTAGAGCAGGAGTTGATTATTTGCGAAGCAGAAAAGAAATTTTTAAAAACAAGATTGGATTAATCGGACATAGTGAAGGAGGAGTAATTGCGCCTATTGTTGCCGGGAATTCGAAGGATATTAATTTCATTGTATTATTGGCAGGAACCGCAATTCGTGGCGATAAATTGATGCTTTTGCAAAAAGAAAAAATAGAGCGCCAAATGGGAGTTTCTGAAAATGAAATTCAAAAGGGGCAAGAAATTTTGAAAGGTGCTTATGATATGATTTTGGCTTCATCTCCTATTGATACTAATTTAAAAACTAAAATAAATAGTTATTTCAAATTGCAATTTGGTGAGAAAATGAATGAAGAACAAATAAGTAGATTAACTTTCCAAATTACAAGTCCTTGGATGGTTAATTTTTTGAAATTTGATCCATCTACAGCTTTAGAAAAAGTGAAATGTCCTGTTTTGGCAATAAATGGCGACAAAGATTTGCAAGTTCCTGCTGATGTAAATATAAATGCGATTAAAAATGCGCTGGCAAAAGGAGGTAATAAAAAAGCAACCGCCAAAATACTACGTAATTTGAATCATCTGTTTCAAGAATGCAAAACGGGTTCTCCTGATGAATATGAAACTTTAGAGCAAACATTTTCTCCAATTGCATTAGAGGAAATTTCCAAATGGATTTTGGTTCAGTCGAAGTAATAGAATTTACATTGGACGTGAAAAGCCAATTTATTGGGCTTTTTGTGTTTATACTTTGATTAGAATTTTAAAGTTGTTAAATAAGCCTTATTTTTGCGCCAAACTTATTTCTTTTGAAAACCAAATTATTCCTCATCACGCCGCCTTTTACCCAATTGAATACGCCGTATCCAGCAACAGCGTATATAAAAGGGTTTCTGAATACCAAAAATATTGATTCTGTTCAGGCTGATTTAGGAATTGAAGTAATTTTGAAATTGTTTTCGAAAGAAGGTCTACAAAGTTTGTTTAAAGTTGCAAGTTCAACTTTTGAAGTTGGAGAAGTTTCTGATAATTCAAAGCGGATTTATGCTTTACAAGACGAATATCTTAAAACCATCGATCCTGTAATCGCTTTTTTACAGGGGAAAAATCCAACATTTGCACTGCAAATTTGTCAGGAGGATTTCTTGCCGGAAGCGTCCCGATTTGCACGATTGGAAGAATTAGATTGGGCATTTGGAACAATGGGAACACAAGATAAAGCAAAACATTTATCGACTTTGTATCTCGAAGATATTTCGGACTTTATTGTCGAATGTGTTGATGCTAATTTTGGTTTTAGCCGCTATGCGGAACGTTTGGGTCGTTCTGCAAATTCTTTTGATGAATTGTACGAAGCTTTAAAACAAGAACCAACGTATATTGATAACGTACTTCTTTCAATTTTAAAGGAAAGAATAAAAACTATTGAACCTACATTATTTCTGATTTCCGTTCCGTTTCCAGGGAATTTATATTCAGCTTTTCGTTCGGCACAATGGGTGAAAACGCAGTACCCGAATATTAAAATTTCAATGGGTGGCGGTTTCCCAAATACAGAACTGCGTTCACTTTCGGATGCACGCGTTTTTGAGTTTATTGATTACATCACTTTGGATGATGGTGAAATGCCAATAGAAGAACTTATAAATGCTGTCACTTCGAGTGCAGTCGAGAAGCAATATAAACGAACTTTTCTTCTGGAAGATGGGAAAGTAATTTATAAAAATAATTCCACTAAGCCAGATTACAAACAATCGCAAGTAGGAACGCCTGATTACTCTGATTTGTTATTGGATAAATACATATCGGTTATCGAAATTGTGAATCCAATGCATCGTATGTGGAGTGACGGACGTTGGAATAAACTTACCATGGCGCACGGTTGCTACTGGGGAAAATGCACTTTTTGCGACATTTCTTTGGATTACATCAAAGTGTATGAACCTGTTGCCGCCAATTTATTGTGCGACCGAATGGAAGAAATGATCACGCAAACAGGACAAAACGGTTTTCATTATGTTGATGAAGCGGCACCTCCGGCATTAATGCGCGCTTTGGCTCTAGAAATTTTGCGTCGTAATTTATCAGTGACTTGGTGGACCAACATTCGATTCGAAAAAAGTTTTACCAAAGATTTGTGTTTGCTACTCAAAGCTTCCGGTTGCATTGCGGTTTCTGGCGGACTCGAAGTAGCTTCCGATAGATTATTAAAATTGATTGATAAAGGCGTAACGGTGGAACAAGTCGCTAAAGTTACCCGAAATTTTACTGAAGCAGGCGTAATGGTCCATGCCTATTTGATGTACGGTTATCCTACACAAACCATTCAGGAAACGGTGGACAGTCTCGAAATGGTGCGTCAATTATTTGAAGTGGGCGTTTTGCAATCGGGATTTTGGCACCAGTTTGCTATGACGGCACACAGTCCCGTAGGCTTGTATCCGGAGAAGTTTGGTGTGGTAAAAGAGACCGAAATCCTAGGAACTTTTGCCAACAATGATATTAACTATACGGATTCAACAGGAATTGACCATGATAAATTTAGTTTTGGACTTAAAAAATCCTTGTTCAATTTCATGCACGGAATCTGTTTTGATTATGAGTTGCAAGATTGGTTTGACTTTAAAATCCCAAAGACCAAAATTTTACCTGATTTTATTTTTGATGCTTTACAGGAAGACGATGATTTTAAAATAAAACCTACTGCAAAAACCGTTTGGCTTGGGGGAAAACCATTTATAGAACATTTTACCAAATCCAAAAAAGGAAATTCCTGGGAAATGATGACTTTGACTTTCCATGACAAAAAAGAAAGTTTCACCATTCAGACTGGTAAAAATGAAGGCGAATGGCTGGTAGAAATACTTCAAAAAATTGCGGTTACGAATGCTAAAATTTACACATTTCAAGAAATAAAAACTGATTTTGAAACTCATTTGGAAGACTTTGAATTGTTTTGGTATTCAAAACCAGCTAAAACTCTTAGAGAATTCGGACTGTTAGTGTTGTAGATTTATTTTAGCAAAACTATATTAAATTAGCATAAAACTTTAACTTTTCGATTACGCAAACGTTTTCTTTACTTATTTTTACAACCAATAAAAAATGTACTTATGAGTAATGGTTATAAAGTAAATGTAAATGACACTTTTCATTTTGATGTTGAAAAGAAGCATGTTTTACAACTGGATGCGGTTAGTGTGGAAACAAATAAATTCCATATATTGCATGAAAACACGCCTTATAAAGCTGAAATCGTAACTTCTGATTTCAATCAAAAAAGCTACACCGTTAAGGTAAATAACAACACCTACACTGTAGCGATTTCAAATCCTTTGGATATTCTTATCAAAGAAATGGGATTTGAAGTTGGTCTTACTAAACAAGTCAATTTCATTAAAGCGCCTATGCCAGGATTAATTTTGGAAATTAGTGTTATGGTGGGACAAGAGGTCAAAGAAAACGACAATTTAATTATTCTGGGTGCTATGAAAATGGAAAATAGTTTCCTTTCGCCGCGCGATGGTACTATTAAATCGATTTCGGTTGCCATGGGCGATGCGGTAGATAAAGGACAGTTGTTAATTGAATTTGAATAATAAAATACTGCTAATTCGCAAATAAAAAATAGCCTGTTTAATTATTCAAAGCAAGTAATTGTAAGAGAATTAAAAATTAGCGAATCTGCGGTTAAAAAATAAAAAAATGAAAAAATTATTAGTAGCCAATAGAGGAGAAATTGCCATCAGGGTGATGAAAACCGCACAAAAAATGGGCATTAAAACGGTAGCAGTATATTCAACTGCCGATAGAAATGCACCGCACGTAAAATTTGCCGACGAAGCCGTTTGGATAGGAGAAGCACCTTCGAGTCAGTCGTATTTGTTAGGAAGCAAAATTATAGAAGTTGCCAAAGCTTTAAACGTGGATGCAATTCATCCTGGATATGGATTTTTGAGTGAAAATGCTGATTTTGCAGAAGAAGCCGAAAAAAACAACATAATTTTTATTGGTCCCAAGTCAAAAGCCATAAAAATCATGGGAAGCAAATTAGCGGCTAAAGAGGCGGTTAAAGAATATAATATTCCAATGGTTCCCGGTTTAGATGAAGCAATTACGGATATCGAAAAAGCAAAATTGGCAGCAACAGCAATTGGTTTTCCTATTTTGATTAAAGCTTCTGCTGGTGGTGGTGGAAAGGGAATGCGTGTGGTAGAAAGTGAAAACGAATTTGAATCTCAGATGAACCGAGCAATTAGCGAAGCGATTTCTGCTTTTGGTGATGGTTCCGTTTTTATTGAAAAATATGTGGCTTCGCCGCGACATATAGAAATTCAGGTTATGGCGGATAGTCATGGCAACATTTTGTATTTATTTGAAAGAGAATGCAGCATACAGCGCCGTCATCAAAAAGTGATTGAAGAAGCACCATCTTCGGTTTTAACGCCTGAATTGCGTAAAAAAATGGGTGAAGCAGCCGTTTTAGTTGCCAAATCATGCGATTATTTAGGAGCAGGAACTGTGGAATTTTTATTGGATGAAAACAATAATTTCTATTTCTTGGAGATGAATACCCGTTTGCAAGTGGAACATCCCGTTACAGAATGGATTACAGGAACCGACTTAGTTGAACTGCAAATCAGAGTGGCTAGAGGTGAGAAATTAACCATCAAACAAGAAGATTTGCACATAAAAGGTCATGCTTTAGAATTGCGTGTGTATGCCGAAGACCCTATGAATGATTTTTTACCAAGTGTAGGTCATTTAGATAGATATCAATTGCCTGTGGGCGAAAATATTCGTGTGGATAATGGTTTTGAGCAAGGAATGGACATTCCTATTTATTATGATCCAATGTTAGCCAAACTAATTACGTACGGAGAAACTCGCGAAGAAGCGATTCAATTGATGCTTAAGGCTATTGATGGTTACCATGTGGAAGGCGTACAAACAACGTTGCCTTTTGGGAAATTCGTTTTTGAACATGAAGCTTTTCGTTCCGGAAATTTTGATACCCATTTTGTAAAAAAATATTACAATGCCGATGTATTGAAAAACCAAATGGCTAAAGAAGCCGAAATTGCCGCTCTTGTGGCTATGAAACAATATTTTGAAGATCAAAAAATCGTACGCTTACCAATTCAGTAAATTATGGATTCTAAAATAAAAGTATTAAACAATAAAATTACCGAAGCTCATTTGGGTGGCGGTAAAAAACGTATCGAAAAACAGCATTCCAACAAAAAACTAACTGCCAGAGAACGCGTTGAATATTTGATGGACGAAGGTTCTTTTGAAGAAATTGGTATGCTAGTAACGCACCGTACATCTGATTTTGGTATGGAAAAAGAGTTGTATTATGGAGACGGTGTAATTACTGGATACGGAACGATAAACGGAAGATTAGTTTATGTTTTTGCTCAGGATTTTACAGTTTTTGGAGGTTCTTTGTCTGAGACTCATGCCGAAAAAATCTGTAAAATAATGGATATGGCGGTCAAAATGGGTGCACCAATGATTGGCTTAAATGATTCTGGTGGAGCGCGTATTCAGGAAGGTGTTCGTTCATTGGGCGGTTATGCTGATATTTTCTTTAAAAACGTACAAGCTTCTGGAGTGATTCCGCAAATTTCTGCGATTATGGGACCTTGCGCCGGAGGAGCCGTTTATTCTCCTGCCATGACTGATTTTACCATAATGGTTGAAGATACCAGTTATATGTTTGTAACGGGACCAAACGTAGTGAAAACCGTAACCAATGAAACCGTAACTTCGGAAGAATTAGGCGGCGCAAGTACACATTCAACTAAGTCAGGAGTGGCGCATTGTACTTCGACAAATGATGTGGAATGTTTAGAGGATTTAAAACAATTGTTGAGCTATTTACCACAAAGCAATAAAGAAACGCCTCAGAATTTACCATATGAATTGGGTGATGAGGTTCGGGAGCAATTATCGAATATTATTCCTGACAATCCAAATAAGCCGTATGACATGCATAACGTCATTGCTGGGATAATTGATGAAGATTCGTTTTTTGAAATTCATAAAAACTATGCCGAAAATATTCTCGTTGGTTTTGCCAGATTGGGAGGTAGAAGTATAGGAATTGTAGCGAACCAACCAATGTTTTTAGCAGGTTGTTTGGACGTGAAAAGCTCAATAAAAGCGGCTCGATTTACCCGTTTTTGCGATGCTTTTAATATACCATTGTTGGTTTTGGTAGATGTTCCGGGTTTTTTACCGGGAACCGATCAAGAGTGGAATGGAATTATCGTTCATGGAGCCAAATTATTGTATGCGCTGAGTGAAGCTACCGTTCCACGCGTTACTGTCATTACTCGGAAAGCATATGGTGGCGCATATGATGTTATGAATTCAAAACACATTGGTGCGGACATGAATTTTGCATGGCCCACTGCCGAAATTGCCGTTATGGGAGCCAAAGGTGCCAGTGAAATTATCTTTAAAAAAGAAATTAACGAAGCGGCAAATCCTGCATTAAAACTCTTGGAAAAAGAAGCCGAATATGCTGATTTGTTTGCGAATCCTTACACCGCTGCACAGCGTGGTTTTGTAGATGAAGTAATCTTACCAGAAGAGACAAGACGCAAATTGATAAAAGCCTTTACAATGCTCGAACATAAAGAGAGTGTAACCCCTAAACGAAAACACGGAAATATTCCTTTATAACTTTTATAAAAATAACAAAAAACCAGCTGATGAAGCTGGTTTTTTGTTTTTAGTACGGCCAAATATAAGGTGTTTTGCGCTATTATATGTGTACTTTGTCGGGTAATAGACGATTCATTTAATTTTTTTTATAATTATATTGAAAGCTTCATATTCAACAATATAGTTTTTTTTATTTAATGAAAAAAAAGTTTAACTTGCGCAAAAGAAATAAGATATTTCTTCTAAAAAAAAACAGCAGTTTTTATAAGAAAAATCGAAAATTTTTATTTTCCAGAAAATACCACTTTGCGCTATGAAAAAAACCGGTAATATTAATACCTACTACAAACTTTTATTGTTGATTGTGGCAACAAGTTTGTTCTTTTTACTGCTATATGCATCCCTTTATCTTTATACAATTCAAGAAGAGAAACAATTTTATAAAAGTACATTTAACCAGTATAAAAATGAAGTTAATTCCCTTCTTAAACTTAATTCTGAAACGCCTATTGCCACAATTATTGACGTCACATTTTGGGATGCATTAGTAAAATATACCAAGACGAGAGATGAAAACTGGTATGAAAAGTCTGTTGCAAGCCAATTTGAAACTTACAACATGGATTATATTGGTGTTTATGATTCAAATAATAATTTGATAAAAAAAACAAATTCTTCTAAGATTAAAACGGACAATTTTATTCAGAAAGAAATAATGGTACAGCTTTATAAGTCTAAAATTACTCGGTTTTATTTGAGAATTCCGGAAGGAATAATCGAGGTTTTTGGAGCAACAATCCACCCTTCAAATGATCCTAAAAAGAATAAATCCAACCCTTCCGGCTTTTTCTTTATGGTTCGGCTTTTAGACAAACAATTTTTGGAAAATCTGAATCAAATAACCAGCTCGAAGGTGAGTTTAGAGGAGGTAAATCATATAAATAAAGCTGAAGAAGATTTAGTTAGTGTAAACGTAAATCTTAAAGATTATAAAAATAATAGTATATCAAAATTGACTTTTAAAAGAGTTTTTAATCTAAATTTTAAAAACACAAAAGAGATTCTCTACATTGTAATACTAGCTTCGCTATTGAATATTATAATTTGTCTGTATTTTACCAAACGTTGGGTTTATAATCCATTAAAATTAATCACCAGTATTTTAGAAACTGGCAGTCTGTTTGCGATTGGTAGTTTAAAAAGAACAAAGGGAGAATTTGGGTATATAGGGAATCTTTTTGAAGAAAATAGTAATCAACGTAAACAATTAGAGATTTCTAAGCATAAAGCAGAGGAAAGCGATAAACTTAAATCTTCTTTTTTGGCTAACTTATCACATGAAATTAGAACTCCAATGAATGCTATTGTTGGTTTTAGTGATTTGTTGAATAATCCTGATTTAGATGAAAATGATAAATCAGAGTATTTAAGAATAATTAATAGAAGTGGTATTAATTTGGTCTCGATTATTGAGGATCTTATTGAAATGTCTAAGATTGATGCACTTCAAATCAAGCCTAAATATAAGGGGATTAACCTTAACAAATGTATTAAAGAATTATATGAAACCATAAAAGTCACCATTCCGAAAGAAAAACAATTTGATTTTTTTGTCATTGAATGTCAGAATCCTATTAAAAAATATTTACTTACAGATGTTGTTAAGTTAAAACAGATTCTTGTGAATTTAATTGCAAATGCAATTAAATTCACAGATAAAGGTTCGATTTCCTTTGGTTACGAAATAGATGAAAATGATGGAACTGTAGTTTTTACCGTAAAAGATACTGGAAGGGGGATTGACGAAAAAAATCTCAAAGCAATATTTGACCGGTTTTTAAGGGTTGAGGATCATTTTCATGCAGAATCAAACGGACTAGGATTAGGTTTGGCTATTTCTAAAGCATACATCGAAATGTTAGGAGGTTCAATTACTGTAAAGTCATCGTTTGGTAATGGTTCTATTTTTACTTTTAAAATACCATTGGTTTTTGAAGAATCAGAAAGAAAAGCTAAGAACAACACAAAGGCTAGTTATGATTCTAATTCCGGAAATGAAACGATATTGATTGCTGAAGATGATAATATAAATTTCTTGTTATTAAAGAAAATTTTACAATTAAGGAATTATACAATTCTTCGAGCAAATAACGGTCAGGAAGCAGTTGATATTTGTGCGGTGAATAAAGATATTGATTTAGTTTTTATGGATGTCAAAATGCCAGTTATGAATGGTTTAGATGCTTTTGCAATTATAAAAGAAACGAATCCGGACTTAATTGTTATAGCTCAAACGGCTTACTCCTCTGCTGAAGATCAAGAAATGATTCTGAATCTAGGGTTTAAAAATTATATTACAAAACCTTTAAAAAGAGAAAAAATATTTGAATTATTAGACGGTTTTTTTGTTAGCAAAAACAAAAATAAATCCATAACGACAAAGGATTTTTAATTAAAATTCCTATAAGAAAGAGTTATTTAAAAAATTTAATTCTTTCCTATAGAAAAAATGTATTAGTTCATGTGATTGTCTGCTATTTTTAAAGCTTCAGAAATAATAGCTAATCCTTCATCGATTTGCGCTTCATTAATAATCAGTGGCGGTGCGATAAAGATATAACCCCAACGAACAAACGTGTACAATCCCAGCTCTTTTAACTTGGCACCCACTTTATTCATAACATCCATTTCGGCAGCATTAGCATTGAAAGGAGCCATCAATTGATACGGTTCTTTACTTTTTACAACATCTAAGCAACCCAGTAATCCTTTGTTTCTAAAATTCCCCATGGAAGGATGTTTTGCGCGCATTTCGTTAATACGTTTCTCCATGTAAGCGCCCATTTTAATTGTATTTTCTATTAAGTTGTCGCTTTCATAAATAGTAACAACCGCCAGCGATGCGGCTAAGGAAACTGGATGCGAATTATAGGTTAATCCAAGCCATAACGGGGAATCCTCATATTTTTCTGCAATTTTATCTGAAACCATTAAGCAACCTAAAGGTAGATAAGAGGACGTTAATCCTTTTGCCATACAAATCATATCAGGCACAATGTCGCTATGTTCAAATCCGAACCATTTTCCTGTTCTTCCAAAGCCACTCATTACTTCGTCGGCAATAAATAGAATTTCATATTTTTCACACAATGCTTTTATACCTTTTAAATATCCTTTTGGATAATGAAGGCAACCAGATGAACCGCTTTCTCCTTCGAAAATAAAAGCAGCAATAGTATGACCGCCTTCATAGCGAATGATTCTTTCTATAGCATCCAAACTCCATTTCAATCTCGTTTCTTCATCTTGATCGCTTAAACCATAAAAATCATAAGGATCGTCCAGATGAAAAACATTAGTCGATTGTTGTGCATCCGTATATTGTTTTCTAGGATCCCCTCCCACAGTCATACTTGCTGATGAATTTCCGTGAAAGCCTCTATATCTTCCAAATATTTTATGTTTTCCCGAATATAAACGGGCCAATTTTATTGCATTTTCAATAGATGAAGCACCGCAAAGTGTAAAAAAAGCTTTGTTTAAATCCCCCGGGCAAATGGCCGCCAGTTTTTTAGCTAATTTGGCTCGAATTTCTGTAGTGCAAGAAGGCGTTACATAACTCACTTTTTGCATTTGATCAACCACGGCATCAGTAACACGCTGATCGCCATGACCAATATTCACCGACATTAATCCGCTGGAGAAATCGATTATTTTTTTCCCGCCTGTTTCATATAAATAAACGCCTTCGGCTCTTTCAATCGGAATAGGATTTACATTTTTTTGGGCAACCCAAGTAAACAAACTGTATTGTTTACTATCACTTATTATTTGTTCTTTAGTCATTTTAATTTTTTTAATTTTTCAATTCTCAAAAATTTGAAATCAAAAATGGTTAATCATCATTCGAAAATCTTTTAACTCATCCAGTTTGTCCCCGCTTCAGGATTCCATTTTGTCGTCGTTTTCTTTTCTTTCGTAAAAAATCCAATTGCACTTTTTCCTGTAATATCTCCTGAACCAAATCTTGAATCATTCCATCCACCAAAACCAAAAGGTTCTCTGGGAACAGGAACACCAATATTTACACCGCACATTCCTGCTGAGGCATTTTCAGTAACATAATTGGCTAATCCACCACTTTGTGTAAATACGGAGCAGGCGTTTCCATAAGGATTTGCGTTTTCAATTGCCAAAGCTTCGTCAATCGTATTAACGCGAATAATCGTAAGAACTGGTCCAAAAATCTCTTCTTTTGCCACCCGCATATCAGCAGTGGCATAATCTATAATAGTTGGTCCAACATAGAGACCATTTTCTTTCCCCGGAACTATCGTATTTCGACCATCCAAAATGATTTTTGCGCCTTGTTGTTCGGCTTCGGTGATATAGGACTCAATTTTTTCTTTGGCTGCTTTCGAAATTACAGCGCCTAATGTTGTTCCACATTTAATTTTATTAGCATCGTCGATTAATTTGTCTAGAATGGCATCACAATTTCCTACTGCTATTAAAGTAGCCGCTGCCATGCATCGTTGTCCTGCACAGCCACTCATGGAAGCCACAATATTGGAGGATGCCATATCAGGATGCGCATCTGGAAGAAGAATGATATGATTTTTTGCTCCGCCAAGAGCTAAAACCTGTTTCAAATTATGACTGGCTCGTTGATACACTATTTTTGCCACTTTCGTAGAACCCACAAAAGTGATGGCTTGAATATTCGGATGATCACAAAGATTCTCAACGGTTGTTTGCGTGCCATTTATAATATTAAATAAGCCATCAGGAAGTCCGGCTTCTTTCAATAGTTTTGCTGTGTATTGGCTGCTGATTGGCACCGCTTCGGATGGTTTCAAAATGAAAGCATTCCCCAATGCAATTGCATTTACAATGGTCCAATGCGGAACCATAGTTGGAAAATTAAAAGGAACAATCGAAGCCACAATTCCTAATGGTAATTTAGTCGAAGAACAATAAACTCCTTTGCTGACCTCCATATTCTCACCATTTACAAATTGTGGTAATGAGCAGGCAAATTCGGTCAGTTCAATTGCTTTGTCAATTTCGGCTTTGGCTTCCCCGTGTGTTTTTCCGTTTTCACGGTAAATAATTTCGGTTAGTTCAGTACTGTTTTGTTCCAGTAATCGTTTGTATTTATAAAAAACTTGCACGCGTTCTTTTAAGGTAACTTTTTGCCAGGCTTTTTGTGCTTTTTGAGCAAAATTTATAATTTCATTCAAATCTTCCATGGTAGATTCCTTGAAAGTAGTCAATTCAGTACCGTCTAATGGCGATATGACTGTATGAATATTGCTTGAGCTACCTGATTTAAACTCCCCGTTTATAAAGTTTTTTACTTCATCAAATACCATGATTTTATTTTTTTAGTTTTTCAAATATACACTTTTTATCAAAAAAAGAATAATATTTTTTGTGTGTATTAAAAATATTGTTAGATTTACAAAATATTAACCTAATTGTTAATTTATTTACAACTTGAATAATATTGCTTTTAAGTAAAAATTTAAAACTAACCAGTTTAAATTATTTTATTAACCAAAAACCAAAAACCAAAAATCAATGAAATCAATCTCAACTATTATTGGAGTCGCCCTTCTATTTCTGGCAGGACTTTGTTATTTTATCAATTGGCATGCTTTAGTTCCTGCTTTTACTGTATTGGGAATTGCTATAATGACAAGAAAAGCTCTAGAACCTTTAATTATAGGTTGCGGTGTAGGTTTCGTTTTACTAGCTATGCAAGGTGGCTCTAAAGAATTTTTTCCAGAAGGGCAAGGGATGATTTTTCCTCTTAATATGTTTGATGGGATGTTTTCATCCATTTCTAGAGATGCTCATGATCAAGGATTAATTTGGGTAATATTAGTATGTATATTATATGGAGCATTTGTACAATTATTAGTGGCTTCTGGCGGAATAAATGCGGTTGGTAGATATTCTGAAAATCATGTTAAAAATAAGAAACAGTCTTTAATAATGACTTACTTTCTTAGTTTTTTCTTCTTTTTGGATGATTACCTAAGTGCATTGTCTATTGGAAATACGATGAGACCTATTACAGATAAGTTTGGTGTTTCAAGAGAAAAGTTAGCCTTAGTTTTAAGTTTTGTTTGTGTGCCATTGACTATAATATTTCCAATTTCGACTTGGACTATTTTTTATGGCACTCAAATCGCATCTATTGAAGGAGGTGTTTTAAACATTGCAGGAAAAGTTATTACGAGCCCTATTGAAGCATTTTTAGGAACAATTCCTTATAATTTTTCAGCATGGATTTCATTAATTCTAGGAGCATTAGTTGTATTTCAATTAATCCCGGATTCAAAAGCAATCAGGGAAGCTGAAGCGAGTGTGAAAGTAATTGATCCCAATGTTGTAAAAGTTAAGAAAAAACCAGCGAGAGAAGGGAAGTTAGTATATTTTATTTTGCCTTTAGTTATATTAATTTGGTGTACTATTTTTCCTTATCCATATGATACAGAATATTGGGGTAATGTAACTTTTTCTTCTGAATCAATTTTCAGTAGTATTGATGCGCTTCGAGGAATAGTAACAGCCTGTGTCTTTACATACTTATTTTATTTAGTATTAGGAGTAATTAAATTCAATAAAATATCAAACAACTTCGTTAAAGGGATGGAATCAATCACTTTCGTGTTAGTCGTTTTAGGAATGACCTATTTATTAAAAGATGTTCAAAACGGATTGGGTTTTAATGAATTTGTAGCAGAGAAATTACAAGGAATTAGTTGGTTGAATGGTGCGACACTTCCTTTTGTTGTTTTTGCATTAGTAGCATGGATTTGTTGGGCTACGGGCTCAAACTGGGGAATATATGCGATTTTAGTTCCAACCACTGCTATTTTATCACGTTCCCTTGGAGCAGATTTTTGGTTGACTCAAGGTGCATTGGCATCCGGAACTGTTTGGGGAGCTGCAGCTTGTTTCTTCTCTGATAATAGAGTTCTTACGGCGCAATCTTGTAAAATAGATATGATGAAACATGGTATTTCACAATTTCCGTATCAGTTAGTAATATTTGGAGTTTCATCAATCTTATATTTAATAGCAGGTTATGTAATGTAAAAGTAAAAAATATGATAAACAAAAGTATTTTTGAAAATCAATTTATAATTCGGAACGCTACATTAGACGATGTAATTCAGATGGAGTATGTACAATCACAATGTTATCCAACTTTGCACGAATCAGAAATATTGAATAGAAATCATTTTGCTAATCATATAAAAATATTTCCTGAAGGGCAATTAGTGATTGAGGAGGACGGAAAGATTATTGCTTCGGCAAGTACTTTTAGATCTCATTTTCCAGAACATGACAGTACTTTTCTGGAAGAGACAGATAATTTATGGTTAACCAATGTGCATATACAAGATGGAGATTGGATGTATGGCATCGATATGGGAGTATTACCGGAATATCGTGGTTTAGGTCTTTCGAAAGAAATGTATAAAGCTCGCCTAGAAGTTTGTCGAAATTTGGGTTTGATAGGTCAGATTATAGCCGGAATGACAATTGGTTACGGAAAAGTAAAAGACAAAATGACAATTGAAGAATATTGTTACGGATTAGAAATGAATAAATATACGGATCCAACCATTACACCACAACGAAAGTCAGGATTCAGATGGATAAAACCTTTATATAATTACATAAATGATCCTGAATCTGGGTTTGCAAGTATCTTGATGTACTTACCAGTCGATGAAGATTATAGTTTAAAAAAACAGTTACAAAATAAAAAATAGAATAAAATAAAAAATAAAAATAATGGGAACGCAAATTAAAAAAGTATCAGAAATTCCTGGACCAAAGAGTAAAGAAATGCTAGCAAGAAGAGCAGCTGCTTTACCTGCCGGTTTAGGAAAATCTACTGAAGTGGTTGTCGAAAAGGCTGAAGGCGCTTTAGTATGGGATGTAGATGGAAATCAGTTGATTGATTTTGCCGGAGGAATTGGGATGGTAAATTTGGGTCACAGACCAAAAGTAGTTGTTGATGCCATAAAAGAGCAATTGGATAAATACCTTCATACTGGCGCATTGGTAACTACTTTTGAACCTTATTTAGAGTTTGCAGAATTACTTAATAAAATTACACCGGGCCATTTTCCTAAGAAAACATTATTGGCTTGTTCGGGATCTGAGGCAGTAGAAAATGCCGTTCAAATTGCAAGATATTACACGAAGCGACCTGCGGTTATTTGTTTCGAAGGAGCGTATCACGGGAGAACATTACTTACGTTGAGCTTAACTAGTAAATACGCTTTATTTAAAAAAGGGTTTGGTAGTTATGCGCAAGATATTTATCGTTTTCATTCTCCAAATGTATACCGTAAACCAGATAATTTCACAGAAGAAGAATATATTGATTATTGTATCGAACGTTTCGACCAGAATTTAATTTCTCATGTAGATCCGTCTTCGGTGGCAGCAATTATTATCGAACCGGTTCAAGGCGAAGGTGGTTTTATTCCTGTGCCAAAACGTTTCTTGGAAAAAATCAGAAAAGTTTGTGATGAACACGGTATCGTTTTTATTGCCGATGAGGTTCAGTCAGGTGCTGGTAGAACTGGAAAATTCCTTTCAATTGAACACAGCGGAGTAATTCCTGATATGGTAACGATGGCAAAATCGATAGGTTCAGGATTGCCAATTAGTGCGGTGACAGGTAGAGCTGATATCATGGATGCACCTCATTTAGGAGGTGTTGGGGGGACGTATTCAGGAAGTCCAATTGCTGTAGTGGCTGCACTTGAAACCGTGAAACAAATAAACACACCTGAATTTTTAGCAAAATCAGTTCATGTGGGAGATGCCATCAGAACTCGATTAAATGCTATGGCAGATAAATTTTCTTGTATTGGTGATGTCCGTGGAATAGGTGCGATGCTGGTAGTAGAATTTGTAAAAGATAAAAAAACCAAAGAGCCTGATATGGATTTTGCGATGGCAGTGATCAAAAAATCAGTTGCAAATGGATTGATTTTAATCAGAGCAGGATTGTACACCAATTGTATTCGTTTTTTACCTCCAATTGTCATCACTGATGAGCAATTGCATGAAGGATTGGATGTAATTGAAAATGCAATTCAAGAAGTTTTGAACGAAAGAGTTTAAGGAAAGTGTTCAGTAATCATTTCATGGCGAGGAACGAAGCAATCACATAAAGCGAGTTAATTTTTGTTAAAGACTAAATTAAAATCATTAAATAAAAAGAAAGAGTGCTACTAATTTTAATTCATAATGCTAATATTATTACTATGAATTCTGCTTTTGCAAAAGCGGATTCCATGGTAATTAACCATTTGGGGAAAATAGAAGCTATTGGAACTGAATCCGAATTGCGAAATCAATTTGGATCGTTTTCCAAAGAATTTGATTTTAATGGACAAACAGTTGTTCCGGGTTTGAATGATGCGCATATCCATGTTTGGAAAATTGGACATCTTCGCACTAATATGTTGGATGTTCGAGGTGTAAAATCCATTGCGGAATTCAAAAGGTTATTGAAAGAGTTTGCCGAGAAAAACCCAAATTCCGAATGGATTATGGCTCGTGGAATTAATGAAATGGTACTCGAAGAAAAGCGATTACCAACGAAAGAAGATTTAGACGAAATTATTTCTGACAGACCTGTTTTCGTAATTAGAACTTGCGCTCACATTGGAATTGCCAATTCGAAAGCCATAGCAATTTCAGAAGTTGATGAAGCTACTGAAGTTCCTTTTGGAGGAGAAATTCGCAAAAATCAAGATGGAAGTCTGCAAGGTATTTTTACCGAAAGAGCTTTGGGATTAATCATGAATAATATTCCTCCATTTACTTTCGAAGAATATAAAAACATGATTCTGGAAGCGCATAAGTATTTATTGAGTTTAGGAATTACTAGTGCGACTGATCCGGCTGCGAATACTGAATTATTGGCAGCTTACATTAAATTGGACCAAGAAGGATTGTTGAAAGTGCGAATGAATGTTTTCCCACTTAGAATTCCGGATGGAAGTGATGAAATTCAGGTTTTACCGGAATTATATGAATCGGAATTTTTGCAAATAAAAACGGTAAAGTTTTTCTCTGATGGTGGCTTGAGTTCGGCTACAGCAGCATTGAATGTTCCTTATAAAAATACGGACGGTTACAAAGGCGTTTTGAGATTGGATTATGAGAAGTTTTATCAAACAGCCAAAGAAGCTGTCGAAAAAGGGTTTTCAGTTGCTACACATGCCATTGGGCATCAAGCAGTTGATTTGACTTTGAAGGTGTATCGTGATTTGTTCCAAATTGATAATACATTAAAACACAGAATTGAACATGTTGGGTTTTTATCCAATGAAAATATAAAAGATTTTAAACACATGAATATGACTGCGGCGATGCAACCGATATTCATCTACGAATTGGCAAATAATTTTAAAAGTACTTTGCCAGACGAATTATTAGATGTGGTTTACCCGTGTAAAACTGTTTTGGATAACGGAATAAATTTAGCGTTATCTACTGATGGTCCGGTGGTAAAAGAGATTAATCCTTGGGTTAACATGGAAACGGCGGTGACTCGAAAAGCGATGGACGGGTTTGTCATTGGCGAAAGCCAAAAAATAACTCTCGAGCAAGCATTACGTGCCTATACCGTTGGAAGTGCAATTGCGGATAATTTAGAAAATATAAAAGGAAGTCTTTCTGCAGGGAAATATGCCGATTTTATTGTTTTGAATAAAAATCCATTTAAATTAGACGATGTTTCTACCGTTGAAGCCAATGAAACTTGGGTTAATGGAGAATTAAAATATAAAAAAGTGTAGAAAATTATACCTTGTCTGGGTTTCAAACGCTTATAGGGTTATTTAAAAAAACAAAAGATGAGTGCATTAGATGATGAATTAGATTACCAAATATTGAAACTTCTTCAAAAAGACGGCAGGATGTCGTTTACTGAAATTTCTAAAGAAATTAATGTGGCAGTGAGTACCATTAGACACCGTTATATTAACTTAATTGAAGATGGGACTTTGCAAATTATTGGCAGGGTCGATCCTAATAAAATTGGATTTAATGCTTACGCAAGTGTTTTGATTTCGGTTAAACCAAAATCATACATGAAAACCATATTTGAGGAATTAGCAAAGTTGCCTGAAATTAGTTTTTTGGCATCAGTCTCGGGGAATTATGATATTGAAGCCAATATTATGTGTCGGGATATGGAGCATTTAAACGAATTAATAGGAGATAAAATTCATGCGATGGAAGGTGTTTTTGATACTAAAACAAATATGTATATGAAAATTTACAAATTCGCGCAACCCGATTTAGAATTAGCAAAATTATCAAGCAAGCAAAATGAATAATACAGATAAATTATACGAAAGAAGAAAAAAAAGTGTTCCAAACGCTTTAGGAATTTTTAATCCATCCAGCATTCAATCTGCAAAAGGAGCCATTATTATTGATGCTGATGGCAGAGAATTGATAGATTTTGCAGGCGGAATTGGGGTCAATAATGCGGGACACGGTGTGCCGGAAATTATTGAAGCAATCAAGAGTCAAGCAGATAAATTCATTCATGCTTCCTTCAATGTTTCCGTTTACGAACAATATTTAGACCTAACGGAAAAATTATGTGAGATTTTGCCACACGGTGAATCTACTAAAGCAATGCTGACGTTGTCTGGTGCAGAATCAGTTGAAAATGCCATTAAAATTGCTCGTGCCGTAACCGGAAAATCAGGGATTATCTGTTACGACGGTTCCTTTCACGGGCGTACAATGATGGCGATGACTTTGACATCCAACGTGAAATACAAGGAAGGTGCCGGACCTTATGCCCCTGAAGTATATCGTCTTGAATTCCCGTATTACAAACCGAGTATGAGCTCCAGAATGACCTCAGATGAGTTTGATGATTTGATGATTATGAAGTTGCATAAAACTTTTTCATCAACCGTTTCTGTAAGTCAAACTGCTGCAATTATCTTGGAGTTAGTGCAAGGTGAAGGCGGTTTTACTGTTGCTTCCAAAAAGTATGTTCAATACTTGCGTAAATTCTGTACCGAAAATAACATTTTCTTAATTTTTGATGAGGTCCAATCCGGTTTTGGTCGTACAGGAAAGTGGGCAGCTTACGAACATTATGATGTAACTCCAGATTTGTCAACTTGGGCAAAATCGATGGGAGGCGGAATGCCTATTGGTGCTGTTATTGGAAAACAAGAAATTATGGATGCCGTAAAACCCGGACTTATTGGAGGAACGTATTTGGGAAATCCATTGAGTTGTGTGGCTTCATTGGCAAGTATCAATTACATGCAAAAAAATAATATCAATGCAGCTGGCGAAAAAGTAGGCAAGATAGTTCGAGAAAAATTCAACCAATTGCAGGAAAAATATCCGAAAAACATCACTGATGTCCGTGGATTGGGAGCTATGTTGGCAATCGAATTTTTTAATCCAGAAACTAAAATGCCTGATGGTGATTCAACGAAAGCCATTGTCAATAAATGTTTAGAGAAAGGACTAATCGTGATCACTTCCGGAACGTATGGAAATTGCATCCGAATTTTAAGTCCACTATTTATAGAAGATGAAATTTTAGAAAAAGGCTTATCTATTTTGGAACAAACAATAGAAGAAATACTATCATGAGAAAGCAATATATAAATGGAGACTGGTGCGACGCAATTGATGGCGCTACTTGGGATTTGCAAAGTCCGGCTACCGAAGAAGTAATTGATAAAGTACCTTTTGGAAACGTTGCCGATTGTAATTTGGCTATTGCAGCCGCTGATGCTTCTTTCAAAGAATGGAAAAGTACAACGCCTTATTTTAGAGCTGAAATATTAAAAAAAGCAGCTAATTATATTCGGACAAACGTAGAGACTTTTGCAAAGGAAACCTCATTGGAGACAGGAAAACCAATGTTGGAATCAAGAGGAGAATGGCAAGTTTCTGCTAATCTTTTTGAATGGTTTGCTGAGGAAGGAAAAAGAAATTACGGTCGAGTAGTTCCTACAAACAGAGCCGATAAAAGAGCGATGGTTATTTATCAGCCGGTGGGAGTTGTGGGAGTGATTACGGCTTGGAATTTTCCGGCTTATAATCCTGCACGTGCTGTTGCAGCTGCTTTGGCCGCTGGTTGTTCTGTAGTTATGAGAGGTTCAGAATTTACGCCATTGTCGAGTTTTAATTTGGCTACAGCCATACACGAAGCCGGAATTCCTAAAGGAGTATTCAATTTAATCAACACAGAACCGGTTTCCACAGGAACTGAAATGATTGATAATCCTTTATTGAAAAAAATAAGCTTTACAGGAAGTACCCGAGTGGGGAAAATATTAATGGATGGTGCTTCAAAAACGGCAACTAAATTGTCTTTGGAATTAGGAGGGAATGCACCTGTGATTATCGATAAAGATGTAGATGTTGCCGTAATTGCTCCTCAAGCTTTGATTGCCAAATTGAGAAATTGCGGTCAGGTTTGTGTTTCGCCACAACGTTTTTATGTACATACAGACATTTTTGAGCAATTCATTGCTATTGTGAAGGATGATATTTCAAAATTAAAAACAGGAATTAACGGTGGTGATATCGATTTTCTGGGCCCACTTATTAACAAAAAACAACAGGAACATTCCTTGGCTATGCTTGAAAAAGCGAAAAGCGAAGGAGCAAACATTCATATTGGCGGAGAACCTGCTGAGAAAGGATTTTTTATACATCCGGCTTTGATTGAAGCGCGACAAAGTCAATCTTTTATTAAAACGGAGATGTTTGGACCATTGATGATTGTAATTCCTTTTGAAACAAAAGAACAAGTTATAGAATGGGCAAATGATACGGAATACGGCCTGGCTTCCTATGCTTTTACCAATCATATAAAAACGGCTAATTTCTATGCCGAAAATCTTGAATTTGGAATGGTGGGAATTAATGAATGGGCTCCTCAAGGAACTGAATTGCCTTTTTCAGGTTGGAAAAGCAGTGGAATAGGCCATGAGTCTGGTTCTGAAGGATTAAAAGAATACATGGAATTGAAACTAATCAGTTACGGCAATATGTCATAAAGATTTTTGATTTCAGATTGTGAATGCGTTTTTATCATCACGAGCGCGGTTGAGAGAGGTGTTCCAAATGATTATAAGATTAAATAGAAAATTATGAAAAAAGAAATTTTAGGTAAATACACGTTGCAGACGCCTATTCCGGAACATGCAAAACAGCAAGCGGAATTACAGGAAATTGTTTTTCCTACTTTGTCTGCTGAAGAATTGATTACAGAGGAAAAATATAAAAGACATTTAGAGATTTTTCCAGAAGGACAATTTATTGTTTTGGATGGTGATAATGTGATCGCTTCTTGTACGACTTTGCTTCAAAATTACCACAAAGGACATCATACTTTTTTAGAAATTTCTGATGATTTATGGTTGGGAACACACGATCCTAAGGCCGACTGGATTTATGGATTGGATGTTTCTGTTCATCCGGATTACCAAGGAAAAGGCATCGGAAGGGAAATTTATAATGCACGTCATGATGTCGCCAAAGCATTAGGTTGCAAAGGACAAATGACGGCTGGGATGCCTATAGGTTATGACAAAGTAAAAGATCAAATGACCATTGCGGAATATTGTGATAAATTGATAAAAGGTGAAATTATTGATCCAACTGTTACGGCTCAAACCAAATGTGGATTCATTCTGGTGGAACCATTGTTTGATTATTTAGATGATCCGAGAAGCGGAAATTGTTCGGTATTGATGTATTGGCCTTTGGATCCAAACACTAAATTAAGCGAGAACCATTAAAAAATTGTTCAGTTTGCAGCATTTAATCGCAGTTAAAAGCTAAACAAATTTCGATTTATTACTGAACTTAATAAGGGTGTTATCTTAATGGTTCAAAAGCAAAAACTTTAAATAAAAAATAAAATGATATTCAAATCAATAAATCCATTTTCAAGAGAAATTATCGCAGAACACGAAGTGTTGACGAACGCACAATTGAATCAGAAATTGGAATTATCAGAAATTGCTTTTAAAAATTGGCGAAATACATCTTTTCAGGAAAGAGCTGATAAAATGAAAAAACTGGCCAATATTCTGAGAGCAAAGAAGGGTGAGTTAGGTTTATTGATTACTAATGAAATGGGTAAAATTTTACCTGAAGGAATTAGTGAAGTCGAAAAATCAGCAGGAAATTGCGACTTCTATGCTGAAAATGCAGAGAAAATGCTGAAAGATGAAAAGTATGATACGCCTTTTACTAGTATGTCTGTTTATGATCCGATGGGTGCTGTTTTTGCGATTATGCCTTGGAATTACCCTTTTTGGCAAGTATTGCGTTATGCTGCGCCGGCAATTATGGCGGGGAACGTGACACTTTTAAAACATGCTCCAAACGTTATTGGCTGTGCCAAAGCAATCGAAAATGCATTTTTGGAAGCTGGTTTTCCAAAAGGTGTTTTCCAACAAATAACTATTGATATTGCGCAAGTCGAAAATGTAATCGCTTCAGATATTGTGCATGGAATTACGTTGACTGGAAGTGAAATGGCAGGTTCTTCTGTGGCTTCATTGGCTGGAAAGCATATCAAAAAATCAGTTATGGAGTTGGGAGGTTCGGATGCATTTATTGTTTTGAATGACGCCAATATTGAAAAAGCAGCCACTGTTGCGACACAGTCCAGAATGCTAAATGCAGGTCAGGCATGCATTTGTGCCAAACGTTTTATCGTTACTGAAAAAATAGCAGATGAATTTGCTGCTCTCTTTGCCCAAAAAGTAAATGCTTTACATCAAGGAAATCCGTTAGAGGACGGAATTAATATGGGACCATTGGCTCGATTGGATTTGGCCGAAAAACTAAGCCATCAATTAGAAAAATCATTACAACAAGGAGCCAAATTAGTACTAGGAGGAGAGCGAGAAAATTGCAATTTCCAACCAACATTAATTGATTTTGTGGATGCCAATAATATTGCTTTTCAAGAGGAAACGTTTGGTCCATTGGCTACAATTATTAGAGCCAAAGACGAAAACGATGCTATTGCTATTGCAAATAACCACAGATATGGTTTAGCATCGGCTATCTGGACAGAAGATCGCGAAAATGCATACAGATTAGCTAGAAAAATTGAAGCCGGAAATGTTTTTATAAACTCATTGGTACGTTCTGATTCCAGAATTCCTTTTGGAGGGACAAAAAAATCAGGGTATGGAAGAGAATTATCTGAAATAGGAATTAAAGAGTTTATGAATATGAAATCATTGATTATCGAATAATATTAAATAAAATTAACCAACCAAAAACCAACAAAATATGAAAAAAGTAGTAATGATTTTAACTTTAATGCTAACAAGTAGTTTGGCATTTGCACAAGACACACTCGTTGCTTCCCCTATTGCTGAACCGGAAGTGCAAGAACCTAAATTTACGGCAGCTGTAGATGTTGTGTATCCTTATTTATGGAGAGGGATAAAATATTATGGAGATAAAGTAGCTTTTCAGCCTTATATGGCTTATGCTTTTACAGATAAACTTAGTGTTGGAGTTTGGGCAACAACAAATTTTTCTAATGCTGCCGATGCGTACAACGAGTTTGATTGGAGTATTTCCTATCAAATATCGCCTGTGGTGAAAGTAATGTTGAGTGATTACTATTGGCCTGCTACTAAGAATAATCCAGATTGGGAAAGAAGCAGCTATTTTGATTATTCAGAGGGTTCAGCACAAAGCTTAGACCTTTCAGTATTGTTAGATTTTTCTGAAAAAGGAGTGCCATTGGATTTTCAATGGAATACGTTTATTGGAGGCGGAGATTATAAATATGATGAAAATGGGAATCCGACTACCAGAGCTTATTCTAGTTATGCTGAAATAGGATATACGTATTCAATAGATAAAGCAAGCGTTGACATAAGACCTTTTGTTGGAGCAGCAGTCATTAATGGCGGTTATTATGGAGTTGACGCCAGTGGAAAAGCGGGTTTTACTTTCTCGAATGTTGGAGTAAATATTGCAAAAGTGTTTAAAATAACAAAAAATTATAGCATTCCTGTTTTTGTTAGATATACAAATAATGACTACGGAGTTCAAGAATTTGATGAGAATGATAATCTGATCAAAACGGAGAGAAATTTCTTTTCAGCCGGTATGACTTTTACTATCAAGTAAATTTTTAATAAAATTGTTGAAACTGCCAAATTACTGTTTAGTATTTTGGCAGTTTTTTTGTTTTATCGATTAATCTTAATTTACTATTTTTTTAAAATCAATCCTTATTTATTTTTTATAAATTATATGTAATATGGTTTATGTGCTTTTGTATGGGGGGTATTGATTAAATATTTATTAAAAAATATTAAAAAAGTAGCATTTAAAATTTATTTTTTGTTTTTATATTGAAAAAAGTAGGGGTATTATTTGTATTGTTGATTATTGATTTTTCGAATTTAATAATTATAAATATGAAATATTCATTATTTAATCATGATTTTTTGTTATTAATAATTCTTCACTAAAATAGCCAAAAAAGTAATTTTTAATTATCTGCATAAGATAAAAGTCAATAAATTCGCCATATAAATTGGAGTTTAGTCCTTAAAAAAACTGAGAATTAAAGGTTAGTTTTTTGTGGTTTAGTTACTGTAAAGTGCCAATTTAGTATAATTATTACCCTATTTTAAGAAAGTAATAACCAACCAGATTAATAACTAAAACTAAATTAATCATGAAAAAATCATTAACCATTTTAATAATTTTACTAACGACAGTCGTAACATTTGCACAAGACACACCGGCGCAAGCGACTACTTTTGGAGGATCGGCTGATATGTATTATAAATATGATTTTGATAACTTACCCGGAAACGGAAAAACGAGTTTTACTAATTCTCACAACTCTTTTGAGTTAGGGATGGTTTCTATTGAGGCTTCTCATAAAATGGGAAAGGCAGCTATTTTTGTGGATTTGGGATTTGGAAACAGAGCCAAAGAGTTTACATATAATGACAATACAAATTCATTTATGATAAAGCAATTAAATTTCACTTATGAAATTTCAGATAAATTTAAAGTTATTGCAGGTAGTTTTGCTACTCATTTAGGGTATGAATTATTGGATGCTGTCGATAATAAAAACTATAGCATGTCTTATGCTTTTACCAATGGACCTTTTTTTAATACTGGTGTAAAAGCGCAGTATACTTTGGGTAAAGTAAGTTTTATGGCTGGGGTAACTAATCCTACAGATTTTAAAACGGCTATTGAAGCCGGTTCAGTTCAAAAAACTTTCATCGGGCAAGTTGCTTATGTTGGGGATTCAGGGAGTGTATATTTTAATGCAACTTCTGGTAGCTCAAATCCTGCAACTAGTGTAAACAAAACACAATTTGATGTAGTAGCTTCTAAAAAGATTTCTAATAAATTCTCATTAGGATTTAATGGAACTTATGCTTTAATAAGTGATGATATAACTAGCGTGAATGACGAAAAATGGTTTGCTTTAATTGGATATGCTACTTATGCTCCAAAAAGTAATCTTAATTTAGCATACAGATTGGAATATTTTGATGCATCGGATGCTGTTGTAACACTTTCTGCTTTAGGTGGATCTAGTATCGTAGGAAACACACTTTCGTTGAACTACAAAGTTGGAAATTTAACAATCATTCCTGAGGCTAGAATTGACCTTTCATCAAAAAATGTATTTATGGCTAGCAATTCAAGCCCGTCAAGTTCTAACGCTTATGTTTTGTTAGGAACAACTTACAGTTTTTAATCAAATCAGAGAAGGCAATATTTTTTTTTGCTGTCAAGATACTTTTTAAGTATTTTGGCAGCTTTTTTTATTGAAACAACTTAATCAAGGTGTTTTATAAGAGTAATTTGGTTGCGTGTAATGTCAAATTAATCTTTTATAAAATGATTATTATACACAGTAGTTTAGGATCTTGTTGATGTTTAATAGTCTCAATGTAGTGATTTGGACTGCGTAAAATATCCTGAATTAAGAACAATAATAAACAAAAAATCGGCTTTTTGAATTTATCAAAAAGCCGATGGACTGTATTTATTTGAAACTAATAAATTATTGTTTCTTATAAATCGAGTAAATTATATTTTTAGTGTTATCATCTACTATATCATTGACGGCGGACTGAATATAATGCAATTTAAAAGCCATAATAGCTGAAGAAAGATTTTTTGTATCATATCCTATAATTCGTAATCCCTGTTCAATATTAAAGTCTAAAGGAGCAGTTTCTAATATTTCATCAGACCAAATACCAAAGCCATTTTCAGCTAAAATTTTCCATGGAAATAATGCACTTGGGTCTTTTTTTCTGGTAGGTGCAATATCAGAATGTCCAATAATATTTTGAGCTGGAATGTTGTAGTCTTTTTTTAATTTAGTTAAAAGTGCCAACAAGCTATTAATTTGAGTGTCTGAAAAAACTTCGGTACCATTGTTATCAAGCTCAATTCCTATAGATGCCGAATTGATGTCGGTATTTTTGCCCCAAGATCCAGTTCCCCCGTGCCATGCTCTTAAATAATCATTCAGCATTTGTACTACTCTACCATCATCACCAATTACATAGTGAGCGCTGACCTGAGTATTTGCTAAAGTGAATGTTTTAATAGTTTGTTGTAAAGAATCTTGTGCTGTATGATGAATGATAATAAAATTAGGTTTCCTTAAATTAAAATTTACCGTACTAACCCATTCTGTGTTTACACCATTTTTCAAAATGGTAAGTCCGGTTCTTGAAATCGAATCTTTGACATTATGCAATTGATTGGTAAATAAAGTATCAATTGTGATTTTATAATTATTGACCAATGGTAAAGAAACTGATCCCTTACTTGAAATGGTTTCTTTTAATGCATTGAGTTTTGTATCATATATTTTCTCGCTCGCTTTGTACGGATTTGTTGAACAAGAAATAATGATTAAAGTTAAAATAAGGTAATAAAAAGAATTCCTCATGCTTATATTTACGGTTACATTTTTTTAGTTCCAAAAAAGTGTTATCTATTTTTTTTGGACTTTTTTGGATTTTTACTTTCATCTGAAAAGATTTTATACTTTTCCTTTTGATCGTCATTTAATAATTCAATAACTTTACTTTCTGTATTTTCTGAAAGTATTTGAAGCTCTTTCATTTGACCACTTTGGTTTGCTTCTTGTTTCAAAATAACACCTTGTCTTTTGATGCTCTCTAATAGGATATTAGAGATTGCAATTTCCTGAAGCTCGTCTAAGGACACTGCCGGTTTTAATTTAAGCATTATTTTGCTTATCGTTTCTTCGGCTGATATCTCTTTTGGTTTATCCTGACCTCTATCTTGACTCATTCCATTATTCATTCGGCCATTATTGCCATAGCCATTACCTCCGTAACCGCCTCCTCCATATCCATTGTTTCCGTATTGAGCAGAAACAGTTTGAATTGATAATAACACAAAAACACTTATTGCTAACGATTGAACTATTTTCATATTGAATATTTTATAAGGGTTGGAATGGATAATAAAAATCTAAACGGGCTCGCCGTACAAATCAAATTCAGTTGCTTCGATAATTTTTATCATTACGAACTCTCCTGTTTTTACATAATGTTTGGAGGCATCAATAAGTACTTCATTATCAACGTCTGGACTGTCAAATTCAGTTCGGCCTACAAAATGTCCACCTTCTTTTCTGTCAACAATGCATTTAAATATCTGACCTACTTTTTCTTGGTTTAAATCCCAGGAAATTTGAGATTGCAATTCCATTATTTCGTTGGCTCGTTCTTGTTTTACGGTATCAGGAACATCATCTTCCAGTAAATAAGCATGTGTGTTTTCTTCATGAGAATACGCAAAACAACCCATTCTGTCAAATTTCATTTCTTGAACGAAATCTTTTAAAATATTAAAATCTTCTTGCGTTTCTCCAGGATATCCCACAATCAAAGTTGTACGAATTGCCATCCCGGGAACTGCTTCACGGAAATTTTTCAATAATTTTGTTGTTTTTGCCTGAGTTGTTCCTCTTCTCATCGACTTCAAAATTGAATCTGAAATATGTTGTAACGGAATATCAATATAGTTACAAATCTTAGGTTCGCGTTTCATGATTTCTAAAACATCCATAGGAAAGCCAGTAGGGAAGGCGTAATGCAAACGAATCCATTCGATTCCTTCCACTTTTACTAATGCTTCCAGCAATTCGCCAAGATTTCTCTTTTTGTAAAGATCAAGACCGTAATAAGTCAAATCCTGAGCAATCAATATTAGTTCTTTAACTCCGTTTTTAGCTAAACCTTCTGCTTCCTTTACTAATTTTTCAATGGTTTGAGAAATATTTTTTCCTCGCATTAATGGAATCGCACAAAAACTGCACGGTCTGTCACAACCTTCAGAAATTTTTAAATACGCGTAATTTTTTGGAGTTGTTGTTAAACGTTCTCCTAATAATTCATGTTTATAATCAGCTCCTAAAGCTTTCAATAATTGTGGTAATTCTGTAGTACCAAAAAATTGATCCACATTAGGAATTTCTTTTTCTAAATCAGGTCTGTAACGTTCTGAAAGGCATCCGGTAACGAAAACCTTATCTACTAAACCTCTTTCTTTTTTGTCTGCATATTCTAAAATCATATTTACTGATTCTGCCTTAGCATTATCGATAAATCCACAAGTATTTATTACAATAATGTTTCCTTCACTTTCGGCTGGCGCTTCATGTTCAACATCTTTTCCGCTGGCACGGAGTTGACCCATAAGAACTTCACTGTCATATACATTTTTTGAACACCCAAGAGTGATCACATTGATTTTATTCTTTTTTAAGGACTTCGTTCTCATAGTATTATACTCCCGATAATTTGGGAAGTTTGCAAAATTACGATTTTTTATTCAAACTGAACTTGTTTCAGTTTCTTTTCAAATTTTTATGGAGCTATTCCTGCTATCCGTTGCAATCTCCCGAAAAAAAAATCGGGAGGATTTCCACTTTTATCAGGGCTAAAAAAAAATCCGTTCCATGATAACGAAACGGATTTTCTATAGTATTTTTAGAAATTACAATTCAAATAATAAAGTCAAAGAAATATTGTTATTGCTAGTTTTTATATTTGCACCATCTGTGAATCCCTGATTAAAGAAAGCTTGGTGCGAATTTCTTTCCGCAGTTGAATAAGCCAAATCTACTTTGGTTGAACCAAAATTATAACCCAAACCTCCTGAATAACCAGTTAAGTCACCAACAGTGGTTTTGTTTTTATAAGGACTTTGTTCGTAACGGTATCCTGCTCGTAAACTCAATTTCTCAATTTTATATTCGGCACCTACTCTTACTTCGTTAGTTTTATCTAAAACAGAATTCATATAGCTGTTTACATCACTGAAATAGGAATCGTTTTCAGGTTTAAATTTGGTGTTGCTGTAGTCTTTCATCGCATAATCAATGCTTATTAATCCAGATTTTCCAAAAACATAAGCAAAACTTCCTGTCAGTTTACTGGGTGTTTGTAACTTGTATGGATTATACAGATTGGTGACTTGAGGATCTACAACATCATTTGTATCAGTTTGATTTGCTGCACTGCTTACAGCAACTAGTTTTTGAGAAAATTCATCACTCAAATGATACCAAGTTGATGATTCATAAGCCAGACCTAAGCGAATTTCGTCAGTAACTTTTGCAATAGCACCCAATTGAAATGAAAAACCAGTTCCGTAAGTGTACAATTCATTATCAAAACGCAATCTTGTTACTGTATAATTAGTAGTCAATGGAGCGCTATTGTCTTCATAAAAACTCGTCGATTGTCTGTAATCTGTAAAATGAGAGTTTAGGTTCAATCCTATATATAATATGTCTTTGAAAGAAGTAGCGGCATTAAAAGATAATTTTCCGTTGTATCCGTTTGTTAGTACCGTATTTTCCTGATAATAATTTCCTCCAGCAGGAACATTTGTTGTGTATTGGGTGTTGTTGTTATTATTAGGATCAACTGGATTGATGATGTATCCTTGATATCCTAAATACCCTTGTTGTGCTCCGTTATCTAAATTTCTATAACTAGAATCTCTTAGTTCACTTAATGGTATTCCATCGGCATAACTCAAAAAATAGCTATCAACTGAGTTGGTTGGATTAGTTCCACTCGAAAACAATGAATTATTGTAATTGTTTATATTGTCATAATTCACCGCCAATGAAAACTTTTTCCAATTGCTGTTTGAGTTTCCATTTTTAAAAACAAAAACACCCCCTGCTTGATTTAAATCAAAGGAGTTGTCTTTCTCTGTATTTGTTGTGCCAAAATAATTTGAATTATTTTTTGTATTGTAGCTACTTAAAGTTACCGCTATTTGATTATTTGAAAAAACCGCTGAACCAGCTGGATTTATATTCAAAGAGGATAAATCGCCGCCAAGAGCTCCGAAAGCACCTCCCATAGCTCTAAAGCGTGCAGTGCCATTCAAGTTATCTTGTGCGTACCGCATGGCATCCGTTATCTCTTGTGATTGAGCTGCACTAAAAGTGAAGCCAGTTAGTAATAGGAATAAAATTTTTTTCATTTTATATCAGCTTAAATTTAGTTTTTTATTCAATTTAAAGTAAAGATTATCTTCTTCTTCCTCCGCCTCCGGATGATCTTCCACCATCACTGCTGCTGCCAGAGTTTGAACTGGGGCTATACGATCTTGATGATGAATTAGCGTTGCTTCTAGGGCTTGGCGTGTAAGTTCTTGTATTATTATTATCACTACGAGAGTTTGTCGTATTAGCTCTTCTGGCGGGCGTGTAGCTCGAGTTGTTTTGATTTTGGTATTGATTTCTACTAAAGGTAGGACTTGTTGTAGTGTTGTTATAAGTAGAGTTTCTATAGTTTCCTCCTCTAGTACCGTTAACTTGGTTTTGAGAATAGTCATTTGAACTTCTATTATTACTATAGTTTCGGGTGCTGTTTATATTGTTCGAATAATTAGAGCCTCTCCTGCTCGGGTTATAAGAATAATTGTTGTTATTGTAGTAACCGTAATTTGAATACCCATAATAAGGATAATTCCATCCATAATTTTGGTATCCCCATCCATAATTTTGGTTTCCCCATCCATAATTTGGATATCCCCATCCGTAACCAAAATATCCATAATAGTTAGGATATCCAAATCCGTAATTATAGTCTCCCCATCCATAAGAAGGATACCCCCATCCCATTCCTACTGATAGACTCCATTGGTTTGGATATATATTTATGTCCGCTTTTTGGTAATTACTTCCCCAGTCACCATAACTGGAACTATTTTGTTGGTCGTTTTGATTTGAGTCATTGTAATTATCAACATCAGTGAAAATTTGAGTTGACTGATTGTCGTTTTGCAAAGAACTAAAATAATCCTTGTACCGATTATTTGCGCCAACTTGAGGTTCTCTTTGAATGTTTTCACTCTCTGTAGTTCCATATATTCCGTCTCTATCGTAATAAGAACTGTTTTGATAGGAGCCACAAGAGGACAACAGAATGCTCAAAAACCCAACAATATAATAAATTGATGTATTTCTGAAGGAAAAAGTACTAGTTTTCATATCTATGGGGTTTTTTATTGTTGGACAATACAAAAATAGTTAGTTTTGCGGAACTATTTAGTTAAAATAATTAAAACAAAATTTGTGCCAAACTATTCAATATGAGTAAGAACTTAACTACAAGATCAGAAGATTATTCAAAATGGTATAACGAACTGGTTGTCAAGGCTGATCTAGCCGAAAATTCAGGTGTAAGAGGTTGTATGGTAATCAAGCCTTACGGTTATGCAATTTGGGAAAAAATGCAAGCGGAGTTGGATCGAATGTTTAAAGAAACAGGTCATCAAAACGCCTATTTTCCTTTATTTGTTCCAAAAAGCATGTTTGAAGCAGAAGAGAAAAATGCAGAGGGATTTGCAAAAGAATGTGCAATTGTTACTCATTATAGATTGAAAAATGACCCTGATAGACCAGGGAAGCTTATGGTTGATCCTAATGCGAAGCTGGAAGAAGAATTAATCGTTCGTCCAACGAGTGAAGCTATTATTTGGTCAACATACAAAGGATGGGTTCAGTCTTATAGAGATTTACCGTTGTTAATTAACCAATGGGCAAATGTTGTTCGATGGGAAATGAGAACCAGATTATTTTTACGTACTGCTGAATTTTTGTGGCAAGAAGGGCACACAGCTCATGCTACAAAAGCAGAGGCTGTTGAAGAATCTGAAAAAATGATGAATGTTTATGCTGATTTTGCCGAGAATTTCATGGCAATTCCGGTTATAAAGGGAATAAAAACGGAAACAGAGCGTTTTGCAGGAGCTGAAGAGACCTATTGTATCGAAGCCTTAATGCAGGACGGAAAAGCATTGCAGGCTGGAACATCTCATTTTTTAGGCCAGAACTTTGCAAAAGCATTTGATGTTAAATTTGCTAATGCCGAAGGAAAGCAAGAACATGTTTGGGGAACTTCTTGGGGCGTTTCAACTCGTTTGATGGGCGCTTTAGTAATGACGCATTCTGATGATCAAGGGTTGGTTTTACCTCCTAATTTGGCGCCGATTCAAGTGGTAGTGGTTCCTATATATAAAACAGACGAACAACTAGAAGCCATAACGGCCGAAGTAGAGGTTTTGGTAAAAGCATTTAAGAAATTGAATATTTCTGTGAAATACGACAATAGAACAACTCAAAAACCAGGTTTTAAATTTGCAGAATGGGAATTAAAAGGTGTTCCTGTTAGAATTGCGGTAGGTCCTAAAGATTTAGAAAATGGAACTTTTGAAGTTGCACGAAGAGATACATTATCAAAAGAAATTATTTCAAAAGAAGGAATTACGACTTATATCAGCGATTTGTTAGAACAAATTCAAAAAGAATTGTTCGAAAAAGCATTGAATTATCGAAATACGCATATTACTGAAGTAAATAGTTTTGATGAATTTAAACAAGTTTTGGACACTAAAGGAGGCTTTGTATCAGCTCATTGGGATGGAACTGCAGCTACTGAAGAGAAGATTAAAGACTTGACTAAAGCGACCATCAGATGTATTCCTTTAGACAGAGTAGAAGAGGTGGGAAGCTGTGTGTTTACTGGTGGTGAGTCCATAGGAAGAGTGTTGTTTGCGAAGGCATATTAAAAAAAAATAAATTTTTTCGCGTCTACTATTGTACGTTTCAAAAATAGTTGTATTTTTGCATCCGCATTAGAGAAGCAGGCCCGTTCGTCTATCGGTTAGGACGCATGGTTTTCATCCATGTAAGAGCGGTTCGATTCCGCTACGGGCTACTATTTTTTTGCATGTTATAGTTATCCTGAACTTAGAAGGAAAAATGGCCCGTTCGTCTATCGGTTAGGACGCATGGTTTTCATCCATGTAAGAGCGGTTCGATTCCGCTACGGGCTACAAATTCAATTGTAGTAGATTGAAATAACTTAGGAGGATAAGGTCCGTTCGTCTAGGGGTTAGGACGCCAAGATTTCGTCTTGGTAACAGGGGTTCGATTCCCTTACGGACTACAAAAAAAATAGTAAAAGATAAAAAAGCAATAAAATGGCAAATCATAAATCAGCTCTAAAAAGAATTAGAAGTAACGAAAAGAGAAGAGTATTAAACAGATACCAACACAAAACTACTCGTAATGCAATTAAAGCATTAAGAATAGCAACTGATAAAGTAGATGCTACTTCTAAATTGTCAAATGTAATATCTATGATTGATAAATTAGCTAAGAAAAATATCATTCATGATAACAAAGCTTCTAATTTAAAATCTAAATTAACGAAACACGTTGCTAAATTGTAATTAATATAATTTATCTACATATAAAGAAAGCTCCCATATATTGGGAGCTTTTTTTATACAGTGTTTTTATTAAATTTTATTTTTTAGGTAACACTGACAGCAAATGTTCTAGGCTAAAAAAAATCAATAGTACTAGCTTTTAGATTTTATTTTTTAAGTATTCAAGCATGGTTAAGGTGATAGGTTTCGATAGGAAATCAATTACCATAGGGTAGGCTTTTGACTTTTCTCGGTCTTCGGGGTCTACAGTTGAGGAAAGAATGATAATCTTTATATCTTTAAATTCAGAGAATGCTTCGCTTTTAAAATGATCCAGAAATTCCCAACCTCCCATAATTGGCATATTTAGATCCAAAAAAATTAATTGTGGATGTCTTTTTAATTGATTTTCAGTGTTAGTATATTTTAAAGTGTTAAAGTAATGAAGGGCTTCTTCTCCGTTTTCTGCAGTGATAATTTCATTTGAAAAGGAAGCTTTAATGATCACTTTTTCGCATAACATAAGTGTTATAGGATCGTCATCAATGCATAAAATTTGGTCTAACATTATTGTTTATTTTTAAATGTTAATGTGAATGAAGTTCCTTTGTTTACTTCGCTCTCAATGCTAATAGTTCCTCCCATAGTTTCAACTTGGGATTTGACTAAATATAATCCTAATCCTTTACTGTCAGGATAATTGTGAAATCTTTGATAGAGTCCAAAAACTTTATCTCGATTTCTTTCTAAATCAATTCCAATTCCATTGTCTTGAAATGTTAGGTAAACAATATCGTCAACTTCGCTAGCATTTATTGTTATTTTTAACTGTCTGTTTTCGGATTTGTATTTTATGGCATTTGTCAATAGGTTTAGCATAATGCTTTCTATGTACGCTTTGTTTGTGTTTAAAACAGAAACTTTTTCGAAATTAAGTTTAATTATTGGTTTGTATAATTCTATTTGAAAACTTAATTGGTTAAAAACGTTTTCAAAAATTTCTTTTAGGAGTACAGCTTCTTTTTGAATAGACGGATTGTCTTTGATGATAATTACTTTTACTAAGTCGTTAACGGTGTCGTTTAATAAATGAGTTGATTTACTAAAGCCATTTATAATTTCCTTTAATTCTTGATTTTCTATTGGTATGTCTTCGATTAAGTTTAAAAGTCCGGTTAAATTAGATAATGGGGCTCTGAGGTTATGTGAAGTAATGTAAGAAAACTGTTTTAAGTCTTTATTGTTTTGAGTTAATTCTCTGATAAGCTGTTCTTTTTCTTTTTCTTGTTTCTTTTCCTCCGAAACATCTCGTTGTATTGATATCCAGTGTGACAGTTCATTTTCGGTGTCATAAATTGGAATCATAGAGAAACGCACCCAATATTCTTCTTTATTTTTTTTGTAACTAATGGTTTCAATTAGGCATTCTTGTTTCTTTTTTAAAGCATCAATTAATTTTCTATATTCTTCTTTATCAGAATTAGGACCTTTGAAAATATTTGGAGTTTTTCCAATAATTTCATCTATGGGATATCCGGACATGACGGAAAAGGCCGGATTGACATATATTATTTTGGGAATTTCAGAATTTTTAAAATCTGGTTCCGTAATAATTATGGAATCTTTGGACTGTGTAATGACGGTTTCTAATAATTTAAGGCGTTGTTCTTCTTCTTTTTGTTTTGTGATATCCTGGATCGCACCAATCATCCTTATTGCTTTTCCTTCTTCATCTTTTAAAAGGAAACCTTTATCTAAAACGTATTTATAACTGCCATTAGCACATTTAAAGCGATATTGATCTTGCCAATTCTCCGTTTTTTGTTCTATAAATGAATATAGTTTAATCGACATCTTTATACTGTCTTCAGGATGTATCTTTTCAAACCACCAAGTGGAACTGCTGCCAACTTCCTCTTGTGTATACCCAAAAATCACTTCTATTCCTTTATTCCAATTAAAATTGTCTTCTTGTATTTTCCAGTCCCATATCGTGTCACTTGTTGCTTTTGCTACAATATCATATTTTTCATTTGACTCTTTAATTTCTTCATTTGTCTTCTTAAGTTTTTCGACAATTGACGCGTTTTGATTGTCGTTTTTTGATAAAATTAATTTGTAAGCTATTCCTGTAAAAATTATAAATAGCAAATCTTTTACGAAATTATAGTTTTGATAGCTAGTGTTGTAGGTGAATTTTTGAAGTAATTTATGGCAAACAATGGCCAAAAATAAGGAGATGAGGATATAAATTATAATTATTTGATTGGTTTTGTTTTTCATTACTCAAATATATAGAAATAATGTTAAAATACTAAATAACATTTGAACTTATTTTGTCTCTTTTTGCTCCTTTATTTTTAATGTAATACGTTAACAATATGTAAACTATTGCATAAATATTTTTTATATCAAAATAAAGTGTACCTTTGCACCCATTAAAAATCACAGATGGAATCTATTAGAAACATTGCAATTATTGCCCACGTCGATCACGGTAAAACAACTTTGGTTGATAAAATTATGTATCACTGTCAGTTATTTCGTGACAACGAAAACACAGGTGACTTAATCCTTGATAACAACGACTTAGAGCGTGAAAGAGGTATTACTATTACTTCAAAAAATGTTTCTGTAGTATACAAAGGAACAAAAATCAACATTATCGATACTCCTGGTCACGCCGATTTTGGTGGTGAAGTAGAGCGTGTATTGAATATGGCTGATGGAGTTTGTTTACTTGTGGATGCATTTGAAGGCCCAATGCCTCAAACTCGTTTTGTATTACAAAAAGCACTAGACTTAGGTTTGAAACCTTGCGTCGTTATTAATAAAGTAGATAAAGAAAACTGTACTCCTGAAGAAGTTCATGAGAAAGTTTTTGACTTAATGTTCGAATTAGGAGCAGAAGAGTGGCAGTTGGATTTTCCAACAGTTTACGGTTCAGCTAAAAATAACTGGATGTCTGACCATTGGGAAAACGTAACAGATAATGTTGAAGCATTATTGGATATGGTTATTGCTAATGTACCAGCTCCAAAAGTTTCTGAAGGAACACCACAAATGTTGATTACTTCATTAGACTTTTCAGCTTTTACAGGTCGTATCGCTATTGGTCGTCTTGAAAGAGGTGTATTGAAAGAAGGTATGCCAATCTCATTAGTAAAAAGAGACGGTACTATTTTTAAGTCACGTATCAAGGAATTGCACACTTTTGAAGGACTTGGTCGTAAGAAAGTTCAAGAAGTAATTGCTGGAGATATTTGTGCAATCATTGGTGTTGAAGGATTTGAAATTGGTGATACTATCGCTGATTTTGAAAACCCAGAAGCGTTGAAAACAATCGATATCGATGAGCCTACTATGAGTATGTTGTTTACAATTAATGACTCTCCTTTCTTTGGTAAAGAGGGTAAATTTGTAACTTCTCGTCATATTAGAGATCGTTTGACAAAAGAATTAGAGAAAAACTTAGCAATGAAATTGGGTGAAACTGATTCAGCTGATAAGTTCATGGTTTTTGGTCGTGGAGTACTTCACTTATCTGTTCTTATTGAAACAATGAGAAGAGAAGGGTATGAGCTACAAATTGGTCAACCACAAGTTATCATCAAAGAAATTGATGGTAAAAAATGTGAGCCAATTGAGGAATTGACAATCGATTTGCCAGAAAATCTTTCAGGTAGAGCAGTTGAATTCGTTACAATGCGTAAAGGAGAAATGCTTTCTATGGAAACTAAAGGGGAACGTATGATTGTAAAATTTAATATTCCATCTCGTGGAATTATTGGATTGCGTAATCAATTACTTACTGCAACAGCTGGTGAGGCTATTATGGCACACCGTTTTATTGGATATGAGCCTTACAAAGGAGAAATTGCGGGACGTAACAAAGGTTCATTGATTTCTATGGAGAAAGGAAAAGCTATTCCTTATTCTATCGATAAATTGCAAGATCGTGGTAAATTTTTTGTTGAACCAAATGCCGAAATTTACGAAGGTCAGGTAATTGGAGAAAACTCTCGTGCAGATGATATGTGTGTAAACGTAACTAAAGAGAAAAAACAATCTAACGTTCGTTCTTCTGGAAATGATGAAAAAGCAAGGATTATCCCTCCGATTATTTTCTCATTAGAAGAGGCTTTAGAGTACATTCAAAAAGATGAATATGTAGAGGTTACACCAAAATCTATTCGTTTGAGAAAAATCTATTTGACAGAAACTGATAGAAAAAGATTTAAAATCTAATTTTATATTTTATAAAAGAAAAGCCATTCGAAAGAATGGCTTTTTTTATGGATTTATTTTTTACTATTTTATTTTCTGAGTGACGATTACGGGATTTTTTAATCCTTTATTTGTTAAAAAAAAGTTTAAGAATGCATGAGTAACAAGTGTATTTTTCATGTCATATTATCTCTTCAAACTAAAATGACCTTTGGCCTCTCTACCATCTTGTAATTTTGCAGTGTACCAATAATCATCAGAAGGTAAAGGATTTCCATTGAAAGTACCATCCCATCCATCGCTACTAGTTTTTATTTTGGTTATTAATTTTCCGTAACGATCGTATATAAATATAATGGAATTGGTGTTAAAATTGGCATTTACCCCTTTTACATTCCAGTAGTCGTTATATCCATCACCATTTGGAGTAAAATATTTTGGGACTCCAAGTACCGCAATAGTTTGACTAACTATACCACAACCATTTTTATCATTTATAAAAACCTCATGAATTCCTGCAGGAACATTATCAAAGAAATTAGATGATTGGAAAGGCCCGTATGGTTCGTCTAGACTGTATTCATATTGTCCCTGTCCAGTTACATTTACAGTAACAGTATTAATATCTGTCATGTCAAGAATGTCAATGGTTTTAATGGTCGCTTTATTCGAAGCGGTAACTTTTATTGTTCGAATTCTGCTGCAACCCGATGAATTGGTTACTTTAATTGAGTAGATACCTTCTTCTAATACAACCAATGTGTAATTTGTTCCTATAGAAGGTGAGACTCCAGCTTTATGCCAGTCATAAGTGAAATTAGTTGTTGATGTGCCAGCTTGAATTCCAGCATCAAGTTCAACACTGAATTCTGGGTTATCATCACAAATTAATTTGTCCTCATTTCCATTTGTATTTAACTGAATTTTAGGCAATGGATTTACTATAAATGGAAGAGAAATAGAAGTTGTACACGTTGGATTGATTGGATTTTTAACGATAATTTTTACGTTTTGAGTGCCTGTAACGAATGGATTTGGCAACGGATTTGACAAAAGATTTCCATTCTCGTCAAAATAGAATACTTTCATTCCAGTTTGACCGCCTAGGATTGTAGATTCAAAGCCTGTCGTGTCGAAAGCAAATTTACCATCTTGAACCAAAGGATCTATTTCATCGTCACAAGCCGTTGTTAAGGAAATTGGAACTGAAAATGCTTCCGGTAAATCATCAACAATAAATTGAATGGTTGTTTCATCAAAACATTTCTGCGCCGTGTTATTGGTTACAAGGGCTTTTATGGTTTGAGAAGAGGTTGTAAAAGTTGCAGGAAACGGACTAGTTATCAAAACTCCGTTAGCATCTTTCAACGGATTATTTGCTGCGTCGAAATAGGCCACGGTAACTGCGAATGGTTGATTAGTTCCTAATAAAGTTGTTTCTAAATTTGACGTGTTGAAAGTAAAAATCCCATCTTGATTGTCATCGCATTGTCTTGTAATAATTACAGGATTTGCAAATGGTAGTTTTTCAACTGATAGCTTAATGAAGTCGCCAAAGCCATCACCGCAATCAGAAGTTAAATTATTGTTTACTCTTACCCAAATATTTTGAGCATTAGGAATGTCATTCCTAAAGGTAGTATATTCAGTGGGTTTAATGGCTAATGAATTTCCAACAACATCATTTTGTGCTAAAGCATCTGCTTTGTTTCTATAGTATTTAAAGGTGTAATTTGATAATGGTGGAGGTAGTTGAGATTCAACGTCATTAATTGCATTGGTTAAATCAAAAGCTGATATTCCATCTCTTTTGTTTGTATTAGGGTCACCTGTAGCTGTTCCATCTGCTGCTAAAGTGTCATCGCAAACAGGAGGTACTATAGAGTTATATGTTAGTGGAATTTTTGACGCTGCAACTTTTAATGTTAATTTGGCAATACTAAAACAACCAGTAATTTTATTAGCGACCCTTGGCCAAACAATCATTATTCCTTGGGGAGCTGGAAGGGGAGGATTTATATTTTCAAAAGCAAGTGGTGTTGAAATTTGATCAATTGATAAGGGATTGTTTGCTTCAGCTTGTGTAGTGTAGTATGTGAAATTTTCATTTGTAAAATTGCTAGAAATCTTATCGTTTTTCACTGTTAAATTGAAAAATGTTTTTAAATCTGAATTATCATCACATTGTATAATAGTAATGTCATTTACACTTGGTAAAGGGTAAACTGTTAATATGGTTTCAGAAGAAAGTAGACCACATGAGTTACCACTTTTATTTAATAGCACCCGATACTTGTAGCCATTCATTGCATTTGTCACTTTTGTTATTAACAAAGTATTCGTTGTTGCTCCAGAAAAAGTTGCATTGTCAAGAATAACATTCCAGATTCCACCAGAAAAAATTTGCCATTGATAGGTGTTTCCGCCATTATCCACTAATGTAATTGTGGCATTTTGTATTTCACAAGTAGGTGAAACATTAGGTTGAGTTGTAATTACGATAGGGGCTGCGTTGATATAATTTAAATTAGGAATACTGTAAGCCGTTCCGCTCGTAACAATTCCATTAGCATCGACTGTTGGCGGTACAATGTTTCCCAATAATCCGTCACCATTACCATCAATAAAACTAGCTTCGGTAACATCAAAACATAAATCACCATCACTGTCTAATGAAATATAGTTTTTCATGTTATCTGAATTTGTATCTGTAATGGTGTAATTTAATTTACCACTATCGGGACTCGTTTCAAGTCCATCAAACAAACCATTGGTACCAAAAGAAGCGCGTAAACCATCTATAATTCCATCTTTATTAGCATCAATCGCATTACTTCCTGATTCGACCAAGTCATAAGTACCATCATTGTCACTGTCTAAATCTAAGTAATCTTTAACTCCATCAGCATCTGTGTCTATTGGAGTTAATCCAACAGTTCCATACCCATCGCTTAAATCATCTTTATTTGTATCAACAGAAGTGTATGAAATAAAGCTTCCGCCTTGCGCATCTATATTATCTGGAATGCCATCATTGTCACTATCCAAATCCAATTGATCCGGAATGCCATCTCCATCAGAATCTTTAGGAACACAAACCGCAAAGAACTTGAAGCTTGACTTATTTGGAATATCGTCGGATAGATTTTTATGTGTAAAACTTATCGAATTCGTCAAATAAGTCAAAAATTTGAAGGTTCCTGTTCCGGCAGCTAAAGGAGTTGTGCTGTTTAATCTAAATCGTATTTCAAACGATGAATATTCCGTTACGCCACTTTCATAAATACCGTCATAATTCGTGTCAATCAATAATTGATTGTCAGGATTAAGGACGGTTATGGTTTTATCTGTATCTGAATTAATGATGTACTCAGCATTGGTATTTAATAAATCCGTTGCGGTTGCGGTGGAAATATATTCCATTCCTAAACTTATAGGTTTTGCAAAAGCCATCTTATAAGTCGCCCAATTGGTTTTTCCAGCAGGAATTTCACTAACAAAACTGCCATCGGCATTTCCTGTAAAAGGGATAGTACTGGTCGCAGCGGAATTGGATAGTAATCCATTAAATGTATTTGAATAACTGCCGATTGAAACAGCTCCAGAATTTAGATTCGACAGGTTAATGTTTTGGTTTCCGTAAGATTCTGTGCAATTTGTAATTCCATCATTGTCATTGTCTATATCAATGTTGTCAATAGCCAAGTCGTTATCTTGATTAGTGGGGCAACTACTAACGGGGATTTTATCGGATGAAATATCACTAATACAACCAGAAATACTTCCTTTTACTTGATAATAACCCGGAGTAGTAGGAGAATATGTATTTGTTATTGCATCGGGATGTAGTATTGGGTCGATTACTACATCATTAAAATACCATTGAAAGGAATCATAGGATGATAATGTATTGATTTTTAAAACCACATTGGGAATGCAATTAGAACTTGCTCCAATTTTTATGTCGGATACAATTTCAGGCTTGGTGTCAAAACCGGAGTAATAACCACCGTACGTTGCATTACCGTTGGTTCCATAGCAAGAAACATAAACTTGTTTTGTTGATTTCACTGAAATATTGCCTGTTAATCCGGATACAGAATAGCGCTCAAATCCTGATGCAGTAATTGCTGTTGCTGATCCTGCAGAAACAGATACGCCGTTTTGGTAAACATTTACTATTGCTCCCGTTTCGGTAACAATGTTTAAACCTCCAGTATAGGTTATGTCTCCTACTTTTTCTATCCAAGGAATATTATCTACTATATTTGGTGTTGCACAATTTATGGGAGGTACAAAAAACATGTTTTGGTTGGCGGCACTAGAGCCACTCCCCCCCACACTTTGGTATGCAAATACTTTTTCACTTGTTGTTATATATAGATTGTCATTTATAAATTGACTTCCATCTAAAATGGTGTATTGTCCTTTGTTAAGTGCAGGAAGTGGAATTGTGTTTCCGTTTATATAAATTAGGGTGTTGTCTTCATTGGCAATCAATAATACGCGTTCTAAATTATTACTTCCAAGTCCTTTTACAAAAATATATTCTTTGCCAGTTTTTTCAGAAGAAACAATTTGATCGAAACCGATGTCTCTAGCGTTAGTGCTACTATCATTCGTTCCTAAAATTGATCCAGCATTTACAATAACTGGTTTGTCTGATTCTACTAATGCACCAATAATATTTTTGCTGTTTGTAATCGAACCAATGTTTACCATTGCCATAACATAACTTTGGTTTTTGTTGAGGGTTTTTGTGTAGGGTCCTGTAATAGGTGTGCCATCTGTGAGTGTGGTGCCAATTGGAATGTTTGAAATTGTAATTGTAGTACCGTTTTCTGTAGCTAAAACGGATGCGAAATTTAATAATTTTGTAGCCGTAGATTCATTTAACATTGCGCCAATTCGGAACTCTTTTCCCAGGGCACTATTCCCTTTTGAAACAAGTCCACCTGCTTGTGCATAATTTACGCCGGATTTGTCTGCATTGAGTCTGACGCTTACATAAATTAAGTCATCTCCTTCTACAATATATCCCTTGTTGTTTATGATGCCTGTATTATTTTTTGGCGTGAACAATGGGGTGTTATCTCCATAGCCAATGTCATATTTTCTGGGATTATTATTGTTTACCGTACCCGAAATTACATTTCCACCAATTTCAATAATTCTGTAATTGACATTGGTAGGGTTTGGGGTTGAAATGTATAAATATTGATCACCTGCAGCAGCGGCATCAAAAGCGGTCAATGGCGGTATATAGTGCGTTTTACTAAATTGGGCAAAGCAACTTATTGATATAAAAATAAAGAAAATAAGTAAAGTTTTTTTCATGGGCTAAAAATAGGAAAATAACTATTATCTTTTTAGTGAAAAATGACCTTTTATGATTTTATTGTCTTCAAAAGTTATGTTAAACCAATAATCATCAGCTGGTAATATATATCCATTTAATGTTCCGTTCCAACCAGAGTGGGTTGAAGCGAACTGTTTCAATAATTTACCATAACGATCAAAGATGTTTATAGTCGATTTAGGTAAAAAATCTAGATTTTTAATTTCCCAAAAATCATTATATCCATCTCCATTTGGAGTAAAATAACGGGGATAATCCAATACATATATTTTAAAAGGAATCGATAAGCCACAACCGTTTTTATCTCGAGCATAAAGTAAATATTCTCCAGGAGCCACGCCATTAAATAATGGATTATCTTGAAAATAAGATCCGTCAATTGAAAATTCATAATTGCCTATTCCGGAATATTCTATCAAAACTGAATTTCCTTTGCCTGCAAAATCATTAATTATTGCTCCATTGACAATTGCAATTCCAGATGCAGATATCTTAAAATTTTTGGTAGCAGTACATCCATTTGTATTGGTGACTTTTACAGAATAATTTCCTGGCAGAGTAACTGTAATTGTATTCGAAGTTTCTCCTGATGTCCATAAATAACTAGAAAATCCTGCATCAACTATTAAGTTTGAGGAAGCACCATTGCACAAAGAAGTTGTTTCATCTTGAAAATTTGGTGGGTCAAATGTCTTTACTATGAGAACTATGGGAGTAATGGCATAGCAATCAGAACCATTAAGTACTCTTGCAAATAGCGTTTGTTGATAAGGAATCGTATTTTTGAAAAAAAAAGGTAATTCGTTTTTTTCAAGATAAGCATCTGTAGAGTTTGAATAAAAAGAGACAAAAATATTGTTCCCTATACCAGAAAAATAGCCTGAAGTAGCAATACCCATTAGGTCAAATTGATGTATTCCATCAATGAATCCATCATCATCGCAAACTATTATTGGAGCTAGGGGTGTAATAGATTTGTTCGAAATTGACAATATCAATTCAGCATAGTTGGGACATCCATAGGTATCCAAAACTTTTGCAATTACAATTTGATTATTAGATTTGTTGGTGTAGCTTTTCGGGCTCGAAATTGGATTTTGATTGTTTTGGGCATCAAATATATTTTTATAAAAAAACATTTGGCTTAAATTGCTATTATTGTTCTTTATGATTGCTTCAGCCTTATTTAAATCAAAAATCGCAATACCATCCCCATTTTCATCACATTGAATTAAAGAGGTGTTTTTTAATACAATTTGTGGTGTAAATTCGATTTTTATTTCACCTGTAGCGATACAATTCGGACTGCCTAATTCAACTTCAACCTTGTAAGTACCAGTATCCGTAACTTTAAGAGAAGGACTTATAGCTCCTAAAATTGGAATTAGGGAACCACTTTTATACCATTTATAAGAATATGCAGGTGATAATTTAGTGTCAATGATAAAATTTTCTCCATAACAAATGGGATTACTAGGTGCTATTCGATTTGGGCCTAAATCTATTTTGGAGGTGAAGCTACCTGCTTGAAGAAAAACGGCGGAGTCATAATAATTACCACCTTGGTCAGCAATCACCAATTTAATGTGGTACATCTTCCCCGCAATAACGTTTGCTTGTGCTGCTAATACTAACGTCTGGCCACTGTAGTTTACGGGACTGTTGCTTGAATTAAATCCTCCAAAATAGGCCTCGTTTGCTGCAAGGCAGCCTGGCTTCGGACCAGTTGTACTATTAAAAGTAGGAATTAATGGATGTACATTTTTCGAAGAAACTGGAATAGTGGTGGCAGGAATTATAGCTAAATTTTGATAGGTGGTCGTTCCACTTTCCTTGATTAAAAAGGCAAAACCATCGGAATAATTACATGGAAAGTTCTCTTGGTATTCATTGGACGCGAATAAATAATTAAAACTAATTAGATTTGTCAGCGGTACGAAATCAAATTCTAATATGGTTGCATTGAATGTGTTTGTAATATTTAATGCTTGTTCTAAATCTAGATCCCCTTTCCAGGATAAACTACCATCGCCTTTATTTGAAGCATCAAATGGTGCTTCAGAATTTTTACTGCTCCAAGTACTCAAAACTACTCCTTCGTTAATAGGAAAAGGACTGGTTCCAGAGTTAAAATAACCATAACTTTTTTTACCTGGAGTAAAAGTGTCTCCCGTAGCAATTGGATTAGAAATGGAAACACAAGTACTATTATTCACTAAAACATTCTCCACTAGTTGCTGTGCTGTATAGGAATCGTTTACCAATATAGATTGTGCCGTTGCAATAGAACTAGAGCAAAAGATGAAAATATATAATGAGATTTTTTTTATAAAATTCATAGCTCTATAAAGATACTATAAATCTCTGTTTTTTAATAATCGATAAGATAATAAATTGAAAATCAAGGTCCAAGCCAAAACTATTATGATAGAGTAAAAATGTACGCCATAATCCTTAATGTTTTCTATACCTATTTTTGTTCCAATAGATTTTACGACAGATAGTCTGGAGAATGGCTCCACGATCAAATTCGACATTGATTCCAAAGGAAAAAATTGTGTAATATAGGCTGCTATTGTACTGTCTGGGAAAATTTTATAAGTCAAAATACCTTTTAAAATACCCTCAATAATATTCCAAACTAATAGAAACCCAAGAGCAAATGCGGATCGTTTTACTAATATTCCTAAAAATAAACAGAAGGAGAAAAAGCCAATTAGTTTTATAAAATAACCCAATAGATAGTCTAAATCAGACAAAACAATGCCAATTTCTGTGTACGAAGAAAAGCTAAATCCTAAAATTAGGGACAGTATGAAAATAAAAACAGTGGATACTAATGCAAATAAAAGGATTGTCAAAAATTTAGATAGAATAAACTCCTTTTTACTCATGCCATCAATTAAATTTTGTTTCAAAGTTCCGTAGCTGTATTCATTGGCCATCATGGAAACAATAACAATAGCTAGAAATAATTTTAATATTGAGGCAATGTAAGTGTTGAAATGCCAAATAAAAGGAAAATTAAAAATTCCCATTTCAGCAAGATGAAGTTTAAATACGCCCAGATCAAACTTAATCGAAGCAATTAATGCAATAAATGTTAAGAGAATAAAATAAGTTAAAGTCAAAACTCGGCTGCCTTTATTTTTCCATATTTTTTGTAATTCTATTGAGAGAAGTCGTTTCATTTTATAGTTGGTATTTTGGAGATGAGATTTATAAACATTAGTTGTATCAAAAGAGCTATTTGTTTTTAGTTAATTCCAAAAATTGTTCTTCTAAACTATTTTTTCGTTTCACTAAATGACTGAGAACAATATTATTTTCAAACAGAAATTGATTCAATTCTTTTGGCTCCAATTTATCTTTTAAATAAACCAATACTTTTCCTTCTTCATTTACACTATTTTTTACCGCTGGATGGGTTTTTAAAACGGATATTAGATTTTCAGTGTCATCAGCTCGCAACTCAAAGAATCCTTGGTTTACTGACATTCCATCAACCAATCCGGAATACAAAACTTCTCCTTTTCTTAAAACTAATGCATGTGTACATACTTTTTCTACTTCGTCTAATAAATGAGAAGCGAGTAAAATGGTAGTTCCTTGTGCAGCGATGTGCTTGATGATATCACGGATTTGATGAATACCCTGCGGATCTAAACCATTTGTGGGTTCGTCAAGAATTAAAATTTCTGGATCGTTGAGCAGCGCAGAAGCAATCGCTAATCGTTGTTTCATTCCAAGAGAAAAAGTGCTGAATTTACTATCTTGCCTATCTACCAGACCTACTAATTCAAGCTTTTCATTTACTTTAGCGTAATTGATGCTTTTAATTTTGCAGACTAATTCTAGATTTTCTTTCGCAGTCATGTAAGGATAGAAATTGGGTCTTTCTATAATTGCCCCTACTTTTTTAAGTGCTTCATGAGTTTGCATATTGCCATCAAACCAGCTATATTCGCCAGAGGTTTTATTGACTACATTTAAAATTATTCCTAAAGTTGTTGATTTTCCGCTTCCGTTAGGACCTAGAATTCCGTAGACATTGCCTTTATGTATGTCGAAAGTAACATTTTTCAGGGCTTGAAGAGAGCCATAACGTTTATTGAGATTTTTGATCGAAAGTATCGTTTCCAATGGTTTCATCTTTTTATATTTTCATATAGGACGATTAAGGAAGCCATTTGTTACTTCTTTATGGGAATTAGTTTAAATCACTGATTAATTTGCATAAATCATCTAATTTTTGGGTAGTTATAGGTTTCATTATATATTCTTTAACCACTTTATAAGTCGTGGCCATTTCAATATCTGCGGGGTCAATTGAAGAGGTCATAATAAAAATATGAATTTCTTTTGTTATTGGTAAAGAAATAAATTCGTCTAAAAACTGCCATCCATCCATGACTGGCATATTGAGATCCAGTAAAATTGCGTCCGGCAGAATCCCATTATCTCCCGCATTTTCTTTTAATTTACTAATGGCATCTTTTGCGTTGTAAAACGATTCTATTTCTTCACAAAAATCATTTTTAGAAATGAGAATACTCATTAGTTTTACGGTTAATTTGTCATCGTCAATGATATATGTTAATTTATTTTTCATATAAATAAATTTTAAAATTACTGCCTTCACCTTCTTTACTTTCCACTTCAATTTTTCCATTCATGGCTTCCAATTGATTTTTGGTTATAAACAACCCAATTCCTTTAGCATCTTCGTTATCATGAAACGTTTTATACATTCCAAAAATTTTATGACCGTTTTTTTCTAGATTTAATCCTAAACCATTGTCTTTAAAGTTTATAACAAGGTAATCTTTAATAATTTCATAACCTATTTCTAGGGTTGAATTGCGTTCTAGAGATTTGTATTTTATTGCATTTGTAAATAAATTTAGTAATATGCTGTCCAGGTAAGCGGGAATAGCAGTAACAGTCAAATCTATTGGTATGGTGTCCGTTATTGTTATTTCACTTTCTTTTATAACTAAACTCAAAGCCATTTTAGTTTTCTCGATTTCGTTTTTTAAAAAAATTTTCGTTTTTTCAATATTTGTCTTTTGCTGAACGCAAATAATCTCATTCAGATACTCTATTGATTCAGATAATTTTTCGGTTCCTTCCTTAAACAAATCAAAATAAGAAAGTTTATCATCAACGCAATCTGTATTTTCTATAACATCTACAATCATGGAGAGGTTACTGGTATGCGAACGAATGTTATGAGAGACGATGTGAGTAAAATTAAATAATTTACTATTTTGACTACTGGTAACTTCTAAAAGTCTTTTTAATTCTAATTCTTTTTCAATTCTGGAGGTTACATTTCGTCCTACACCAATGAAATTGATAAAGTTATTTTGGCTATCAAAGACCGTAGTAATATTAAGTTCAAACCAATATTTTTCTTTATTCTTAGTGTAATTTAGTATCGTGATTTTAATACTTTCTTTATTCTTGATAGCTTTTTTCATCAACAATATTGTCTGCACATCAGTTTCAGGACCTTTGGACAAATTGCCCGGTTTTTGACCTATTATTTCTTCCATATTAAAACCGGTAAGGTTTAAATAGGCTTGATTTGCCCAGACTGCAGTTCCTTCTTTATTAACAATCACAATGGTATCTGTCGTTTCAGATGCAGCAAGTGAAAGCAAATTCAATTTATTTTCAACATTTTTTCTTTCACTAATATCTCTAATAAAACAAACCAAATAAGTGATATTGTCAACTTTAAATTTTTTGCCGGAGGCGATCTCTACTGGAATGGATTTTCCGAATTTAGTTTTTATATACGTTTCAACTACAGTATATGGATTTTTTTGTAAATTATATTTTAGAAATAAACCGGCTTTTTTTCTAAATTCTTTTGGAAATAATTTAGAATTATGTAAGCCAACTACTTCAAACCTATCGTATCCGGTGAGTTCCGCTGATCTGGAATTGCAATCGCTAATAAGCCCATTTGAAGTGTCAATAATAAAAATGGCATCGTTAGCACTGGAAAAAATTGAAGAAAATTTTTCAACACTTAACTGTAATTCATTTATTAAATTTTGCTCATTTGTAATGTCTTGAAATGTACCCAACAGATTCATTGGTTTTCCGTCAATAATTTCTACCTGACAGATACATTCGATATACTTAATGTTATTTTTGGCGGTAGTAATTTGAAATTTTTCATCAAATGAAATTCCTTCATTGACTGCTCTTTCAATTAAGATTTTTATTCGATTTCTATTCTCACCCTCTGTGTAAAAATTAATTCCGTTTCCATTTACAGGTTTAAAATCTTCAGGGACTTCAAGAATACACTTTATAACAGCGTCCCAAGATTCATCATGGGTTGCCACATTCATTTTCCAAATTCCAATTTTAGCTGATTGCGCAGCCTTGAAATAAAGTTCAAGCTTTTCTTCCATCATCAGAGTTTAAATGTTTTAATAATCATGGGGACAATCAAATATAAAGTTTATATCTTAGTATTGTCCTTTTTTAATTAAAAAACAGCCGAACCATAATTATATTTTATTAAATTAAATTCAACTGGCTTTTTTTTAGTAATTGATGCTTTTATAGTAAGAATATAAAAATAAAAAAATTACTTTTTGTCTAATTATGAGGCAGTTGCTATTTTTATGGAATTTTCATTCTTATTCAGTGCTTTTCGATTAAAATATATTGGACTTATAAAATGAAATAGATAACAATAACTAGAAAATTTTTATGTTTTTAATAGGTCAGTAGTTTATAATTATATATTTAAAAAGGAATAACCTTCAACGGAATAATTTATTGTAATTTTGTATTAAATTACATTTCAGATGAGCAGTGAACCACTAATGCTTCTAAAAAAACCTACTTATCCAATTAATAATTCTCTTTTGGATTACTTGGAACGATTTGATCGAATTTCTAAAGTGCCCATTTTTTATGATGATTTATTACGTTTTTCGGGTTCCGTAAATGTCTATGATAAATACGATAAGGATACTTTGTGGACTAGGGTTTACTATAATGAATTTGAAAGAAATGAAATTGATTTGACTTTAATGAAAATATATTCTCTTTTGCATTCGGATGGGAATTTGGGAATTATTAAGTTTTTGAATGTAGATTCAATTGATTATTGCACTTTTGGAAATTCGAATCCTTTTCGGATCAAAGTCAGAAATATCCTGAATGATAATTATACGCATTTTTACATAAAGAAAGCTGATGCTTCACGAGTTTACGGACTGGAGTTGGAACACATTTTATCTCCTGATAAAATAAATTTCTTGGTTTATAAAGACACTTTAATTGAAGAACATATAATGGGAATTGCCGGAGATGTATTTATAAAAACGCTTCTGTCTAACTGTACTGAAACTGAAAAATCTCAAATTGCAAAAGAATTTGTCAAGTTTAATGAACGTTGCATGATTCGATTGCTAGGTGACATGCGATCTTACAACTATGTAATTGTTCCCATTCACGATTTTGACCAGGTCGTTTATAGAATTCGTGCAATTGACTTTGATCAGCAATGTTTTGAAGGAAATTTTAAAGTTTACCGTCCTCAGTTTTTTAAAGAAAATTATCCGATGGTAAAATTGGTAAAAGAAAAACTTCAGAATAGTTCGATTGAACAATATAAAGATGAAGAAAGAGCAGTTTTAGCTAAAAGAATTCACTCTGCCGAAAATAGGATTAAAAGATTATTACAAATCATGGGTGATGACATCATTTCTACAGACGAACATTTGCAACAATTAAAATTAGAATTGTACCGATATACTAATGATTTAAATTTTAAAAAAGCAAAATCGATGGGAAATATCATGAGTGCCGCTTTTGAATTTATAACAAGAAACTTTAAAAATACTAATTTATTTAATACCGGATTTTAATAAAATAGCTCAAAATAATGTTGAAATTAATTTGTGTTTTTCACCTTTTTTTGATTCATCTTTTGTTTCAACACAATTATAGTTTGGATTAATAGTAGGATTACCATTATGTATTGGTATTAAGTAGGTTAGGAATAAGGTAAATCTAATTTTAAACTCTTCTTTATAAAATAAAATCAGACTAGATGAAGCTTTTTATTATGAAAACCTCTCAGGGTTTCATTAATTTCTTTTAGTTCTGGGGTTAGAAATGTTTTATGTCCATTATCATCGTTTGTTAATTCGATTTGACAAACTGTACATTTGAATTCTTTGAAGTGATTGGTGATATTTCTTGTTACAATAAATTTATGGCCCACCAAAGAGCACAAGACTTTTTTGGTAATAAATTTTTCTTTAAAATCAATCATTTTCATAATTAGTGTATTTAGATTTGGGTATATAAATCTAATTAATAACGGTTTAAGTATCAAATAAAATCGACTAAATACATGTTTTAAATAATAATATATTAAAATAACTACAAAATGATATTGAATTATTATCCTTAATTTTAAATTCTATGCTTTGTTTTTAATAAAAAATCCCCAACTACTTATGTAATTGAGGATTGAATATTTATAAAATAGGAGAACTGTAAACTGTGACTGACTGCTTCAAACTAGCTCTTCTCTTCTTTATTAAAATAAACTAAGTAATAATACATTTGTTTTTCTTCATCCCAACCTTTTTCCACATATTTCTCAGCACTTTCAGGATTAATGAAATCCATTTTTATTTGGATATGCGTATCTAAATTGATCACGTTTTTTATCGATTTTCTGGCATCAGAAACCGCTGCATTGGCAATAGGAAATGAAGTAACATCTTCTATACTATATTTTTCTCCTTTGTCTATTTTGTAATTTTTAAACTCAGGAATTAAATCGGGATTGTCTAATACTTCGTTCAGGAAATTAGTTTCTTCAAACTGATCATTTTTTGCAAAATAATTCACGGAGCGGTTCATGAACATCACCTCTTCTTTCTTGTCTTCGGCAGGGAAAACAACATCTTTGGCAAAATTCTGGCAAAATTTCAAATATTTCTTTGTAATGAAATTTTCATCCTCAAATGCATCTACTGATAGAAAATGTTCCAACCAATATCTGGCATCATAACGATTACTGTCAACAGTCAGGATTTTGTATCCCTCTTCTTTTTTGTAATTAAAGATGATGCAACCTTTATCTAATTTATTTAAACTTACACCATGTTGTAAAATCATTTCCAGGTGCGTCGATTTTTCTTCAAATTGTAAAAAGTCAGCTTGTATTTCGCTTTTGAAAATTCCAATGGCATCAACTACATTATTGTCGATACTTACGTTTGTTAAGTACGTAACATATACCTCACCATTCTTGATATGAGGATGATTAGACTGCTCAAATAAATGGCTTGTTATTTTTTTTGAAATTTCGTGAATGCTAGTTGGATTCTCAAAAATTTCTTTTGCAAATTTGAACATGTCGTTGTAATCCAAATCAATTTCATGTGCAAATTGAAAATAGTTTTCTTCTTTTTCTCTAAAAGGTTTAAAGAAGAATTCTTTCATCAAGGGAACAATCTCGTCATTTAAATTAAAAGGTTGCTCCGATAAAAATAGGGCTTCGTTTCTACTTTTATTACCAACCCTATGAATTGACAAGTTTTCGATGTGCGTGTTATACAAATTGATCATATTTTGATAAGGTTTCCTCCCCCCAGCCCCCTCTAAAAGAGGGGGAGACGAGACGTGATTTTGTATTTATTAAATTTTTTTATAATTGTCTGGAATCATACCTAACAAAGAAATGTATATGAAAAAAATTTCTTTTGGGTATCAATACGAACAATCATTTTATTTTATGTGGTTTATCTTCCTGTCCTTTTTAAAGGTTGCGGAGAGGATTAATTCCAATTCTCCTCAAACCCGTAGTCTTCAAAACTATCGTCTCCTTCGAACATATCTAAATCATCTTCGTCTAAGCCATCTTCAAATTCATCATTATAGTCATCGGCATTATCAGCTTCAAAATTTTTCTCCATTGCCTCATCCGGCATTTCTCCATGAGAAAATATAGTTTCAGGATATAAATTACCAATAGCTTGTTCTTCAATAGCAGCTAATTCCACTAGGAATGTCCACATATTGATGAAATCATAAACATAAATAATTTTTGTATTTTCTTTATCTAGTATGTCCGATAATTGGTAATCACTCATGATTTTTTGCTCGCCTGGAACATCTCCGGTATCAAAAAGAGAAATTTCGTCTTCCTGATTCCATGTCTCATCACAAGTATAGAACGAAGCCACTTCCATCCCGTCAAAACCAAAGGAATTAAAAATAGCATTGTGTAAATCCTCTAAAGTATCGTCTTCAAGTATTGCAATGTCTCTAAAAACATCTTCTTCCGCGTCTAGAATTACTCTAAATTTATAAATCATAATCTTTGTTTTTATTGAAAGCTCAAAGGTAAAATATAATTTTAGATTTAGATTTCAGATTTTCGATTTGTTGATAATATTTTTGCGTATGCATTTATAAAAATAAGAATCAACTGGGTACTGAATTAAGTAATTAAAAAATTAATTATTTAGGCATAGCGGCTATTAAGCGTTTTTAGGATTGTTTTTAAATGTAGAAACAATCCTTTTCCTAAATTGGTGGTATTTTTTATGATTTGGGTAATACCTGTTGGAAGTCATATTATTAAATATTAATGCCACAATAAGTAGAATAAGAACGCCACTAAGTACTGGATAAAGTACGTACCAATAGCCAAGCATCTTAATTTTTGGCGAGCCTATTACAGCGATCAATGCTGTTGCTCCGCCAGGAGGATGTAAAGTTTTAGTCACTTGCATTAAAACAATTGATATTGATACTGCAAGAGGTGCAGTTAGCCATAAAATATCAGGAATAAATTTAGAAATAGTTACTCCAACAATTGCTGAAACAAGATGTCCTCCAACTAAATTTCGGGGTTGTGCCAATGGACTTTGAATTACACCATAAACCAAAACACTTGATGCTCCAAATGAACCAATCAGGTAAACAACATCAGAGTGAAGAAGGGTTTTCGATTGCATATAGGCTATTATTCCAATACCTATAAACGAACCCAAAAAAGCCCAAAAATGTTCTTTATAATCAACCAAAGTTTCTTTATAAAGAATGTATTTAGTTTTGCGATAATTTCTTTTTATTTTTTGAACCGACATAAAAATCTATTATTTGGATAAACTGTTAGAATAGGTGTATACCGTAAAAGGGTATGTCATTTTAGCGGTATATTTTGAAATAAGACAAACAACTAAAATGGGCAGAAATAAAGTATAATTATTTGTTAATCCGCAAACTAAAAAAATTGCCGTAAATGGTGCATGAATACTAGCACTTAAAACGGCAGCCATACCAATAATTACAAAATTTATCGGAATTACATTGGCATTAAACAGAGTATTCAAAGTAGATGCAACAAGTAATCCTAAAAATGCACCTATAAAAAGACTCGGTGCAAAGACACCTCCGTCGCCTCCCGAAGCCAAAGTTGCTGAAGTTACAATAGGTTTTAAAATTATAATTCCAATATAGGTAAGCGCTAATGAAAATGTCATGGGTGTATCACCTGAATTATTAAAAATAGTTTTGATGGCATGATAACCTTCACCATAAAGTTGAGGGAATACTAACAACGAAATACTTAAGATTACAGAACCTAAAATAATTTTGTAATAATGAACGCTTATTTTTGAAAATTGAGATTTAAAAAATAATACGCATCGCGTTAGATAAACAGAATTTAATCCGGATAAAATTCCTAAAAGTATAAAATAAGGTATGGCTTTTAAATGCCAAGTTGTTACCGCTACCGTAAATAAAGGTTTTTCATCCAATAAAAAAACCAATCCAAAAGCAGTCGCAACAGCAATTAATGTACTGATTAAAAATGCTCGTGTTACTTTTCTCGAAATGACTTCAAGTGCAAAAAGAATTCCAGCGACCGGACTGCTGAATAAAGCGGTAATTCCTGCCGCAACTCCAGCACATATTAGCTCGGTTTTGTATTGTCTAAATACATTTTGTTTTCTTTGAGCAACGGAGCCAATTGTTGCCGAAGCAACAACAGTAGAAACTTCAATTCCCGTAGATCCTCCAAAAACTACCGTTAGCAATCCGTTGATGAAGTGGGATGGAATTTTATAATTGGGTAAGTTCTTTGATTTGGAATTGGTACTTTCAAAAATTTCTTTAATCCCTTTGTTCTCTTTTTTTCTAAAAAGGTATTCTCTAAGAAAATAGATAATAGATAGTCCGAAAATTGGAAATAAAACAAAGAATATTGGATTTGTGGACGCTTTATGAAAAAATATTTCTTCGTAATATTCAGTTATTTTTTTTAATGAAATTCCTAAAAAAGCCGAAAGAAAACCAATTAAAACAGAAACAATAACTAATTTTTGAAATTTGATTAATTGGTAATTTTTTTTAATTCGAGTGGTGTTGTTCATCTAAAAAGTATTTGTAATCATTGATTTTCAAATAAAATTTAAATGGATTTATTTAAAAAAAAAGTTTATTTATAAGGGATTTGCAAATTTAAAGAAACAATTTTATAATTAAAATAAAAAGTGCCTTTAATCATTACTTTTTGTGATTTCTTTATGAATTGTACTTTTTTAGTACAGTAGAATTCGCTTGGGATTTTACCAAAGCCGCTCTAAAGAGATTCCTTACGCGGCGTGAAACGCTTTGTCTTTTTCTAAAACATCTTTGATGATTTCCAAAGGTACATTTTTGAATTTTGCTAGAAGATGTGCCATAAATAGTGTTAGCCACAAAAAGTAAGGCGAAAATTGCAACTGTTTTTAAATTTCTCCTACTTAGAATTTAAGTGTTCTCTCAAAAATATTAAAATTATTTTTAGTTATTCAAAATGCTTTTGGATTGTTTAATCAAATATTTAATTTCCGAATCACTTTTGCCGGATTTCCTACCGCGAGTGAATTGTCAGGAATATCTTTTGTAATAACAGAACCAGCACCAATCACACAACCGTTTCCTATTGTAATTCCTGGGCAAATTACTGAATTTCCGCCAATCCAACAATCGTCTCCAATCTTTATAGGTAGTGCATTTTCGAGCGTTTTTCTTAGTTCAGCATCAAGTGGATGCGTTGCGGTGTATAACTGAACTCCTGGTGCAAAAAAAACATTGGAGCCAATAGTTACTTTGGCACAATCTAAAACAACACAATTCACATTGAAATACACATTTTCTCCACAATAAATATTATATCCATAATCACAAAAAAAAGGCGGTTCAATATAAAGATTTGCTCCTGCATTAGGGATGAGTTCTTTTATTATTTCTCGAGCTTTCTTCGTGATTCTATACTCGGTAACATTTAATCGATGAAGAAGATTTTTTGATTTTCGTCTGTCTTTTACTAAAATAGGATCTCCAGCCAAATAATATTCTCCATCTATCATTTTTTCTTTTTCTGTCTTCATAAAATGGAATCTTGTTAGCGTAAATATAAAAGAAATTGTGGGATTACAACTCATCCTACAATTTCAACAGTTCAGTTAATAATTGTTTTATAAGTTTAATCCGTGAAATATATTTGCTTCATCAAAATCAAATATTATGAAATCAATGGTTCACGAATACAAAAAAAATAATAGAAATAGCGTGAGTAAAATTATTTTTACTCTTGCCATTTTTTTATTTTCAATTGCTCTTTTTTCGCAAACTACAGTTTCCGGGAAAGTAGTAGATGAAAAAGGGAACCCTATATCTGGCGCCAATATTTTTATCGAAGGTACTTATGATGGTACTTCAAGTAATGAAACGGGTGATTTTACTTTTATAACTACTACGACTGGTAATCAAACTTTGGTGGTGAGTTTCTTAGTTTATGAAACTTTAAAAACGGTAATTGATGTTTCAAATTTTAAAAATAAAACCATAAAATTAAGAGATAATGTCAATGCTTTAGATGCTGTAATTATTACCGCAGGAAATTTAGAAGCAGGGGATAAAGCCAGAGTTTCTGTATTGAAACCGCTAGATATCGTTACTACGGCGGGTTCGGCAGGAAATATTATTGCGGCATTACAAACATTGCCTGGAACACAAAATGTGGGTGAAGACGGCCGTTTATTCGTGCGTGGGGGCGAAGCCAATGAAACCCAAACTTTTGTAGATGGTATTCGTGTAGCACAACCTTATGGAGCTTCTGCTCAAAATTTGCCAACAAGAGGTCGGTTTTCGCCGTTCCTTTTTAGTGGGATATCATTCTCTACAGGTGGTTATTCTGCTGAATATGGGGAGGCTTTATCCAGTGTTTTATTATTGAATACGCAAGACGAACCCGACCAAAACAAAACTGAAATCTCCTTAATGACTGTTGGTTTGGGTTTAGGAAATACTCAGAAATGGAAAAAAAGCTCCTTGAGTGTAAATACGGCTTACATCAATTTAGCGCCTTATCAAGCTATAATTAAGCAGGATGTAGATTGGAATAGTCCCTATCAATCTTTATCTGGGGAAACCGTATATCGATATAATTTCAATAACGGAATATTAAAATTATACGCTGCTTTTGATTCTTCAAAATTTGATATAAATCAGGAAAATATTAATTCACCTCAAAAGATAAGAGTCGATCTCAATAACAATAACTTCTATTTTAATTCTTCGTACAAAGGAGGTTTCGGTACTAATTGGCAAATAACTTCAGGATTAAGTTATAGTTATGCCAAAAATAAAATTGGGATTGATCTAAATAGCATTGACAATGAGGAGAACGCGGCACATTTAAAATTAAAATTAAAGAAGAGTTTTTCAGATAGAGTGAAATTATCCTTTGGAGCTGATTATTTTGTTACCAAATTCAATGAGGATTTCAAAGAAAATTTAGGTGCAACAAACACAAACAGTTATAATTCAAATATTGGAGCGGTTTACACAGAGGCTGATATTTTCTTCTCTAAAAAATTTGCTGCAAAAGCTGGATTGAGAGCATCTTATAATGATTTAATAAATGAAACTGCTATTTCTCCCAGAATTTCATTTGCTTACAAAATGGCTAAAAACAGTCAGCTTTCAATGGCTTACGGTGATTTTTCGCAAACGCCAAATGTTAATTACATCAAATATTCTAAGTTTCATCAATTTGAAAGTGAGAAAGCATCACATTATATTTTGAATTATCAATATAATAAAAACGGAAAAACGTTCAGAGCAGAAGCCTATTACAAAGACTACAGTAATTTAGTAAAATACGACACATCAATCATACAATATAATTCCGTATTTACTAATAATGGTTCTGGTTATGCGAAAGGTTTGGATTTGTTTTGGAGAGATGGGAAATCATTTAAAAACTTAGAATATTGGGTTTCGTATTCCTATATCGATACAGAGAGAGATTATAAAAACTTTATTACTCAGGTTACTCCTAATTTTGTAGCAGATCATAGTTTGTCGATTGTTGCTAAATATTGGATTAACGATTGGAAATCACAAATTGGTTTTACTAATTTATACAGCTCAGGAAGACCTTACAACAATCCAAATGAAACGAAATTCATGAACGGAAAAACAAAATCCTATAACAGTTTAAGTTTTAACTGGGTTTATTTGCTGACAACTCAAAAGATTTTGTATTTCTCCGTTTCTAATATTTTAGGAAGCCAAAATGTCTATGGTTACGATTACGCAAAAAATCCAAATTCAGCCGGCGTTTATAACAGGGCAGCAATTACACCTACAGCTGATCGATTTTTCTTTGTAGGGTTCTTTTGGACAATTAGTAATGATAAAAAAGAGAATCAGTTGAAAAATCTTTAAAAATGGTTATTAGCTCGTAAAGTCAAAGGTCTAAAGCCCTTGATAACGTGAATTTCTTCAACTTTACGACTTTCAACTTTATGATTTTCGACTTAAAAAACAACTCATCTATCAAAATCAACAGTTCAGTAAGTATAAATTTTAAAAAAGGCGTAACCAATGTAAATTTGGTAAACAATTAATCAACAACTAAAAATTAAATATCATGACAAAACTTATCACAGCAATCGCATTATTTGTATGTAGTTTATTATCAGCTCAAGCGCAATTTGAGCAAGGAATGGGAAAAGCATTCGGGCTTTGGAAAGAAGGAAAAAACAGTGAAGCGTCGGATTTATTCGAAAGAATTGCAGGCGCAGAAAAAGCAAGTTGGTTGCCTAATTATTATGTGGCGCTGGTAAATACAACAACAGCTTTTGGAACACAAGATAAAGACAAAATGAATTTGTTGCTTACAAAAGCTCAAAATGCATTGGACATTGAAATGATAAAAGATCAAAACAACGCTGAGTTATATGTAATGCAAGCCATGATTAATACTGCTTGGATTGTTTTTGATCCTATGACAAACGGAATGAAATTGTCTGGGAAAACAATGGAAATGTATGCTAAAGCGGAAGCGATTGCACCAGAAAATCCAAGAGTAGTTTTTGGTAAAGCCGAATTTCAAATTGGAGGCGCAAAATGGACAGGAATTGACACAAAACCTTTATGTTTAGAAATTGAAAAAGCAATCGGACTTTTCGCTACTTTTAAACCGGAAACGCCTTTCTCTCCAAAATGGGGGTTAGACAGAGCGCTAGAAGCACAGAAAAACTGTAAGTAAAATCTGCAAGATAAAAAAATTGAAGCTAAAATGGAAAATCAAAGGATACATACATTCACAGAATTTAAAAAAGGAACAATTGTTTGTCTTAAAATTGCTCTGATTTTTACATTTGTTTTTTCTTTAGCGCAAGGCAGTTTTGATTTAGAAAATGTTCTGACCACTTTTTGGGTAAGTTCATTGTATTCGTTTGGAATTGGTTTTGGTAATGGAACAATCAATTCGCTCTTGGATAAGAAATGGGATTGGTTGGAACAAACTAATCTGAGAGTGTATGCTGGAATTATTGCCACTATATTGTACACGGTTCCAGTTGTTTTAGGAATTAATTATATAACTTTTGTGGTTTTTCAAAAAATGAACCCTAGTGAGTTTTTTAATGACAGAATGATCTGGGTTCATTTATTTTATATCATACTTTCATTAGGTGTTTCTACTTTCATGCATGCACGAAGTTTCATGGCTAATTGGAAACAAGCATCGAGAAAAGAAGTAACACAACAAAAAATAATTGCTGGAACGGCTTCGGCAAAGTTTGAAAGTCTAAAAAATCAAATCGACCCGCATTTCCTTTTCAATAGCTTGAATGTTTTAAGTTCTTTAATTGAAGAAAACCCAGATAATGCACAACGATTCACGACTTCATTATCAAAAATTTATCGGTATGTATTGGAGCAAAAAGATAAAGAGTTAGTTTCAGTTGAAGAAGAATTGGCTTTCGCCAAAACCTATATGAACCTGCTTAAAATGCGTTTCGAAAACAGTTTGTTTTATGAACTGCCTACTTCTAATTTAAATCCTGAAGCCAAAGTAGTTCCGCTTTCCTTACAGCTTTTATTAGAAAATACCGTAAAACATAATGTGGTAAGCGAACAAAGACCTTTACATATTCGCATTACAATTGAAGGGGATTATCTCGCGGTTCAAAATGACTTTCAAAAGAAAGAAGTTTTGCAGGATCGTCAAGGTGTAGGATTGCAAAATATTATCAATCGCTACGGAATTATAACCAAGAGAAAAGTATTGATTGAACAAAATGAAAAAACCTTCACTGTCAAAATACCAATTTTAACCAAACAAATTTCGATTATGGAAACTAATTCTTATTACAACGAAAATAACGCTTACCATAGAGCAAAAGATCACGTCAAAAAGCTCAAGGCATTCTATGGAAATTTAATTTCATATTGCTGTGTAATTCCTTTTTTAATCTTTATTAATTTGAGGTACGGTTCTAATTTCCAATGGTTTTGGTTTCCATTATTAGGTTGGGGAATGGGACTTACATTTCATGGGCTAGAAATTTTTGGATATGGGAAATCATGGGAGGAACGCAAAATTAATGAGATTTTAAACAAAGGCAGGTCTAATAATAAATGGAATTAAAATTTTAATTTTTTTCAAAATATACTTATGGAAACAAATAAGAATGACTCAGAAAAATATCTTCAGGCTAAAAAGCAAGTAGAAAAAATAAAGGGGTTTTATAGAAATCTAACGGCTTATTTTATTGTAATTGTTTCTTTAGCAATTATAAATTTGAGCACATCTCCAGAATATTTATGGTTTTTTTGGCCATTATTTTGGTGGGGAATTGGTTTAGCTTTCCACGCAATGAAGGTCTTTAATTACATGCCTTTTTTAGGAGCGAATTGGGAAGAAAAAAAGATTAATGAATTGATGGAAAATGAAAAAAATAAAAACTACTGAGATTATGGAAACAAATTCAACAGAAGAATTGGAGTATCAGGAAGCTTTGATACGTGTAAAAAAAATAAAAGGTTTTTATACTCATTTAACAGTCTATTTGGTAGTCAATATTATGATTTTGATAAATAATTATCAGGATTTAGAAGCTGGAGAAAGTTTTTTTCAGTGGAGGAGTTTTACCACCGCATTCTTTTGGGGAATCGGATTGTTGTCCCATGCACTTTCAACTTTTATGCCAAATTGGATTTTTGGAAAGAGCTGGGAAGATCGCAAGATTAAAAAGTTTTTGGAGAAGGAGAAAAGCGAGAAATGGGAGTAAAAACTGCGTCTCAGTTTGCTCTCATATTGCTTTAAAATTTTAAACTTTAAACACTCAACCGTGAAAAAATATTTACCAACTATACTCATTTTAGCCTTTATTAAACTTTGTATTCATTTTGTCGGAAATCGGAATTATGGATTTCATCGCGATGAATTATTGCATTTATCTGTTAGTGAGCATTTAGATTGGGGGTATTTTGAATTTCCGCCTTTTATAGCTTTTGCTGGTAAAATTGCCCATTTTGTTTTTGGATATTCGATATCAGGTGTTCGGTTTTTCTCTACTTTAGCCGGAGTTGCAATTCTTGTGCTTTGTTGTTTGATTGCCAAAGAATTGGGCGGGAAAATAAAAGCAATTCTATTGGCTGGAGTTTCAGTATTGTCATTTGTCCCTTTTTATCGCAATCATATGTTGTTCCAGCCTGTAGCTTTCGATCAGTTTTTTTGGACACTTGGGTTTTATTTTTTGATTAAATATTTTAACACTAAAAATGTAAAATTTCTTGTTTTACTTGGAGTTTCTGCAGGTTTTGGTTTAATGAATAAGTACACTATAGTAGTTTGGGGATTAGGAGTTGTTGTGGGTTTATTGTTTTATGAAAATGGGAAACTATTTAAGAATAAGTGGCTTTATATTGCAGGATTAATCATGTTTTTAATTGTTTTACCAAATTTGATTTGGCAAATTAACCATCATTTTCCAGTGTTACTACATTTGCAAAAGTTAAAAGAAAGTCAGTTGGATGAGAATGGTCCTTTTGATTTTGCAATAGAGCAGTTGAAACATCCTTTCACATTATCAATTAGTTTAATCGGGCTTTTTGCCTACTTTTTTGATAAGGATTTGAAAAAGTATAAAACGTTCGGAATAGCCGCTTTGGTGATATTTGCCAGCATGTGGGTTATGCAGTCTAAGGCGTATTATTTCTTTGCGATTTACCCAATATTATTTGCCGCTGGAGCTCTGAAAATTGAAAAATTATTGAAAAATAAACCAAGATGGAATTATGCAGTAGCCTGTGTTGTATTTCTTCCAATAATTCCTTTTTTGCCTCATGCAATTGCTGTTTTGCCAATTGAGACCTATAGTAGTTATGCTGATTTAGAATTGCAAAAAAATGGGCGCATTCAACTCACAGATGATTATGCTGATATGTTTGGTTGGGAAGAACAAGTGAAATTAGTTGATAGTTTATATCAGTCATTGCCAGTAAAAGACAAAGAAAACTGCATTATTTGGGCTAAAAATTATGGTGAAGCTGGAGCAATAGAAATCATAGGAAAAAAGTATTTATTGCCAAATCCAATTTGTAGTAATGGAAGTTTTTGGCTTTGGGGAACTGGAACTACAAGGGGAGAAGTTTGTATAAGTATTGGTAATGAAAAAGTAATTGTCGAAAGCGCTTATAGTAATTGTAAATTGGTGAAAATCATAAAACACAAATATGCAATCGAAGAAGAAAATAATATTCCAGTATATCTTTGCCGTAAGCCAAAAATAAATATGCAAAAAAAGTGGAAATCATTGGAGGAGCATGTATTTGATTAGTACAAGCAAAATAAAACGATTCCCTTTGTGAAACCTTAATTATAAATGATGACGACAATAATAATAGAAGACGAAAAACCAGCTGCGAGATTGCTTCAGAGAAAACTTGAAAAGCTAACTATTGAAGTAGGAGTGATGCTTCATTCCGTGGAAGAATCTATCGAGTGGTTTTCTAAAAATGAGCACCCGGATTTGATCTTTCTTGACATTCAATTATCTGATGGACTGTCGTTTGAAATCTTTGAAAAAGTAGCCATCAAAAGTGCCATAATTTTCACAACGGCTTATGATGAGTATGCGTTACGCGCATTCAAATTAAACAGCATAGATTATCTTTTGAAACCCATTGATGAGGATGATTTGGAAGTGGCAGTTTTTAAGTTTAAAGCGCGATTACCAAAACAAGAAACGGTACAATTGGATTTTGAGCAGATCAAAAGAATGCTAACAAATCCTTTTGAAAAAAATTACAAAAAACGCTTTACGATAAAAATAGGGCAACATTTGAAAGTTATCTCTGTCGATGAAATTGAATGTTTTTTTAGTGAAAATAAAGGAACGTACATTCACACTTTCGATAACAGAAATTATTTAATCGAAAGTACTTTGGAAGTTTTGGAACAAGAATTAGATCCAAAAGATTTTTTCCGAGTGAGTAGAAAATTTATAATTCCGCTTAAAGCAATCAAAGAAATTATCCTCTATAGTAACTCTCGTCTGAAGTTAATTTTACCTTCTTTTAAAGCGGATGAGGTAATCGTAAGTAGAGAGAAAGTATCCGATTTTAAAACTTGGATTGACTGATTAAATCACAATAAAAAACTGTTTCAAAAGCACAAATAAAATCTATTAATGGAAAATATTTAACGTAGCTTTGAAACAGTTTTGGAATTTTTTAAATCCTGAAATTACTCAAACAAAGATTTAATTTCTTTCTCTGTCTTCCCTAATTTTTGTTGTAATCTTCCCCAAGTTTCATCTTCTTTTCCCTCTTCAAATAACACATCGTCATCTGTTAATTCTGCAAACTTTTGTTTAAGTTTACCTTTCAGTTCATTGTAATTTCCTTTAATCTCTGTTGAATTTGGCATAGTATATAGTTTTAAATTAAAATTATTCTACCACAAATTTGCGAAAAAACAGAGGTTAAATTGTTATATAATTAATTGGAAAACTTGTTTAATTTTAACGTAACAGCTATAATTGACAGTTATTATTTTTAAAATTAGATTATTATTTTAGCTTAAATTTAAATAAGAAGTAAATTAACTTAATAATCTGATAAATAATAAAATAAATAGCTACTATAGATTATTACTATGGTTACTTTACACCTTAAAAAGGGTCTTTCTGATAGCAATCAGGACGAAAATAAACAAAGTGTAAATGATAAAAAAGGGAACGATGTATTCGATTAAATTCATTGGTAACATAATGGCAATAATCAGTAATTGAAATCCTAATCCGTAAATTGAAAGGAAGGTCATAAACCAATGTGGAAATGTTTTTACCTTGTATGCCTCTTTGTCAAGTGTGTGAATTATTTTGTCAAAAGCACCGTAAACAACAGTGTAAATCCAGAACAAGATATCAACTGATTTTTGAGTTTCTCCAGGCAAAGCTTTGGGTGATTTGTTTTCGAAAATTTTACTAGTGGTGTCTCCTCCAACAGATTTATTTCTCAAAATAACATAGTAATAATTGTATAAAGTTCCTTGTAATTGAATACAAATAAAAGCTAAAAAAGTAAGCCAAATAGTGGTTTTTGAAACATAACAAATGGTCATGAAAATCAAGAAGTTTAAGATGATATCAAACACACTGTCAAGATATCTTCCCGTGTATGAAGGGGTGTTTTTTATCCTTGCCAGTTCTCCGTCGGCAGCATCAATTCCTGATTTCAGAATGATGAAAAAACTGGCTAAAAAGTAATGATTTTGTAAAATACAGTAAATCGCAACAAGACCTGTAAGCCCAAAAAGCAACGTAACATGAATGGGAGTGAATCGGGTATTCTTTAATTGATTGGCTAAAAATTTCCCGAATGATCTTCCGTAATCGGATAAATCTAAAAATTTATCTTGAGCAGCAAGTTTAGACATTTGCGTTTATGAACAAAGAAATGCGACAATATAGTCAGGTATAAATAGTGAAAAAATTATTTTGATAATCGGTGTAAAGTAAAAGTCATCGAAGTCAATAAGAAAAAAGCACTAACCTGATGAGTTAAACCTAGCCATAAAGGTACGCCATATAGTAACGTTAAAACCCCTAATCCGAACTGCACAAAAACTAATAATAAGAGTATTTTAATTCCGTTTGTCTGACCTTTATCTAATGTGAAACTCCTACTTTTGAAGTATAATAAAACAATCATACCAACTACAAAATACGCTAATGTTCGGTGTACAAATTGAACGCCGCTTTTTCCTTCAGTAAAACTTAGAAATAAGTTTTTTTGTTCTAAAAAAACACTGTCATGGATAAATTGTCCATCACTCATTAACGGCCAGTGGTTGTGGATTAAACCTGCATTTAAACCAGCTACAAATCCACCGTAAATAATTTGCAATAATAATAAGGCTAATGCTACACGGGCAATGGTGCGTAACGATTTTTCAATTTCTTTCTTTTCAGGATACAAGAGATCTAGAGCAACCCAAAGGGTATACGCAAATGTGATAAACGCAAAAGTCAAATGCAATGCAAGTCTAAAATGACTTACATCTGGGTCATTTACTAAACCACTTTTTACCATAAACCAACCCAAGAAACCTTGAAAAGCTCCCATGAAAAGTAAAATAACACATTTTTTGATGGTTGCAGTCGAAAGACGTTTCCTGAACAAGAAATAGACAAAAGGAACAATAAATGCCAAACCGATAATTCTTCCTATAAAACGGTGAAACCACTCCCAGAAATAGATAAATTTATAATCGCTTAGCGTAAAATCATTGTGGATATTTATTTTTTGATACTCCGGAAATTTTTTATATTCTTCAAAAGCCTGTGACCATTTTTCCTCTGTCAAAGGTGGAAAAGTATCGGTTACTAAATGCCAGTCTGTCATTGATAAGCCAGAATTGGTTAAGCGGGTAATTCCTCCTACTACAACCATCATAAACAATAATAAGCATCCTGATAATAACCAAATGATAACGTAATTATTCTCTTTTTTCATTATTTGAAATTAATTTGTACAAAGATATTTGAAAAAGGATGAATTGTTAATTCAACAAGCGTTAATCTTTAATCCTATTTTTGTGGCTCTTTTTAACATGAAGTCGTACGCTGCTTGATATTCATTCGGAATTTCACCTTCGAGTATAGCTTCCTTTATGGCTTCCTTAAGCATACCAATTTCCTTTGATGGCTGTAAATTGAAGATTTCCATAATTTCTTCACCAGTTATTGGCGGTTGAAAATTACGAACATGGTCGCGCTCTTCTACTTCCACAATTTTCTTACGAACGATTTCAAAATTACTATGGTATTTCTTGAACTTATTAGGGTTTTTAGTAGTAATATCGGCTTCACATAATGTCATTAGATTTTCTACATCTTCTCCGGCATCAAAAACCAAACGGCGCACTGCGGAATCCGTAACTGTGTCTTGAGATAAAACAATCGGACGAGAACTCATCATGACCATTTTTTGCACAAATTTCATTTTGTGATTCAATGGCATGTGCAAACGCTCAAATATCTTTTTTGCCATTTTTCCACCCAGAAATTCATGTCCGTGAAAGGTCCAGCCTTGTTTTTTATTATAGCGTTTCGTTGGTGCTTTTCCAATATCGTGCAATAATGCCGACCAGCGCAACCAAACATCATCAGTATGCGGACAAATATTATCAACAACTTCTAATGTGTGGTAAAAATTATTTTTATGTGTGTGACCTTCTATTTCTTCTACTTGATTCAAAGCAGTCAATTCTGGTAGAATGATGTCTAAAAGTCCAGTTTTGAATAACAGCAAAAATCCAATAGAAGGTTTATCGGTCGAAAGAATTTTATTCAATTCGTCGACAATACGTTCCCCGGATATAATTTTAATTCGTTCCGCATTTTTTGTGATAGAGTTCAACGAATTTTCTTCAATTTCAAAACCTAATTGGTTTGCAAAGCGTATGCCTCTCAACATTCTCAGAGGATCGTCAGAAAAAGTAATATCTGGATCCAGTGGTGTTCTGATTATTTTGTTTTTTAAATCTTCCAATCCATTAAAAGGATCGGATAACTCCCCAAAATTTTTTGAGTTTAATGATATAGCCAATGCATTTATTGTAAAATCACGACGGTTTTGGTCGTCTTCCAATGTTCCATTTTCTACAACCGGATTACGGCTTTCAAAATGATAGGATTCTTTTCTGGCGCCTACAAATTCTATTTCGGTATCTTCAAAACGCAACATTGCTGTTCCGTAGGTTTTGAAAACCTGAACTTTTGGTTTGTTAGGAAGTAATTGGGAAACTTGTAAAGCCAATTCGATACCACTGCCAACAGCAACAATATCAATATCTTTTTTGAAATCTCTATTTAAAATTAAATCTCTCACGAAACCGCCAATTACATAACTTTCAATGTTAAGTTTCTGGGAAGCTTGAGAAATGACTTCGAAAATTTTATTATTTAAAGCTTCTTTGTATGAAGTTTTGATATTCATTTTAAAAATGTTTAAAGTCTAAAGTCTAAAGTTGCTAAACTGAAAACTGAAAACTGAATACTGCAAACTATTTGCGAATCACTTTTACCTGGGAATCATTCGTCAATTTTATAATTGTTGAAGGTTTCCCGGCAATTTTTTCATGGTGCAAATTTACAACATAGTCCACGCCTTTTATAATTTCGGGACTAATTTCTTTGAAACTTTTTGGGGTGGGTTTCCCAGAAATATTTGCCGAAGTTGAAACTAATGGTTTTTTCATCTTTTCCAATAATTTAAAACAGAAAGGTTCTTTTACAATTCTGATTCCTAATGTGTTATCAGGTGCAATTAAATTGGGAGCCACGTTTCTGGGTTTATCCAAAACTAAAGTGGTCGGATTTTCGGATAGATCCATGATTTGCCATGCTACTTCGGGAATATCCTTGAATACATTGTACAGCATCTTTTCACCATTCATTAAAACAATCATGCTTTGCGTCTCGGCTCTTTGCTTGAGTTTGTAAATTTTGGCGATTGCTTCCGGATTGGTAGCATCACATCCAATTCCCCAAACAGTGTCAGTAGGATAGAGTATAATTCCACCTTCTTTTATGACCTCGTAAGCATTATGTATTTCTTGATTGATATCCATTTTTTATTTAATTAGACAGTCTGTTGTTTATTAAATTGCCTTTTTCCTCTAATTTTGTCTATTATGTTTGTAAAAATATAAAAAACTGGGTTTGTTTTTTTTAAAGAAAAATTACATTTTTTAAAAAATTCTAAATTGAGCTCTGATATCTCTTTAAAAATAAAATGAGAATCGTTTTTTTGATTATTGGAAAATTTTTTAAATTTTAAATAATTATTATAATAAACTTTAGCTAATCGTCTATGATCTGCGTATGATTTTGGGATTGAATTACCTAAAATTTGGTCTATAATTAAATGATTATTTTTTAATCTGTTTTTTTTGATTCTTAATTTAGTACCAATTTGTTGTTCAGAATGTAATCTATATGAAATTAGATCTTCTTTTAAATAACCTATTTTTTTTCTTGAGGCGATTATAACAGCAATCCATTCATCATGATGTAAATTTTTAATATCAGGAAATGGTAAAATTAAATTTTTTATTTCTTTTTTAATGCATAGAGTTGCACCAGTTACCATGTTTGATTTAAATATTAGATGCAGATATAAATCATTTAAATTTTTTAATTGATCTTCCATAAAACTTACAGAATCCCAAAGACTAATTTCTGTAAACTTTTCATTTTTGTCATTAATCAATTCTCCATTTGTAAAAATAGCTTCTAAAGATTCATTTTCATAAAAATATTGAATAATTTTTTTTACTTTCTCTTTTTTCCAAATATCATCTTGGTCACTCAAAAAAATATAATCACCATCACAAATGGATATTGCTTTTTCAAAATTTTTATTACTTCCTAAATTAACTTGGTTTTTTTGTAAAGATATTATTTTGGGATTTTCTAATTGAAATTGCTCTATGATTTCAATAGTTTTATCATTTGATCCATCATCACAAATGACTATTTCATCAACAGCAAGTGATTGATTTAAAATGCTCTCAATTTGTTTTTTAATATATTTCTCACCATTGTAGGTACACATTGCAACAGATATTTTCATATTTTATTTCCTTTATTATGAATTCAAAATAGTCTTGCAGATTTTCCGCAACAAAGTAAGAATCTTGATCTTTGTCATTAAAAAATTAAAACCATCGGAATTGCTTTTTTGCTTGCTTGATTTAAACGGAAGGACAGCCCTTTAATTTCACAATCAGAAAAATAAGCAATTTTATTGTAATTTTCGAAAGGAATGATTGTCTTTTTATTTTCCGTATTATTATAGATATATAATTTATCTACCTTTAATAAATAGCTTTTTTTAAATCATTTTCTTTGGGATGATATAATAGTACATATCCTGCCATTTTCATTTTAATTTCAAATTAAACGATTCTCAATTTGCAAAATTATACGTTTTTTATTAAATATTCTAAGAAAACCGACGTTGCTTTATTTCAGAAGCTACTTTAGTATTAATGCAGGTTTAGTTAAAACATTTTTTAATATAATTTGGAATCAAACGCAGGAAATAGTTGTCGGATAAATAATTTTAAACCTTCATTTACATTATATTTTGTAATTAAGATTCTATTTTTGTTAAAAATAATTACTTCACAAAGATAGCAATAATGACAAAACCTAAACGAATAGCAATAATAGGGACACATTCATTTGGTTATATTGACTTTTTAGTTAGTAAGCTGAATGCAGCGCAGAATGTTGATTTGACTTACGTTAATATTGATACTATTCCTTTTTCTTATAAAAATAAAATTTCAAGAATTACTAATTCCCTTTTAAAATTGGTGCGTTTCCCTAGTTTAAAAGAAAAGAATAAGACAAATTATATAAAAAAAGCAATCCAAAATGGAGATTTATTTGATCAGGTTCTAATTATTAGACCTGATAAATTAGAGCGAAAAGCGTTATTATTTTTAAGGGAAAATGCAATTCAGATGAGTTGTTTTTTGTTCGATGGTATTGAAAATTTTAAAAACCAAAAAAAGACATTGTCTTTTTTTGATACGGTTTATAGCTATGATAAAATGGATGTTAGAAAATATAATTTTCAATTTTTGACTAATTATATTTACGATGATCAAATTGAAACTAAAAAAATATCTAATTTGGTATTTAATATATCTTCTTTTGATGACAGATTTCCGTTTCTAGAAAAGCTTGCTGATTATTTTTCTGGAGAGCAAATTTCGTTTCGTTTTATAGTAAAGAAAGATCGGATTTTTAAACATAAGAATATTGAAATTTCGGACAGATATCTATCAATAAGTGAAGTCAAAAACATAATTGCAAGCAGTTTAGTGTTAGTAGATATCCAGCAGAAGAATCAGGACGGATTGACTTTCCGTATTTTTGAGGCCTTAGGTTATAAGAAAAAATTAATCACTAATAATCAGGATATTGTTACTTATGATTTTTATAATCCTAATAATATTTTTGTTATTTCAGAGAGTAATTATGAAATACCTGCTAGTTTCTTTGAAACAGATTTTGTAGAAATTGATAATGATATTCTTAATAAATACAAATTAGACAATTGGATTTTTGAGGTTTTTAAAGTCGATGTTATGGAGAAGTACTAATTGTTTTGTTTGTTAGTGTTTTTTTTTAATTTTTAATATATTATTAAGATTACATTTGTCAATAAAATAATAATTGATGAAATTAATCCATTTTACCACTTCAACTGTTTGGCGAGGTCACGAGCAAATGATTGTTGATTTATATGAATCATTCAGAGATAATAGATTTGTCGAGGATCAATTAATTATATGTCCTGCTAATTCTGAATTGTATAAAGTAGCCACAGAAAAAAAAATGCAGATCGAAACTTTTGATTTTAAATCAGAGTATGATCTAAAATTCGCAAAGAAATTTAAAAAAATTGTGGATTCTTACAATGCAAATGTGGTTGTTATTCATAATAGTAAAGCACATACCATAAGCGTTTTGTCAGCTGTTTTTTTTGGTTTAAAAGTTCCTTTAGTTCTATGCAGGACTTTAATTAAAAATATTGGAACTAATTTTTTCAGGAAATATAAATACAATTATAAAGGAATAAAAAAAATTGTATGTGTATCTGATGCCGTACTTGAAATCCTCAAACCTTCTATAAAAAACCATGATTCAATGACTGTGATTGGAAGTGTTGTTGATACAGAGCGTTTTATAAATAACACTAAAAATGGGTTTCTGCATAGAGAATTTAATATTCCATCAGACTATAAAATTATTGGGAATGTTTCTGCTTTTTGCAAAGTGAAAGATCATTACACTTGGATTGATACGGTAGAAGTGTTGCATAAAAGAGGATTGAAAGCCAAATATATTTTAATAGGAGAGGGGTCTTTAGAGGCTGAGATTAAGACTTACGTTAAATCAAAAGGATTGGAGAATGAAGTTATTTTTGCCGGCTTCAGAGCAGATGTGCATAAATGCCTCCCAGAATTAGACTTGTTTTTATTTACATCAAAATGTGAGGCAACAGGTGGTGTTGTACTCGAGAGTTATGCCTGTAAAGTTCCTGTTGTTGCCGCCAAGGCCGGTGGTATACCAACAGTTTTAACGGATAATGAAACAGGTTTATTGGCAGAAGTGGGTAATCCAATTGATTTTGCCGATAAAGTAGAAATTTTAATAAATAACAAATCGATGCAGGCTAAATTTGTAAACAATGGGTTTAATTTCTTGATGGCAACTTCTACGCGTTTTATAATTGGAGAAAAGTTTTTAGGGGTTTTGAATGAAGTAACTAATACTAATTTGGTTTAGATTAAAATTATATCATATGATTTTTATAACAGCAATATTTTTTTTATTACTATTTCTCTTTTCTGTTTTTCTAAATATTCAGTTTAAATTGTTGTATTCCGCTTCAAAAAAGCTAAGAATTTTAGAGTATCATTCCATTTCTACAAATGGTTTTGAAGATCAAATTACCATTCGCAAAGAAAAAATAATTGAGCAATTTGAATACTTAAAGAGCAATAATTACACAACGCTATGGATGTCAGAAGTTGATGAGCTAAAAAACAAGAATCTCAAATTGGCTTCCAAAACAGTTGTTCTTACTTTTGACGATGGCTTTTTAGATAATTATACCGAGTTATACCCTTTGTTGCAACAGTACAACTTTAAAGCTGTTTGCTTTATGGTTTTAGGTAGAATAGGACAAGATGTTGATTGGAACGGGAAATATGTCAATGCAAATATGAAGTTGATGAATAAGCAACAATTATTGGAGATTGGGTCTCATATTGAGTTAGGGTATCATACTTTTCAGCATGATAATTATGCTGATTTATCTTTAGATGAAATCGAAAAAGATCTTCAGCTTTGTCAAGAAATAATAAAAAAGGAGGATTTAAATGTTTTTCCTGCATTAGCATATACTTATGGCGGATATTACAGAAAAAAAGGAGTAAAGCAGAAATTGCTTTTTGAATTGTTAAATAAATATGGCATTAAGTACGCACTTCGAATTGGAAATAGGATCAATATCTTTCCATTAAAAAATAGATATTTAGTACAACGTATTGATATTCGCGGTACTGATTCCATGGAAGACTTTAAAAAGAAAGTTATTTTTGGCAGAAAAAAGATATTTTAGAGACCTTTTGGAAGTTTAGTTTTTTTTGGGTTTGCTGGCTTGTAACTTTGAATAATGATAAAATTTATTTCGGATTTTAATAGAGACACTTTTCATATACTTTTAAATATTCTGATGCTGCCGTTTTCCAATTAAAACTTTCCGCCCTTTCTTTCATAAACGTTTCCATTTTAACTTTATTATTGTAAAAATGATTTAAGCCCTCAAAGAGTACCGTTTTCATGTTTTCAGGATCAAAATTATCCCAGTAATAGCAATGTTCTCCGCCTATTTCGGGTAAAGAAGTTTTATTGGATAAGAATATGGGCTTTCCAAAACGCATCGCTTCAATGGGAGGAAGTCCAAAACCCTCTCTTATTGATGGGAATAAAAAAGCATGACAATTTGATAAATAATATTGTTTAGCCAGATCATCCACTTTTCCGGTTAGAAAAACATGATTTTGTAAATTATTATCTTGGATAAATTTTGCAATTTCAAAACCATATTCTTTATTATTATTCCCTGAAATAATCAAATTAAAGTCAGTTATATGAACCATCATTTTCACTATTGAAAGAAAATTTTTTCGTTCCAGAAAGTCACCAATCGAATATAAAAAGGGCTTATCGACTGGCATCTTTGTTGTAAATCCGGATGTATCTAAAATAGTGGTGATGGGATTTCCATTAAGAATTACATATTCTGGAATATCAGGAATATTAAAATAGCGATGGGTTTGTTTTTTTGCAAATTCTGATATGTAAGTGATTGCAGTTGATTTTTTTAATTTCCCCCTAAAAAGTTTATTTATATTATGATTCATGTCAGATGAAATTTCCTCCACAAAATTCACATCATGAATCGTTAACAAATAGTTGTTTACGTGATATGGTTCTACTTTTGTATTTTGATTAAGCGAATGCCATAAATCATTTTTTTTTCTAGTTCTAAATAATTTAAGTCTTGATAACTCACAGTATTTGTGGTAATTAAACTTATTTCCAAATTCGGCTTCAAGAATTTTAGGATTTTTGGTATTTAATGTCAATTCTAAACGGTTAAATTCTAATTGTGAAAACCCTTTTATCAGTTCATAATTAAATGTTCCTAAGCCAGTTGTTTTGTTTTTTAAATTGTGGGATTCTATAAAGACAAGCTTTGACATTTAATATTTTTTTAATAACATTAAAAATACTTCTTGGTCAATAATGTTAATTGCTTTTGTTTAGACAATAAAAAAGATAAAAGGTTTAATTTATTTTTTAGTTTTGTTTAAAGTAACGCTATTTTTTTCTCAAACTAAAAAGACATTTAACTATTTTTGTCGCTTAAATATATTCCAGACAATTCATGGGTTCAATAGTTATTCATAAAAATTTTCTTTCTAAGGATAAGGAGATTAAAAAATGCATTCGTGATTTTAGTTCTTCTGGAATTCTTTTTGGTGACGGCCAAAGGAATAAAATTAAGCTTTTTGATTTAAATGGTAGAACAATAAATATCAAATCTTTTAAAGTTCCTAATGTCATTAATCAAATCGCTTATAAATATTTTAGAAAGTCAAAAGCGAGACGTTCTTATGAATATGCTAATAGGTTATTGGAAAACGGAATAGGAACGCCACAGCCTATAGCGTATGACGAAAATTTTACAATAACTGGTTTGGAAAAGAGTTTTTATGTAAGTGATCATCTTCAGGTTGAACTTACTTTCCGAGAATTGGTTGAAATTCCGGATTACCCCGATCATGAAAATGTTTTGCGTCAGTTTACCCGTTTTTCTTTCGATTTGCATGAAAAAGGTATTGAGTTTTTAGATCATTCGCCAGGAAATACTTTGATAAAAAAGGTTTCTGAAAAACAATATGAATTTTTTCTGGTAGATTTAAACAGGATGAATTTTCATGCCGAAATGGATATCAACATGCGAATGAAAAATCTTTCGAGATTAACTCCAAAAAAAGAAATGATCCAAATAATGAGCGACGAATACGCGCAATTATACAATAAATCGGTCCAAGAGATTTTTGACAAAATGTGGAATTATACTTGTGAATTTCAAGAAAAATATCAAAGAAAGCACAGACTGAAAGCTAAATATTTTTTTTGGAAATAAGAGTTATTTTTTATGCCACAGAAGATTTAATTCCTTATACCTTACAGACACACTATAGGCATTTAAGTAACATATGATGATCCCTTTTTTGCCATCAAGAAAACCCAATCGCACTAAATAATTATACAAAAAAGTGTAAGTCGGATGAAAAATTGGAAGCAAAAAAATTGGTTTTAAGTTTTTTATATGTTTCTCCTGAGCCTTAAGTTTTCCATAATTAATCATTTTTATCTTGTAAGATTTGTAATCAGTATAGGAATGATGAATCAGTTCATTTTTGAAAATTCCAACCTTTCCACTTACTCCTAGCTTCTCATGAACTAATTTTTCGGGTTTGTATTTTGCGAAGTTTTTATTAAATAGCCTAAGTATTTTATCGCTTTGCCATCCACTAAAATGTAAAATGGAATTTTTGAACATGAATTTTCTGTAAAATAAAAAAGCAGTAAATATTTCGTTGGTTCGTAGGGTTTCCTTAATTTCTTTTTTTAGTTCAGGAGTCAGTCTTTCATCCGCATCCAAGAATAAAATCCAATCGTTTTTTGCGTATGAAATTGCAAAATTACGTTGTGAGGAATAGTTTTCAAACTTATTTTGAATAAACCGTACGTTACAAAATGATTGTGCTATTGACTTCGTTTTATCAGTACTGTAGGAATCTACAACAACAACTTCGTCAGCAAAATCTAAATCAGTTAAAAGCGCTTGCATGTTTGCTTCTTCATTTAAAGTGATTATTAAGACTGATATTCTTTTAGATAAATTTAGATTCATGAAATGATAGTATTTCACAAATATAATTTATTAACTACTTTTGCAATACTTAACTTCAAAAATATTTATGAAAGCATCTGTGATAATTAGTACATACAATGCAGAGGCATGGTTAGAGAAAGTTCTGTTTGGATTTGGTGTTCAAACTGAAAAGGATTTTGAAATTATTATTGCAGACGATGGCTCAGGTCCAAAAACAAAAGAGTTAATCGACCAAATGAGAATTAAGATTTCAAATCCTATTATTCATGTGTGGCATGCAGATAATGGTTTTCAAAAAACTCGAATTTTGAACAAAGCAATTATTAGTGCCAATTCAGATTACTTAATTTTTACTGACGGGGATTGCATTCCCAGAAATGATTTTGTTGCTGTTCATCTCAATAATAGGGAGAAAGGATATTTTCTTTCAGGTGGATATTTTAAATTACCTATGACTGTTTCTAAAGTTATAACAGAGGAAGATATTGTTTCTCAAAGATGTTTTGATGTAAAGTGGTTGTTGCATCATGGTTTGAAAAAATCGTATAAAAATAGTAAAATCAGTTCGTCTAAATTTAAATCTAGAATATTAAATGCCATAACACCGACTAATGCGAGTTGGAATGGGCATAATGCTTCTGGTTGGAAAAATGACTTGATAGCTGTAAATGGTTTTAATCACGAAATGCAATATGGAGGCGAAGATAGAGAATTAGGGGAGCGATTATGCAATATGGGATTGAAATCAAAACAAATTCGATATAGCGCAATATGCATTCATTTGGATCATAGTCGCGGTTATGTCAATGCATCAGCGTTGGAAAAAAACAAAGCCATTAGAAAATTTACTAATCTGAATAAGATTGTAAGAAGTCCCAATGGCATGGATGCTGTATAAAGGCTTTTAATTATTTTCTAAAAAACTTTCTAATTTTGTAAAAAGAAGGTTAGGGATAAAAAATTCATATAATTTTAAAGCTTCATTCTTCAATTCTTTTGCAGAGTTCTGACCATATAATTCCGGTCTAAAATCTTTTAGATGGACTGAAACATTTGATTTTTCATTTTCGAAAGAATTCCAAGCTTCTTTGATTATCCATGTAGAAAATATAGTAAAAGTAGGTTTGTTTATCGCTTTTGCCATATTTACCGCTCCTCCTTCATTACCAATCAGAGCATCACAATGGTAGGTTATGGATAAAAATTCTCGAATACTTCCGGAGACAACATTAATTTTGATATTTTCTTGAGTTTTAGGCTGACACAAATCAAAAATTGCTCTGGCTTCTTTTTCTTGCGATGGCATATAATTGAAAAGCAAAATTGCTTGATTTTTTTCAACAATTTTATCAAGCAATTTTGCCATAAACAGAAAAGGGTAGGTCTTATTTTTACTGCTTCCAACAACACTAATCATGTATAACTTTTTAGAAAAATCAATTTTGTTTTTGACTAAAATAGCTTTACCATTCGCAATTTCTTTTTCGGTTAAAAAGATGCGTGGTTTGTTTTTTAATTTAGCATTTGGCGCTAAGGTCGCTAGCAAATTCAATCTGTTTTCTAAAGCCGTTCCTGCTTCGGTAATTGGATTTATGATTTCTTTTACTGTTTCAGAATATAAATAATTGGTGTAGGGTTTGTAAAACCCGATTCTTGTTTTAGCGCCAGAAAAAGCAACGACTAAGTTGCTTTCTAGTTTCCCGTACGCATCTATAACGAGGTCGTATTTTCGTTTCCTGATAGCAATTAAAAATTTAAACAAAGCTAATTTACTTTTGCGGTAAGCATCTTCGAATAAAATAATATTATCAATATTTGGATTGTTTTCTAAGACTGGAACAGTAAAAGGATAAACAAGGTAATCAACTTGAGAATCGGGATAAATCAACTTTAAATTATTACAAATAACACTACTAGCTAATACATCACCAATCATTTTTTGTTGAATCACCAATATTTTCATCATTTTCTGTATTAAACCGCTACGTCATATTCGCGCAAAGCATTATTCAGTGATGTTTTTAGATCAGTTGAAGGTTTACGTGTTCCAATGATTAATGCACAAGGTACTTGAAAATCTCCTGCTGGAAATTTCTTAGTGTAACTTCCAGGAATTACTACAGAACGTGCAGGAACAAATCCTTTCATTTCAACTGGCGTTTCACCCGTAACATCAATAATTTTTGTAGAAGCAGTCAAGCAAACATTGGCGCCAAGAACGGCTTCTTTCCCAACATGAACTCCTTCAACAACAATGCAACGGGAACCAATAAATGCGCCGTCTTCAATAATTACCGGAGCCGCTTGTAAAGGTTCAAGAACACCACCAATTCCAACACCACCACTTAAGTGTACGTTTTTACCAATTTGTGCACAACTTCCTACGGTTGCCCATGTGTCTACCATAGTTCCTTCATCTACATAAGCACCAATGTTTACATAACTTGGCATCAAAATAACACCGCTAGAAATGTAAGCGCCGTAACGCGCAACAGCATTAGGAACCACACGAATTCCTTTTTCGGCAAAGTCTTTTTTTAATAGCATTTTATCGTGATATTCGAAAATACCAGAATGTAAAGTTTCCATTTTTTGAATTGGGAAATACATTACTACGGCTTTCTTAACCCATTCGTTTACTTGCCATCCATCTGCTATTGGTTCTGCAACACGTAGTTTTCCCGTGTCAAGTAACTCAATAACTTCTCTGATCGCGTCAGTTGTAGTTTTTTCCTGCAGCAAAGCGCGGTTTTCCCAAGCTTGTTCTATAATAGTTTGTAATGGATTCATTTTAATTAGATTTTTGACAAAGATAGGATTTTTAACTAAAAGCAAAAAGTCGAATTGAGTTGAAAATGTTAGGAATTTTAAATTGTTTGGCTTTGATTGAGAATGTTGTTTTTCTATAAAATGTTAATTTATGTTTAACTTTTTTTGACTGTTCTAATTTTGTCTTTCAATTAAATCCTTGGTTAGTATCCAAGATAATTTCTCTAAACAAGCTTCTGAATACTCAAAATTTCGTCCGCAATATCCCTGTGAAATGATTGGTTATTTAGTTTTATCTCTCGAAAATTAACGGTGGGCATTTGATGTCGCTAACGGAAATGGGCAGGTTACTCATAAACTTTCTCGATTTTTTAAAACGGGTTATGTTATTGATTTTAGACAGAACGAAATCGATAATGCCTTTCTGGCCGAGAATATAATTTATAAAGTGGCGGCTGCTGAGAATACCTTTTTCAAAAATCAGGAGTTTGATTTAATTACCGTATCACAAGCTATTCTTGGGTTTAATTTTGAATCGTTTTACAAAGAAATCTACCGAATCCTAAAACCAGATGGAATCTTTGCCTTTTTGGGTTATGGTTTGTTTTTTACTAATGCGGATTCGGCTAATATATTACGATAATATTATTACTACATAGTAGAGCCGTATTGAGATGCCGAGCGAAAGTATTTGGATAAAAATACAAAATGATGCCATTCCCGTTTGATGAAATTGTTACGCAATCTTTCGAAAATCATTTAACTTGGACTTTTGAGGAACTTTTAGGATATCTTGAAACGTGGCCAGCGACACAGCATTATATTTTGAAAAATAATAACAATTGTTTAGAATTAATTTATGATATGTTGAAAGCTTTTTGGCAAAGAATGATAAAAAAGTGACTTTTACGTTGTTGCTAAAAATCATGAAAATTAAAATAGTTACCTTTGTAAAAAATAAATAAATGCCAAGAATACTCTCTATAGACTACGGACAAAAACGCACAGGAATTGCTGTTACCGATGAAATGCAAATAATTGCTTCAGGATTAACTACTGTTCCATCCGCAACCGCGATTGCTTTTTTGAAAGACTATTTTGCCAAAGAAAAAGTAGAAGCAGTCCTTATCGGAGAGCCAAAACAAATGAATGGTGAACCCTCAGAAAGTGCTTCGATTATTAAAGGTTTTGTAACGCATTTTACGAATCATTTTCCAGAAATGAAAGTCATCCGAGTGGATGAACGTTTTACTTCAAAAATGGCTTTTCAGACGATGATTGACAGTGGACTAAAAAAGAAACAACGTCAAAATAAAGCACTTATAGATGAAATTTCGGCAACCATAATGCTACAAGATTATCTGACACGAAAATTGTTTTAAATTTCTAAAACGTTTTCGTAAATTATGTAACTTTTTACACAAAATTTAAGGTTTTTTTTGCATTCATGTGAAGTATCTTTGCACCTTAAATTTTTGTTATGCCTGATACAACCATTCGTTCAAATAGTGATGTAATTCTTATAGGAGCTGGAATAATGAGCGCCACTCTTGGTCTAATTCTTAAAGAATTGCAACCAGATATAAAAATTGACATTTACGAGAGATTAGATATTGCCGCTGCCGAAAGTTCTGATGCTTGGAATAACGCCGGAACCGGACATTCTGCCTTTTGCGAACTCAATTACACGCCTCAAAGCACTGATGGAATTATTGATCCCAAGAAAGCAATCAGTATTGCAGAATCTTTCGAAGTTTCCCGTCAATTTTGGTCCTATTTAGTCCAAGAAAAAAAAATTACATCGCCTGAAAATTTTATAAAAAGTATTCCTCACGTGAGTTTTGTTTGGGGTGAAAAAAATGTAGCTTATCTTAAGAAAAGATTCGAAGCTTTACAACGCAATCCACTTTTTAAACAGATGATTTTTAGCACTGATTTTTCAGAATTAAAAAAATGGATGCCTTTGGTAATGGAGGGTAGAGATGAAACTGAAAAAGTTGCAGCTACTTCGATGGGAATTGGTACGGATGTGAATTTTGGAGAATTGACCAGAAGTATGTTTAATTATTTGACTAAATTAGAAGGTGTTACCATGCATTTTCATCACGAAGTTCAAAAATTGAAACAACGGGAAGATAAATCCTGGAGAATAAAAATTACTGATTTGGCTACTGGCCAAAAGAAAAAAGCATACACTAAATTTGTTTTTATTGGTGCTGGAGGTGGTTCATTACCATTACTAGAAAAAGCAGACGTTCCCGAAGGAAAGGGTTTTGGAGGTTTCCCAGTTAGTGGACAATGGCTAAAATGTACTAATCCAGAGGTTATTGCAAAACATCAGGCCAAAGTATATGGCAAAGCTTCCGTTGGCGCGCCGCCTATGTCTGTTCCACATATTGATTCCCGAATGATAGATGGAGAAAAAGCACTTCTTTTTGGTCCTTTCGCCGGGTTTTCCACCCGATTTTTAAAAAATGGTTCGTATTCTGATTTGCCATTGTCTATTAAAACGGATAATATAATTCCGATGATAGCTGCAGGGATTAAGAATATACCGCTTACAAAATATTTGATAGATCAAGTACGTCAATCTCCTAAAGACAGGATCAATGCGTTAAGAGAATATGTTCCTACAGCCAGATCAAAAGACTGGAAAATAGAACGAGCAGGGCAACGGGTACAAGTTATAAAGAAAGATGAAAAAGAAGGTGGTATATTAGAATTTGGAACAGAAGTGATTACAACTGCGGATGGTAGTTTAGCTGTTTTACTTGGAGCTTCTCCCGGTGCGTCCACAGCTGTTTCTATTATGGCAGATATGATTGGAAAATGTTTCAAAAAAGAGATTACTACTCCAGAATGGCAGGAAAAATTAAAAACAATGATTCCGTCATTTGGACAAACATTAAATGATAAACCTTCTTTATTGGAAGAAATCAGAAAAAATACTGCGGAAGTTTTGAAACTGAATAATTAGAAATTTCACATTACATTAAAAGCGCTAGAATTAGATCTTTAATTTAATTCCAGCGCTTTTTTAACTTTATAAAGCTACTAATTCTTTAGTCGTCTTTACAATATTTTCAGATAAATTGGTCAGCCAGATTAATTGTTCAATTACTAATTGTGCTTCCTGCATTTTTAATTGGAATGCTTCTTCATCAATAGGAATTCCTGATTTTAATTCTTTTTCTCGAATGTTTTTTAATTCCGTAAAATGCATGGCTAAATCTTCTTTTGGAAGGATTTCTTTTATATTTGAATCATTTTCTTTCAATAGTGCAATGGCATTATCAAGGTTTTTAATGACGGTATCCACCACCACGTTAAATGCCTCGGAAGCTGTTGTTGTTTTGTGTGATTGAATATAAGTTCCTAAAGAAGCGGAAGAAGAAAGTAGCGAATGATTAAGGATTGCTAATTTATATACTTGAGGTAATTGCTTTTGTTTTGATTTGGGCTCTTGAATCATTCGTTGAAAAGAAGCCATTAAATTACCGATTTCAATAAAAGCATTTTTTCTCGCTAATCGGTATGAAGTCGAAACAGAACCTTTTTTATTATAAAATATAGAGATTTCTTTCAGGTAATTTTGATTGGCTTTAATAGATTTTTCCAAATAAATAGGAATGTTTAAAAACTCCCAGGAAGGCCACAAAAAGTGATTGGCAAGAAAAGCTAAAGTGGCACCAACGATGGTATCCAGAATTCTATATTGAATAACATCAGTAATATTGGCGTTAATATTCCATAAATAAAAACAATATACATCGTCACAAATGTTGCGCTAATTTTATAATTGGTTTGCGTAAAGGAGAATCCCAAAAGCATGCAAAGAATTGAAAAAATACTGATTGCAATGCTATTGTGTACCAATGAAAGTACTCCAAATGCAATTAATCCACCTAAAATAGTACCGAAAATTCGATGAAAAGAACGTTTTTTTGTCAAGCCATATCCGGGTCGCATGATAACCAGAATAGTCAATAAAATCCAATATACATTGTGAAAAGGCAGTAGGTTACCAATTATAAAACCAATTAGAATAGTTACGGTTAATCGTAGCGAATGTCTGAAAATAGTAGAAGAGAAACTTAGATTCTGAATTAAAGTGCTTAAAGGATAATATTGTGGCGTCAGAAACTTTTCTAAATCTTTATCTTTTCCTTTAAAGTCAAGTGAATTAATAGCCAAGGTAAAAGCACGTTCAACAATTTTTATTTTTTCAACTTGTTTTTCAGCATATTGAAGCATGGTCGTCAGCATAAAAACACCTTCGGAAGCCGAAGCCTTCCCTAATTCATTTTCATAATCTGTTATCGCAAGTTGTAATGTATTCAAATCGGTTATCAGAGTGTGTTTAGAAACATATTTAGTTTTATTTTGAATGCTTTTGGATAATTGCTTTAAACTTGCGGCAAGATTGTAAGCTAAGCGCTGATAAGTTAGTAGCACTTTTGGATGGTTATCAAATTTTTGATGTAATTTATCGTGGTCGAATGAAGTAGATAATGCGAGTTCCAGAATTTCCGTCAATGAAATAAAAACGATAAGCATCTTTCGGTTTTGATTGGAAGAACCGGAAGTAGTATGACTGCTAATAAGCACTTCTCTAATGTTTTGTCTAATAGTATTCAGTTCTACCTGAAGATGCAATTGTTTTTCAATAATTCCTTTTTTATCCGCATCAATGATCCATAAATCGCCTCTTAGTTTCAAATATTTACCGGTCAGTTTTATACATTCAGCAATTTGTAATTCAATATAACGGTGAGGTCTGATGTAATGAAAGGTAAGGGAAATCAGAAGATAAAATAAACCACCGGCAAGAAGTAAACCGGAGTGTTGAATCATTTCCCAACCCGTATGCAAATGCGCAAATGCCAATGAAACTGCAAGTAATGCGGAGAAAGAAACCATTGTAGCTCTTTGTCCATAGACAGAAATCATTGATAATAAGAAAATTAAAATGGCTAAAAAGGGATAAAAAACCAAAGGATAGAGATGTACAATATTTACTAATAGATTGACAATAGCAACAAGAAGAGCAGTGAACAAAATTCCTTTGATTTTATGTTTTAGATTACTTGGAATATCACTTGGATATGTAAAAAAAGCCCCAAGAGCTACCGTAAATCCGATTTCAAAATTCCCAAAAAAAGAAAACAGCAAACCAGGAATAACTGCTGCTATTGTTATTTTTAAAGCGTTGGTAAAATAAGTACTGTCGGTAAATTTTCGGATTTCGTAAATCATACAATTAGATTGTTTACAAAGGTAAGATTTGTACGATTTATAAAAAGAATAATTAAGTGCGTTTTAACTTAAATTCTAAAAAATCAGTAATAATCAGTGGAGGATTATTCATTGTCTATTTTTTTACTATTTTTGCAAACTGAATCAAAAGTAAATTGATTTCAGACTTACAGTAGATAATACTTAATACAACACTAATGATTTTACCAATTATAGGATATGGTGATCCAGTTTTAAGAAAAGTAGGAGAGGTTCTTTCACAAGATCATCCTAACTTGAAGGAAACAATTGCTAATATGTATGAGACCATGTATAATGCTTATGGAGTTGGGCTTGCTGCACCACAAGTTGGATTGGCAGTTCGTTTATTTGTAATCGATACAACGCCTTTTAGCGAGGATGAAGATCTCGAAGATGCGGAACAAAAAGAACTTCAAGGATTCAAAAAAACTTTTATCAACGCAAAAATGATAAAAGAAGAAGGTGAAGAATGGAGTTTCAACGAAGGTTGTTTGAGTATTCCTGATGTTCGGGAGGATGTACTTCGCAATCCAACAATAACTATCGAGTATTGTGAAGAGGATTTTGTAATGAAAACCGAAGTTTTTGATGGTTTAATCGCCAGAGTAATCCAACACGAATACGACCATATTGAAGGCGTTTTATTTACCGATAAAATTTCATCACTTAAAAAACGTTTGATTCAAAAGAAACTAAAAAATATCTTGGAAGGAAAAACATTTCAAGATTACCGAATGAAATTTTTCGCCAAAAAAGGCAGGTAAATTAGTACTATCCTTTAATATTGGTATGGTTTTAGTTGATTAATGAAAAGTAAAAATAAATTGAATTCTTAATAATAATTAGAAAAACATGACTTTAGAAAAAATATTAGCCATTTCTGGGAAACCAGGTTTATATGTATTAAAAGTACAAACACGTACAGGATTTGTTGCAGAATCATTATTAGACGGAAAAAAAATCACAGTAAATTTGAAAAGCAATGTGAGTTTATTGTCTGAGATTTCAATTTATACGTATGAAGGGGAAAAACCATTAGCTGAAATCATGCAAAAAATTGCTGATAAAGAAAACAAAGGTCCAGCGATTTCTCATAAAGAAGACAATGTTAAACTAACGGCTTATTTCAAAGAAATTTTACCTGATTATGATGAAGAAAGAGTATATCCTTCTGACATTAAAAAAGTTTTAAACTGGTACAATATGCTTCAGGCAAAAGGATTGGTTACTGATGAAGTAGCACCTACTGTTGTCACGGAAGAAACACAAGATAAAGAAGAAGCTGATGCGGTTGCAGAAGAAGCTCCTGTAACGGAAGTGAAAGCACCAGCAAAAAAAGCTCCAGTAAAAAAATAGCAGATTATATTTAAATAAATTATATTTAATCCTGTTAAGATGATTTCTTAGCAGGATTTTTTTATTTTTACAAAAACCAATTGCGTAATGAATTCAAGAAAAACACAACTTCAGGCTTTCGAAAGACTATTAGACATCATGGACGAATTGCGAGAGAAGTGTCCTTGGGATAAAAAGCAAACCATGCAAACTCTGCGTCATCTGACTATAGAGGAAACTTACGAGTTGGGCGATGCTATTTTAGACAATGACGTAAATGAGGTTAAAAAAGAATTAGGTGATTTGTTATTGCATATTGTTTTTTATGCTAAAATTGGAAGTGAAACAAATGATTTTGATATGGCCGATGTTTGCAATGAAATTTGTGATAAACTTATTCATCGTCATCCACATATTTACAGTGATGTTGTGGTAAAAGATGAAGAAGAGGTAAAACAAAACTGGGAAAAATTAAAACTCAAGGAAGGTAAAAAATCAGTATTAGAAGGAGTTCCTAAAAGTTTGCCTGCATTGGTAAAAGCAAGCCGAATTCAAGATAAAGTTAAAGGAGTTGGATTCGATTGGGAAGAATCGCATCAGGTTTGGGACAAAGTTGAAGAAGAATTAGAAGAATTACAAGTTGAGGTTGAAGCGGGTGACCAGGACAAAATTGAAGCTGAATTTGGTGATGTTTTGTTTTCAATGATAAATTATGCAAGATTTCTTAATGTAAATCCGGAAGACGCTTTGGAACGAACCAATAAAAAATTCATCAAACGTTTTCAATATCTGGAAAGTAAAGCGGGAGAATTAGGAAAACCGCTGATGGACATGACCCTTGCTGAAATGGATATTTTTTGGGAAGAAGCGAAGCGGCTTCCTAATAAATA
>NZ_FNVP01000006.1:0-11691 GCF_900108015.1 Flavobacterium urumqiense | reverse complement strand
ATTGGAAATCTATGATTTCCAAATAACTTAATTTTGGGAAGAAGCGAAGCGGCTTCCTAATAAATAGGAATTGGAAATCTATGATTTCCAAATAATTTAATTTTGGGAAGAAGCGAAGAAATTATAACTTAATTTAAAATAGGGAGTCATTTGATACCTATTCAGCCAATTTTTTTAGTTTACTGATGTCTTTCAAAAGGATTTTTTTGCCTGTTAATTCAATCAAACCTAATTTTTTGAAATCAGATAACAAACGAATACAACTTTCGGTAGCAGTGCCAATCATGCTGGCTAATTCATCTCTTGAAAGTTGGATTTTTAATGTATTGTCTTCATTTTTTCCAAAGGTATCGTACAAATAAAGTAGCGTTTCCGCTAATCTTTCTTTTACTGTTTTTTGGGCCAAATTGACCATATGATCATCTGCTTCTTTCAGATCTCCGCAAATTGTTTTCATCACATTCATCGAAAACTGATTGTTCTTATCAAAGAAACCCATCACTTCACTTTTTGGAATAAAACAAACCTCCATATCTTCTAGTGCAACAGCACTCAAATTCACCGGTTCTTCACTAATCATCGAGCGTTGTCCTAATAATTCTCCTTTTGTAACTAGTTTAACGATGTGATCTTTACCATTTGGACTCAATTTGGTTAGTTTGCACACACCATCTTTTATGCAATAAATTCCATTTACATTTTCACCTTCCTCAAAAATAACTTCACCCTTTTTTATAGTGTGAGATGTTTTACAATCAGAAAGATGAACTAATTCATTTTTCGAAAGCGCTTTCAAAGAACTGAATTCTCTAACAATACATTGTTCACATTTACTCATAATAAAAAGGGGATATATTAACCCGACAAATTTAACCATTTATATGACAAATGTCATATTTTTAACTTATTCTATTTACGACCTTTGTTGTAGGTAAAATGAGCAAAGATTTATGGACAGACAAAACTGTTTCCATTGTGGTTTGAATATTATAAAAGCAGAAGAAATTATTTTTGATGAAAAGGAATTTTGTTGCAATGGTTGTAAGACCGTTTACGAAATTTTCAGTCTTAATGATATGACTTGCTATTATGATTTTGAAAAATCACCTGGAGCAACACCCCAAGACATTAATGGTAAATATGATTTTTTAGACAATGAAAGTATCGTTTCAAAACTTTTGGAATTTCAAGAGAATTCAACCGCTATTATTTCACTTAATATTCCACATATACATTGTAGCTCGTGTATTTGGATTTTGGAAAATTTACAACGTCTTCAAAAAGGAATAAGCACTTCGCAGGTTAATTTCCCTGAAAAGACAGTTCGAATCACTTACAATCCAGAAACGGTTTCACTAAAGACGATTGTTTACTTGTTAAGTTCCATTGGATACGAGCCTTATATTAGTTTAGAAAACTATGAAACGGGTAAAAACAATGTAGATAGAAGTTTGACTTATAAACTTGGTGTTGCATTTTTTTGTTTCGGAAACATCATGCTGCTTTCATTTCCTGAATATTTCGAAGTTAAAGAATTCTGGCTAGATCAGTACCGCGGTTTTTTCCGTTGGTTGATTTTTGTTTTGTCGTTACCAAGTTTCTTCTATTCGGCTAGTGGTTATTATGTTTCGGCTTATAAAAGTATCAAATCTAAAATGCTCAATATCGATATCCCAATCGCTTTGGGAATTATTGTGATGTTTGTGCGAAGCACGGTTGATATCGTGATGGATTACGGTTCTGGTTTTTTTGACAGCCTTTGTGGTCTGATTTTCTTTATGCTTCTTGGCAAAATGTTTCAGATTAAAACCTATAGTTTTTTGAGTTTCGAAAGAGATTTTAAATCCTATTTTCCAATAGCCATTACCAAAATCAATTTAGATGCTTCAGAAGAAAGTGTTCCAATTTATGAAGTTGAAAAAGGTGACCGATTATTGATCAGAAACCAAGAACTAATTCCTGTTGACGGTATTTTAATTTCAGAAAAAGCGGAGATTGATTATAGTTTTGTCACTGGGGAAGCAATTCCCATTACCAAACATTCTGGTGATAAAGTATTTGCAGGAGGAAAACAAATGGGTAAAGTGATAGAAATGGAAGTATTACATTCCGTTTCACAAAGCTATCTGACACAGTTATGGAGTAATGATGTTTTTCAAAAAAATGTCGAGCAAAAGCACAAAACGATAACAGATAAAATTTCTCGATATTTTACTCCTATTCTTTTATTAATTGCCTTTTCAGGTTTTGGATATTGGATTTTTATAGATACCAATATCGCTTTCAATGTGTTTACGGCGGTACTGATTGTTGCTTGTCCTTGTGCATTGGCATTAACCGCTCCATTTACTTTTGGAAATGTATTGCGAATTTTAGGAAAACAGAAATTTTATCTCAAAAATGCTTTGGTTATTGAGCAATTGGCGAAAGTTGATACTATTGTTTTCGACAAAACGGGAACAATTACCACCAATAAAAAATCGAATATATCTTATGAAGGAGTTATTCTTTCAGATGAAAATTTGCTGTTGATTAAAAATGTACTTCGGGCTTCAAATCATCCGTTGAGCAGAATGTTATATGATTATTTACCTGTTGTAATCTTGCAAAACAAATCGGCAGAGGAAACTAAAAAATTAAAAGTTGATGCTTTTGAAGAAATTACAGGAAAAGGGATTCAAGCACAAATTTTTGGATACCAAATTCAAATTGGTTCTGCATCATTTGTAGAAAAATCTGAAGATAATAGCATTCAGCAGACTTCGGTTCATATTAAGATTAACGGAATTTATTACGGAAAATATATTTTTAATAATCAATATAGAGAAGGATTAGCGGCGCTTTTTAAGAATTTAAACAACAAGTATCAAATAAAAGTTTTGTCTGGCGATAATGAAGGAGAAAGGGCAACGCTAGTAAAACTTTTGCCGAAAGGCACGGAATTAATTTTTAATCAAAAACCAGAACAAAAATTAGAATTTATCAAGAATTTACAAGAACAAGGCAGAAACGTAATGATGGTGGGCGATGGATTGAATGACGCTGGAGCTTTGGCACAAAGTAATGTTGGGATTTCTATTTCTGAGAATGTAAATGTTTTTTCGCCGGCTTGTGATGCTATTTTAGATGCCAATGAGTTTCAAAAATTGGACTATTTTTTGAAATTATCTAAGAATTCTATTACGACAATTAAAATGAGTTTCACCTTGTCTTTATTGTACAACGTAGTTGGATTGTCATTTGCAATAACAGGAAATTTATTGCCTTTGGTTGCTGCTATTATTATGCCTTTAAGTACTGTAACTATAGTTAGTTTTGTTACGGTTATGAGCAGTTACTATGCAAATAAAAAATAATATTATAAAACCTTTTATGATTTTTTTCACATACATTTGGCAAACTTAGAAAGTATGACAAATGTCATATTAAACGGGAGAACGTCGCAGTAACTTTGTAAACACAATTAAGATATGAGTGTCATTTATTTATTAATTTCCATCAGTATAGTAGTTGCTATCGGCTTTTTTATCGCTTTTATAAGAGCAGTAAAAACAGGTCAATATGACGATGATTATACGCCATCAGTTAGAATGCTTTTTGATGATGAGCTCAAAATTGAAAACCCAAAACCAATACAAACAAAAGAAGAAAAACAAATTTAATTATGGAAATGCAGCAGTTTTATTATGATAACAAAATTGTAAAGAAATTCATTTACGCCACGATCCTTTTTGGCGTAGTAGGAATGCTAGTAGGTCTTACATTGGCCATCATGTTCCTTTTTCCTAACCTAACAGACGGAATTCCGTGGTTAAGTTATGGAAGATTGAGACCTTTACATACTAACGCAGTTATTTTTGCTTTTGTAGGAAATGCTTTTTTTGCAGGAATGTATTATTCTATGCAACGATTGCTTAAGGCACGAATGTTTAGCGATATTTTAAGTAATATTCATTTTTGGGGTTGGCAGTTAATTATTGTAGCTGCAGCAATCACCTTACCATTGGGTTATAGTTCTTCAAAAGAATATGCCGAATTAGAGTGGCCAATAGATATTGCAATTGCCATAATATGGGTAGTGATGGGTATCAACATGATTGGAACACTTATAAAAAGAAGAGAACGACACTTGTATGTTGCGATCTGGTTTTATTTGGCAACCTTTGTTACCATAGCTGTTTTGCATATTTTTAATAATCTAGAATTGCCTGTTTCTGCAATGAAAAGTTATTCTGTTTACGCAGGAGTTCAAGATGCTTTAGTGCAATGGTGGTACGGACATAATGCGGTTGCATTTTTCTTAACTACTCCTTTTTTAGGATTGATGTATTACTTTGTTCCTAAAGCAGCAAATCGTCCGGTGTATTCTTATAGATTATCAATCGTTCACTTTTGGTCCTTAATTTTTATTTATATCTGGGCAGGACCACACCATTTATTATATTCTGCCTTGCCTAACTGGGCGCAAAATTTAGGTGTTGCCTTTTCATTAATGTTGATTGCGCCATCTTGGGGTGGTATGATAAATGGACTTTTAACTTTGAGAGGAGTTTGGGATAAAGTACGTGTAGATCCAGTTTTAAAATTCTTCGTGGTAGCGATCACAGGTTACGGAATGGCTACTTTTGAAGGTCCAATGTTATCGCTAAAAAATGTTAATGCGATAGCGCATTACACGGATTGGATTATTGCACACGTTCACGTAGGTGCATTAGCCTGGAACGGATTTATGACTTTTGGTATGATTTATTGGTTAATTCCAAGAATGACTAAAAGTACTTTGTATTCTCTTAAACTGGCTAACTTTCACTTTTGGATAGGTACTTTAGGGATTATTTTATATACAATTCCAATGTATGTTGCTGGGTTTTTACAAGCTTCTATGTGGAAACAGTTTAACCCAGACGGAACTTTAACTTACGGTAACTTCCTGGAAACAGTAACTCAAATCATGCCGATGTATTGGATGAGAGCTATTGGCGGTACACTTTATCTAATCGGAATGTTGACATTAGTGTATAACATCGTTCAAACAATAAGAGTAGGTTCTCCAATAGTAGATGAATTAGCCGAAGCGCCAGCATTATTGAAAATCAGTTCTGGAAGAATTCAGGGAGAAAAATTTCATCCTTGGTTAGAAAGAAAACCTATTCAATTAACTATTTTGGCAACAGTTGCTATTTTAATTGGAGGAGTTATACAAATTGTACCTACCATTATGGTAAAATCGAATATTCCCACAATTGCAAGTGTGAAACCGTATTCGCCTCTAGAATTAGAAGGACGTGATTTATATATTCGTGAAGGTTGTGTAGGTTGTCACTCTCAATCAGTTCGTCCTTTCCGTAGTGAAGTAGAACGATATGGTCCACAAGCTAAAGCAGGAGAATTTGTTTATGATCATCCATTTCTTTGGGGATCAAAACGTACTGGTCCGGATTTACAAAGAGTAGGAGGGAAATACAATGACAATTGGCATTTCAACCACTTTTGGAATCCTCAAAGTATATCTGCAGGTTCTATTATGCCCGGTTACAAGTGGTTGTTTGATAATAAACCAATGGATATTTCTTTAACTCAAAAGAAAATGGAAGCCATGGTCACACTTGGGGTTCCTTATACTGCCGCTCAAGTTGCAAATGGTCTTACTGATTTGAGAGCTCAGGCATTGAAAATTGAAGAGAATTTGAAAAATGATCCTGACTTTGTAAAAAGTTATAATGACAGTAAGAAAAAAGCAGAGGCAAGAGGAGAGAAATTCGTTCCAATGAATGAAAGAGAAATCGTTGCATTAATTGCCTACATTCAAAGACTTGGAACTGATATTAAAGTAAAAGATTTAGCAAAAAATTAAAGTCATGTTTGAACAAATAAAACACAATATGGAAACTATCGAGGGAGTTTCGATTTATCCAATCTTATCTTTATTAATTTTCTTTATTTTTTTTGTAGGGCTTGGCTTCTGGGTTTTCTCCTATAAAAAAGAGAAAATCAATGAAATGAGTCAAATTCCATTGAACGACAATCAAACAGTATAATTTTTTAAAATCTAGAAAATGAAAAAATTAATTCCAGCATACGTTAGAGTCCCACTTATTTTCTTTGCTGTCTTTGCAGCGATGGAATATTTTATAGACTCTGGTAACAGACCCGCTTTCATAAAATTCCCAATGGTTTCTGTTTTTCTATTCGTATTTCTTTTCCTTTTGATAGCGATAGAAATTACCTTAAGCGCTGTGGATAATATCACATATCATCTTTTAACAGAAGATCAGAAAGCCAAATTAAATGAAGTTAATAGCTTAAGTTTTCAAGATAGCGAATGGTACAAAAAACTGATAAAAAGTTTGACTAAATCCGAACCAATCGAAAATGAAGGCTTACTATTATTAGATCATGATTATGATGGTATCAAAGAGTTGGATAATAATTTACCACCGTGGTGGGTTTATTTATTCTATGCGGGTATTATTTTTGGTGTAGTTTATATGGTGCGTTATGAAATATTAGGCGCCGATAATCAGGAAACCGAACTTAAAAATGAATTGGCTCAAGCCAAAATTGAAGTAGCAGAATATATGAAAACTGCTCCAGATATGATGGACGAAAAAACAGTGACTTTGTTAACTGAACCGACTGATTTAGCAGCAGGGAAAGAAATTTTCGCGACCAATTGTGCCGCTTGTCATAGAGCAGATGCCGGAGGTCAAATTGGACCAAATCTAACTGATGAGAATTGGATTTTGGGAGGAGGAATAAAAAATGTATTTCATACTCTTGTAAATGGAGGACGCGACGGAAAAGGGATGATATCGTGGAAAGGGACTTTGAAACCAAAAGAAATGCAAAAGGTTGCCAGTTACGTTCTGTCTCTAAAAGGAAGCAATCCTATAGATCCAAAAGCACCAGATGGTGAGGTTTGGGTTGATGAAACTGCTCCAAAAAAATAAAAAATTAGATTAATCTCAAAATTTCATTTTCATTGTTTATATAACTTTGACTTTGCCATTTTGAGATTAAATATTTAAATAAAAATAAAATGTCAAAATTACCAGACGAAGCTTTTAGAGATACGATCGGAACAATTGATGAAGAAGGAAATCGAAAATTTATTTTCCCTAAAAAGCCTTCAGGTAAATTTTATGAGTACAGAAAGTGGGTCAGCTACTTTTTGTTGATTGTTCTTATTGCTAATCCTTTTATAAAGATCAATGGCAATCAATTCATGATGTTTAACATTTTGGAACGACGATTTAATATATTTGGATTTCCATTTTGGCCTCAGGATTTTTACCTGTTCGTTTTGTTTATGATTATTGGCGTAGTTTTCGTCATCCTCTTTACGGTAATTTTTGGACGAATATTTTGTGGATGGATTTGCCCACAAACCATATTTTTGGAAATGGTTTTCCGCAGAATTGAATATTGGATTGAAGGCGATCGGGGTGCCCAAATTCGTTTAGAAAAACAAGAGTGGAATGCGGAGAAAATTAGAAAGAAGGCCTTAAAATGGACTGTATTTTTAATAATTTCTTTTTTTATCGCCAATGTTTTTCTCGCGTATCTTATCAGTAGTGATAAATTGTTTTTAATGATTGAAGAAGGACCTGAAAATCATGTAAGTACATTAGTTTCGTTATTGATTTTCACAGGTGTTTTCTATTTTATTTTTGCTTGGTTTAGAGAACAGGTTTGTATTATAGCCTGTCCTTACGGAAGGTTACAAGGCGTTTTATTAGATGATAAATCGATAAATGTTGCTTATGATTTTGTACGCGGTGAAAAAGAATTGGGAAGAGCTAAATTCAATAAACAGGAAGATAGAGCCGCATCAGGAAAAGGAGATTGTATTGATTGTAAACAATGTGTGAACGTCTGTCCAACAGGAATTGACATTCGTAACGGAGTTCAACTGGAATGTGTAAATTGTACCGCCTGTATTGATGAATGTGATACTATAATGGTCAATGTTGGATTGCCAAAAGGGTTAATTCGCTATGCTTCTGAGGATGAAATTGAGAAAAAATCAAAGTTCAAATTCACGCCAAGAATGAAAGGCTATTCGGCCATATTGCTAATTTTGACAGGAATTTTAATAGGATTATTGTTTTTGAGAACAGATGTAGAGGCGAGTATTTTGCGTCTCCCAGGCCAATTATTCCAACACAAAGGCGATAACATCAGTAATATTTACACTTTTAAGATTATAAATAAAACCAACGATGATCTTAATGCTATTCACTTTAAATTAGTCGGCATCAAAGGAACTTTGAAAGTTGTAGGAAAACAAGATCTAAAAGTACCAAAACAAGGGATGAACGGAGGAACTTTATTTATTGAAATCAATCAGAATTTATTAGACAGCGACAAGACTAAATTAAAAATTGAAGTTTATAACGGTGCTAAAAAAATTGAAACCAGTACAACTAATTTTTTAAGTCCAAGAAGCTTTGAATAATTCCATCAGTTTTGGGTTTAAAATATTAAAATAAAAGACATGAAAATTAATTGGGGAACGGGAATCGTGATTGCTTTTGCATTATTTATGACCTTTATTTTATACTTTGTTTTCAAAGTTCAGTCGGATTCAAAATATGATAATGAGTTGGTTGTAGACGAATATTACAAACATGATGTTCATTTTGGTGATGAAATGGTTCGAATTCAAAACGCACATGATTTGGCTCAAAAGCCAATAATTTCAAATGCTCAAGAAGGAATTACAATAGTATTTCCTAATATATTTGTTCCAAATAAAATAAAAGGAAATGTGTCCTTATATAGACCGTCTAACAAAAAATTAGATTTTGAAGTTCAAATTTCATTATCTAATCCTACTTTGCTCATACCTAAAAAAAGTCTGGTAGGCGGTCAATGGGACATTAATATGGAATGGCAATATGAGGGTAAATCATATTTAACCAAGGAAACGATTTATATAAATTAAAAGATCTTAGATTACAGATTTTAAATCTGCAATCTAAAATCTACAATCTACAATCTACAATCTAAAATCGGCAATCTAAATGTTATATTCTGCTTTCATCTTTGGCTTGATTAGTAGTTTGCACTGCATAGGAATGTGCGGTCCAATTGCTATGATGTTACCTGTGGATCGAAACAATCCAACGAAGAAAGCTACTCAAATTTTTACGTATCATTTGGGAAGATTGTCTGCTTATGCTACTATTGGTTTGGTTTTTGGCTTATTAGGCAAAGGTTTTTTTCTAGCGGGCTTACAACAAAAATTATCTATATTCATTGGAATCGCAATGATTTTAGTAATTTTAATACCAGAGAGAACTTTTGCAAAATACAATTTTTCAAAACCTGTTTTTAATTTGATTTCCAAAATTAAAACAAAGCTGGGAAGTCAGTTTAAAAATAAAAATTACAAATCGCTGTTTACAATAGGTTTACTCAATGGATTTTTGCCTTGCGGAATGGTTTATGTTGCTTTATTTGGTGCTATCGCGATGCAAAGTGCTGGTTTTGGTGTTTTGTACATGGTTTTATTTGGATTAGGCACCGTTCCATTGATGAGCAGTGTAGTTTATTTAAATTCTTTTATAACGATTCCCATCCGAAATAAAATTCAAAAAGCAATTCCTTACGTTGCAGTTATAATTGGTGTGTTATTTATTTTAAGGGGTCTAGGATTAGGTATTCCTTACGTATCTCCTTCAAATATGAGTTTGTTTGTGCAACAAAATCCCAATTGTCATTAAATTTTATTTGCTGTGTTTTAACTTAAATTAAAAAGTAAACCGGGAAAGATTCTAAAAAAATCCATTTTACGAAAGTTGAAAATCCTCATTTTATTTTCCACAAAACAAAATAATTAACTTTGATGTTAAATCAGAAAAACACGCCTTAAAGCGTGTTTTTCTGATTTATGCGTGTTCATTAAATTGTCATGGAGAACAGTTCAGTTTCCGGTGCTTTTCGTTTTAAACGCAGGTCAAATGCCATACAAATATTTCTTACATAGGGTTTTCCTGCGTCAGTAACTTGGATCATATTGTCTGTAATGATAAGAAGTCCATCTTTTTCCATTTCTTTTAACTGAATTAAAATTTCTGGAATCTCTTCAAAATAAGTTTCATCATTTCCCCAAGAAGTTTGAAATTGGCACATTAAATTCAGAATATGTTTTCTAATAATAAGATCTTCATCGGTTAGTAAATGTCCTCTGTAAACAGGTAGTTTTCCCCATTCTAAAATCTGGTAGTAATCTTCCAAATTCTTGACATTTTGAGCAAAACTAAGCCAACTGTCGCTTATTGAAGAAACTCCCAAACCAATCATCAATTTAGTTTTTGAGGAGCTGTATCCCATGAAATTGCGGTGTAGTTTTTCATTTTGAAAGGCTTTGTATAAACTATCAGTTTCCAATGCAAAATGATCCATTCCTATTTCATAATATCCATTTTCATATAATAATTTTTTGCCTGTTTCATAAAGTAATCTCTTTTTATCATCTTTTGGAATATCTTGATCATTAAATCCGCGTTGTCCATTACCTTTTATCCAAGGAACATGCGCATAACTATAAAACGCCAATCTATCGGGCTGCAAAGATTTTGTTTTTTCAATAGTATCGATAATATCTTCAATTTCCTGAAAAGGTAATCCAAAAATGATATCATGACCAATCGAAGTATACCCAATTTCCCTTGCCCAAAAGGTAACTTTAGCTACATTGTGAAAAGGCTGTTCTCTATGAATTGCTTTTTGTACTTTCTCGGAGTAATCCTGGACGCCAAAGCTCACTCTTCTGAAACCTAAATCATAAAGTTTTTGTAAATGTTCATGTGTCGTATTATTGGGATGGCCTTCAAAACTAAATTCATAATCGGTAGCTTTATTAGCATGACTTAAAATCCCATTAATCAAATCTTCTAAATTCTTTGGAGAAAAAAAAGTAGGTGTTCCTCCACCCAAATGAATTTCCTTTATTGTTGGTTTTTCGTCAAGAATTTTACAGTAGATAGTCCATTCTTTCAAAACCGCTTGTATGTATGGATTTTCTGCGGTATGATTTTTTGTGATACGTTTATTGCATCCGCAGAAAGTACACAAGCTTTCGCAAAAAGGTAAGTGAATATAAAGACTTATTCCTTCTGAAGTATTGCTGGAGGAAAATGATTTTTTTAAAGTTTCAGTCCAGTTTTCATGCGAAAAATCAGTTTCATCCCAGTAAGGAACAGTGGGATAACTAGTATATCTAGGGCCCGGAACATTGTACTTTTGAATTAGAGAATTTTTCATGGGAACGACATTTATCATCTATCAAAAGTAAAACTACTACTAATTATTTAAAATGATATTTATCATATTACTAGATTCAACTAATTAATGCAACTTTTAGGGGGGAGATAAAGACATTTTTTCAAAAGAAAGGACTTTTAAAAAGCCCTCTCTCTCGAATGGAATAAATGTTCTTTATTTGCTCCTGACCAAAGTTGTAAATAATGAGCCACTTAACCAGCGAACAAAGATGCACAATCGGTGTATTATTAGATCAAAACTACAATAAAAGTGAAATAGCAATTCTTATAAATAAGGACAAATCTGTTATAACACTTGAATTAAAACGCAATTGCGATTTACGCAGTGGTAAATACAGTTCTGAATTAGCTCAGCGAAAATACGATAAGCGTCAAATAAATAAACCTAAAAAAGTTTATC
>NZ_FNVP01000024.1 GCF_900108015.1 Flavobacterium urumqiense | reverse complement strand
AAGTTATCTCCGATTTTAACCAAGATAATAGAATATCAAACTAAAAACCTATCTTAAATCGTTGAGATTTCTGTCTGAAAAATGGGTACAGCATAAATGCTTCAGGATTAAAATTCTCAGAAATTGGTTTTAAATTACCATAAAAGGTTTTATCAAGATTTTTATCAACTATTACCGCTCCAAAGCAAATCATCGAATAATCTCCAGGTATTGGTCCATCTGCTTCTATATCAACTACAATATAACTCATATTTATCTTTTATTAAACTTATTAACACTTAGTTTTTCTTAGTGTTTTGGGGATTACTAGAAGCTTATAATTTATCTTTAGAATCCAAAATTAAGACTTTAAGAGGAAAAAAAACAAAAAAATATTCTGGTTATTTTTGATAATATTTTTTTTATCCTACAATTATCTTTTACAATAACGGCGCAAAATCACTCTCCGCATTTCATTTATTAAGTTGATGTTTTTGTGAAACTGATCTTCCTTTTGTTCTAGAAACCTCAACGCTTGGACTTGTTTCTGGTGCAGCTCGTGTTCCTGCATCATTTCATTCACTTTTGAATCGAAATCTTTTTTAAAATCCTTGATGCGTAAAAATGGAATTACGGATCCAATTAAAAATTGATGCCAAAAGTTGGATTTCCAAAGACTGTAAGCGAGCCAATAAATTGTTTCAGCATCTTCTTCGTTTTGAAAGGCGATTACAAAGCTATTTGTGAAAGGCTCTTTTTGAGGTTTGCCACTGTTCAAACCTTTGTTAAGGATAAAGACTTGGTTTCCTTTGTAAACAGTGTCTTTTTTGTGTGTTTTGATGATGAAATTTGGCATAGCTGTTGTTATAAAAAATTCAACTTTATTTTTTTGAAAAGAAAAAAGAGAAAAAAAGAAAGCCTTATAAATAGCAGCAATGACGAACGGGAATGGAGGAAGGCACGACCGACTGGAAGTGAGGAATAGATGCTAAATTTGCTGGATTTTTTTTCTCTTTCTTTTCAAGAAAATGCACTGTAGTTCTCGTTGAGGTTTTTCAAGGGAGTTCTTTTGGAAACGGCAATTAACACCCCCAAGCACCGCAGAAAATATAAATCGTAGCGATAGCGGAGATTAATATTTATCGAGGAGCGCCGTGGCGGGGTTGCGGCAATCGAACAGCCACTGCAGGGCGGGAACGCAGCGTAGTCCCGCCTTTTGCGGGAAGAAGTGGAGTGTAGTACTGCAAGCGTGAAACGGCGGGAAAAAAATAGAAGTCAGCCTATGGCGTTCCTTGATTTAGGGCAAAGCGACCGAGTCAATTATGAGTTGTGAATTATGAATTATGAAATGGGAATAAAATTTATTAGGGTAAATATGAGAAGGGAGCGGAGCCAACCCCGATGGCTGTGCGAAGGAGCAACCGCTGAAAAAACAAAGGGCGGCAGACATGATACTGCTGGAATGCAGTGGAACGCAGCTTGCGGAGTGTAACGGAATGAAGCGGTATTGTGGATGCATAAGCCCTGCCGAACGCAGGAAGAGAACGTGTGGAGATGAGGAACGAGGCAGTGCAAAAAAACAGCTGCTTATTTTCAAGCTGCTGTATTTTTTGTGCTGGGTTGTGTCTGCGGAATGGAGGGAAACCTTATTATTAAATTGAAATAATAAGTTGCTTAATTACCAAAAGCGTTCTTGTGAAAATGTAAGGTTGACTGACTGGAGCTGCCGAACGGAACAAAGAGAACGACCGGAGAGAGACCGCTATATTGCCCGTGTTGTTTGGAACGGAAATGTTGTTTTGGAACTGATTTTACTTTTAATGGGGCAATTGTGAGGCGATTAATCAAACTCATAAAAGCACCTGAGCCTTTTGATTCAGTATTTTTAAAATTCCTAATTCTGTTACTAATCTTAATTATTTTGAGATTATCAAACAATTATTTTTCAGTTCATCCTCTTTATATTTTAAATCATTTTGTATATTTGCATTATATAATAACAAACGCACGTCAATATATAATAATATTAACACAGCGTAATTTAATAAATAACCCACAGCATAATACAATGCTTAAAACACAAATTATACCGATTATACAATCGAACAGTATAATAAATATAAATGGTATTAAATGGCAACACCAGGAGAAAAATTAGCTGCATCATTGGAATTGCTTCAAAAGCTGCAGGACCAAAAAATAGTTGGTATCAAAGCAACGGATTTGAGTCGGGTGCATAAAGAACGCTTGATAGATCAAGGTTTTATTCGTGAAGTTTTTAAAGGATGGTATATCTCTGTTCCTCATGATGAAAAAAAAGGAGATAGCACCTCTTGGTACACTTCCTATTGGGGGTTTTGCTCGAGGTATTTAAAAGATCGTTATGGAGATGATTATTGTGTTGCTGCAGACCAATCCTTGTTGATGCATGCCGGGAATGATTCCGTACCTCATCAAATGATTATTCGATCCACAAAAGGGAATAATTCCCTAACCCCTTTACTTTTTAACACCACTTTGTTTACCATGAAATCTCCATTGTTGAACATAGAATCGATTGAGATTATAAAGGGACTTAGAATTTTAAATTTGGCTTCTTCTATTGTTTATTGTTCCCCTTCTTTATTTACAAGTAATCCAACAGATGTCAGAACTGCTTTAAGTCTAATTGGTGAGGCATCGGAACTATTAGGAATACTACTTGATGGCGGGCATAGCCTAAAAGCCGGAAGAATTATAGGTGCTTTTAGAAATATAGGTCAGGATAAAATTGCAAATGACATTCAGAAAACAATGAAATCTGCGGGTTATGATGTTAGAGAAGTGGATCCGTTTGAGCAAAAAACACCCATAACTTTGTCGACTCGGGAACGGTCTCCTTATGTTAACAGAATACGGTTGATGTGGCATGAGATGCGAAAGGTAGTTATTGCCGTTTTTCCAAAATCTTTGGGAATACCTAATGACAAAGCGGGCTATTTAAAACGTATTGAAGAAATTTATATCACTGATGCCTATCACTCTTTATCGATTGAAAAATACCGAGTAACTCCCGAACTGATTGAAAGGGTTCGAAGTGGGACATGGAATGCTAAAGAAAATGAGGATGACAGAAAACAACGTGATGCCATGGCAGCCAGAGGCTATTGGCAAGCCTTTAATGCTGTTAAAATAAGTGTTAGTCAAATTTTAGACGGTAAAAATGCCGGAAAAGTAGCTGATGAGGAGCATGGAGACTGGTATCGAGAATTGTTTGCACCCAGTGTTGCCATTGGTTTGTTGAAGCCTTCTGATTTAGCCGGTTATAGAACACATCAGGTTTATATTGGTCAGTCTAAACATGTTCCTATAAATAGAGATGGAATACGAGATGTAATGCCTACTCTTTTTGAATTATTGGAGCAAGAGGAAGAAGCATCGGTTCGGGCGGTATTGGGTCATTTTATTTTTGTTTTTATTCATCCTTATATGGATGGAAATGGGCGGATTGGACGCTTTTTGATGAATGCCATGTTGTCTTCCGGAGGCTATCCATGGACCGTAATACCCGTTGAAGAAAGAGATACCTACATGGACGCCCTTGAACAGGCAAGTGTGGATCAGAATATTGAACCCTTTGCCAGATTTATTGCCTATTTAGTTGAAGCCTCTATAAAAGGGAAACCAATTGCCAAGATTTAATTGAATTCTCTTCGATTGTTTGAAATAATGATTTGTTTATTTTTGATCTTCCAAAAATAGATTCCCATGTTAGACAAACTTAGAATTGCATAATAAACTTGATTGGTTTATTATCCCAGTATAGGTTTGTTATACTAAATACCAATTTATTGTATTATTAATATCTATATTGTAATAATGGCTTTATTATTATATCCAATGTTTTCATTATACTTGACACATCCTAATTGATTGGTAACTAATTTAGTATTTCCGATTTGGAAATCTCCAACATTAGAATGATGGTGTCCATAAATCCAATAATCAATATTGCTGTCTACTATTAAGTCCGTTAAGTTGGTCGCAAAAGCTTCGTTTATTTTACTATTGAGATATTTTTCGGGATAATTTACAAAAGTTGGCGCGTGGTGTGTTGCAACAATAGTTTTATTGTCTGATTTTATTGCTAATGCTTTTTGTAGAAATTCTTTGCTCTCTTGGTGCAGCAAGTTATAATCATCTACATTAAATAATCGATCCTTGTATTTGATTACTTTAAAATCAGACATTGCTTGTTGAATAGTCCAATGTTTGGCTTGTGAAATATTGGACCACAACGTAGAAAAAATTAGATTAACTCCGGAAACTTCTTTTATGCAATTGTTTACTAAAAAGATATTCTCTCTAATTTTTGTGTCCAAAACGCCACTATTATCTACTCTGTAATAGTAATATTCGTGATTTCCAGGTATCCAAAAAGTCATTTTGAAATGTCTTGAAATGTAATTGAAGAAATCTTGATGGTCATCCATTATTTTAAAAGGCACAATATCTCCAGCCAAAAATTAGTATGTCCGCTATTGGTTCTATTGGATTATCAAGAATATACTTTTTGTTTTCCGGAAATTCTAAATGTAAGTCGGAACAATATTGGATTTTCATTATTTTTTTATTTTATTGTTTTTCAGGAAGTGCTTTTTGCATTATTTTTTTAATCCAAACCCATCATTTTTTGCGAACCCCTGTTGGCTTTTTTTGTTTTTGTAAACGCTTTGTTTTCAATAGGTAGACTTGAATTATTTCTGATATTTTGTCGCGAAAATAAGGGATATTTGCGACAAAATAATTGATTTAATTGTAACAAAAAGAGTAAAAATTTGTGACAAAAAACATTTGAGTGCAATGCCCTTTTTGGAAACGTGTTTCTTTGGTTTCATAAATTATAAAATTGATGCCATTTTAATTTATATATGATTATTTTGATAAAACTAATTGATTGTATGAGTTATCTATAGCTGAAATATCTTTTTATGTCTATCTGTAATAAGAGTTTGGTTGTTTAGGGTTTAGTATATCGTTAATATTATTCTCATTTAATAATTCGTCTTCTTTTCTGGTAATAGGGTCATACCAATCTGCCTTGTTGTTTGCCCAATTTATCCAATTGGTAAGTTTTTCTGAAAGGTTATTATCTTTGATTGCGTTGTTTTCAATTTGTTTGATGTAGTTTCTCATATCTACCGCTTTTTTACATCTTTCAGATTCGTCCAGCAATTTTTTGAAGTTTTCAATTTCGGTGCTTTTTCTTTTTTTAATGGCTTCTTCTGCTTCCTTGATTATTCTGTACTCTCTCTGCCTATTTTCTATATCCTCTCGTCGTTTTTTTAGTTGTTCTGAAACCAATTCTAATTTGGTCAGGATTTTTGGTAATTGTTCTTCTAAAGTTAGATTGATGGTATCATTGAATTCTTTTTCAGGATACTCATCAATTTTAAATGATAAAATGCCTGTTGGAACGTAATCAGTATTATTCCAACTATATTTTTCATCTTTTGTTATAACCCTTTTTATTTTTTCCTTAAGTCGGATTTTAATTTGTTCCCCCTTGACAACAGCATAAGTAGTATTTTCTTTGACTATTACATTATGGCCTCTTTGCTTTAACAGTTTTATCATTTTGTCCATAATTCGCAAAGCTCTACTACAATTTTTTGGAGCAACACTTATGCTTAATATACCATTTGAAGTTGTTGTTATGCCTCTATAAATGCCGTATTTTTCTTTGGCTACAGTAGTAAAGTTTTCTTTGGCCTCACTAATTAATTTGTCAGGGTTTGAAAGCCTATCTGGAACATCGAAGGAAAGTGAAGTATCCGCCGTGATTTGTTTGAGCAGTTTGTGGTATTCTGATATTACATTGTTTTCGTTATCTTTTTCTTCTTTTCTCTCGTTTAGCGTAATGGTCTCTTCTCCTTTAAAGTCTTTTGGCAGTGGTATTGTTTTTACTTTTTTGCCATATTGCAATTTTTGCCAATGTCCTAATTGAGGTAATGGAATGTCCAGTTTTTTACATATTTTTCGGAGTCCATTATCTGAAATGTTGTATTCTTTAGCCAATTCCGTCATTGGCTTTGACCAGACCAAATCGTATAATTTCTGTCTGGAAATTTTTTTATTTTCTTCGGGTGTTTGCAAATTCCAGTGATATTGACCACCCAATTCCAATTTAAAGTGAGCACCTGATTCCAATTCAAAATGACCACCCAATTCCGGAGCAAAATGACC
>NZ_FNVP01000025.1:3750-4540 GCF_900108015.1 Flavobacterium urumqiense | reverse complement strand
CACTTGTAATCCCACTCCTCAATTCCCCTCTTCAAATCGAAGATTCAACGACTCCAAAATTAAATAATAACGGGAGTTATAGGGGTTAGGGGTGTGTTTTTCAGCTAAAGATCTGTTGTTCAAAACATATCATAAAAACCAAAAGTTATTTACACCTCGTAATCCCACTCTTCAATTCCCCTCTTCAGAGGGGTTAGGGGTGTGTTTTTCGTACTCATAAATATAAAACTCGATAGCCATTATAACATTCTCCATATCCTTCAAGACCTGTTCATCACTAAATCGCAAAACGGTAATTCCGAACTCATTCATTCTTTTTTCCTTTATACAATCTCTATTATATACTTCTAAAAACTCATGAGAATAGCCATCTACTTCTATCCCTAACATTAATTCATAACAGAAAAAATCTAAAATAAAGTTATCAATAGGTTTTTGTCGATGAAAATCATAACCGTACATCTGCTTGCCCTTTAATTTTAACCACATAAAAATTTCTGTTTCTGTCGAATTATTACGAAGTTGTCTTGCAAATTCTTTAAGTTTAGGGTTGTAGGGTATGATTTTTCTTTTAGACATAATAGACCTATCAGCGTTTTCAATATGTTAAAAATAAGGTTTTTAATTATAATTTTTGCACACTTTAATAAAACAGACGAATTTACTGGAACTAGCCGGAAATTTCAAGGGACAAATATGATCCCGCATTCTTTATAGGTTTTAGTTTCAAAATAATGTTGTTTGTTTTGAAAAAAGGACACACCCCTAGCCCCTCTCAAGAGGGGAATAC
>NZ_FNVP01000025.1:0-2295 GCF_900108015.1 Flavobacterium urumqiense | reverse complement strand
CCTAGCCCCTCTCAAGAGGGGAATACCACCCCGTAATCATTGTCGTTTTTGGGTTCAAAAAATTACAAAATGAGAACGTATTTTATAGGTACAGTTTGTTTTGAGAGAACGACATTCCTTAGCTATATGATTACAAATCATCACTATTATAAAAACATAAAGGCTATTTATATTAAAATCCACATGTCAATTACCCCCTTTGAGCCTAGAACAATGAACAACAATTATAAGGAATATCGAGCATCCGTAATAGAAAATCGAACTTCGCTTACTACTACTGCCCCCTATAAAACAACACCGTGGTAATAGTCTTAAAAGCGATACTCAGGTCCAGAAAAACACTTCGGTGTTTGATATAATAAAGGTCGTATTGCAACTTTATCAAACTGTCTTCAATCGTATCACCATAAGAATAATTAACCTGAGCCCAACCCGTTAAACCTGGTTTTATAATGTGTCTGGTTTCATAAAAAGGCATCACTTCAGCTATTTCTTTGACAAAAAATGGGCGTTCCGGACGTGGACCTATAACGGCCATATCCCCTTTCAAAATATTGATAAATTGAGGAAATTCATCTATTCTGGATTTCCTTAAAAATTTCCCAAAAAAAGTTATTCTGGAATCATTGACTGTAGTAAAAACGGCTCCATTAGTTTCGGCATTACAAATCATCGTCCGAAATTTTAAAATTTCAAATACGACCCCATCTTTGCCCACCCGTTCTTGGGTATAAAATAACTTGCCCCTGTTCCCTATCGCATTACCTACTACTATTATCGGAAACAATAGCACTCCAACAGACAATCCAAGTACGGAAACACCGATTTCAAAAAACCGTATTAGTAACAAATACAGCTTATTGTGATTACTTCTGCTAAAAGGGAAATAGCGGTAAAAATCTTTAGACATATAATGAACCGGAATGCGCTGTGTTTTACTTTCATACACTTGGGTATACTCCCGGATGATACTCCCCGACTCTAATAAGTGAAGTAGTTGCTGGTACAGTTCAGGAGTAATGCCTTCCGTTTTTTGGGAGGCAATCACAATTTCAGAAATAGAATTTTCTTTTACAAACAAAAATAAAGCCTCTCTTTTTATTTGTTGTACATAGTGATAGGCAGTCGTATCTTCTTCGGCAGTATCAGCACTAACAAAAGCAACAATTTTATAATGTGGGTCAATGTTCTCCAAGCCTAGAATTAATTCTTCTACCTGTTCCTGATCACATATTAATAACGCGTTTTGAAGAAACCGGTTAGATGCCAGAAACTTCACATAAAACATACGCCACAAAAACAAAGACATAAAGACAACCAAATAGAACAAAAAGATTTGTATTCTTTTAGATGGCAATTCAGGAGAAAAAAAAGGAGTCAGCAGATAGATGGAAACCGTAGTAGTGGCAGTGAGAATAGCACTTCTCGAAACTTGAAAATGATTGCTGGCCACCTGAAGATTATACATTTCGAATATAGTACCAAAAAGACTGAGATAAATAACTAAAACAAGAGTCCAGTAAAAATCAGCCGTTATAATTCTAAAATAGTCAAATTCAAAAAAGTGCCCTACGACAAACAAAGCCAACAAAATAGATAAAATATCAAAAAGGCGAAGAATCATCTTCCTTTCTGATATTTCAAAATGCATTTTGCCTACTGATAACATGTCGCTATTTCTGATTAGAATTGCAATTTAGCCATTTTGCTTTTATATAATTCCATGAAATATTAAATATTTTAACAAAACTGTCTTTTTAACGTACAAATATATGTAATAGGGGACAAATAGCAATGAGATATAAAAAAGCATGGAAAAAGTATGCGACATTTTCGGTTCTCTTTAGAGCTGGAGCAATATCAATAAGGTAAAAGATTTTAGAATGAAGAGTAACGATTGCAAATATTCTTTGCCTATTCTTTTTTAAGCGCCGCCCTGATTTGGTGTTGTTAACTAAAACTAGGTCAACTACAACAGCTGAAATCACGAATCGTTACCCGTGCATGAAAGAGCGAACTGGCAAAGCAATCAAAAATCAGTAATCAAAGAAATTGGGTCAGAGTGTAAAACAAAAATAGCTAACGTTCTTTTTCGCTGTCAGCTAAATCTAAAGGGAACAAAAAAACACAAACTCCAATGTAATAGACCTATTGCGTGTCCAAATTCAAAACGTAAATTAGTCACGAAACTTCGGGATTTTATGCAATACAACACAATAGAAATGTATCGAAACCTTTTTTAGTAAGAATTCTAAATTTTCAATTCTCTTTACAGTTGGGACAAAATACCGATTA
>NZ_FNVP01000026.1 GCF_900108015.1 Flavobacterium urumqiense | reverse complement strand
CCCCTCTCAAGAGGGGAATACGTGAGCGGTTTCTCTTTGAGGGAACATTTATTTTTTAAAACTGAGCTTTCAAATTGTGCCTTTTAGTGTAAGTTGTTAGAGGTCGTGTCCGCCGTAAAATACACATATTGTTTACTCGCCCTTATCTTTTTAGACTAGAAAATCACGGTAAGAATTTCAGCGCTGGCAGAAGGGAGTGACCCCCGAGTCGAGTGTAAAACACGAGCGGCTGGGGTTGCGATAGAGAAATTTGTCCGATGATTTTTGGTGTAAAAATATTGAGGCTTGATTTTTTTGTTACTTTTTTCATTAAGGAAAAAAGTAAAAATTGTTTAGAAGAAATAAATAAGATTATTTAGAATTTTAGCTACTTGTGTAATCTCTCCTTCGTCGAAATGACAAATCGAAGACCGCCCTTAAATTAAAAGCATTAGAAAACAACGAAGAAGTGAAGTGGCAACACTCCGCGAGTTGAGTCCGCAGGACGAACGGCTCGGGGTGCGGAATATTTGAAATTAAAAGGAGGACTGCCAGTGGCAGTCAGGTAAATAATTAAAATCGTTTTTAAGCTTTTTATTTTCAGGCTTGATCTTTTGTTTCTTTTGAAATCAAAGATTCACGAATTCCAATAAATTATTAGCGCGTGAGTAATCAAGACAAAAGAAAAGAATCTATTATTAAACAAAAAACGTGTAACGACAGCATAAGCTTTATTATTTATTTCTTTTGAAATCGAAGATCATGAACTCCAAATAAATTATTAACGCGTTAGTAATCAAGAAAAAATAAAAATTATCCTCATCAACAAAAACAACAATAGCAACAATAAACTTATTTCCTTTAACCTTCCTTACAAATGAAAAAAAGCCCATTCCTTTCGGTTTGGGCTTCCATTTTGTTTAATTCTTGGTTCTAAATCCAGAACTAAACTACCGTTTGTACTTCTTAATTACAAATTTAAGTACCATCGATATTCCAAAACTAACTATCGCTCCAACAGCAGCCAATAAAACAGTTTTCAAAACATCCTCCGAATTCAAATTCGGAATAACACTCAAAAATGTACCTCCTGCAGTACCCATCAGGGTAGGATTACTCTCTGTCATCTTGCACTACATTAGGGTCTTCATCGTAGGACGCAGTAAGCTGACTAACAGCCGATAGCACACCTCCGACAACCGCTAAATACCCACCAACCGAACCGATGACTACAGGAAGGGCAATGGGCGCAGTCAAAATAATACCGCCAACAGCAGCCATTGCTAATCCGATATTTCGCAACACTTTAAAAAATTTCGGAGTTCGAGCTTTCGCCCTTTTTACAATATTCATAAGTATAAATTTTAAGATTGAACAATTAATGAAACTATTGCGGATTGCTTTAAAGCTTCATAAACTACATTTTTTACTTTAGCAAAAGCCTGTCGCGATTGCAAACCTAAACCAGCCCCGGAAAGTTGAGTTACAGGAGCAATACAACCATTCAATTCCATCAGGGCATTATTAGCAGGGTGGAACAAAATAGAACTTCGTTTTTTAACAGCAACCACTTCAATATGCCACTGAAATTTCTGACTGTATCGCTTTCGCAGTAAATAGTACCCTTCTGGAATACAGGAAACCCTCTTTCTATTTTCTCTCCAAGGCAATTCAATGGTACAACAGATAAATTGTCCGTTACAAGCAAGTTTTCCGTTAGTTCCCTCAGGGAAATAAGTTCTGGATAGTACTAAAACCATCTTACAGTCCGCTAACTTGTACCAACGCTAATGGGTTATAAGAGCCATTTTTTAATGGATACATTCGACCATTTACCTCCTGATAAAATTCAACTCCAACAGCTAAAAATAAAGGTTTTGTACTGTTGGGAGTTACCGCATTCAAATGACTAATAGCTACAGTTGAAGTCATATCCCAAGGAAGAATTGCCGTTTCTGAAGTGGCAGTAACAAACACTTCTGCTTCAAAATCAATTTCAGCACCGGCTGATATAATTTTGAAATGGGTGGTTCCACCTGGAGCTGCAATCATATTGGCAGGAATAAACGATTCTAAATCAACAATGATTGCTCCAGTAACTCGATCAATTCCTCCAACAAACGGCGCAAATAAAGTGGTTCCCAGTTTCCCACCAATATTGAACTCAAATCCCACAAGCAATTCTGCCTCGCCGTCAATTACATTACGCAAACCGCGTTCATTAGTTAAATCAGCCTGAATGACCTTAACCATTCTTTGAGTAAGTCGGCTCACCATTCTGCTATCGGCAGAATTTAAGAGTAAGGTACGCAATGCCGTTCGTAAGGTTTTACCGGCCTTCCCTGCTCGGCCAAATTCAGAACCATTTTCACGCGTTCTCTGGAACGCTGGATCGTTCGCAATTCTACTCGCATCAACACCCCCTTTTTCACGTGCCAAATGACCATCTTTGGTTTTGTAAAAAGTAATATCTCCGATAGTACCTTTTAATTTAATTATGCCTTTCTGTCTTGCCATAATAACTAAAATTTAAGTTTGAAAATAATTTTACCACTCGTTCATCCTGAATATTTGTTGCAACTAAATCGGGAATGATTTCAACAAAGGTTAAATCAATTAAATCACTTTTCAAAAAGCCGATGTCGATAATGGTACTAAAAGGCCTACAATTACCTATTTTAGTCAATTCATAAGTAATTAATTTTCATAACTTTACACCCTTTAAAAGAATAAAACCCCTAAGACGGGTTTAACAAGTACAAAGTCCACCGACTTTGGTAAGCTATTAAAAATAAAAAATGTGATTGCAAGTAACATCAGGGTATGTATCTATCCAAAAGATGTACAACGTATTACCGGTAAAACATACAGACAAGCAAGGTTGTATCTTCATAAGATCAAAACCAACTTGAATAAAGAGCCACATCAACTACTCTCCATAGAGGAGTTTTGTGACTATTCAGGGCTTCAAATGGAACATGTTTTGCGTTGTATAATCGGATAGAATTTAAAGCAACCAAAAACGGCTGATGTACTTTTCTAAGATCGCAACACCTGTTCAACAAGCAGTTCAAATAATGATGTAAGGGTCCTAAACATTAAAAACAAAAGTCAAAAAACGAATAACCAACAACGAAAAAAGTATGGCAAAAGTAGTAGCACCCTTTTTAATCAAAGGAACCATAGACGACATTAACTTTGTAGTAACAGCAGATGGGAAGAATTATGCGCGGGCGAGAGGAAAAACAGGGATAACATCTACAGAATTCAAAAACAATCCTATTTTCGACAGGATCCGAAATCAAGCACAGGAATTTGGTCAATGCTCAAAAAAATCAGTCCTGTTTCGACAACTGGCAGTTCGTTTCAACAAACTGGCAAAAGACGGAAGTGTCGCTGGCAGGGCTAACAAACTACTTTTCGAAATTCTTCAGGAGGACAGTACTCAACCACAGGGACAACGAACACTGGCAGAAGGATTAAAAACTAGTGATGGCAAGAAATTCTTATTGTTTTTTGAAAGTAACAAACTAAGACCTTTGGACAAAGTTCTTAAAATAAAGGAGCACTCCACTCCGGAGAATCAAACAGTCACACTCACTGATTTAATTGTTAAGGAACATTTGGATTGGCCGGAAGAAGCCACCCATGTACATTTCGCATTAGCCACAGCAAACTGGGATTACGAGAACGACAGCTTCGATACTTGTTACAGCGATGAAATAATATTGGATAAAGAATCCGAAAAACAAACTATAATACTATCAACCGACAAACCATTAGAAAACCAGTTGCACCTGACATTCCTATTCATCGGCTTTGCAAAACAAGAACGAAAAAAGCACAATTTCCTGCACCGCAAAAACAACACCGCAACCATTATTGCTTTTCATAACCCTTAACAAAGCAGAACACTGAACTCTTGGACTAAGGCTGATCACTAAAACCTGACCAAATGAAACTGATCACTGATTACTGAACACTGATCACTGAACACTGA
>NZ_FNVP01000027.1 GCF_900108015.1 Flavobacterium urumqiense | reverse complement strand
TCCTGAGTAGGGCGGGACACGAGAAATCCTGTCTGAATTTGGCGGGACCATCCGCTAAGGCTAAATACTCCTGAGAGACCGATAGTGAACCAGTACCGTGAGGGAAAGGTGAAAAGAACCGTGAATAACGGAGTGAAATAGATCCTGAAACCATACGCTTACAAGCGGTCGGAGCCCTTTCGTGGGGTGACGGCGTGCCTTTTGCATAATGAGCCTACGAGTTAACGTTGCTGGCAAGGATAAGTGGTTAAGCCACGGATCCGTAGCGAAAGCGAGTCTGAATAGGGCGCTTTAGTCAGTAGTGTTAGACGCGAAACCGTGTGATCTACCCATGGGCAGGATGAAGCTGTGGTAACACACAGTGGAGGTCCGAACCGGTTGACGTTGAAAAGTCTTCGGATGACCTGTGGGTAGGGGTGAAAGGCCAATCAAACTCGGAAATAGCTCGTACTCCCCGAAATGCATTTAGGTGCAGCGTTATGCGTAAAGTTATATAGAGGTAGAGCTACTGATTGGATGCGGGGGCTTCACCGCCTACCAATTCCTGACAAACTCCGAATGCTATATAATGTTTCATAACAGTGAGGGCTTGGGTGCTAAGGTCCAAGTCCGAGAGGGAAAGAACCCAGACCATCAGCTAAGGTCCCCAAATATATACTAAGTTGAAAGAACGAGGTTTGTCTGCCCAGACAGCTAGGATGTTGGCTTGGAAGCAGCCATTCATTTAAAGAGTGCGTAACAGCTCACTAGTCGAGCGGACGAGCATGGATAATAATCGGGCATAAGTATATTACCGAAGCTATGGATTTCGTATTTATTTACGAAGTGGTAGGGGAGCATTCTCACAGGGTAGAAGGTGTATCGTAAGGTATGCTGGACCGGTGAGAAAAGAAAATGTAGGCATAAGTAACGATAATGCGGGCGAGAAACCCGCACACCGAAAGACTAAGGTTTCCACAGCTATGCTAATCAGCTGTGGGTTAGTCGGGACCTAAGGCGAACCCGAAAGGGACAGTCGATGGACAACGGGTTAATATTCCCGTACTAGTTATTACTGTGATGGGGTGACGGAGTGATGAAAGCGCCGCGAACTGACGGAATAGTTCGTTGAAGTACCTACCTATAAAACCCGCAGGCAAATCCACGGGTTTTGGGGAAATACGATAGTACTCGGAGTCTTCGGACAAAGAGATAGTGCGCCTAAGGGCTTCCAAGAAAAACCTCTAAACTTCAGGTAATAAGTACCCGTACCGCAAACCGACACAGGTAGTCGAGGAGAGAATCCTAAGGTGCTCGAGAGATTCATGGCTAAGGAATTAGGCAAAATAGACCCGTAACTTCGGGAGAAGGGTCGCCAGCAGCAATGCTGGCCGCAGTGAAGAGGTCCAGGCGACTGTTTATCAAAAACACAGGGCTCTGCAAAATCGTAAGATGAAGTATAGGGCCTGACACCTGCCCGGTGCTGGAAGGTTAAGTGGAGATGTTATCTTCGGAGAAGCATTGAAATGAAGCCCCAGTAAACGGCGGCCGTAACTATAACGGTCCTAAGGTAGCGAAATTCCTTGTCGGGTAAGTTCCGACCTGCACGAATGGTGTAACGATCTGGACACTGTCTCAGCCATGAGCTCGGTGAAATTGTAGTAGCGGTGAAGATGCCGCTTACCCGCAGTGGGACGAAAAGACCCTGTGCACCTTTACTATAGCTTAGTATTGACCTTGGACAAATGATGTGTAGGATAGGTTGGAGACTGTGAAGTGGCGTCGCTAGGCGTTGTGGAGTCATTGTTGAAATACAACCCTTTGTTTGTCTGAGGCCTAACCCCGTTATGCGGGGGACATTGCTTGGTGGGTAGTTTGACTGGGGTGGTCGCCTCCAAAAGAGTAACGGAGGCTTCTAAAGGTTCCCTCAGTACGCTTGGTAACCGTGCGTAGAGTGCAATGGCATAAGGGAGCTTGACTGAGAGACATACAGGTCGATCAGGTACGAAAGTAGAGCATAGTGATCCGGTGGTTCCGCATGGAAGGGCCATCGCTCAAAGGATAAAAGGTACGCCGGGGATAACAGGCTGATCTCCCCCAAGAGCTCATATCGACGGGGGGGTTTGGCACCTCGATGTCGGCTCGTCACATCCTGGGGCTGGAGAAGGTCCCAAGGGTTGGGCTGTTCGCCCATTAAAGTGGCACGCGAGCTGGGTTCAGAACGTCGTGAGACAGTTCGGTCTCTATCTACTGTGGGCGCAAGAAATTTGAGTGGATCTGATTCTAGTACGAGAGGACCGAATTGGACAAACCTCTAGTGTATCTGTTGTCACGCCAGTGGCATCGCAGAGTAGCTACGTTTGGAAGGGATAAGCGCTGAAAGCATATAAGCGCGAAACCCACCACAAGATGAGATTTCTTTTAAGGGTCGTAGGAGATGACTACGTTGATAGGCTATAGATGTAAAGGCAGTAATGTCATAGTCGAGTAGTACTAATAACCCGTAAGCTTATGTACGCTTTTCCTCCCGCTACGGCGGGAGGAAGAAACTTTCTCAACACTTTTTATTTTCTTTATCTCAGTATGTTAAGATATTA
>NZ_FNVP01000030.1 GCF_900108015.1 Flavobacterium urumqiense | reverse complement strand
AAAGTTGCTGTTGCACCAATACAAAGTGGCGTTGTTCCTGTTACCGATGCAATATTGGCATTTGGAGTAATTGTTATCGTTCCTGCCGCATTGACTGTTCCGCAACCACCTGTTAAATTTACTGTATAGTTAAACGTTCCATAAACAGAAGGAGAACCAGTTATCGTTACTGTATTGGAATTAAAACTACCCGATACTCCCGCGGGTAGTCCGCTAAATGTTGCTCCGGTCGCTCCAGTGGTTGTATAAATAATATCTGTTATTGGAATAGAAATGCATTTTGTTTGGGCATTTGTACCTGCAGCAGATGACAATGAAATTGTGTTATTCGGCGTTACTGTAAAGTCAGTTAAACTTGCAGTTGTTCCAGAAGGGGTAGTTACCGTAATAGGTCCAGTGGTAGCAGTTGCAGGTAATACAGCAGTAATTTGAGAATTACTATTAACAGTATAGGAAGCTGCTAAAACATTAAAATTCACCGCGGTTGCACCATTAAAATTGTTTCCGGTTAGTACAACTGAAGTTGCAGTACCAATACAGGAATTTGTGGGTGTAAAACTTGTTATTGTTGGAGCTGGGGTATAATATATTGTAATTTGCATATAATCGACTGATGCAATTTCATTAGCACTTGCTACTGCGGAAAGCACTATACCAAAATTAGCATTGTTAATATCAGTTGCAGTCCAAGTGGTCCCCCATAAATCGGTTGGGCTACCATAATTTTCGGTGGTCATTGTAGTTGACCAGATCGCTGCAGTACCATAATTATTCCCTACAATAATACCATTTTTAACCAATTGAACTCTGCCGTCACTAATGCTAGATGCGTTGCTTTGTCGCAGGATTGAAACCGCTATTCCATTAATTACGACACCGGCAGGAATGGCAAATCCATAATTTGTTCCTTGTAAATATTGAGTACTTTGTCCTAGAGTAAGGATGGAAGTGGAATAAGAAGTGTCATCAGCTAAAATATAATTTGGATTAGACCAAGAAATTGTTCCGGTGCCAATGGTATTAGTTCCTATTCCCGCATTATTTGGTCCCGCAGTCTGCGCCACACTATTATTAACACTTAAAAAAGCAAATAAAACTATCAAAAATATTTGATAATTTTTTGAAATTTTTACTATAAAAGATGAATTTATTTGGAAATTAAAGTATTTTTCTCTCATGGCACCTACGATTTAGAATCAAATAATTAATTTTTTTTTAAAATTTACATAGCTTGAACTACGTTAATTTTAGAAGTAAAATAATATTTATTGTAGGTGTAACATTTCCATTAAAAAAGGAGGGGAGCTTAAATGATTTTATCGTTAATTTTTTATTTTTTAATATGAAACATAGATTTGGGCTTATCTACCTTAAAGTTAAGTATTTAAATTTTATTGTTGCATTTTAAAAACGAATTTTCGATTAAAGTGTTCTTCTGTCGATGAAATGCTTTTCTTTTATTAAAATGAATTTATTTTTCGGACATTATTTAGAAGCAGGATTCAAGTTATAAATGCAACTTTTTGATTAAACATATAATTAGGTGTTTCAAAATTAAATCTTTTTCTTGGTCTATTGTTTAATTTCT